>CAUJCX010000065.1 GCA_963169235.1 Actinomycetota bacterium | reverse complement strand
CGAGACCAACATCGCCGCGGGGGTGGGTGCGTGCCGGCGGGTGTGGCTCGACCCGGCGCCCCAGGCCCACGCGGAGGCCGTCGACGCCATCCTGCGGGCCGACCTGGTGGTGCTGGGGCCGGGCAGCCTGTTCACCAGCGTCCTGCCGCACCTGGCCGTGCCCGACATCGCGCGCGCCCTCGGTGCCACGTCGGCCGTGCGGGCCTACGTGTGCAACGTCATGACGCAGCCGGGGGAGACCGAGGGGTTCACCGGCCACGACCACGTCACCCGGGTGCTGGACGCCGTACCCGGGGCGCTCGACGCCGCGGTGTTCCACGAGGGCGTGCTCGACCCCGGCGGCGTGGCGGCGTACGCGGCGCAGGGGCAGCACACCGTCACCGTCGACCGCGACGCCATCGAGCGGCGCGGGGTGCGGGTGGTGACCGCCCACCTGGCGCAGGATTCCAGCGTCGTCCGTCACGATCCCCTCGCGCTCGCCGACGTCCTGTACGCGCTGGCCCGCGACGGCGCGGGCAGCGCCGCCCGGCCCTCAGGCTGACGCCGCGGCCCTGGGTGCCTGGTCGCGCGCCGGGCGGTGGGGCACAATCGCCCGTATGGCCGTCCCGACCGCCCACGCCGGCACCACCACACCGTCCGGCGAGCGGCGCGTCCCGGTGAGCGGCCGCATCGCCGACGTGCCGTGGCACCTGGCCGCGCTGGCCGTGGTGTCGGCGCTGGCCGGGCTCGGATCGCTGGCCCTGTACGCCACGGCCGACCAACCCCAGGGCTCGTCGACGGCGGCGCTCGGCCGGGTGCTGGTGGGGTGGGCGTTCAGCGGCGTGGGCCTGGCGGTGTGGGCGCGCCGTCCGTCCAACAACATGGGCCGCCTGATGACCGCAGCGGGCCTGTTGTGGTTCATGCCGGCGCTCCAGAACGCCAACAGCGACGCGGTCTACACGGTCGGGCGGGTGCTGGCCAACATCGGTGCACCCGCGTTCTTCGCGCTCCTGACGTTCCCCACGGGGCGCATCGAGTCGCGCAGCGAGCGCCTGCTGGTGGGGGCCGCCGCCGTCTGGGGCACGTTCCTCACCGCCATCGCCACGACGCTGATCCCCGACCCGCGCGGCCCCGGGCCCGAGAACCTGATCGTGTTCATCGACAACAGCCGCGTGGCGTGGTGGGCCAACGTCGGGCTCGCCCTCGGTGGCGCGTCGCTGACGGCGGCCCTGGTGGTGCTGCTGGTGCGCCGCTGGCGCCGGGCCACGGCGCCGCAACGTCGCGAGCTGCAGCCCGTGGTCACGACGGGGGCGGCCGCCGCCGCGCTGTGGGGCGCCCACGCGCTGGTGTCATCGCTGGTGGCCGAGAACGCGCAGGTGGCGACGCTGCGCCTGGTGAGCTACGTGATGCTGGCGGGCGTCGCGTTCGCGTTCTTGGTGGGCCTCGTGCGGGCCCGCGTGGTGGCCGGCCACAGCGTCACGCGCGTGGTGCACCGGCTGGCCGAGGCACCCGGCGGCCTGTACGTGCAGGAGATCCTGGCCGACGGCCTGGGCGACCCGTCGCTGGAGGTGGTGTATCCGGTGGCCGACGGCGAGCTGTTCGTGAACGCGGAGGGTGAGGCCGTCGACCTGCCGACGACGCCGCAGCGCACGGCCGTGCCGGTCGAGCGCGACGGCGCCCTGGTGGCGGTGATCGTCTACGACACGGCGGTGGACCGCACCGGCGACTCGGTGGCGGGGGCGGGTGCGGCGGCGGCGCTGGCGCTCGAGAACGCCCGCCTCGAGGCCGAGCTGCGGGTGCAGGTGGCCGAGGTGACGGCCTCCCGGGCGCGGCTGGCCGAGGCGTCCGACCGGGCCCGGCAGCGCATCGGGCGCGACCTCGACGACGAGGTTCAGCGCCACCTCACCACCGCGGCCGACCACCTGCGCCGGGCCCGCGACGCCGACGACGGCACGGCAGACATCTCCGGGCACCTCGATGCCGCCATCTCCGGCCTCGACGAGGGGCGGGCGGCGCTGCAGGCCCTCGTGCGCGACATCCACCCGGCGACGCTGGCCGAGCACGGCCTGGCGCCCGCCGTCGCCGCGCTCGCCGGCCAGGCGACCGTGCCCACCACGGTGCGCGCCGCGCCGGAGGCGCGCTTTGCCCCCGCCGTGGAGACCGTGGCGTACTCGGTGGTCAGCGAGGCGCTGGCCAACGTCGCGGCCCACAGCTACGGCACCCACGCCGAGGTGGCGCTGTGGCAGGACGGTGACAGCCTCATCGTGGAGGTGCGCGACGACGGCATCGGCGGCGCCCACACCGACCGCGGCATGGGCATCGCAGGGCTGATCGACCGCGTCGCCGTGATGGACGGCATGCTGACCGTCACCAGCCCCGTCGGCGTCGGCACGGTCGTGAGGGCGGTGCTGCCGCTGTGAGGCCGACCCGGTTCCTGGCGGTGCTGGCGGCCCTGCCGCTGGCCGCGTGCGGGGGCGGATCCGGGTCGGGGGCGACGCCGTCGGCCGCCCCGGATACCGCCGCCGCGGTCGCCGTCACGGCGTCGGCGACCGCCGTCGCCCGGGCTCCCCGCGTCACGCCCCGCGTCGTCGGCAGCGTGCCCCACGATGCGGACGCGTTCACCGAGGGGCTCGTGTGGCAGCGCGGGCGCATCTACGAGTCGACCGGCCTGTACGGCGCGTCGGACGTGCGCGAGACCCATCCGGCCACGGGCGCCGTGTTGCGGCGGACACCGCTTGCGCCGCGCTACTTCGGCGAGGGCCTGGCCGTCATCGGCGACCGCATGTACCAGCTGACGTGGAAGGAGCGCACGGCCATCGTGCGCGACCGGCGCACGCTGCGGCGCGTCGGCACGCGCACGTACGCGGGCGAAGGGTGGGGGCTCGCACCGCTGGGCCGACGGCTGGTGATGAGCGACGGCACGGCGGTGCTGCGGGTCGTCGACCCCGCGACGTTCCGCGTGCTGCGCCGCATCCGGGTACGCGACGGCGGCACGCCCGTGGTGCGCCTGAACGAACTGGAGGTGGTGCACGGGCGCATCTGGGCCAACGTGTGGCAGAGCGACGACATCGTGGTCATCGACCCGGCGAGCGGCCGCGTGACCCTGCGCCTCGATCTCTCGGGCCTGCGCGGGCGGCTCCCCGTCGGCGGTCGCCCCGAGGTGCTCAACGGCATCGCGTGGGACCGGCGGGCCGATCGGGTGCTGGTGACGGGCAAATGGTGGCCGCGCACGTTCGTGCTGGTGCCCCCGTCCGCGGCGCGCTGACGGCACCTGGAGCTTCTGGAAGGTACGGCGCCCACGTCGGCCGGCGCAACGCCCGCGTCACACAGACGAGCTGTGCCGGGTTCGCAACACTTGCAACGAATCCGAGCCCATCGTTATGCTCTGGTTGCGTCGAGGTTGTGGTTTACGCCTCGGTGCCGCGCGGAAGCACGTATTCATCTTTTCCACTCTCCGCGCGCCGCGTTCCTTCATCCAAAGGAGTCGAGCCCTCATGGGTCCTCGCGCGAAAGCGATTCTCCCTCTTGCACTCGTCATCGGCGTGCTCTCGTTCATCTGGACGTGGTTCTCGCTGAACTTCTCGTTCCACTGGGTCACGGTGCAGGACAACCTCGCCGGTCCTGGCCAGCTTGGTCTGCCGGGTAACTTCCACCTCATCCTGCCCACGGCGTTCATCGCCTGGGGCCTGTTCTTCGCCGCCGGTGGCGACAACGCCGCCTTCGGCAAGATCGCCACGGCCGCCCTGTTCGGCTGCGTGGCCGCGGCCATCACGATGCCGCTCGCATTCAAGACCGCCGACGCTCCCGACTTCTGGGGCATCGCCCTCTGGGTCGGCATCTTCGCGTTCATCCTCGTCGCCATCCTGATCGCCGGCGACTGGTACTACGTTGCCGGTACGTTCCCCTGCTTCGCCGCCACGTTCCTGTGGTGGATCGCGACCGGCCTCGACGGCTGGGTGCCCGGTGGTGGCGGTGCCGAGAGCTCCGTCGCGTCGCTCGGCGACCCGGCGACCGCGGGTATCGGTGCCGGTGGTGGTCTGCTGTCCACCCCGTGGCAGTGGGTGGCCATCAACACGTTCGTGACCCTCATCTGCGGTTGCATCCTGGGCCTCATCTCGGCCAAGGCCGCTGCCGCGCTCACGCCCAAGCCCGCCACGGCCGAGGCCTGATCGTCACGTGAACGTCGCATCATCCGCCTGACGTAAGGCGGTGGCAGTACACCGAGGGGCCCCGTTCGCGGGGCCCCTCGTCGTTGACAGGCCCACGGCCCCCGGCGCAGGCGCCGTCAGCGCTGCTCGGGGTGCGGGCACGTGCCCCACATGCCCCGCCTGGCGGCGCGCGCGTCGTCGCGCAGCGCGCGGAACCCGCGCGCCCGGTGAAACGGCGCTGACGGGTGGAACACGTACAGGTCGGCGTATCCCTCGCGCAGCAGCGTCGCGTTGACGGTGCTGCGCGACCCGCCGGGCGTGACGTAGCCCAAGAGGCGCCCGTACAGGTCGCGACGATCACCGCCGACGTCGGTCTCGATCCACACCGCGGAGCCCTCGGGCAGCAGCGCCTTGGTGCGTGCCGACGCCTGCGGCCCGAAGCACTCCACCGGCGCGCCGGGCTTGACCGTCTCGGGCGTGTCGATGCCCAGCAGGCGCACCGTCATGTCGAACGCGCCCACGCGGGCCACCAGCGTGTCGCCGTCCACCACGTGGGCCACGCGGCCCTCCACCCGCAGCGCGTGGCCCCGCCCGACGTCGGCCAGGAGGGGCGGCGGCACGCCGCGCACGGTGGTGCCGCAGCCCGCCACCGAGGCTGCCGCGACGGCGATGCACACCAGTTTCGAGGACCACATTCTCGCACCGTAGAACCGCATCGGCGCTGCGGGCTTTCCCGAACGGTGGCCCTGTTAGTGTGATTCGCGTTCCGGCACACCTCCGTCTCAAAGGGTGGCAATGAGCGTACGCGTAGGCATCAACGGGTTCGGGCGCATCGGTCGCAACGTTTTCCGCGTGGCGGCCCAGAACGACGACGTCGAGATCGTCGGCATCAACGACATCACCGACAACAAGACCCTGGCGCACCTGCTGAAGTACGACTCGGTGTTCGGGCGCTACCCCGGCGAGGTGACGTACGACGACGAGTCGATCACCGTCGACGGCCGCAAGATCAAGGTGTTCGCCGAGCGCGACCCCTCCAAGCTGCCCTGGGGCGAGACCGGCGCGCAGGTCGTGGTGGAGAGCACCGGCATCTTCACCAAGCGCGACCAGGCCGCTCAGCACCTTACCGGCGACGTCAAGAAGGTGATCATCTCGGCGCCCGCGACGGAGCCCGACATCACCATCTGCCTGGGCGTCAACGACGCGGAGTACGACCCCGACAAGCACCACGTCATCTCGAACGCGTCGTGCACCACCAACTGCCTGTCGCCCGTGGCGAAGGTGCTGGACGACGCGTTCGGCCTGGAGCAGGGCTTCATGACCACGTGCCACGCGTACACGAACGATCAGCGCATCCTCGACCTGCCGCACTCCGACCTGCGCCGCGCCCGCGCCGCCGCGCTGTCCATCATCCCGACGTCGACGGGCGCCGCCCGCGCCATCGGCGAGGTGCTGCCGCACCTCAAGGGCAAGCTCGACGGCATCGCCCTGCGCGTGCCCGTGCCGGACGGCTCGGTGGTCGACCTGGTCGCCACC
>CAUJCX010000064.1 GCA_963169235.1 Actinomycetota bacterium | reverse complement strand
ACCACCCCACGCACATGTACACCGCCAACAGCCTGCGCGGCCTCTTGGACGACGCCGGCCTGACGGTCCTCGCCTGGCACGACGAGAGCGACACCGACGCGGGCCCCTACGCGTCGATGCTGGCGGGGCTGGGCGCGTACGTCGCGAACCCCGTCGACGTGCGCCGCAACCTCGCCCGCCGGGTCATGCGCGTACAAGCGGCGATTTCCCGCCCCTAAGCGGCCCCGCCGCTCAAGAACCACGCCCCCCGTCCCGACAAGGGGGGCGTCCGACAGAACCCCGCCCCCGACCCCACAAGAGGGGGCGTCCGACGAGAACGAACAACCGTGGAGAGGACAGAATGGGCCTCAGGATCACCAGCGCGGACGACGCGCAGCCCGTGGAGCGCACGCAGACGCTGTCGCTGTGCATGATCATGAAGGACGAGGAGGAGCACCTCGTGCGCTGCCTCGACTCGGTGCAGGGCGTTGTCGATGAGATCGTGATCGTCGACACCGGCTCCACCGATTCGAGCATCGAGATCGCCGAGCGCTACGGCGCGAAGATCATCCACGAGCCGTGGATCCACGACTTCGCCCACCACCGCAACACCGGCATCGACGCCGCCACCAGCGACTGGATCCTGGTGATGGACGCCGACGAGGAGCTCGTCAACGGCGCCGCGCTGCGGCCGCTGCTCGAGGACACCCTGATGGACGGCTACAGCCTCCGCGAGGTGAACTACGTCGGCGAGCACGCCGGCCTTGACGCCGTCGTCAACGCCGCGTTCCGCGTGTTCCGCAACAAGCCGACCCACCGCTACTCGGGCGCCCTCCACGAGCAGGTCTACGCCGCCGTCGACCCCACGCGCGAGCGCAGCCGGTTCATCGCCGTCGAGCTGCTGCACTACGGGTACCTCAACGACGCCACGGTCTCGAAGAACAAGAAGGAACGCAACATGCGCCTGGCGCTCGCCGAGGTGCGGCGCCACCCCGACGACGCGTTCGTGCTGTTCAACGCCGGCGTCGAGTTCCAGCGCGCGTTCAAGCCCGCGATGGCCATCGAGTACTTCGGGCGTGCCTTCAAGGCGCTCCCCGACATGCGCATGAACTTCGCGTCGCTGCTGCTGCGCAACCTCTCGGCCTGCCTGCTCGACACCGAGCAGTACGACGAGGCCCTGGACGTGCTGCGCGACGCCATCGAGGCGTACCCGGGCTACACGGACCTCGTGTACCTGGAGGGCCAGGTGTACAGCAACCGCAACCAGTACCGCGCGGCCATCGCGTCGTTCCGGCGCGCGATCGAGCTCGGTGACCACGACGGCGAGGAGTACATCGCCCAGTGGGGCATGGGCTCGTTCATCGGCTGGCACGCCCTGGGCAGCATCCACCACCAGATGGGCGACGTGCGGCGCGCGGTCGCGTGCTATCGCAAGGCCGTCACCACCAGCCCGTCCTACTTCTCGCCGCCGTTCGTGGCGCTCGCCAAGATCGTGCTGAGCGGGTCCGACCCCGACGAGGCCGTCAACGTGATGCGGTCGCTGATGCCCGAGAAGCGGCGCGTGGACGCGCTGCACGGCGCGGCCGAGGTGCTGCAGACCGAGGGTCACCCGGCGCACGCGCTGGTGCTGCTGGACGAGGCCATCGGCCTCGAGCCCACGCTCCACGGCGCCCGCGTGGCGCGGGCCCAGTGCCTGGCGGCGCTCGGCCGCTTCGACGAGGCGCTGGCGACCCTCGACGAGATCCCCGCGACGAGCGACACGTACGGACCGGCCGCGGCCCGCCGCTGCCTGGTGGGTGTCGCGGCGGGCGACGCCGCGGCGGTCGACGCCGGCATCGCGGTGGGCGAGGAGCTCGCCGGCTCGTCGTGGGCGGCCGCCTGGCGGCTGGCCCGGGACGCCCGCGCGGGTGTCACCGGCGCGATGCCGAAGGGCGTGGACGCCGCGAAGGTGTCGTTCATCCTGCTCGACATGTGCCGTGCGCTCTTGCAGATGAAGGCGCTCGACGCGGTCAACGACGTCGTCCCGGTGCTGCTGGCGCACGCCGCCGACCGTCCCGCCGTGGACGAGGCCCTCGGCCTGGCGTTCTACGAGGTCGACTTCGCCGACCCGGCCCTGCAGTGCCTCGTGAGCGCCGCGGGCGCCGACGGTTTCGAGCTGTCGACGGCGGCCTTCGAGGCCCTGGCGCGCCTGTGCGTCGCCAAGGACTTCCGCGAGGACGCCGAGACGTTCTTCCGCGCCGCGCTCGACAGCGACGCCGAGAACCAGTCGCGGTACGTGGATCTGGCGACGTTCATGGGCCAGGACGGACGGTACGCCGAGGCCGCCGACGTTCTCAACGACGGCCTGCGGGAGTGGCCGCACTCCACCATGCTGCGCGAGCTGGGCGAGTCGCTGCAGATGATGGCGGACGCCACCGCCACGAAGTGACCTGCGCGCCGGGCCGCGGCCCGCAGCGAGGAATCACCCACCGAAGGGGCTCGCAAGAGCCCCTTTAGTGTTTTCGGTCTCGTGCCGATGAATCCTCAAAGCCGCTTTCGGGACCCTCCCGGAGCGGGGCGTTACGGAACGGGGTGTGACATGGATGTCAACATCGTTTCGGGGCCCACCTCAGCGTCGGGTCCCGGGAAGCCGGTACCTGCGCGACATGCTGAGCACGAGCGCGCGGCCCAGGAGGTCGCGGCGACGACAGCGCCCCGCGCGGGCGATTTCGTCGAGTACCTCAAGAGCATGAAGCGCGAGGTGAACAGCGAACCCAAGATCCGCCCGGACCCGCGTCCCCATACGAAACCCGCGGACGCGCCGAAGCAACTCGGGAAGGATCTGCCCGAACCGGTCAAGTTCGACGTCGCGTCTGACGATGTATTGGCGAGGTTCTGGATCGACGAGGCCAGCAGGCGCGTCGTCATCACCATGTACCAGCGCGACACGGGGGAGATCATCCGTCAGACCCCGCCGCGCGAAGTGCTGGACACGGTGGCTGCGCTCGAAGGCCGTGGGCTTGTGATCGATACCACGAAATAAACACAAAGGATTGTGTGATGAGTACCAGCAGCCCAGCGCTGTCGTTCAGCGGCGTCGGATCGGGGCTGGACACCGCCTCGATGGTGTCCGCGCTCATGCAGCTCGAGCGCCAGCCCCTGACGAAGATCCAGAACACCATCAAGCAGGTCAACACCGAGAAGAACGTCGTCCAGGAGCTCAACGGCTACCTGAGCACGCTTCGCACCAAGGCCCAGGCGCTGTTCAGCGACACCTCGTCCGTGGTGTCGATGAAGGCGACGTCGGGTGACGACAAGCTGCTGTCGGCCACCGCCAGCACGTCGGCGGCGTCGGCGAGCTACAACGTCAACGTCTCACAGCTGGCCCAGACCCACACCATGGCGTCGACCGCCGGTGCCACCCTCACCGCCGGCAACAGCCTGGACGTGACGGTGGGCGGCAAGACGGTGTCGATCGGCGTCCAGGCCGGCGAGACGCTGCAGTCGTTCGCCGACCGCATCAACAAGACCGACGGCGTCGGGGCCCAGGCCAGCGTCATCAACGACCGTCTGGTGTTCGTCTCGAAGTCCACGGGTTCGGCGGGCGAGGTGACGCTCGGCGGCTCGGCTGCCGCGGCGCTCGGCGCCACGACGACGCAGGCCGCCCAGGACGCCAAGCTCACCATCAATGGCGTCGCCGTGACGAGCAGCAGCAACGACGTCTCCGACGCGGTCACCGGCGTGTCGCTGTCGCTGAAGGCCCAGGGCTCGACCGTCGTCACCGTGGGCAACGACGACACGGCCATCACCAAGAAGGTCCAGGACTTCGTCGACGCCTACAACAACCTGCAGTCCAACATCAGCAAGGTCACCGCGTACGACGCCGCCACCAAGACGGCCGGCACGTTGCAGGGCGACTCGCTGTTCCGCGAGATCCAGAGCCAGTTCCGTGGCGTCCTGGGTAACGCGGTGCAGGGGCAGCCGGACGGCCGCAACACGATGTTCGACCTGGGGCTCGACACCACCCGCGACGGCCAGATCACCCTGGACGCCGGCAAGCTGTCCGAGGCGCTGAAGGCCGACCCCGACGCGCTGCGCAAGGTGTTCGGCGCCAGCGACGGCGACAACTCGTCGACGTCCGCCGCGGACGGCATCGCGCGTCAGATCGATGACCTGGCCAAGCAGTTCAGCCAGGGATCGATCGCGGACCGCCTGACGGGCTACGGCAGCCGCGTGCGCGACCTCAACGACCGCATCGACCGCATGAACGACACCCTCGCCACCCGCGAGGCGCGCCTGAAGGCCCAGTTCGCGGCGATGGACTCCGCCATCGCCCAGATGAACAACCAGGCCGCGTCGTTCCTGTCGAAGATGCGGGGCTAGCCCACAGGCTGCTCACCACCCCAGCCGGGGAGCGGGCGACCGCTCCCCGGTAGATGTCCCCGGCCCGCACGGAACGCGGGCACTTCTCACCCCAAGGAGCGTCGTGCAACCCAACTACGGTCAGTACACCCAGCGCAACGTGCAGACGGCCACGCCGGGCCAGCTCGTGGTGATGCTGTACGACGGGATGATCCGGTTCTTCACGCAGGCGAGCGCCGCGATGGAGAGCGGGGAGATCGAGCTGGGCAACAACCGTGTCAACCGCGGCCTCGCCATCATCACCGAGCTGCGCTGCACGCTCGACATGACGCAGGGCGACCTGGCCGAGCGGCTGGCGTCGATCTACGACTGGTGCCACGACGAGGTCATCGACGCCCGGGTGCGCAACGACCCCGCCAAGCTGGGTCGCGTCATCGGCATGCTGTCCGACCTGCGTTCCTCGTGGGCGCAGATCGCCAACACGCCGCGTCCGGACGTGGCGCAGAACCGCCCGGTCGTCGGAGTCAACCTTGCTGGCTGACCTGGAGCGCATCCGTGAGCTCCAGGTGATGCAGCGTCAGGCCCTCGTCGACGCCGACGGCGCCCGGCTGGCCGATCTCGATCGCGAGCGTCAGGTCGTGCACGGCCGCCTCACGTCCCTGGACGCCGCCGGCCTGTCCGGCGCCGACCGGCAGACGGCGGAGCGCCTGGTCACCGAGATCACGGCCGACCAGGACGCGCTTCTGCGCGTTGCGGCCGAGATCCGCAGCCAGGTCGGTCGCGAGCTCGGCGGCGTGGGCCACGGCCGGGAGGCCCTGCGCGGCTACCAGGTGGCGCCCGCCACCCACAGCGCGTACGTCGACCAGGCGCACTGACCGGTGGCGCCGGCCCAGCGCCGGCACCGCGGCACTCAAGTAATGGGTGCCGCGCGCCGAACATGACTCTGCCGGCGCGGACCGCCGGGCGAAATCATTGGAGGGGACGGATCCCCGCGTTCAACCACTTTCTCTTGTAGATCGAGGAGAACTCGGTGCACAACGATCCGACCCCGGAAGAGATCCTTTCCGCCCGCCCCGACGAGCTCGTGCTGATGCTCTTCCACGGCGCCGCGAAGTTCGGCCGTGAGGCCGTCGCCCACCTCGACGACGATCGCGACGATCTGGCCGTCGAGAGCGTGCAGCGCGTACGCGCGATCCTGGTCGAGCTGGACCGCACGATCGACCACGAAGCCGGTCCGATGGGCCGCCATCTTGCCGCCATCTACGACTACCTGATGCGGCGTATCGCCGCGCCGGTCGTGGAGCGCACCGACATCCTCGAGGTCGTCTCCGACATCGAGAGCCTGAGCGAGGCGTGGAAGACGCTCGTGGAGCGTCGCAACGAAGAGCTCCAGGCCGCGTAGGACCACCACACACGACCACGAGGCATCATGGCCAGCACAGCACGGGTCACCCCCGACGAGATCGCCGCGTCACTCGCAGAACTCCCGCCGTTGCCCACCAGCATCAGCGAGGTGATCGCCGCG
>CAUJCX010000063.1 GCA_963169235.1 Actinomycetota bacterium | reverse complement strand
GGGGGCCCCCCCCCCCCCCCCCCCCCCGCCCTCCCCCCCCCCCCCGCCCGCGGGGCCCCCCCCGGGGGGCCCCCCCCCGCGACTCGAGGCCGCCCACGCGGTGCGTCAGCGGGGGAACGTCCCGATGGTGGGCACGAGCTTCTTGCCGATCGGCTGCAGCATCACGATCCCCAGACGGGCGTGGCGGCTGAGCGTGATGGTCTTGGGCACCTTCACGGTGGTGCGGACCTTCTTGGTGACGCCGTTGACCGTGACGTTCTTGGTGACGACCACGGTCTTCGTGCCGACGACCGCCCGCTTGCGCAGCTTCAGGGATGTCTTGCCGTTGGTGAGCCCGACGACCTGAAGCGTGATGCCCTTCATGCGGGCCTTCTTGCCCTTACCGACCCGGTCGAGCAGCACGATCGCGACCGGCACGTTGAGGCGCTTGGTGCGCTTCGTGCGCGAGGTACGCCCGGCGGCGATGGTGCCGGTGACCTCCCGGCTGGTGCCCATCTTCGTGTAACTGGCGCGGTTCGCGGTGGTGACGGTGACGTCGCCGTTGCCGGTCGCGTCGGCGGTCAGCGACGCGTCACCGCTGGAGAGCACCGGGTTGGTCGTGGCGGCACCCGTGCCGTTCTGCGTGCAGGCCTGCACCGACGGTCTGCTGTTAACGGCGAGCTGCTCCTGCATCTGCTGCTGGAGTCGAGCGATCCGCTCCTGCCAGTACGGGGCGAAGAACGAGGTCGGGCTGGCCTCAAGAAGGCTCTGGTAGTTGAGCAGCGTGTAGTTCGACCAGTACGCCTTCGTCTGGACCGTGGCGCCCGTGAACTGCACCAGGAACACGCCCCACAGACCGCTGGGCTGCTTCTGGCTGATGGAGCGGATGAGGAAATCGGTGAGCTTTGAGCCCGAACCGCACGTCAGCACGCCGTTGGGGCCGAGGTTCGCGGCCGCGAGGGGCGTGGGCGCCGCATCGGCCGACGGAGCCTGGCCGGCCGTGACGGTCAGCGTGAGGGGGACGGTGATGACGGTGGTGCCGTGGACGAGTGGGAGCCGGCCTCTCCAGGTGGTCTCGCCCGTGGCGGGGTAGGTCGGCACCAGGGTGATGGCGTCCTTCGAGCAACCCACCTTGCCGATGGCGGTATCCATGGCCCCACCGGTGGGGGTCATGAGTGCGCAGATGACGGACCATCCGTCGGCGGGGGCCAGCGGCAGCGTGTAGACGCCGAGCTTGTCGACTCTCCCCGCGGTCTTCCACCCGGTACCCGATGCCATGCCCAGGAGATCGTGGGGCAGGGCCGCGACGGCGACGGGGGTGCTCGCGACCGCGACGCTGCCGCCGGGGCCGGTGGCCGTGACCGAGCAGGCCACGGAGTGCCCGGCGTCGTTCGCGCCGGTGATGTGCGTCGCGCTGCTCTCGTCGGCGATGGTGGCGCCGTCGAGGGTCCAGGCGTACGTGTAGGTGGTGGCATCGCTCCACGTGCCCTGGCTGCACGTGAGCGTGTCGCCGGCGCGGACCGGGGAGGGGCCCGAAAGGGTGGGGGCCGCCGTGTTCGCGGGGGGGCGGTGCGTGACCTTCTCGGTCGCCGCGCTGCGAGCGGTGGCGGTGCCGCCCGCGCCGGAGGCCACCACCGAGCACCCCAGGGCGGAGCCGACGTCCGCAGACGTCACGGTGTACGACGGGCTGCTCTGGTTGGGGACGTCGACGCCGTCGCGGGTCCACGCATACGTGTAGCCGGACGCGTTGGTCCAGGTGCCCTGGGTGCAGGTGAGCGCGTCACCCGGGTGCGGCGGGGCCGGCGCGGTGACGGTGGGCACGGCGATGTTCACGGGTGCCGCGCCGGTGCTGGTGGAGGAGATCCACGTCGCCTTCACGGACGTGTTCGTCGCCGTCACCGTCTCGTCCGATCCCTGCACCACCGTGAACCCGTTCACGCTGCCGGTGGCGCTCATCAGGTTGACCTGGTCGCCGTAGCTCGGGCCGGTGGTCGTCTGGGGCGGCTGTACGAGCGACCAGTCCAGATGGCCGGTGGCGAGGGGACTGCCGGTGCGGGTGAAGGTGCCGACGCTCAGCACAGGGGTGGCGTCGTTGAGCGTCGCGGGGCGGAACTTGACCGTGCCCTGGCCGCTGATGGTGAGAGTGCCGGGGATGGAGGCGTGGCCCCAGAAGGTGACGGCGCCCGACAGCCCGGGGGTCACGGTGATGTTGGCGCCCGTGATGTTGGCATCGGCCAGGTCGAGCGTCTCGTTCACGGCGATGGCGGCCGTCGAGCTCGACGTGATCGTGCCGGCGACGGCGCCGGGAAGGTTGATCGACAGGCCGTCGACGGTGAGGTTGTAGCCGGCCAGCTTCAGCTCGGCGCCCGGGTAGACGGCGAGGTTGTGAAGCGTTGTGTCGCTCGTGAGGGTGACGGTGCTGTTGTTGCGCACGTTGACCGTGTCACCCACACCGGGAACCCCGTCCCCGCGGTTCCAGATGGACATGTCGGACCAGGTGCCGCTGCGCATGCTGTCGTAGGTGGCGGCGTGGCCCGCGACGGGCAGGGCGAGGCCGGCGGCAAGGGTGAGCGCGAGGGCTCGAGAGAGTCTCATGGGTCCCCCTCGGCCCGTGCATCCGCACACTTGAGCACCGTCAAATGCGAGATAGCGTTTCTGTCGTTGTGGTCGCGTGCGGGGAGCGGGGAACCTCACCCGCCGCGCGCCGTCGGCGACGGTCACACCGGCCGACGCGGGGCGGGTGCGACCCGTCAGCCGCTCGCGGTGGGCCCTCGGTCCCCCGGGGCGGCGGCGGACGCCTCGGGGCGCATGCGGGTCTGCAGGCGCTGGTAGGCGAACGCGCCGCCCAGGGCCAGGGCACCCACCAGCACGAACGACGCCGCCCGGCTGAGCGAGTCGAGCTCACGCAGGTCGAACAGCGCCAGCTTGGCGAGGGCCGCGTACAACAGGCACAGACCGCCCACCCGCACCGCCGCGACGCGGTGGCGCAGGCCCAGGACGACGCCCGCCAGGCCCACCAGCGCCCAGCACGCGCTCAGCGTCACCTGGGTGGACTGGTCGGACGCGCCGAGGGCCTGGGTGAGCGCCACCGACAGGCTGAAGAGCCCCACCACGCCTCCCGCCGCGTACAGCACCGCGATCTGATCGGACGCCAGCCACCCGCGGGCCAGGTACGTGGTGCCCACCAGGCCGACGGCAAGGGCCACCAGCGCGATGACGCCCCGGGTGACGTCCGGTGCCGCCTCCACCAGCGCGTCGGGGGCGGGGGAGACCGCCAGAGCCGACACCGCGGCCGCCACCAGGGCGATCGCGCTTGCCGCCAGCGGCCGGCGGTCGGCCAGGCGCGCCGCCGCCCATGCGGCCACCATCGCCTGGGCGCACCATCCGACGGTGAGGCCGGGGCCGTCGAGGATCAGCCCCAACGCCACGCCGATCTGGGCGAAGCCGATGGCGGCCACCAGGCCCCCGATGAGGCGGCGCGAGACCAGGTACAGGCCCACGCCCACCGCGAGGTACGCGGCGCCCAGCCCGAGCACCCAGGCGTCCCCGAGGCCGGGACGGTGCGCGTCGACCGCCGCCTCGTGGCCCGTCAGCGCGACCACGAGCGCCATCGACGGAAGCAGCACCAGCGCGGCCCGCGCCAGCCGGCCCGGGCGCCGCTGCAGGTCGTGCACGATGGCCAGGGCCACCGTGACCAGCGCGACGGCGGTCAGCATCCCCAGCCCCGGCGCCAGCGGGGGCGCGTCGGCGGCCGACGCCGGGTCGGCGTACATGGCCGCGGCCAGCACCGCGCCGGGCACCGAGAGCCCCCACACGTGCGCGGGGCCCAGCCGCAGCGACAGCTCGCCCGCCGCCACCAGCACCAGCAGCGCGAACACGGCCGATACGCCGTAGTGATGATCGATGCAGCTGAGCGCCGCGAACGATGCGAGGCCCATCGCGAGCGACGCCGGCCACGCCTCACCCAGCCGGTACGCCATCACCACGCCCGCCGCGGCGATGCCGGCGGCCAGGGGATACGCCGTCCAATCGGGCAGCAACTCGAACCCGACCACCGTGCCCAGCAGCGTGGCGTACCCGCCGAGGACGCCGATCACGGTGAGCACGCGGGGGATCACCGGTCCGTCGGGGAAACGCCGGTGCAGCACGTCGGCCAGCCACAGAAGGCCCGCGCACGTGAGCGCCGCCCCGGCCATGCGCACGCTGGGCGGGATCAGCCCGCGGCGGATGGCGATGGCCACGAAGAACACGATGCCCAACAGCACGGCCCCGCCACCGATGACCGCCAAGGCGTTGGCGCCGATCCACTGCTCGGTGCTGCGCCTCGTGCGTGGAGCTCGCGCGCCCGGCGCCCTCGCGGCCGCGCGGGACGCCCCCTGGGGGGACGGGAACGCCGGCAGCGGTGACGGCCGCGGAGGCGAGGTCGCCACCGGCGGGGGGAACGCCGCGGGGGTCGCGGGGCGGGCCGCCGGGGCGGGCTGCGGCGCCGGCTCCGGGGCGGTTTCCGGGCCGGGCGGTACCGCCGCGGATGGGGCGGCCGCGTCCGCCCCCTGCTGGTCCACCAGGCGGCGCAGGTCGGCGACGGCACCCTCGACGCGCTCGAGCGACGCGAGGATCTCTGCACGTGAGGGCTGGTCAGGTGTCATACCAAAGATGATATGTGGTGGGTGGTCATCGTCAAGAACCGGCGGGGCGTTCACCCTCACAACCCTCGCGGCGGGCATGTGTGTCGGGTTGGTGCGTCCACACGATCAATTCTCCGTCCCAGGCGCTCTCGGCGCGCCCGGTGGGGGTGAAGCCGTTCTTCTCCAGCACCCGCCCGCTGGCCGGGTTCGCGACGGCGGTGCGGGCGGTGACCGTGGTGACGTCCGGGTGGGCGGCCAGCGCGTCCAGCAGCAGGCCCACGGCCGCCGTGGCGATGCCGCGCCCCCGCCACGAGCGGTTCACGCCGTAGCCGATCTCGGCCTCGCCGCCGTCGGGCGGTCCGGCCGTGCCGATCTGGCCCACCGCCTCGCGGGCGTCGACGGCGACGATCACGAACGTCAGGTCGTTCACCGGGGCGCCAGCGGCGACCAGGCCGGGATACAGCACGAGGGCGTCGCCGGGCCACTCCGGCCCGAAGCGCACGTCGCGCGCCCCGGCCGGCAGGACGCACGGCCACGTGAACGCGTTGGCGTCGAGGCGCGCGTGCATCAGCGCCCGGGTGAGGGGCACGAGCGTGAGGGTCACGCCGTGGGCCGGGTCGCGAACCCGTGCGTGGTGTCCGGTGCGGCCTCGTCGTCGCGGGCCGGGCGGGTGTCGACGGCGTCCACGGACGCCCAGCGGGGCCCGTGGCCGGCCCACACCACGAGCCGGGCGACCGCGTCCGGCGGCCCCCATGCGACGGCCTCCACGCTGCCGTCGTGCCGATTGCGCACCCAGCCCGAGACCCCCAGGCGCTGGGCCTCGTCGCACATCGATGCCCGGTAGCCGACGCCCTGCACGCGGCCCCGGACGCGGAGGTGGAGTGCGTTCTTCACGCGCGCAGTCTCGCCGATGGAGAGCCACCCCCGTGGGGAATGCCGCACGGGGGTGGGTGTGCCGTGCCTAGCGGGGGAACATCCCGATGGTGGCGTAGAGCCTCTTACCCCGCGGCCGGAGCATCACCACTGCCACCCGGGCGTGGCGGCTGATCGCGATGCGCTTGGGCACCTTGATGGTCGTGCGGACCTTCTTGGCGACTCCGTTGACCGTGACGGTCTTCGTGATCGTGACCGTCTTGGCGCCGACGACGACCCGCTTGCGAAGCCCGAGGCGGGTCGTCCCGTTGGTGACGCCGATCACCTGAAGCCGGATGGCCTTCATGCGGGCCTTCTTGCCCTTGCCGACACGGTCGAGCAGCACGATCGCGACCGGCACGTTGAGGCGCTTGGCGCGCTTCGTGTGCGTGGTGCGCGCGGCGGCAACGGTGCCGGTGGCCTCCCGGCTGCTGCTCGCCTTCGTGGGGAGGCCCTTGGAGATGCCGCGGGGCACGGTCGTGATGTCGAACCTGCCGCCGAGGGTCGCGTTTGCGGTCAGCGTCGCCGTGCCGCTGGAGATCACCGCGTTGGTGGTGGTGGCACCCGTGGTGTCCTGCGTGCACGTCTGCGCCGTGGGAGGGGGCTCACCAATCGGCACGCCGCCCACCACATACCGCCCGTACTCGTCCACCGTGATCGGCTGGTAAACGTTCCAATTCTGGTTGTCCAGCTCGGTTTGCTTCTGGTTCATGCGGTTGATGATGTCGTTGGCGGGCACCGTCATGGCCCCCTTTTGGCCAACTGCTGATTCGGGTCGTCCGTCGGCGGCGTGTAGTTCCCGTTGCCGGGGCCAGTGAAATGTAAGACGAACTTGTCCCAGAAGGTGGCGGGCTGCTTCTGCGTGATGGTGCCGGTGCTGAGGTTGGTGACGCTCGAGCCGGTGGGGCACGTGATCGTGCCGTCGGCGTTGAGCTTGGGGGCGTCCAGCGGTGGGGGTGCCGCGTCGGCCGGCGGGATCTGGTCGGCGGTGGTGGTGAGGTTGATGGAGGCCTTGATGCTGGCAGCGCCGTGGGTGAGCGTGAGCTCGCCCTTCCAGGTGTTCTCGCCCTTGGTGGGGTACAGGGGCACCAGGGTGATGGCGTCCTTGGTGCAGCCGATCTTGCCGACGATGGTGTCGATGGCCTTCCCGCCGGGGGTGAGGCTCTCGCAGTTGACGGCCCAGCCGTCGACGGGGGTGAGCGGCAGGGTGTAGACGCCGAGCTTGTCGGCGGTGCCGGCGGTCTTCCAGCCGGTGCCTGATGCCTTGGCGAGCAGGGCGGTGGTGTCGGGCAGG
>CAUJCX010000062.1 GCA_963169235.1 Actinomycetota bacterium | reverse complement strand
TGCCGTCGCGCAGGGTCACTTTCGGGGAGTCCGTGGCCGTCGGCGCGGGGGGATTGCTCCACGTGGCCGTCAACGACGTCGCCGTGGCGGCGACGGTGTGGCGATCGCCACCGCTCACCGTGAACCCGCTGAGCGCCGTGGTGGTGGACACAAGCGACACCTTGTCGCCGTTGGCGGGCGTCACGTCGGCCCACGAGACCACCCCGGTGACGTTGCCCGTGGTGGCGAATGCGCCCGCCGTCAGCAGCGGCGTGGTGGCGTTCACCGCGCGCGGCTGGAACGTGACGGTCGCGGGGCCGGCGACGGTGAGCGTCTTGGTGACGGAGGCCGAGCCCCGCAACACGACGCCCGCGGTGCCCGGCGTCGCCGTGACGTCGGCGCCGGTGATGCTGGCGTTGCCCAGGTCGAGGCCGCCATTCACGACGACGGAGCCGTTGGCGTCCGATGTGACCTTGCCCGCCGTGGATGACGACGTGATGGCCAGGCCGGTGGTGGTCAGCGTGTTGCCGCCCACGGCGACCTCGCCGCCGGGTGCCACGGTCAGCGCGCCGATGGACGTGTCGTTCATCAGGCCCACGGTGTTGCCCGTTGCGATGGTGACGGTATCCCCGACGCCGGGCACGCCGGACTCGCCGTCGGCCGACCAGGTGTACGCGCTGGTCCAGGGACCGGACATGACGGTGGTGAACGCGGCGGCGGAGGCGCCGGCCGGCAGGGCCGCGGCGGCGGCGAGGGAGAACGCGAGGGCGCGAGACGTTTTCATGCACTGCGAATCGGCGCGCGGGCAGGCGCGCTTAACGTCTTGGACACGCCATTCCGGTGCGAATCACGCGGCGAAATAGACGACGATGCGCTCGCACAAGACCGCCCGCTCGGGGGCTATCGGTCGCGCATGCCCTTGCCCGCCAGGATCTTGGGGGCGAGCTTCGCGACCCGGTCCGCCCGTGTCTCGGATTTCTTGGCCGAGGCGAAGTACAGGTGGTACTCGCGGCGACGCCCGGGGGTGAGGCCCTCGAACGCCTCCGCCAGCTCGGGGTCACGCGCCAAGGCCTCGGCCAGCTCGGGCACCGGGTCCGGCTCGGCGGCGGGCTCCGGCTCACGCCCGTCCCGGGCGGCCTCGACGGCCCGCTCCACCAGGCCCCCGATCGCGCCGCGCGCGCCCTCCACGTCGGCCTCGGACGTGAACTCCATGCGCATCGCCGACCGCGACTCCTCACCCTGCGAGTGCAGCACCCCGTCGGGGTCGTCGATCAGCGCGCCCTTGAAGAACATCAGCCCCAGCACGTCCTTCATGGGCTGCATGATCGCGATGTTGCCGGCCTCGTGGACGTACGTCGGCTTGCGCCACTTGATCTCTTCGGTGAGGCCCAGGTCCAGCAGGATGCGCTGGAGGGCCGTCATCTCAGGCCCCCACGAGGAGGCGCGGGCGATGTAGGCGTCGACGTCAGCGTTCACGGGCGGGTCCTCGTCGGATGGCCGGGCGCCCCCACGATATCCCGCCCCGGCGCGTGCGCCACCTGGCACGATGCCCCGGCGCGCCCGCGCCCCTCCCCGCCCCGCCGAAAGCGACTCCGACCGCGTGACCCAGCCCCCCGCCACGCTCGCCCCGGACGCCGCCGCCGACACCCGCGACAGGCGCACCCGGCGGCTGGCCACGGTGGCCCTCATCGCCATCACTGCGGTGTGGGGGTCGACGTTCTTCATGATCCGCGACCTGGTGGAGACCATCCCGTCGGTCGACTTCCTGGCCGTGCGCTTCAGCGCCGCGGCGGTGATCATGCTGGTGATGTTCTGGCCGCGGGTGCGCACGCTCCCCCGCCGCGAACTCCACGCCGGCATCGTGCTGGGCCTGATGTACGGCGTCGCCCAGATGCTGCAGACGGAGGGGCTTGCGCACACGTCGGCGTCGGTGTCGGGCTTCGTCACCGGCATGTACGTGGTGTTCACGCCGCTCCTCAGCGCCGCGCTCTTGCGCGAGCGGGTGTCGTGGGTGACGTGGGGCGCGGTGGGCCTGTCGGCCACGGGCCTCGGGGTGCTGTCGCTGACGGGCCTGGCGTTCGGGCCGGGCGAGACGATGACGCTGGGCGCCGCGCTGCTCTACGCGTTCCACATCCTGACGCTGGGGCGCACGTCGACACCCGCGAACGCCATCGCGCTGTCGGTGGTGCAGCTGGCCGTGATCGCGGTGATCTGCACCGTCGGGGCCATCCCGGGGGGTGTCACGCTGCCCCAGACCACCGGCCAGTGGGTGGTGGTGGCCTACATGGTGGTGGCGGCCAGCATCGGCTCGCTCGTGATCCAGACGTGGGCGCAGGCCCACATCAGCGCCGTGCGGGCCGCCATCGTGATGACGTTCGAGCCGGTGTTCGCGGCGTTCTTCGCCGTGCTGGCGGGGGGCGAGAGCATCACGTGGCGCATGCTCGTCGGCGGGGGCTTGATCGTCGCCGCCATGTACGTCATCGAGCTGGTGCCGTCGCGCAAGGGGCCGCCGGCGGAGGCGCTTCACCACGAACCCGCGGCATGAGCACCGAGGAGGGCTCATGCCGGCCGGCGTTGCGTCCGATGCACAGGGTATGAAACTTGCCTCGGTCACCCTTGCCGCCGCATGCCTTGCGGCCGGTGCTTCGGTTGCGCTTGCCGCGCCGTCGTCGCCTCCCGTTCACATCTACCTGAGCGTGCCGCAGGGCACGCCTGGCGCGGAGCTGATCGAGCAGGGGGTGACGTCGGCGATCGCCGCCCGTAAGGCGAAGGCCGGGAAGGTGCGCGTGAAGCTGATCGTGATGGACGACGCGCTCAACGGGCATTGGGATGCCGGGCGTGCCGCGGCGAACGCGACGCGCGCAGCGGCGGACCCGCGGGCGATCGCGTACATCGGTGAGGGTGACTCGGGTGCGACCGCGGTCGCGATGCCGATCCTCAACCGCGCGGGCATCGTGCACGCGTCCCCCATTTCGACGGCGGTGAGCCTCACGGCGCCCGAGAACCAGGCGACGCTCCAGCCCACCGGCACTCAGACGTTCTTCCGTTCCATCCCGCGTGACGATCAGCAGGCCGAGTCGCTGGTGAAGCACATCCGTGACACCGGCGTCGGGCGCGTGGCGATCGTGGATGACGGCGGCATGTACGGCGGGGGTCTCGCCGATCTGGTTGCTGCGGCGGCCGCGCGCCGGGGCGTGACGGTGGTGGCACGTCAGACGGTTCCCGATGGGCAGGTGGACGCGGCCGCGTTGGCGGCGTCCGGGGCCGACGGGGTGGTCGTCGCGATGACGCCGTCGACGGGTGGCGTGGGCGTGGCGCAGGCGGTTCACGCCGCGCTGCCGTCGGCGTTGATCTTCTCGGGTGACGCGATGGCTCAGGACTCGGTCGCGAAGCGGCTCGGTGCGGTGCAGAAGGTGATGCGCCTGACCGCGCCGGCCGCGCACATGAATCCGCGGGCGGCTGCCGGGTTCGGGCTGGATGCGCAGGCGTCCTCGCCGTTCGTCGTGTTCAGCTACAACGCGACGATGGCCGTGCTGAACGCCACCCGTCGCGCGTCGGACCACGGCCCGGTGACCCGGGCGTCGGTGCGCAGCGCGGTGTTCGACGGCTCGCTGGTGCCCGGTCTTTCCGGTCCGTGGCAGGTCCAGCCGAACGGCGACGGCGTCGTGGGCGTCTTCGACGAACTGCGGATGGAACGCGGCCGGGTGCTGACCCCGGGCCACATGGCCGCCCGCAAGCTGCGCGTGTGCGGCACCAAGGTGTGCATGACGAACCTGACCCGCAAGGCCAGCGCGGCGAGCGCCATGGACGACCAGCCGTCGACCGACGCCGAACCGTGGAACCTGTCCGAACAAGACCTCTACACACTGATGATGCTGGGGACGATTGAGCGCGCCGGGCTCATGAACCGCGCAACATCTGAGGCCTTGGCCGCGGTGCGGGACCGAATCGCGGAAGGCACCCGGCTCGGCGTGCTGCTGGCGACTCTGCAGTCGATCCGCTCCCGTGCGGGGGGAGCCGCCGCGGGCACTCCCATCGACATCGGGGGCCTGTCACAGGACCAGCGCGATGCGCTGGCCTCGCCCGACATCCTGAGGCCCAACTCGGGATGGACCGTCGGCACCCTCGACGCGGCGATCACCGGTCTCACGCGCCACGCCGAGGACGTCGGCAACCAAATCAAGGCGAATATGGTGCGCTTGCAGGCGCTCAACGTCCAGAACAACGAGGCCCCCGCCCCGTACTACCAGCCGAGGAAGGGCAGGTAGACCACGTGGCGCGTCGCCCGCGGCAGGCCCCGCCGGTCTGGGGGTGCCGGGCGGCGGGCGGCGTCACGGTCGTCGTCGTGGCGGGGTGGTGAGCCTGGTGGCGAACGTCGCGTGGTGGGTGCGTTCTTGCTGACCGTGCGGGTGCCGCTGGCGCGGCCGGTGGCCGGTGGGGGATGGGTGGGGAGGCTGCTTTGAGTTCGCTGTGTGGGTATCTCCTCGCCCCGCTCACATAGTTGCGTGATCGTGTCGATGGGTACGTATGAACCTTGCCTCGGTCTCCC
>CAUJCX010000061.1 GCA_963169235.1 Actinomycetota bacterium | reverse complement strand
GCAACCATCCTCACGATGGCGCGCGGCTACCCCCGGCGGGGTGCAAGCGGGATGCCCAGCGACTCCCAGCGGGCATCCACGTCGGCGCGCACCGCCTCGCTCATCAGCGCCTTCTCGGGCCAGGGGCGCACCACGCCCTCGCCCTCCCACTTGCGGGTGGCGTCGAAGCCGATCTTGGAGCCGTACGCGAAGTACGGGGCCGCGTGGTCGAGCGCGTCCACCGGCCCCTCCACGATGAGGCTGTCGCGCTTGGGATCGACGTTGCTGAACGCGTGGAACGCGACGCTCGAGACGTCCTGCACGTCGACGTCGTGATCGACCACCACCACGCAGCGGCTCAGCGACAAGAGGCCGAGGCCCCACACGGCGTTCATCAGCTTCTTCGCATGCCCCGGATAGCGCTTCTTCACGCTGACGATGGCGCAGTTGTGGAAGACGCCCTCAAGCGGCAGGTTCATGTCGACGATGTCGGGCACGCTGGTGCGGATGAGCGGCAGGAACATGCGCTCGGTGGCCTTGCCCAGCCACAGGTCCTCCATGGGCGGCAGCCCCACGATGGTGGTGGCGTACACCGGGTCGCGACGGTGCGTGACGGCCGTCACGTGGAACGCCGGGTAGTCGTCCACCGGCGTGTAGAAGCCCGTGTGGTCGCCGAACGGCCCCTCGGGGCGCATGTCGTGGGCGTCGACGTAACCCTCGATGACGATCTCGGAGCTCGCGGGCACCTCCACGTCGACGGTGCGGC
Source organism: Actinomycetota bacterium (assembly GCA_963169235.1). Taxonomy (GTDB): domain Bacteria; phylum Actinomycetota; class Thermoleophilia; order Miltoncostaeales; family Miltoncostaeaceae; genus JAGQUM01. The sequence goes on along the minus strand of CAUJCX010000061.1, from coordinate 5,416 downwards.
ACTTCACCATCTCGACGCTCTTGCCGCGCAGGAACCCCGCGAACATCATCTCGTCGATGGCCGGCGGCAGCGGCGCCGTGGCCGAGTACGTGGTGGCGGGGTCGGTGCCGATGGCCACGGCCACCTCCACCCGCCCCTGCGAGTCACGCAGGTGGGCGGCGCCGTCCTTGTGGATCTGCCAGTGCATGATGGCCGTGCGCGCGTCGAGCACCTGGATGCGGTACATGCCGCAGTTGCGGGCACCCGTCACCGGGTCCTTGCTGAACACCAAGGGCAGCGTGATGAACGGGCCGCCGTCGTCGGGCCAGCACGTCAGCACCGGCAGCTTGGTCAGGTCGGGCTCGGTGTGCACCACTTCCTGGCAGGCGCCCGTCTTGACCATCTTGGAGCCGAACGACGCCAGCTCGCGCAGCGTGCCGAGCGCCTTCACCTTCTCCAACAGGCCCTGCGGCGGCTGCAGCTCGATGAGGTTGCGGATGCGGCCGCCCGGCTCCTCGAGGTCGTCGACGTCGAGCGCCATGCACATGCGCTTCTCGGAGCCGAACTGGTTGATCAGCACCGGCATGTCGCTACCCGACACGTTGTGGAACAGAAGCGCCGGGCCCTCGGCCTTCGAGACCCGGTCGGTGATCTCGGTGATCTCCAGGTACGGATCGACCTCGGCCGTCACGTCCACCAGCTCGCCCGCGGCGCGCAGGCGCTCCATCCAGTCACGCAGGTCGCGGCTCATGCGAACGCCTCCGCCAGGCCCGGGGCGACCGGGGCGGCGGCGGCCAGACGCGTCAGCGGACCGTCGTCGCCCGCGTCGAGCGCGGTGAGCGCATCGGCCAGGCGTGCGGACGCCGCCGCGCGGTCGGACGCCGCGATCACGTGCACCACGCACCGCCAGAGCGCATCCAGCGCGCCGCGGCGGCCGTCGGCCACCAGGCCCGCCGAGCGCGCCACCAGGGCGGCCAGCAGCGCGATGACGCCTACGTCCCCGGCCTCGGCCACCCGCACCAGGCCGGTGGCGTAACAGAAGTCGCCCGCCAGCACGTGCGGCGCCCCGTCGGCCCGCAGGTGGCGGGGTGTGCCGTGGTGGGCCAGGAAGCCCTCCAGGATGAGGTCCACGCCCTCGGCGCGCAGGGGCGCCAGCGCGGCCTCGGCCGCGGAGGCGAGCACGGGGGGCGCCACGTCGTCGCGCAGCCCCGCCGCCAGCGTGGGGTCGGTGACGAGCTCGTCGCGGATCACGCCGACACGGCCTCCAGGGCACGGCCGATGGACTCCCGCGTGCGCGCAAGGTCGGCGTCGGTGTGCGTGAGGCCCGTGAACCAGGCCTCGAACTGCGACGGGGGCGGGTACACGCCCTGGTCGAGCAGCGCCCGGGCGAACGCGCCGTACGCGTCGGTGTCGCACGCCGTCGCGCCCGCGTAGTCGGTGACCACCGTGCCGGTGAAGAACGGGGTCAGCATCGATCCCACGCGGTTGATGGTGACCGGGGCGCCGGCGTCGACGAACGCGCTCTCGAGCGCCGCCCCCGACTCTTCCAGCCGCTCGTACACGCCCGGAGCCGCCAGCGCGCCGATGACGGCGAGGCCCGCCGACGTGGCCAGCGGGTTGCCCGACAGCGTTCCCGCCTGGTAGCACGGCCCCTCGGGGGCCAGCTGGGCCATCACGTCGGCGCGGCCGCCGAACGCGCCCACGGGCAGGCCGCCACCGATGATCTTGCCGAAGCACGTCAGGTCGGCGCGCACGCCGAAGCGCTGCTGCGCACCCCCGCGGGCCACGCGGAAGCCGGTGATGACCTCGTCGAGGATGAGCAGCGCACCGGCCTCGTCGCACGCCTGGCGCAGGCCCTCCAGATACCCGTCGGCGGGCGGGACGACGCCCATGTTGCCCGCGACGGGCTCCACGATCATGGCCGCGGCGCCGACGAGTGCCTGACGGGCCTGGTCGAGGTCGTTGTACGCCACCATGCGCGTCACGTTGGTGGCCGCCGCCGGCACGCCGGGGCTGGTGGGCACGCCCAGCGTGGTGGGGCCGCTGCCGGCGTCCACCAGCAGGCCATCGATGGCGCCGTGGTAGCCACCGATGGTCTTCACGATGATCTCCCGCCCCGTCGCGGCGCGGGCCAGGCGCATGGCGCCCATCACGGCCTCGCTGCCCGACGAGGTCATGCGCAGGCGCTCCACCGACGGCACCGCGTCGATGACGACCTCGGCGAAGCGCACCTCGCGCTCGGTGGGCGCGCCGTACGACGTGCCCCGGGGAATGGCGTCGCGCAGCGCGTCCTGCACCACGGCGGGAGCGTGCCCCAGGATGGCGGGACCCCACGTGGACAGGTAGTCGATGTACTCGTTGCCGTCGGCGTCCCACACCCGCGCGCCCTCGGCGCGGTCGATGAACAGCGGGTCGCGACCGATGCCGCGCATCGCCCTCACCGGGGAGTTGACGCCCCCCACCAGCACGTCGCGGGCACGCCCGAACAGCTCGCGGCTGCGCGCGTCGTTCACGGGCGCGGTTCGTCGCCCCAGCGGGGCAGCTCGCCGCCGGACGTCGCGATGTCCTCCCACGCGCGGTACTCGGGCGTGTAGTACACCAGCCGGATCTTCTTGTACTCGAGGGTGGAGTAGAGCACCGCGCGATCGTCCGGGGCGGTGAGGCCGGTCTCGTCGGCGATCGCCTGGATGACCTCCTCGCACGCGTCCTTCGAGCGCGAGTGCACCATCGAGAACACGTTGTACGGCCAGTCGGAGTACGTGGGGCGCCGGTAGCAGTGGGACACCGAGCGGAACCCGGCCATCGTCTGGCCGATCTCCTCGATGCGGTCCTCGGGCACCCGCCAGACCGCCATGCCGTTGGCGCCGAAGCCCGCCCGCCGGTGGTTGAGCACGGCCGCGAACCGCCGCATGTAGTTGCGCTCGCGGAACCGCTCGGCGTAGGCCAGCAGCTCGTCGGGTTCGATGCCGGCCTCGGCCGCCCAGTCGCCGAACGGGTCGTGGGTCCCCGGCAGGTCGCGCTGCAGGATGCAGATGAACTTGCGGTCCTCGTCGGTGGGAAGCACCCCGTCGCCGCGCTTCGGCGGGGGCTTCGGGGCCTCCACCTTGTCGTCGGACTTCCCGGTCATGTCCAACTGCACGTTGATCTTGAACAGCTTCAGCGTGGGCAGCATGCGCATGGAGATGGCGCCGGTGCGCTCAGTGAGGATGTCGATGGTCTCCTCGAGGCCCAGGCGCGCGTCGGGCTCCACCGCCAGGGTGAACCACAGGTTGAAGTCGTGGGTGCGGCGGTAGTTGTGGCTCACGCCCGGGTGGCCGCCCACGATGGCGGCGCCCTCGTGCAGCTTGCCCTCCGGGTACTTCGCCGCCACCAGCATGCTGGTGTAGCCCAGCGCCCGCGTGTCGAAGATGGCCGAGATCTGGCGCACGATCGCCGCCCGCCGCAGCACGTCCAGGCGGCGCAGCACCTCCGCCTCGTCCAGCCCGATGTCGGCGCCGATGTCGGCGTACGGCGAGCGCGACAGCGGCAGCCCTGCCTGCAGGGCGTTCAAGAGGGTCTTGTCGGTCTCGTCGGGCTTGTGGTGGATGGGTCGCGGGGCAGTGGTGGTCATGAGCCCTCCTCGGACAGCCAACGCGCGGCCTGGTGCGCGTAATAGGTGATGACGAGGTCGGCGCCCGCGCGGGTGATGGCGGTCAGCGTCTCCAGCGCAGCGCGGCGCTCGTCGAGCCAGCCGCGCTCGGCGGCTGCGGTGATCATCGCGTACTCGCCGCTGACGTGGTACGCGGCCAGCGGCAGGCCGGTGGCGCCCCTCACGTCGCGGATGACGTCCAGATAGGTCGCGGCGGGCTTCACCATCACCATGTCCGCGCCCTCGGCGACGTCCAGGAGCGTCTCGCGCACGGCCTCGCGGCTGTTGGCCGGGTCCATCTGGTACCCCGAGCGGTCGCCGAAGCCCGGCGCGGACCCGGCGGCGTCGCGGAACGGGCCGTAGAACGCCGACGCGTACTTGGTGGAGTAGCTCATGATGCTCGTGCCGGTGAGGCCGTCGGCGTCGAGCGCCGCGCGGATGGCGGCCACGCGGCCGTCCATCATGTCGCTGGGCGCCACCACGTCGGCGCCGGCCTGGGCGTGGCTCACCGCGGCCCGGGCCAGCAGCTCGAGCGACGGGTCGTTGTCGATGACCCCGTCGTCGCCCAGCACGCCGCAGTGGCCGTGCGACATGTACGCGCACAGGCAGACGTCGGTGATGACGCACATCTCGGGCACCCGGTCCTTGACCGCCGCGATGGCGCGCTGCACGGCGCCGTCGGGGTCGTACGCCACGGACGCCACGTCGTCCTTGACGTCGCTGACGCCGAACAGCAGCACGGCGGGCACGCCGTCGGCGTACGCCTCGGCCGCCCGCTGGGCGAGCAGGTCGGGCGACAGCCGCGACTGGCCCTTGAGCGACGCGATGGGCTGCTCGACGCCGTGGCCATCGACGGCGAACAGCGGCAGGATGAGCTGGTCGGCGTGCAGGCGCGTCTCGCGCACCATCCGCCGCATGGCCGGCGTCGCGCGCAGCCGCCGGGGCCGGATGACGGGGAAGCCCGCAGCAGTGGCCTGGGGGTGCTCCATGCGAGGAGTCTAGAGGGACCCCCGCGCGGGCGCCGCCGGGGACGGGCGACCGCACGCCGAGGCGGACGAACGCCGTCGTCGTGCGGTGGGAGGGGCCCCCGGCGACGGCGCGCGCGTCAGCGGTCCCCGTAGATGTGGTGCAGGATCAGCGTGTTGCCCTCGGTGTCGGCGAACATCGCCTGGTGGCACGAGCCGGAATCGATCAGCTCCTGCATGAACTCCACGCCGTTCGCCTTGAGAGCGTCGCGCGCGGCCGGCACGTCGTCCACGCGCAGCGCGACGGCCCCCGAGCCCGGGCGGTGCGTCATTCCCACGCGGGCGCAGTCGAACAGCGCGATGGTGACGGTGCCGGTCTCGAACTCGGCACCCATGGCGGCGTCGCCGGTGCCCCAGGTCTTGCCGGGGCGCAGGCCGAGCACGTCGGCGTAGAACGCCCGTGCCCGGCCCAGGTCGGCCACGGTCAGCATCACGAAGTCGACGCCGGTGACCACCGATGCGTCGCTCACCGCTCACCCAGGATGGCGTCGAGCTTGGCGTAGCCCTCGTTGACGCCGACCTCCATGCCGCTGGCCAGCCACTGGTCGCGGGCCTCCATGGAGTCCACCAGCGACTGCGCGTGCAGACGCGTGCGGCCGTCGCCGAGGTCCTCGAACCGTAGGGTTTCGAGGGAGACCCCGTCCGGCCACCCCTCGAACGTGAACGTCTGCACGATGCGGGTGGGGCTCACCTCGTGGAAGCACCCGTGGAACGCGTACTCCTCGTCGCCCCGCGAGTTGATGAAGCGCCAGCTGCCGCCGTCGCGCGCGTCCCAGTGGTCGAT
>CAUJCX010000060.1 GCA_963169235.1 Actinomycetota bacterium | reverse complement strand
CATACGACAACCAACCATCACCCGCAAACTTCAAAAAATCACGATCCGGAGACGCCTCCGCCCGCTCCCGCAAAACCCGCGCCAACACCCACGACGACGGATCCTCCTTCGAATACCAATCACTCCACTCAGACATGCGAGCCGGGACCTCCGGTTGGGGACGCGTGACGGGCGTGGCGCGCCGCGCGCGTGGCGCGACGGGCATACAGGACGAACGTACCAAACGCCACTTGCACGGCGCCGCCGGCAGGCGGGCGCCGACCCAACTATCCGCCGGAACTGAGGGCGCGTTCGAAGCCCTGCGCCACCAACGCGAGCATGGTGGGCACCCACACGGCGTCCTCGGCGGGATCGAGCGGCGGGTCACCGTCGGTCAGCGCGGCCACCGCGGCGGTGGCCTGCGGCGCGTCGCCGGGAAGCGCGATGGCCGACAGCGCGCCACGCGCCCACGCGCGGGTCTCCTCGTCGCCGGTGTTGCGGGCCAGGGTGTCGAGCGCCTCCGGTGACTCGTCGGCCTCCACGTACGCCATGATCTCGTCGGCGAAGTCGTCCGGGTCGAGGTCCAGCAGTTCCACCACGATGGCCCCGGCGGCGTTGGCGGCCGCGATCGCCCCCGCCGCGTCGCCCGCCGCGATGGCCCCCTCGGCGTTCTCGAGGATGCGGCCCGCACGCTCGATGGCACCCGCAAGCTCCTGCGCCGCCCGCACGCACAGGGCGCGCGCCAGGGGGTTGTCGTCGGGGTTCGCGTCCTCGGCCCACCGCATCACGCGTTGCGCGTCGGGGTCGTCGTCCAGGCCGTCCAGGCGCATGTGCCGCTCGAGCGCCGCCCGGGTGGACGGCTGCAGGTCCGGCCACAGGGTCCGCGCCGCGTCGGTGACGATGGCGTCCAAGTCGGCCGTCGCACGGCCGTCGCCGTTGAGCGCCCGTGCCAGCAGCGCGGTCTCCTCGCCCAGCACTCCGCGAGGGAAGGCCAGGCCGGTCACGGCCAGCACGCGGGCCAGCGATTCGGGAGCGCTGCGTTCGGTCATCGCGCCATGATGCACCACGACGGCGCCACGCGGCGTCCGGCCGTCGGCGGGTGCCTGCGGTGGCCCGGTAATATCACCTCTGCGATGCCCGGCCGCCACGACGGGCGCACCCTCCCCGGAAGGCGGACCTGCCATCCCCAACGCCGTTCACGAGCCTCCGGCTGCGTCGCCGACGCGTCCCCGCGGCGTCGGCGGGGCGCTCTTGAAGCTGGCCGAGGTGCTTCACCTCACCCCCAACATGCTCACCATGGTGGGGTTCGCCGGCGTGTGCCTGGCCGGATGGCTGATGATCGAGCGCTACTGGCTGGCCGCCGGCTTCGTGTACGTGGCGTTCAGCCTCAGCGATTCGCTCGACGGCACGCTGGCCCGCGCGCAGGGGCGCTCCACCACGTTCGGGGCGTTCCTCGACTCGACGCTCGACCGCGTGGCGGAGGGGGTCATCCTGGGCGCCATCGGCGTCACGTTCGCCCAGGACGGAACGTCGTGGGCCGTGGGCGCCACGTTCCTGGCGCTCCTGTCGTCGTTCATCGTGTCGTACAGCCGCGCGCGTTCGGAGGGCCTCGGCATCAACGACAACCGCGGCGGGCTGATGGGACGTCCCGAGCGGCTGGTCCTCACGGGCTGCGGCATCTTCCTGGCCCCGCTCGGCAACGTGCTGGAGCTCACCATCGCGGTGCTGGCCGCGCTGAGCACGCTCACCGCCGTGTACCGCATGTGGTTCATCAAGCGGTCCCTCGACGCCACCGAGCCGCCGCCCGCCTGATCCCCGTCCGGGCGTCCCATGCGGGCGGCGCTCCACTACGGTATGGCGGCCATGAGCACCCCCTTGCGCATCGCGGTCGTCTGCCCGCTGCCGTGGCCCCCCTCGGGCGACGTCACCTGGCGCATCGCTCACGAGGCCGAGACCCTGGCCGCGCGCGGGCATTCCGTGACCGTGCTGGCCTCGGGCCGGTCGCCCGAGCAGTTGGCCGAGGGCCGCGCGGCGCTCGAACGCGCCGCCGAGGGCGACGTGGAGGCGGTGCTGGCCGCGCCCGGCACGGTGCGCGTGCTGGTGGTGGGGCGGGCCATCAAGGCCACGGCCCGGCGCCAGGTGGTGGGACCGCTCGACCTCGCGTCGGGCGTCGAGCGGGCGCTCGCCGGCGACGCGTTCGACATCGTGCACCTGCACGAGCCCCTCACGCCCGTGCCGCTGATGGCCTCTCTGCGCCACACCGGCGCGCGCGCCGTGGTGACGTTCCACCGGGTCGATCCGCCCACGCCGGTGGCCCTCTTCGGACCGCTGGCCGAGCGCTCGCTCGACCGGGCCGACGCCCGCGTGGCGGTGTCGCCCCGCATCGCCCGCACCCTCACGGAGGTGCTGCCGGCCGAGTACGAGGTCATCCCGGCGGGGGTCGACGCCGACGCGGCCGGCGCGGCCGCGGCCCGGGGCGTGATGGTGGTGAGCCGGGGACGCGACCGGGCGGGGCTGCGTTTCGGCCTCACGGTGGCCCGCCTGGTGGGCCCCGACGCGGTGGCGCCGCTGTACGTGCTGGGCCCGCGGGAGGCCACGTGGCGCACGCGGGCCGCGGTGCCGAAGGCGCTGCGAGGGGTCGCCACCGTGCTGCGCGACGACGAGCCCGACGCATGGCGGCGAGCGGCCGCCGACGTGGCGGTGGTGCTGGCCGTCGCGGCCGACGACCTGACGTCGCCGCTGGTGACCGACATCCGCGCGGGCGGTCGTCGGGTGGTGGCGCCGCGCACGCCCGACAACGAGGCCCTGGCGGGCGACGATCCCCACGTGGCGCTGGTCCCGGCGTTCACCGCCGACGCCTGGGTGGACGCCACCCGCCGGATGCTGGACGCGTCGCGCGACGCCACGCTTCCGGCCGGCGACGCCGGGCTGCCCACGTGGGACGCCGTCGCCGAGCGCCTGGAGGGCGTCTACCAGCGCGTGCTGGCCTCCCCCGCCAAGCGGCACGGCGCCGGGGTGGTGCTGGCCGACCTGCGCGTGCGCCCCGCGGCCGACGCCGATCCAGAGGCCATGGCGGCGGCGTGCGTCGAGGTGGGCCTCGACGTCATCGCGGTGGCGACGCCCCGCGGCGTGGCCGACGCGGCGGCCATCGAGGCCGTGTCCCCGCCCGGGCTGACGGTCATCGCGGGCCGCGAGATCGCCACGGCCGATGGCGTGGTGGTGGGGCTGTTCCTGCGCGACGACGTGCCCGACGGCGACGATCTGCGCACGACGCTCGAGGCCGTGCGCGCCCAGGGCGGCATCACGCTGGTGCCGCACCCCGAGGACGCCCGCATCCCCCCGCCGGCGCTGTTGCGCGACGTCTCCGACCTGATCGACTGCCGCGAGATGGCCACGGGCGCGCTGGGCACCGCGGGGGTCACCGCGGTGCGCGACGCCCAGGCGCTGGGCCTGGTGGTCAGCGCGGGCAGCGCCGCCGACGGACCACGCCGGCTGGGTGGAGTGGGCATGGTGATGCGAGGCTTCGACGACGCAGCCACGTTCCTGGAGTCGCTGGCCGACGCGGAGCCCGCGCTGCCGCGCCGCCGCCGCCGCGCCCGGGCGCGCAGCCGCCGCCGCGCCCGTGGATCATGAAACGCGCACGCGCAGGACTCGTCTGAGGATCGGGAAATACCGCATCGCCAATGACCGCGAACCTTCCTCCCAAACGCAGCGCCGGCCGCGCACGCACGCTTCGCCCCGCCGGCGCCCCCACCGAGCCCCCCGACGACATCCAGGACGCGTACCTCAAGCGCGCACTGGCCGAGCTGGGTGAGCTGAACGACGAGATCGGCGCGGCCGGAGCCCACTCCGGCGGGGCCGACCTGCCGGTGATGAGCTCCGGCTCGCCGCAGGCCCACATCATGCTGCTGAAGTGGGGCGCCAGCCCCGCCGAGCGGCAGGAGGGCGTCGCGTTCTTCGGGCGCTCCGGCACCGCCGTACTGAAGAGCGTGGAGCGCCTCAACATCGACCCGCTGGCGCTGTACGGCGCGCTGTGCGTCAAGCTGGAACCCCCGGGCTTCCGGGCCGACTGGCTGGCGCGCGAGATCCAGGTGGTGATGCCGCACCTGGTGGTGCCGATGGGCGACCGCACCCTGGCGGCCCTCGACGGCCTCGACCTGCCCGGTGCGGAGCCGCTGGCGCGTGATCCCGGACGGGCGCAGCGGTGGACGCCGTCGACCGACGTCATATGGGTGCCCGATATCGACCTGTGCCTCGACGAGCAGGACGCGAAACGGGAGTTCTGGACGGCGTTCCGCGCCGTGGGCGAGTGGTACCAGGCGCAGCCGCCGTTCTAGACGGCCCCGGGGTGGGACGGGGCGGCATCGCGTCGTCCCCGGGGCCTGAGGTCCGCGCCGTACCACGCTGACAAGGCGGCCGCCGGCCCGGGTCGCCGGAACCGGTTCGGGGCCCGTGGTGGGCGCTCCGTGCGGGAAGCCCGCGCCCGGATGCCTTGGCGTCGTCCGAGGGGCCTGGCACGATGCCCCCTTCGCGTCGCCTGCCCCGTCGGCGTGAACGTCCGCCCCCGTGCGAAGGGGTGTCCGCGACCCCGCGTCCCGGACGCGCCCGCCGCCCGCCGAAACCGAGCACCACTGCGGTCCCGGCTCGGGGGAGATGTCTACTGGGAGGCTTCCCTGAAGCGCATTTCACGTGCAGCCATCACGAGTGCCGCCGTCGTCGCCGTTGGCGTGGCGGGCGTGGCGCTCGCGCAGGACCCCGTTGCGCCGACGACCGATCCGGCCGTCGCCTCGCTGGAAGAGCGCAACGACAAGCTCCGCCACCAGCTCCGCATGGAGCGCGCACGCCACCAGAAGGTGCTGCGCAACGAGCGCATCCACCGCGCCACCATCGTGAGGCGGTTCGAGCACCGCCTGCGCACGCGGCCATCGGTGCAGCACGCACTGGAGGTCGCCTCCGCGACGTACGGCGTGCCCAAGGAGCGCCTCACCCGCGTCGCCATCTGCGAGTCGACGCTGCGGCCGGACGCCAGCAACGGCCCGTACGAGGGCCTGTTCCAGTTCGGGACGCCGCTGTGGAACAAGACGCCGTACCGCGAGTTCTCGCGCAACGACCCGTACGCAGCGTCGCTGGCCGCGTCGTGGGCGTTCTCACGCGGCATGGCGAGCCACTGGCCGGTGTGTAGCCGCCGGTGACGGTGCGCGCCCGGTGCGCCCCCGCACATGGGTGGCGCACCGGGCGACGGCCGGCCGGGGCCGTCCCGCCCGGGCGACTCGAAAGGATTCTTCGACGAGCGCAACTCTTCGGGCCCGTCGGGCGGCGCCCATGCGCGGGAGGTGGCACGCTGCGAGCCCGCCCGGCATGCCGCCTACAAGGAGACCCGATTTTGCGTCGCACTCTCACCATCACCGCCGGCCTCGCCACGGCCGCGGCGATCGCCGTGCCCGCCCAGGCGGCGCGCGTCGAGCTCTCGCTCGACTACAACGCCAGCATGATCCCCGCCTCCATCAAGATGAGGGACGGCCAGTTCGCCCTTCAGGCCCCGTACTCGGGCCTGAAGTTCAAGGCGGTCGCGTATAACGACCAGGGCTACGCCGTGCTGAAGCCCGACGGGTACAGCGCCGGCGCCACGGTCGACCTGATCGCGCGCACGCCCGACGGCGACAAGGTGGTGACCTCGCAGACGATCTGGGACACCCAGGTGCTGCAGTTCAGCACCCAGTACCTGTCGCAGGGCACCACGTACTTCGCCCGGCTCAACCCGTCACCACTGGGCGGCGTGGCCGCACCCACCGACAGCAACGCCATCCCGGTGCGGGCGTTCCTGAAGAACCTGCCGACGGGCTACTACTCGCGCCTGCGCAACACCATCCGCTTCTCGGGCTTCTACTCGCGGGGCGGCACCGTGAACGCCCGCGGTGCCGTGAGGCTGCTGGTGCAGCGCAAGGCCGGCAGCAGGTGGCGCACCCTGCGCGCCGTCACACCCAACGCCAACAACGCGTATGACGTGACCGTCAGCGCCGGGCGCACCCCGGCGGCGTTCCGCCTGCGCACCGTGCCGGTGGGGCCGAGGCGCTTCATCTCCCTGAGCGACTACAAGTTCTGCGTCGGCCCCAGTGCTGCGGTGCGCAACCGCATGTGCAAGGCCATCACGTGGGACCCGCGGTGAGTTGACGCAGGGGGCGGCGCCGGGCGCCGCCCGTCGTCACGCCTACGCCGCGCGGGTGGCGGGCGCGTCGGCCCGCAGCACGATGCGGCCGTCGCGTTCGCCGGCCCGCCCCTGCGCGATCAGCACGCCCACCTGGGCCAGGACGGCGCGCGGGGAGGGCATCGGGCGGCCGGCCGCGACTTCGCGTCGGGTCACGTCCTGGATGAGCGGGAACAGCGGCAGCCCCCGCGGCACCGCCGACAACGCCTGCTCGACCGAGCGGGTCAGCCGTCGGGGGGCGAGCGGGGTGACGGATGCGGTGCTCATGGGTGCGCCTCCTTCGGAGTCGGTGCGGGGACGCCGCGCCGGGGCGGGACGGCCCTTCATCTGCTGTGGAGGATGCCCGGCGGGTGTTGCCATGCGACAAAGCCCGTGTTCAGGCACGAAGGCGGTTTCGTGACGTTTTCGTCTCTTCACCGCAGCCTGACGGGGTGGCGGCCGGTCGCCACCTGCGTGGGGTTATGGCGCGTACTGACGCGGGCCAGGCTTCGAACCATCGATGACCACCGCTCGAGGAGATGCACGATGAGCACCCCGCCCTCACCCCCACCCCCGCCCCCGCCGGACCCGCCGCGGCGGGGCCTCGTCCAGCGCGGGCGTGAGGCCCACCAGGCGGCCCTCGCGGCACATGCGGCGGCCCTCGCCGACGGCGACCCGGCGGCCGTGGCGCGTGACCTCGCCAAGCAGAAGATCGGCAGCATGATCGCGATGCACGTGCGCCGTGAGGTGAAGACCGTGGCCAGCGTCCTCCAGGAGGGCGAGCGGATCGTGACACTCGCGGGTGGCGAGTACGGTGGCGGGCACGGCCTCGTCGTCGCCACCGATCGACGCGTGCTCTTCTACAAGCACGGCTTCGTGTCGGCCACGAAGGTGGTGGACTTCCCGTACTCCCGCATCGGCAGCGTGGAGGCGAAGAAGGGCATGATCTGGGGCAAGGTCACGATTCACGCGTCGGGCAACGACGCCGTGATCGAGAAGATCGATCCCGCGTCGTCCGCCGTCGAACTCGCCGACGCCGTGCGTGCGGAGCTGGCGCGCCGCGAGTCGGCGCCTGCCGCGGCCACGCCGGCCCCGCCGCCGGCCGACCCGCACGAGCGGCTACGCGCGCTCACTGCGCTGCACACGGACGGGCTGCTCACGGACGAGGAGTTCGCACAGAAGCGTGCGGCGCTCATCGCGGAGCTGTAGCCGGCCTCAGCCGGCGCGGGTGAAGCGGGCGACGGCCTCGATGTGCGCGGTCTGCGGAAACATGTCGACGGGCTGCACGTACTCCAGCGTGTAGCCCCCGGCCACGAGCGCCGCGGCGTTCTGGGCGAAGTTGGCGGGCTGGCACGACACGTACAC
>CAUJCX010000059.1 GCA_963169235.1 Actinomycetota bacterium | reverse complement strand
CCCCGCGATGACAGCACGGCCCCGCGCGGACAGCGCGCCCGGGAGGATTCGAACCTCCGGCCGGCAGATGAGAAGTCTCTCTTGCCGCCCGAAAGCGCGCCCGGGAGGATTCGAACCTCCGACCGGCAGATTAGAAGTCTGCTGCTCTATCCAGCTGAGCTACGGGCGCGTGCGGCGATACACGTTAGCCGACACCCCCCAGGACCCCGCGCGCACCGGCAGATGAGAAGTCTGCTGCTCTCTCCAGCGCAGGTCGGCGGGCGCGTGCGGCGATACACGTGATCCCACCCCTCCCGGGACCCCGGATCAGACGCGTCCGTGCACCCAGGGGTTGCCCTCGCGGCGCGCTGGGAGCAGGGTATGCGCATGACGCCGCCAGCCACCTCCCAGCCCCCCGTTCCCACCGCGCCTGACCGCATCCGCAACGTGGTCTTCGTCGGTCCCGGAGAGTCGGGGAAGTCCACGCTGTTCGACCATCTCATCGCCGCGTGCACGCCGGGCCACCGCGCCCGTGACGACCACGCGCGGTCCGTCGGCATCCGACTGGCCGCCGTCGGCCTGGACGACCTCACGGTGAACCTGCTCGACACGCCCGGCCACCCCGATTTCGTGGGCGAGGTGCGCGCGGGACTGCGGGCGGCTGACGCCGCGGTGTTCGTGCTGTCCGCCGCCGACGGCATCGACGAGGCCACCCGCATGCTGTGGCGCGAATGCGCGCTGGTGGGCATGCCCCGCGCGATCGCGGTGAGCAAGCTCGAGACCCAGCGCAGCGACTTCGCGGCCACCGTGGCCACCGCGCGCCGGGTGTTCGGCGACGCCCAGCCGCTGTACTTCCCCCTGGTCGACGGCGACAGCGTGGCCGGCATCATCGATCTGCTATCCCAGAAGATCCACACGGGCGCCGGTGGCACCGAACGCGCTCCCGACGAGGACGAGGCCGCCCTCATCGCCGAGTACCGCGGTGACCTGATCGAGTCGATCATCGAGGAGTCCGAGGACGAGGCGCTACTCGAGCGGTACCTGGGGGGCGAGGAGATCGACGAGTCGAGCCTCGAGGGCGACCTGAGGACGGCGATCTCGTCGGCGTCGTTCTTCCCGCTGGTACCCGTGCACGCCATCACCGACGTGGGCATCGCCCAGGTGCTGTGGCTCATCCAGCACGCGTTCCCGGCCCCCACCGACGTCGCGATGCCCACGGTCACTACGCCGGAGGGCGACGCGTTCGGCGACCTCGAGTGCGATCCGGACGGGCCGCTGGTGGCCGAGGTGGTGCGCACGTCCACCGACACGTACATCGGCCGGCTGTCGCTGGTGCGCGTGTTCTCGGGCACGCTGCGCCCCGAGATGCCCGTGCACGTCTCGGGGCATCTCGAGCAGTTCGTCGGACACGACCTGGAGGGCCACCCGGACCACGACAGCGACGACGACCACGTGGGGGCGGTGGCCCTGCCCGTGGGCCACGAGACGCACCAGAAGCCCCACGCCATCGCCGGCGACCTGGCGCTGGTGACCAAACTGGCGCACGCCGAGACCACCGACACCCTGTCGCTGCGCGAGCGACCCGCGCTGGTCGAGCCGTGGACGCTGCCCGAGCCCCTGCTGCCGGTGGCGATCCACGCGCTGTCGTCCAACGACGAGGAGAAGCTGTCGACGGCCCTGCACAGGCTGGTGGCCGAGGACGTCACCATGCGCATGGAGCACAACCCCGACACGCACCAGCTGGTGCTGTGGGCCATGGGCCCCAGCCACGTCGACGAGCTCATCGCGCGGCTGCGCGACCGCTTCCACGTGGAGGTGGAGGTGGAGCCGCTCAAGACCGCGCTGCGCGAGACGTTCGTGGGCCCGTGCAAGGCGAAGGGGCGCCTGGTGAAGCAGTCGGGCGGCCACGGCCAGTACGCGGTGTGCGACATCGAGGTGGAGCCGCTCGAGCGCGGCGCCGGCGTCGAGTTCGTCGACAAGGTCGTGGGCGGCGCCGTGCCGCGCAAGTTCATCCCCTCCGTGGAGAAGGGCCTGCGCACGCAGCTGGCCAAGGGCCTGCTGGCGGGGTTCCCGGTGGAGGACGTGCGCATCACACTGGTGGACGGCAAGGCGCACGCGGTGGACTCGTCCGACATGGCGTTCCAGACCGCCGCCGGCCTGGCGCTGCGCGAGCTGGCCACCGAGGCCAACATGGCTCTCTTGGAGCCCGTCGACGCCGTCGACATCACGGTGGGTGACGACATGGTGGGGGCTGTGCTGGCCGACCTGCGGGGCCGGCGGGGTCAGGTGCTGGGCACCGAGCCCGCGGCCGCGGAGGGCCACACGGTGGTGCACGCCGAGGTGCCGCAGCACGAGCTCTCGCGGTACCCCATCGACCTGCGCGCCGTCTCGCACGGCACGGGCACGTTCACGCGCGCGCTGCGCCGGTACGACTACATGCCGGGCAACCTCGCGAAGGACGTGCTGAGCCCCGCCGAGGCCTGACCGGCCGGGCGTCGCCCCCACGGGCGGCGCCCACAGTCCCCCGGGGGATCCCGCGGGGCCGCGGCCCCGTGGGATCCCCGTCCCCGCGCCCATCGGGCGCGAAACGACGTGGGGCGGACCCGAAGGCCCGCCCCACGCTCACCTCACACTCTCACCCTCAGGTAGAGGGTTACTCGCCCAGGTACTTCTTGGTGTCGAGGCCGTGCTCCTCCATGAGCTTCTTGAAGGTCTCCTTCATCTCCTCCGGGTAGTCCGGGAGGTCACCCTCGGCCAGCACCTGCTCGGCCCGCTTGCGGATGTTGGGGCCGAAGTCCCAGTCGTCATCCTTCATCAGGCGCTCGATCTCGCGGGCGGGCCACGACACGACGCCGGGGTCGCGCGAGAAGCGCTCGGCGAGCTGCTCGATCTCCTCGAAGCGACCGGCCAGCGGGGCCTGCTCCTGGATCATGCCCTTCTCCTTCAGCGCCGCGTCCACGGCGGGGTCGGGCATGAGGGGCGTGTTGTGGTCGTCCTTGAAGAACAGCTTCTCGAACTTCATGCGGGGACGCTGGCCACCGGCCTTCGCGTCCTCAAGGGCGTAGCCGATGGCGTGGCCCCACGTGAAGCGGTAGTTCGAGGGCAGGCCGAAGGCCTTCTCGATGCCGCCCGGCTTGCGGCCGAACGCGATGAGGATGCTGCCGACGCCCAGGGACGTACCGGCCAGCATGGCCTGTGCCACGGCCTGACCCGTCTCGAACCGCAGCAGGTTCTCGGTGCGCTCGGTGGGGAAGCTCATCAGACGCGGGACGGTCTGCGTCATCGTGAAGTCGTAGTTCCAGCCGTGGTACTTGGTGAGCGCGCCCGACAGGGCGAGGCTCGAAAGACCATCGTTGGCACGGCCGTACCACGCGTTCAGGTTCGTGAGCCAGAACACCAGGTGCGAGGACTGGTTGATGATCTGGACGTTGAAGCCCGAGACGCATTCCTCGATCTCGTCCCAGAGGTCGCTCGTCTCCTTGTCGACGACGATCGCCTGGGTGGCGTTGATGTTGCCCTGGCACGACGCGAGGCGGCCCGCCTGCAGCATGGTCTGGATCTTCCAGTCCTCCACCCGCCGGTCCGGGTCGAAGTAACGGATGCTGCGCCGGTTGCCGATCGCCTGGAGCGTCGGAACATCCGGGATGTCGGCTGCGCTGAGCGACACGCGGAACCCCCTGGTTGTAGGTGCGGTACCCCGGTCGGGGCCCATTCGAACGGCGGCGCACGCGCACCGCTCCGAAGGCCACTCTATACAGACTCACTCCGCCTTGTGTCGTTCGGTGCAAGACGTGAGACACCCGTCCGAGTGCGTGCCCCGGGGGGCCCGGCGGGGCGGTCCCGGCCGGGGCCCGAATGGATAAGCTCCACGGCATGCCGACACTACTTTTCATCACCGTTCCCACCGAAGAGGTCCTCAACAACGAGGGCAAGGTCCGCTACCCCGGCAGCGAGAAGGCCGTCGAGAAGCTGACCGCGGACGGCTGGGATGTCACCGTCATCGAGCCCACGTGGCCGGCCGCCCTCGAGAAGGCCCGCGAGCTTCAGCCCGACGCCATCCTGGTGTCCACGTACAAGCGCACGCCGCGTTCGCGCGATGCCGCGTCGATGCTCTCGCGCATGCAGGAGCGCCCGGTGTACACCGTCGGGGTGCTGCAGAAGGACGAGGCCTTCCGCACCATGGCGCCCGACGTCAACGTCATCACGGGCATCTCCAAGCTGGTCAAGCCCGAGTAATCCCCACGCCGCGTTCGCGCGGCCGAGCACCGTCGGCGGGCCGGGGCGCATGTCCCGGCCCGCGGCGCGTCTCTACAGCGACCCCGGCTCCGGCGCGTCCGGCGGACGGCGGGCCTCCTCGTCGAGCACCGCGTACGTGGCGCCGTCGCCGCCCTCGTTCAGCGGTGCCTCCTCCGCCGCCACCACCAGCGGATGGCGGGCCAGCTCGTCGCGCACGGCCGCGCGCAGGGCACCCGTGCCCTTGCCGTGGATGATGCGCAGGCGCGTGCGGCCCGTGGCCGCGGCGTCGTCCACGGCGCGCCGCGCCGCGGCCCTGGCCTCGTCGGCCCGCGTGCCGCGCACGTCGATCTCGTCGGGTGACGCGAGGTCGGGCCGGCGTTCCACCGCGACCGCGCGCGGAGGCTCGGCGGCCGCCTTCGCGCGGGCACGGGTGGCGCGCGCGTCGGTGACCAGCCGCGCGACGGGCACCTTCAGGCGCAGGCGCTCGCCCTGCACCTCGGCCGTCGCCCCCTCGATGGCCACCACCGTGCCCCGGAAGCCCATGTCCGGGTCGCTGACGACGTCGCCCACCGCCACCGGGCCGCGGTCCTCGGCGCCCCGCAGGGCCGCCATCTGATCGGCCACGCGCTCCTGGGCGCGGGACGCGTCGCCCAGGCGGCGGTCGCGCGTGACCTCGCGGGCGCGCTCGGCCGCACCCCCGGCCTCGTCGGCCCGGCGATGCACCCGCACGCGCGCGGCCTCCGCCTTGCGGGCCGCCGAGATCTCGCGGCGCAGGGCGTCGAGCTCGCGGGTCAGCCCCCGCAGCTCCTCGCGGGCCTCCTCCCGCGCACGTTCGCGCTCGGCCTGCGCCTGCTCGCGTTGGCGCTCGAGGCGCCGGGTCAGCTCGCGGCGGTGCTCCTCGGCCTCCTGGTTGGCCCGCTCTGCCCGCATGCGTTCCTCGCCGGCCAGGCGCAACTCGCGCTGCGCGGCCGCCCGCGCCTCCCCCGCGCTTTTCACGAGGTCGTCGGCCTCGCGGCGCTGCGGCGCCAGGGCCGCCCGCGCCGCGTCGATGACGTCGCCGGGCAGCCCCAGCTCGCGGGCGATGTCGAGCGCGTGGGAGGCACCCGGCTCGCCCACCGACAGGGTGTAGAGCGGACGCAGCGTCGCGGGGTCGATGCCCACGCTGGCGTTGCGCACGCCGTCCGCCGACGCCGCCCAGCCCTTCAGCGCCGACAGGTGGGTCGTTACCAGCACCAGCGCGCCCCGGGCGACGAGCGCCTCGATGACGGCCCGCGCGAGCGGCCCCCCCTCCTCGGGGTCGGTGCCGCCGGCCACCTCGTCCAGCAGCACCAGCGTGCGGGGCCCGGCCTGGCCCAGGATGTCGACCAGGCGCCGCACGTGGCCCGAGAACGTCGACAGGCTCAGCTCGATGGACTGCTCGTCGCCGATGTCCGCGAGGATGCGGTCGAACACGGGCAGGCGGGCCTCGTCGGCCGGCACCCGCAGCCCGCACTGCGACAGCATGGCCATGAGGCCCAGGGTCTTCAGGCTGACGGTCTTGCCGCCCGTGTTCGGGCCGCTGATGACCAGCGCGCGCACGCCGGCCAGGCGCAGGTCGACCGGCACGGCGGTGGCGGGGTCCAGCAGCGGGTGCCGGGCGCGCACCAGGTCCACCGCGTCGGAGTCCTCGACGTGGCAGCCCCGCCACGCGTGCGACAGCTCGCCCCGCGCCAGAGCCAGATCGTGCTCGGCGAGCGCCTCCACCAGGTATTCGAGCTCGGCGGCTTCGGCCCCCACCAGGGCGGTCAGCTCGCCCAGGATGCGCTCGACCTCGGCGTTCTCCCGGGCCTCGGCCTCGCGCAAGCGGTTGCTCGACTCGAGCAGCTCGTACGGCTCGACGAACAGCGTCTGGCCCGTGGAGGACATGCCGTGGACGATTCCGGGCACCGCCCCTCGGCTGGAGGCCTTGACGGCCAGCACCGGGCGTCCGCCGCGTTCGGTGGTGAACGTCTCCTGCAGGTGGGTGCGCAGTCGGCTCATGAGGCCCCGCAGCGTGTCGGCGGCCGCCGCGCGGGCCGCCGCGACGTGCCGGCGCGACGCCGCGAGCTCGGGCGACGCGTCGTCGCGCAGCCCACCCCGCCCGTCGAGGGCCGCGTCGAGCGTGCGCCCCAGCGCGTCCAGCACGGCGGGGTCGATGGCCTCGAGGCGCGCGGCCAGCACGGGCGCGTCGTCGTCGTGGGCCAGCACCGCCCGCCGCACGTCGCCCCCGACGCGGACGGTGGCCAGCACGGCCTCCAGCTCCCCCACGCCCAGCGCCTGCCCGCGCACGGCGGCCGCCACGTGGGGGCGCACGTCGTGGGCACCGCCGGGCCCGGACACCCCGTTCTCGGCGAGCACGAGGGCCTCCTCGGTCTCGGCCCGCAGCGTCGCCACCACGTGGGGATCGGGCGAGGGCTCAAGGGCCTCGGCCAGCGCGGCCCCGGCCGCGAACGACGCGTACCCGGCCAGCCTGCGCCGCACGGCGGGCAGCTCCATCAACGTCTGGGTGCGGCGGTCCACGGAGGGGCGTCCTCGTGCGCTAGGTTGGGGAGGTGCTTGCGATCGGACTGATCATCGCGGGGGTGCTCATCGTAGTGGCCGTCGGGCTCGGCCTGGCGATCCTCTTGGGCCTGCGCGTCGCCGTGGGCGACCGGTCGGGCGACACCGTCAACGCCGGTCCGCCCGCCGAGCCCAGCGCCCACCAGGTGGAGAGCCGCCCCTACTAGGCCGAGGCCGGCTCGCCCGCGGGCTTCGGTATCGCAGCCGTCCGCGTGCGGCGGTGCCGGTACATCGTGGCGACCGCGGCGCCGAGGAGCACCACGAGCTCGCCCCCCTTCAGCGGCACCGATGTGCTGGCGCTCGTGAGAGGCATGTACCACCACGACTGCGGCGCGAGGATCAACGCGAGGCTGGCGAGCGCCACCCACTCCACCCGGGTGCCCGCCCAGTCGCGGACGAGCAGGTAGAGGACGGGCAGCACGAACACCAGCTTGTAGTCCGGGGAGAACACCGGCAGCAGGCACACCAGCGACGTCGGCACGGCGGCCAGCGCCCAGTCAGGGCCCCGTCCGCGCAGTGTGATCACGAGCCCGCACACGAGCACCAGCCCCTTGGCGATCGTCCACGCCGGCGATTCGAGGAACGCCACCACCCCGGGCAGCGATCCGTGCGCGAACTGCGCCGTGAGGAAGACCGCGCCCGCATCGAGGGACGAGCCGAACTGGACGGCGGACTGGATGTTGAGGATCTCGAGCCCGTAGAGGCCGTTGGGCTGCGGCCCGAAGGCGTCCAGCGGGGCCAGGACCGAGCTGGCGGGCACGCCCAGCACGACGCACGACAGCAGGGCGATCCACGCGATGGCCGTCACCTGGAGCAACGCGCTCAACCAGGTGCGTCGCCGCAGGGTGCCCCACGCCAGCGGCCACGTGAAGAACTTCACCGCCGCGCCGGTCGCGGCGACGAACAGGGCCGCCATGTGCGACCGCCGGAACGCGAGCCACGCGAAGGCGAAGAACGGCAGGGCGACGATCTCGAGGTTGGCGCGCTCGATCGCGATCAGCATGGGGTACGACGCGTAGCTGACGGGTACCAGCACCAGCGCGGCGGCGCGGTTGCGGGGCCACAGCGTCACCGCGCCCAGGGCGACCGCCAGCGCCGCCAGGAACAGGATGACGGCGAGCGCGTACGAGACGCTCAGCAGCGAGAGGACCCGGGCGATCAGCAGCGCGAACGGGGGATAGAACGTGCCCGCGTCGTACGGGTTGCCCCCGCCGTCCGCACCGAACCACGTGCGCGTCTCGAGCATGTCGCTGAACTCGGCGTTGCGCCCGAAGAAGAACGTGTTGCGCGCGTGCTCCACGTGCGCCTCGGGCGTGTCGAGGATCACCGCCGGCGCCTGGGGCCACCAGTGCGCGACGGCGATCAGCGCGGCGTGGTGGAACGCCACGACGCCCGCGACGGCCCCGACGGGCAGCAGAGCCGAGCGCCGGGACGTCGCGGGCGACAGGCGGCCGCGCACGGCGAGGGCCACCGCCAGGGCCAGCGCGAGGATGCCCAACACGTTGAGGGGCGTCAGGCGCATGAGGGTGTCGGTGCCGCGCGCGCGGGGACCCACCAAGACCTTGCCGAGGTCGGGGAACACCGCGTCCAGCGCCAGGAGCGCCACGCCGCATGCCAGTGCCACCGCCCACGGCCACCGCCGCGCAGCGTGCGTCATCGCGCGGGGCACCCACTCGACCGGATGGACAGCCACACCACGTCCGCGCCGCGCGGCGCTCCAGCGTGATGGGACATCGGGGACCTCCGGGCACGGCGACAGGGTGGGACTGCGATTCGGAGGGCGAGCGCCCCGTGGGCCCACGCTACCAAACCCCCTCACCGCCCCCCGGCATCGACTCCCGTGGGTGGCAGCACGCCGCCCTCGCTCAGCACGGTGCGGGCCGCGGCGATGGCCTCGGGCGTGGTGGCGAACAGGCGCCCGCGGTCGCCCAGGTGATCCAGCACGCCCACGGCGGCCAGCGCCCGGCGGTGGGTCGCCCGCACGCCGGACGCCATCACCACCACCCCCCGCTCCTCCAGCTGACGCACCACGTCGCGCAGCATCAGCGCGCCCGTGGCGTCGACGGTGGTGACGCGCCCCAGCCGCAGGATCACCACCCGCACGGTGGGCACCTCGACGAGGCTCATCAGGAACCGGTGCGCGGCGGCGAAGAACAGCGGCCCGTCCAAGCGGTACGCCACGATGTGCTGGCGCATGAGGTCGGCTTCCTCGTCGTGGTGGTCGCGCGTGTCGAGCGGCACCTGCTCCACCCCGGCGGCCTGCGTCACCTTGCGCAGGGCCAGGGCCCCGGCGATCACCAGCCCCAGCAGCACGGCCTGCACCAGGTCGAGGGCCAGCGTGGCGACCGCCGTCAGCGCCAGCACGCTCGCATCGGAGCGCGACGCCCGCACCAGCACCCCCAACCCGCCCAGCTCCACCATGCGCACCGCGGTCGCGATCAGCACGCCGGCCAGCGCCGGCAACGGGATCTTGCCCACCAGGCCCGCCGCGACGAACATCACGCCGCCCAGGATCACCGCATGGCTGAAGGCCGCCAGGCGGGACGACGCCCCCGAGCGCACGTTCACGGCGGTGCGCGCGATGGCGGCGGTGGCGGGGACACCGCCGAAGAGCGACGCCGCGACGTTGGCGAGGCCCTGACCGAACAGCTCACGGTCGGGATCGTGCCGCTGGCCCACGGTCATGCCGTCGGCGACGGTGGCCGACAGCAGGCTCTCGAGGGCGGCCAGCGCGGCCACGGCGCCCGCCGCGGTCGCCAGCTCCGGAACCGCGCCCATGTCGAGGAACGACGCCGACGGCCACGGCAGCGTCGCGGGCAGCGCCCCGATGGTGGCCACGTCCAGCCGGGCGACGTACGCCACGGCGGTGGCCAGCGCCACGGCCACGATCGCGAACGGAAGCGACGAGCGCCACTGCACCCCCACCAGGATGAAGGCGGCCACGGCGAGGGCCATCACCGCGGGGGCCCAGTGGGGCGATCGCACGAAGTCGGACACGGCGCCCCACGCCACCACCGGCACGCCCTCACCCGCACGGGGGGCGACGCCCAGGGCGGCGGGCAACTGCTGCAGCGCGATCACCGCGGCGATGCCCAGCGTGAAGCCCTCCACGACGGGCGCGGGGACGTAGCGCACCACCGAGCCCACCCGCGTCGCAGCCAGCACGATCAGCACCACCCCGGCCATCAGCCCCACCATCAGCACGCCGTCGGCGCCGTGGCGCTGCATGATGGGCACCAGCACCACCGTCATGGCCCCGGTGGGCCCCGACACCTGCAGGTTGGAGCCACCGAACAAGGCGGCCGCGGCGCCCGCCACCACCGCGGTGATCATGCCCGCCTCGGCGCCCATGCCCGACGCGGCGCCGAAGCCCAGGGCCAGGGGCAGCGCGACGACCGCCACCGTCAGCCCGGCCATGAGGTCGCGGCCGGGCCGCCGGCCCATCAGGCGCAGGTCCGCCCCGGTGGGCAGCAGGCGCAACAGGTTCGCCAACACCGCCGTCATGCCCACAGGCGGAATGGTTCAGTCATTCAAAAGTTCGCACGTCCTGGGCAGGGGTGAGCGGGGTACCGCCCACGCCTCAGCGGTCGGACGACTCTGCTCCCAGCGCGTCGAACAGCGCCATGCGGTCGCTGAGCAGCTCGCGCAGCACCCCGCGGGCGGCGTTCATCATCTCGGCCACCTTCTCGCTGGTGAGCTCGTACGTGACGCTGGCACCGTCACGCTGGCCGACCACCATGCCCTGGCGGCGCAGCACCGCCAGCTGCTGCGACAGGCTGGAGGGGACGATGTCGATGGCGTCCAGCAGCTCGCTGACCGTATGGGGACGCTCGATCAAGAGCTCCAGCACGCGGATGCGTACCGGGTGGCCGAGTGTCTTGAACAGCTCGGCCTTGGCGCGGTAGAGCGGGACGGGGCTGTGCGAGGCGTTGGTCATCGGGGTTGTTCCCTGTTATGCGAACACGTAAAGGGCGGGCGGAGCGTGAGTGCGAAAAGGATACTAGTTTGGCTTGGGTTTCGCTTGCCGGGCGATCTTGGCCCGGTCCGTCCCCGCGAGCACCACCTTGCGCAGCCGCACCGCCGAGGGGGTCACCTCGACGCACTCGTCGTCGCGCACCATCTCCATGGCTTCGTCGAGCGTCAGCGACCGCGCGACGTTCAGCCGCACCAGTTCGTCGGCGGTGGACGAGCGCATGTTGGTGAGCTTCTTCTCCTTCACGGGGTTGACGTCCATGTCGTCGCTGCGCGCATTCTCGCCGATGATCGCGCCCTCGTAAACGTCCTCCCCGGGCCCGACGAACAGGTGGCCGCGCTCCTGCAGGTTCATCAGCGCGAACATCGTGGTGGTGCCGGTTCGGTCGGCCACCAGGCTGCCGGTGCCGCGGGGGCGGATGTCGCCGTGCCACGGCTCCCAGCCCTCGAACAGCTGGTGCAGTACCGCGGTGCCGCGGGTGTCGGTCATCATCTGCGTGCGGATGCCGATGAGCCCGCGCGTGGGGATGAGGAACGTGAGACGCACCCACCCCTCCCCGTGGTTCGTGACGCCCTGCATCACGCCCTTGCGCGTGGCCAGAAGCTGGGTGACGGCCCCCATGTGCTCCTCGGGCACCTCCACCACCAGGCGCTCGACGGGCTCCATCAGCGTGCCGTCGATGTCGCGCGTCACCACCTTGGGGCGCCCCACCGTCAGCTCGAAGCCCTCGCGGCGCATGGTCTCCACCAGCACCGCCAGCTGCAGCTCGCCGCGGCCCTGCACCTCCCACGCGTCGGGGCGCTCGGTGTCGAGCACGCGGATGCTGACGTTGCCCACCAGCTCCTTGTCGAGGCGGTCCTTCACCATGCGGGCCGTCAGCTTGGAGCCCTCGCGGCCGGCCAGGGGCGACGTGTTGATGCCGATCACCACCGACATCGAGGGCTCCTCGACGCTCAGCTCAGCCAGGGGGCGCGGGTCGTCGGGGTCGGCCAGAGTGTCGCCGATGGTGACGTCGGGGATGCCGGCCACCGCCACGATGTCACCGGGTCCGGCCTCGTCCACCTCTTCCCGCGCCAGCGCCCGGGTCATGTACAGGTCGGCCACCTTCGCGCGCTGGATGGTGCCGTCGGTCGCCCGGCACCACGCCACCTGCTGCCCCTTGCGCAGCTGCCCGTGGCGCACGCGGCACAGCGCCAGCCGGCCCACGTACGGCGAGGCGTCCAGGTTGGTCACCAGGGCCTGCATCGGGTGGGCGGGGTCGTAGTCGGGTGCGGGGACCGAGTCGAGGAGCGTCTGGAACAGCGGGGCCAGGTCGTCACCGGGCACGGCGGGGTCCAGCGTGGCGGTGCGCGCCTTCGCGTTGGTGTACACGATGGGGAAGTCGATCTGCGCGGCGTCGGCGCCCAGGTCGATGAAGAGCTCGTACACCTCGTCGACCACGTCGCTGATGCGCGCGTCGGGCCGGTCGATCTTGTTGATCACCAGCACCACGGGCAGCCCCCGCGCCAGCGCCTTGCCCACCACGAAGCGGGTCTGCGGCAGCGGCCCCTCGGACGCGTCCACCAGCAGCACCACGCCGTCCACCATGAACAGGCCGCGCTCCACCTCGCCGCCGAAGTCGGCGTGGCCGGGCGTGTCGACCACGTTGATGGTGACGCCCTCCCACTCCACCGCCGTGTTCTTGGCCAGGATCGTGATGCCCTTCTCGCGCTCCAGGTCCATGGAGTCCATCACGCGCTTGGCGACGTCCTGGTTCTCGCGGAACGCGCCGGAGCGCCACAGCATGGCGTCCACCAGCGTGGTCTTGCCGTGGTCGACGTGGGCGACGATGGCGACGTTGCGAAGATCGGTGCGCTGGGCCACAGGCGGCTTTCGGGGTGGGGGTCGGGACCGACCGGAAAGCGTAGCGCGCGGCCACGACGCGGGTCCCGGCGCGCCGGTACGCCCACCATCACGGCCGCGCGCGCACGACGCCCGCGTCGTGCCGCCGGCCGCAGCACCTGGAGGGCGCATGGTCGGTGGGCCCGCGTCCCGCGGGCCTCCCGTCCCCTGTTCGCGGCAGGCGCCGAATAATCCGCGGAGTAGCCCTCAAGATTCGCGGTGAACGTGCCGACGTGGCGCTCTAAGCCGTCTCCGCATCGCACCGTCGCCCGTCCTTGAAAGGCCCCGCAGATGATCTCCCCTGTGTCCCGCGCCCTCGCGGCGTCGTCCGCGCTGTTCGCGCTCGTCGTCGCCCTCCCCGCGGTGGCGGTCGCCGGCGGCGTGCCCAAGGTGGGGTGGAGCACCGACGGGCAGGTGTACTCGCTGGCGCATGACCCCGCCAACCACACCGTGTTCATGGGCGGGTCGTTCACCAAGGTCTTCCATCCGGTGGGCGCTGCGGCGGTGGTGTCGGCGACCACCGGCGCCCTGCCGACGGAGTTCGACGCCGTGCTCACCAACTTCAGCTTCAACGCTGCGGCACCCGACGGCTCGGGGGGCTACTTCGTCGGGGCCGGTGGCGGGTGGAAGCACAAGGGTCAAGACATGGGCCGCCTGGTGCACGTGAAGGCCGACCTCACGGTGGACATGGCCTGGCCCGTCACGATGACCGCCGGCACGATCGAGATCCTCCATTACTCGAATGGCACGCTGTACATCGGCGGCTCCAGCGGGATGACGATCGGTGGCCAGACCCGCAACGGGTTGGCGTCGATCGACGTCGCCACGCGCACGCTGACGTCGTGGAACCCCAACGTGAACGGCACCGTGAAAAGGTTCGCCGAGGGCAACGGCCTCCTGTACGCCGGGGGTACGTTCAGCCAGGTGGGCGGGACGACGCGCGGCCAGCTGGCGGCCTTCGACCTCGCCACGGGCGCCTTGAGCCCGTTCAACGCCAACCTGACGGGCTCCGCGGTGTACGACATGGCGGTCTCGGGCAGCACGCTCTACATCGGTGGGATCATGACCAAGGCGGGCGCTGCCAACCGCGTCAACGTCGCGGCCGTGAGCGCCACCACGGGGGCCGTGCTGCCGTGGCAGATCACCGGCGCAGGCGCAAACAACGCTGTTAACGGCATCGCCGTACACGGCGACAACGTCTACGTCGGCGGCAACTTCACCTCCATCGGTGGCCAGACCCGCAAGTATTTCGCGGTGGCCTCGGCCACGACGGGCGCGATCGGCGCGTGGGACCCCGCGCCCAGCAGCGTCATCAACGACATGACGATGGTGGGCGACCGGGTCTACGTCGCAGGGGTCTTCGCAACGTTCGATGGCGAGGCGCGCAAGGGCGTCGCCGCCATCGACGCCACCAGCAACAGCGTCGAGGCCTGGGACCCACGCACGGACGGTGGCTTCAGCACCATCACGGCCGACGCCGACAAGGTCTACCTCGTCGGCAGCATGTCGGGCGTCAACTCCCTGCCCCGCACCAACGCGGCGGCGTTCAGCAGCGACACCGGCGAAATGCTTCCGTGGGATCCCTCTCCGAACAGCCTCGTGACGACCATGGCGCGCGACGGCTCCACGATCTACATGGGCGGCGCCTTCACCCAGCTCGGCGCCACGACGCGCCATCGTGCCGCGGCGGTCGACACCACCGCCGGCACCCCCACCGCGTGGGACCCCGACGCCGACGGCACGGTCAACGCGCTCGCCGTGGGCAACGGACACGTCTACCTGGGTGGGGACTTCGCCAACCTCGGGCCCACCGGCAGCCAGACGGCCCGCACGGGCCTGGCCGAGGTGGACACCACCAACGGCGCGGCCACGGCCTGGGCCCCCACGCTCACCGACGCGGCCAGCCCAAGGGTCACCGCGCTCGCGATGCGCGGCACCGACGTGTACGTGGGAGGACAGTTCACCGCTGTCGACGCCACCACCCGCAACAACGCCGCGGCCCTCGACAGCACCGGAACGCTCACCAGCTGGGACCCGAACGCCACGTACGTCTCGACGCCCTCGGTGCGGGCGCTGGCGTTCACCGAGGACGGCAACACGGTCATCATGGGCGGGCAGTTCAACGCCGTGGGTGGCCAGACCCGCAACGGCCTCGCCGCGGTGGACGCCGCCAGCGGTGCCCTCACGTCGTGGGACCCCAAGGGTGCGGCCACCGGCAGCGTGGACGCGATCTCGGTGACCGGCCAGACCGTCACGTTCGGCGGCGGTTTCGTCAACCTCGGGTCACCGTTCCACCACTACGTAGCGTCCGCCGACGCCACCACCGGCGCCCTCAACGCGTGGGACCCGAAGTCCAACAACAACGTCCAAGCGCTGCTGTCGAGCGGCGGCGTGCTGCACATCGGCGGCCGTTTCACGTCGTTCAACAGCAACAGCATTGTGAAGGGCTACGGGGCCATCCCGGACCCCGGCTGGCCGAAGACCACGGTGACCAACCCGGCCCTCAGCGGTAAGACCGAGCCCGGCGCGACGCTCAGCATCGACGCCACGTGGGACCCCGCTCCCGCCTACGTCGTGTACTCGTGGCAGCGCTGCGACGCCAACGGCGCCAACTGCACCACCATCACGGGCGCCACCAACAGCACGTACACCCTGACCCAGGGCGACGTCGGCTCCACCGTCCGCGGCGTGGCCACCGTCAGTGCGTGGGCCGACGGGCGCGACCCCAGCACCGTCACGAGCGCCCTCAGCGCCCTGATCGCGGTGCCGGTCGCCGACAACCCCGGCACCACCCCGGGGACCACGCTGGGCACCGGCGGAGGCGGCAGCGGCACGGGTGGCGGCACTCCGGGCGCGGGCGCCCAGGCGCCGTCGGCCAAGGAGAAGATCACCCCGTTCGTCAAGCAGGCCTCGAAGATCCGCGTGTCCCGCAAGGGCCTGGTCACCGTGAAGCTCACGCTGCTCAAGCCCGGCCGCTTCACCCTCGCCATGGTCAACGCCAAGAACCGGCGCATCACCATGCGCAAGGGATCGGTCATCGCCGGCCGCAAGCTGCGCCGCAACGGCTCGGCCCCCACCGTCGTGGCGGCCAAGCTCCGCACCATCACGCTGAAGGTGCGCACGAAGGGCATCCCCAAGGGCGCGCGCCTGCGCGTGATCTACAAGGCGCCCGACGCCACGCCGCTCAAGCGCAAGACGTTCCGCATGCCCGCCCGCCGCGTGGGCACCCCCATGGGGCGCCTGGTGCAACTGGCCCCCGTGCGCTCGGGTGGCACCCTGACCTTGCGCTGGAAGGCTGTCCGCAACGCCGTGCGCTACCAGTTGATCGTGCGCCTTCCCAACGGCAAGGGCACCCGCATCACCACCCGCGCCACGCACGCGACGTTCAGCGTCGGCGCATCCGCCGCCGGGCCGGCCCGCGGTACCATCCGCGCGACCAACGCCACCGGACGCACCAAGTGGTACGCCCTTCGCCGCTAGGACGCCGGAGACGGACGGGGTGGCCCTGGGGGCTCCGGGGCCACCCGTTCGACCTGCACGACCGCTCGCACCGGACGACCCGCCTGCGCCACGCGCCGGCGGCGTCGCCCGATCTCGAAAGGCCCGCTTCGCTCATGCACAGGTACGTGTGGCGCATCGTCATCGCCGTCGCCGCGATGGTGGCCCTGGTGGTGGGCGCGCCCGTGCTCGCCGCCCCCGGCGACCTCCCCGTGGGCACGTTCGACGCCTCGCTTGACGCGGGGCAGGCGAACGCCGTCGCACCGGACGGGTCGGGAGGGTACTTCGTCGGCGGCACGGGCTTCACCCGCGGCGGCCAGGCGCTCGGCAGCGTGGTGCACGTGAAGGCCGACCGCACCGTCGACCAGGCGTGGGCGGGCAAGGTCACGGGCGCCGAGGTGAACGACCTCGACGTGGTCAACGGCGTGTTGTACGTGGCCGGCGGCACCGGCATGACCGTCTCCGGGCAGGCGCGCAACGGCCTGGCGGCGATCGACGTCGCCACGGGCAACGTCACCGCCTGGAACCCCGGCACCGACGCCGCGGTCCACTCGCTGGCCGTGCAGAACGGCGTGGTCTACGTGGGCGGGGAGTTCACCACCGTCGGCGGCCAGGGCCGCGCTCTCGTGGCCGCGCTCGACGCCACCACCGGCACGCCCACGTCGTGGAACCCGGGCGTCGGCGGCGGCGGCACCCCCATCGTCAACGCGGTGCTGTTGCACGACAACGACGTGTACGTCGGCGGCCGGTTCACCACCGCCGCGGGGCAGGCGCGCAACAACGCCGCCGCCATCAGGATGGGCACGGGCGACGCCCTGACCTGGGACCCCGACGTCGGCGGCGCGGGCACCCCGGTGGTGCACGCCCTCGAGCTGCGGGAGGACCACAACGCCGTCTTCGTCGGCGGCAGCTTCGACACCGTCGCCGGCCAGCCCAGGCGCGCCCTGGCCGAGGTGCACGCCATCTCGGGCGCCCCCACCACCTGGAACCCGCTGGGCAACACCGGTACCGGCCAGGTGAGCGCCCTCGCGGTGACCGGCGCCTGGGTCTACATCGGCGGCACGTTCACCGGCGCCGGGTCTCCCGCCCGCTCGTACATGGCGTCGGCTGACGCCGACACCGGCGCCATCCGCGGCTGGGACGCCCAGGCCGACGGGGCGGTGAACGCCCTGTGGACCGACAAGGGCACGCTGTTCGCCGGCGGCGCGTTCACCACGTTCGGCGGCGGCCTCTCACGCAGGTCGGCGGCGGTGGACGACCCCGCCTGGCCCCTGCCGACGGTGGCGACCCCGCCGCTCGGCGGCGAGGCCCGGGCGGGCAGCGCGGTGTCGATGGAGATCACGTGGAACCCGCAGCCGGCCTCGACCATCTACTCGTGGCAGCGGTGCGACGCGCAGGGCGACAACTGCACCACCATCCTCCGGGCCCGCAACCGCACGTACACGCTCACCGCGGCCGATGTGGGCTTCCGGGTGCGGGGCACCGCCGCCGTCAGCCCCTGGCAGGACGGCCGCGACCCCACCCGGGTCACCACCGCGCTCAGCGCCGTCGTCACCGAGGCACCCCCCACCCCGGTCACGCCCGTCACGCCCCCCGTGACCCAGCAGCCGCCCGTCGCGACGCCGCCGTCGCCGTTCGTGCGGCGCGCGTCGCGGGTCGTCGTCGACCACAGCGGCGTGGTGCGGGTGAGGCTCACCCTCCTCACCCCCGGGCGCTACACCGTCGTGCTGGTGAACGCCAAGAACCGGCGCATCGCGATGCTCAAGGGCTCCGCGATCGCGGGCCGCACGCTGCGCCGCAGCGCGTGGGTGACCGCCGTGACGACCACCAGGGCCCGCACCGTCGCGCTCGTCGTCCGCACGCGCGGCACCCCCACGGGCACGCGCCTGCGGGTGACCCACAGCGTCGCCGGGCAGGCGTCGCGCGTCGCCACGTTCGCCGTCCCCCGCCGGCTGGTCGCCCCCACGGGACGCCTGGTGCAGCTGGCCCCGCGTCGTGCGGGCGGCACGCTGACGCTGCGCTGGAGGCCCGTCCGCAACGCGACCCGCTACCAGCTGGTGGTGCGCCTGCCCGGCGGCGCCACGAAGCGCATCACCACCCGCGCGCCCCGCGCAACCCTGCGCGTCCCCGCCGGATCCACCGTCCGCGGCACCATCCGGGCGGCGAACTCCACCGGCCACACCCCCTGGTACGCCCTGCGGGGGTAGGCGACCGCACCTGAAAGCACCGTCGGCTGCCCGTATGAGGGCCTCGGCGACGCGTGCTCGACGCCACGTCCGCGGAACGACCGCGTCGCCGGGTGTCCTTGGCGGTGCTTGGACAGTGATTGCGTGGCACCTTGACGAGGCGCTTCGGACGCGCTTTGGCACTCACCAGGACATGCGGGCCCCGCGCGCTCACCGGTCCGTCAGCGGTACGGGCGCCCCACGGCCAGCGTCACCTCGCGGTCGGGCACTGCCAGGGCGGCCTGTGCCACCGCGGCCACCTCCTGCGCGTCCACGCCCAGGCGCTCGGCGACGGGGGCCAGCCGCGCCGCGACGGTGGCGATGTCCGGGCGCAGCACCTCGATACCCGCCGCCACACCGCCCGCGTACGCCACCTGCAGGCCGGCGATCTCGTCACCGTCGGTCCAGGGCTCGGCGTCGGCCAGCACGATCTGGAGAGCCCTCGCTTCGCTGTCGTACTCGGCACGCACGCTCAGCCCTTTCGCCGAGGATGGAAGCTGATGATGAAGTGCGGATCGTCCCTCGCAACGATCACGCGGTAGCGCTCTCCGTAGATGATCACTGTGTAGCGCGTATTACCCGCTTCGTCCAGGTCGTGCGGAGTCGCCTCGCGCAACGCCTCGTAGACGGGTCCCGGTGGCACGCGCACGCGGCGAGCGGCGTTGCGGGCGTGGCGGCTCATGCGCATGCCGCATGTGACCACCCATCCCGTGCCGCGGGAATGCCGATCTCGATCGAACGTGTCACGCGGGTGCGACGACGCCCGCGCGCCCAGGGTGTCATCTGGCTCGAGCCGGAGGTCCCACCCGCGTCGAACGACGCAGTTCGGAAACGTGTAGGTGCGCAAACGGTCTCACTCTTGTAAACCCTGACGTATGCGCGGAGCGCGGCTACTGGTAACGTGAAGGTATGCGCTCGACCCGCCTCAAGGACGCTGCCCGCCGACGGCTCGACCACGGAATGGCGCAGGCGCGGGACGCGGTACCCGCGCCGCCCGCGGGCGGCTGGGTGCGGACCATCCGCGAAGCCCTTGGCATGTCGCAGCGCGATCTCGCCCAGCGCATGGGGGTGTCGCACGCGGCCGTGGCAAAGATGGAGTCGTCCGAAAAGGCGCGCACCGCGCAGCTGTCGACCCTGCAGCGCGCGGCCGAAGCGATGGACTGCGACGTGGTGTACGCCATCGTCCCGCGCACGAGCCTGGACGACATCCGAGCGCGACGCGTGGCGGCCCTCACCGATCGCCTGCTTGAGCGGGTGGGCCACACCATGGACCTCGAGGCGCAATCGGAGACCCTCACCGACGACGAGCGCCGTGTGGTCGCCCGACAGGTGAGCGAAAGCGGGCTCTGGCGCGAGCCGTGACGGCGTGGCCCACCCTTGACGGCCAGACGCCGCTGACGGCGAACGACGTCGCAGGCCTGAGACTCCCCGTGCTCACCCGTGGTGACCTGGACGCCCTCGAGGCCCTCAGCATCGCCGGCGCGTCCGGCTGGCTGCGGCGACCCGGGCCGCGCAACGCCGCCTCGTGCCTGGACGACTCGTTCCTCGACGGTCTCCACCGCGCCATGCTGGGCGACGTCTGGACGTGGGCGGGGCGACGACGGCAGCACGACACGAACATCGGCTGCGAATGGCACCAGATCCCCAAGCGGCTCGCGCAGCTGAGGATCGAGCGGGACGGATGGATGCCGTACGCGATGGATCCCGACGAGGTTGCCGTGCGCGTCAGCCACCGCCTCGTGGCCATCGATCTCTACCCCAACGGCAACGGCCGCCACGCGCGCCTGGTCGCCGACCATTTGGCGATGGCACTGGGGCGCGCGCCCTTCACGTGGGGTCGCAGCAACCTGGTCGCGGTTGACCAGGTACGGCGCCGCCACCTGGCGGCCCTCCGCGCCGCCGACGGCGGGGACATCGCGCCCCTGGTGGCGTTCGCGCGCGGGTAGGCCACGCCCGGTCTCCCCGCGAATGCTCCGCGCCGAGACTCGCCCCGGGCGGACGCGGTGACGCGTCCACCCAGGTGCGGAAGGCTCAGGACGAGGCCGGAGGCGCCTGGGCCGCGACCGGCGCGTCGCCCGCGTCGACCTTGCGGGCGTGCCGGAACCCGAGGCCCGACAGCACCAGCATCAGCACGCCACCCACCAGCGCCACGATGCCGCCGATGCGGGCGATGGAGCCCACCTTGTCGAACGCGTACGCGTTCAGCAGCAGGCCTCGCAGCGTGTTGCCCATGAACAGCGACTGGCGCAGCTCGCCCAGCTCGGCCATCTTGGCCTTGTCGGAGTTGGGGTCCTTCAGCATGCCGATGTACTCGCCGGAGACCTCCTCGTAGGTCTTGCCGCCGCCCGACTTCTGCATGTGCACCCAGATGTAGTGGTCGGCGAAGGCCTTGGCCTGGTCGCCGGTGGTCATCTGCTGCCCCGCGTACTGCTCCAGATACGGCTTGACCTCGGGATCCTGGATGGCCTCACCGGAGGGCATCGTGATCTTCTGGTCCTTCAGCTGGGCCGACACCTGATCGTGGATGAACGCGCTCGACCAGAACGCCAGGCCGGCGCCGATCAACAACAGGATGGCGGCGGCGAGGCCGAACCAGGAGAGAAGCCGATCAAACGCTGATCGCATCGAGAGATCTGTCCTTTCGTCAACTGCGTGGTGACAAGAGGCTGATCCCGCGCGGGACGCCGCCGGATGTATGGATTCCGGCACCACCCATCGTCGCACCGGTGCCGCCACGTGGGCCCGTATTCGCCCACACACACGCCGTGGGGAAGCACGGCATTGCCGCATGCCCGCACAGACAGACCGGTTCACTACCCGTTCTACCGCCGCTGCAACAGGGCTAGTCGGGCGTGTTCACCATGAAGTCGGCGACGGTGATGAAGTAGTCACGGATGACCCGGTCGTGCCCCGGGTCAAGACGCCGCGCGTCAAGGGCGGTGAGCATGTGCGAGAGCCACCGGTCGCGCTGGTCGCGGTCGATCACGAACGGCACGTGCCGCATGCGCAGGCGCGGATGACCGCGCCGCTCGGTGTACGTGGTGGGTCCCCCGAAGTACTGCGCCAAAAAGAGGCGCAGGCGCTCCTCGGCGGGTCCCAGGTCGTCCTCGGGGTACATGTCGCGCAGCGGCGCGTCGGTCGCGACGCCGCGGTAGAAGTCGGCCACCAGGTCGTGGAAGAACGCCTCCCCTCCCACCGCATCGTAGAACGTGGCCGCGTCGTCACCCGTCGTCATCGCGGGCCCCTCACCCGTGCGGCGACGCCTCGTCGCCGGCCTCGTGCGCACGCCGCGCGTCCTGAGCCCGGCGCCGGCGCACCTCGCCCCGGGCGATGGCGAACGCCACCACCACCGGGATCACGTACTTGGTCTTGTCGAGGGTCCACGCGACCCATCCTGGCAGGTGGGGACGCGGCCGTGGCCACGAGGGCCACGGGATGTCGGGCAACGACACGCGGGGCAGCGGCAGGTCCGGAAGCGGTAGCGAAAACGCGAAGCGGGCGAGCACCGCAACGAGCACCAGTGGCGCGACCAGGCCGACCACGCCCACAACCGTCGCGACCAGCTCGTGGCGGCGGGGATGCGCACGGATACGCGCCTCGCGCCGCGCGGCGCGCGAACCCGGCTCGGGTACGAAGTCCACGCCGTCCGGTGCGTCGGGGTCGTCCGCCTGCAGCGTCACCCGGCGTGCCGGGCCGACGAAGCGCGGAAGGCGCACCTCCACGGCCCCGCCCGCGCCGTCGCCTGCATCGTCGCCGCGCAGACGCACCTTCTCGTCCACCGTGCGCGCCTCGGCCCGGGTGATGCCGTCGATGCTCCACGTGACGTGCCGACGCAGCCCCGCGTCGGCGATCAGCACCTCGTGGGTGCGTCCCCCGCGAACCAGCGTCCAGCGCTCCGGGGCGCTCATCGGGCACCCGCCGGTGCACGCGCGGCGCCCGTCGCCGCCTCAGCGCCGCCGGCGCGCGGCTCGGGCTCCGCGGCGGTGCGCCGCGCGATCCACCACGCGACGGCCACCACCGCCGCCAGCAGCACGGCGTTCTGCCCGTACTTCGCCACCGCCGCCACACCGGGCGGCACGGGCGCCAGCAACCCGATCGCGGTGCGGGCGACCAGGGCGGCCCCCGCCACCGCCGCCACGTGGCGCGGCCCCCACCCGGGCGACCGCGCCACGGCGCCCAGGCCCCACGCCGCGCCGGTCAGCGCGGCCACCGTGACGGCGACGCCCCACCACGAGTAGTCGGTGAGGCCGTACGCCAGTGACACCACCACCGTGGCGACGAACACCGCCCGCGGGCTCCACACCCGCCGACCCGGCCTCTGGGAGGGCGCCGCCCCCCACCGCGTGAACGCCGCGCCCAGCGCCAGCGCCACCGCCGCGGCGACCGCGCCGTACTGCCACGCCGACGGCGCGGGATCGGGCTCATACACGCGCCGCGCGTCCATGCGGATGGCGAGCGCGGCCAGGCTGAACAGCACCACGGTGGCGAGCAGTCCCCATCGCCCCACCAGCCGCGCGCCACGCAGGCGGGGGGCCGCGGCGTACAGCACCATCAGCGGCACGCCCACGCTCATCAGCACGTGGCCGCTGACCCACCCCACCAACGGCGCCACGCTGACGCCCCAGGCACCTACCAGCGTGGGCTCGCGCAGCTCGCGCCAGCCCTCCACGTCGGAGCGGTACTCACCCACCAGCGACAGGTCGATGACGCCCGTCATCAGCAGGCCGAACGCCGTCGCCATCAGCACGATCCCCGGCCAGCCGCGGTGCGTGGAGACGGCGACCTCGCGGATGACGAGCGCCGCACCGCCGTACAACGGACCCAGCACCAGCAGCCCACCGGCCATCTGCGCCACGTCGCCGGTGGACCCCATGTACGCCTGCAGGTATTCCGCGCATATCGGGGCACCGGCGACCAGTGCCACGACCGCGGGCAGCCTCATCCGGAGCGGGAGCATGAGCGCTACAATAACGGAGTGGTCACTCCAGTAATCACCGCGAACGGTTCACGACCGGAAAACCATGGCCCGCACCGTTGACCCGCGGCGGCACGCCGAGCGCCGCCTGCTGATCGTCGACGCGGCGCTCACGTGCTTCGCGCGGCTCGGCTATCACGGCGCCACCACGGCCGAGATCTGCCGCGAGGCGGGCATCGGGTCGGGCACGTTCTTCCACTACTTCCCCACCAAGGCCGACGTGCTGCTGGCCATCCTCGACCTGGGCACGCGCGAGACCCGGGCATGGTTCGCCGCCCAGGAGGGGCGCGACGACGCCGCGGGCGTGCTGCGCGACGTGGCGGCGTGGCAGGTGGACGAACTGGCCGACCCGCGCATCGCGGGCTTCGTGCGCGCGGTGGCGAGCGTGATGAACGAACCCGAGGTCGCCCGGGCGCTGGCCGACGACGCCGCCGCGCTGGCCGACGGCCTCACGGTGTGGGTCGCACGGGCCCAGCGGGTGGGAGACGTGCGCGCCGACCAGCCCGCGCGGACGCTGGCCACGTGGATGCTGCTGGTGCTCGACGGCTTCATCGGCCGCATCGCCGACCAGCCGGGGTTCACCGCCCTCGGGGAGGCCCCCATGCTGGCCGACGCGCTGGAGCGCCTTCTGCGACCGTAGCCCGGTGGTCGCCGCCCGCTCTCACGGGGCCAGGCGGCCCCTCGAGGTCTCGCCGCCGCCTGCGTCGATCACGCACCAGCCGCCGTGGGGCAGCGCATCGTCGAACGCCTCGGGCACCGTGATGTCCAGGGCCAGGGCCCGGAGGAACGCCAGGGGACCGGCGTGGGCGACGCACCACGTGCATCCGCGCGCGCGGCGCAGGTCGCGCCACACGGCCTCGACGCGGGCGGCCACCCCGGCCGATGTCTCGCCGCCCGGGTCGTACGCCAGCCACGCCGCGGTGCCCTCGGTGGCCTCGGGGGGCACGTCGGCCATCACCTCGTCGACGGGTCGTCCCTCCCACGGGCCGAAGTCGCGCTCGGTCAGCCGCGGGTCGGTGACCAGCGGCAGGCCGACGAGAGCCGCGGTCTGCTGCGCGCGGCGAAGCGGGGAGCACCACACGGCGTCAGGTGGCCATGCGCGGGCGAGGGCACGCATCGGCGCGCGCGCCTCGGCGCACGCGGCCTCGTCGGCGTCCGGGTCGGTGCCGCCGCCCACCCACAGGCCTCGGTGCGACGCGGCCACGCGCAGATGGCGCACCAGCACCAGCCGCGTCACAGCACCGCCACCGCTCCCGCGATGGTGGCGATCTCGACCAGCTGGTTGGTGGCGCCGTACGTGTCGCCCGTGACGCCGCCGAACGCCCGCAGCCACCACACGCCCGTCACCGCGGTCACCACGGCCGCGGCGGCGACGGCCGCGCCCGCGGCCCCGGGCGTCACCCACCACAGCGCGGGCACCGCGATCGCGGCGGCCAGCGCGGTGCCCGCCGCCACGGTCCTCCCCGCAAGCCCCGTGACCGTGGTGCCCAGGCCCTCGGTGCGGGCGGGAGGCGCCCACCGGGCCAGCGGCAGCGTCGACCACCGCCCCAGCACGTGGCCGGCCACCAGCAGCGCCCCGGCCTGCCGCCAGCCCAGGGGCGCCAGCAGCGCCACCCGCGCGCCGAAGCTCGCCACCAAGGCAAGCACGCCGAACGTGCCCAGGCGCGAGTCGCGCATCGCCTGCAGCCGCCGCGAACGGTCCAGGGGACCCAGGCCGTCGAACGTGTCGGCCAGGCCGTCCTCGTGGAAGGCCCCCGTCACCAGCGGGCCGGCCGCGCACGCCGCCAGCGTGGCGAACACGGGCCCCAGCGGATCGGCCGCCCAGCGCGTCGCCGCGGCGATGAGGCCCACGGTGAGGCCCACCAGCGGCAGCCACGCCATGAAGCGGTGCGGGTCCATGCCGCCGTCGGCCCGGCGGGGCACCGGTAGCCGGGTGAGGAACGCGTGGGCCGCCACGATGGGGCCCACGGGGCTCCTCACCCCGCCACCTCGTCCAGGCGCGCCATGTCGTGGAGCACCCGCGCCGCGGCCTGGATCACGGGCACGGCCAGGAGCGCCCCGGTGCCCTCCCCCAGCCGCATGTCGAGGTCGATGACGGCGTCGAGCCCCAGGTGCCCCAGGGCCGCGGCGGCGCCCGGTTCGCGCGAACGGTGGCCGGCGATCATGTAGCCGCGCGTGGCGGGCCACATCGCCGCCGCCGCCAGCGCCGCCGCGTCGGCATTGACGCCGTCGAGCACCACGGGCACCCGGGCGAGCGCGCACGCGAGCACCGCGCCCGCCATGCCCGCGTGCTCGAACCCGCCCAGGTTGGCCAGCACGGCCCCGGGGTCGCGCGAGGGATGCCGCCGCAGGCTCTGCGCCACCACGTCCCGCTTGCGCTCCACCGTGGCGTCGTCGGAGGCCGCACCTCTCCCCACCACGTCGGCGGCGCCGGCGCCGGTGTACGCGGCCACCAGCGCCGCGGCGGCCGTAGTGTTGCCGATGCCCATGTCGCCCACGCACACCACGCCGGCACCGGCCTCCACCGCCGCGCGCGCGACGTCGACGCCCACCTGCACCGCCCGGGCCATCTCGTGGGCCGTCATCGCCGGGCCCTGCAGCATGTCGGCCGTGCCCGGCGCCACCGCGCGCGACACCAGGTCGGGATGGGGCGCCACGGGGGTGGCGACGCCCACGTCGGTCACGACCACGCGGGCGCCCACGGTACGGGCGATCGCGTTGCACGCGGCCCGGCCGGCGAGCAGCTGCGCCACCATCGCGGCGGTGACCTCCCGGGGCCAGCGCGACACGCCGCGGGCCACCACGCCGTGGTCGGCGGCGAACACCAGGGCGACGGGATCATGGGGTACCGGCGGCGGGCACACCCCGGCGATCCCGGCCAGCTGCACCGCCAGGTCCTCCATGCGCCCCAGGCTTCCGGGCGGCTTCGCCAGCGCGTCGACCGCCTCGCGTGCGAGGGCCGCGGCGGCCGCGTCGACGGGCGCGACGCTCGTCAGACCGTTCTGCCCGTTGACGCTCACAGGCCGGGCACCTCGTCGCAGGGAGGCAACGGCATGGCGCGGCCCGCCACCACCAGATAGGCGGCGTCGGCAGCACGCGACCACTGGCGGTTGACCATGCCGTGCGTGTCCCGGTACGTGCGCCCCAGCGCCGAGGCGGGCACGACGCCCAGGCCGACCTCGTTGGTGACCACCACCACGGGCGCGGCGCGGGACGCGGCGGCCCGCACGGCGGCGCCTGCGGCGACCGCGACGGCTGCGTCGTCGTGGCCCGCCAGCACCATGTTGGTGGTCCACAGGGTGAGGCAGTCCACGATCACCACGTGGCCGGCGGCCGCCGTTCCGAGCGCGGCCGCCAGGTCGCGGGGCTCCTCCACGGTCACCCAGTCCGCCGGCCGCTCGGCGCGGTGCCGGGCGATGCGCCGCCGCATGTCCTCGTCGTCCGCCGTCGCGGTGGCGATGAACGTGACGGGCATCCCGCTGGCGAGGGCCATGCGCTCGGCCAGGCTCGACTTGCCGGCGCGGGCGCCACCCACGAGCAGCGTGAGGCGGCTCACGGGCGCGTCCGGCGGGGCACGACGGCCAGGTGCCCCTCGTCGTCGCGCAGCACGCGCAGGTCGGCGCCGTAGTGCTCCGACAGGACGCTCTCGCGGATCACCTCGGCGGGGGCGCCCTCGGCCACGATGAGGCCGCCGCTGACCAGCGCCACGCGGTCGCTGAACGCCGCCGCCAGGCCCAGGTCGTGCGTGGCGCTGATGACGGTGAGGTCGTCGCCGCGGAGGCGGTCGACCAGCTCGAGCACGTGCAGCTGGCGCCCCACGTCGAGGGCGCTGGTGGGCTCGTCGAGCAGCAGCACGTCGGGCTGCTGGGCGAGGGCCCGGGCCACCACGGTGCGCTGCCACTCGCCGCCCGACAGCGTGGTCACGCGGCGCCCGGCGAACGCCATCAGGTCGAGGCGATCGAGGCATTCGGCCACGACGCGGCGGTCGTCGGCGCCCTCCCGCCCGAAGTACGACAGGTACGGCGTCCGGCCCAGCGCGACGTAGTCGGCCACCGTCATGTCGGCGGGCATGGTGGGCTGCTGGTCGACCACGGCCATGCGCCGGGCGCGAGCCCGGCGACCGATGGCGTGCACGGGCTGCCCGTCGATCAGCACCGCGCCACCGTCCACGGGCCCACCGGCGATGGCGCGCAGCAGCGTGCTCTTGCCGGCCCCGTTGGGGCCGATGAGCGCGCACCACGCGCCGCGCGGCACGTCCAGGTTGACGCCGTGCAGCACCGGCCTGCCCCCGCGCACTACGCGCACGTCGCGTAGCTCGATCACGGCTGCGCGCTCCCCCGGGCCGACCGCAGCACCAGCGCGAACACGGGCGCGCCCACCAGTGCGGTCACCACGCCGATCGGCAGCTCGGCGGGTGACAGTGCCGTGCGGGCCAGCAGATCGCACAGCACCAGGAACGCCCCGCCCGCCAGGGCCGACAGTGGTAGCAACGCCCGGTAGCCGCGCACGCCCAGCAGGCGCACCACGTGCGGCACGACGATGCCGACGAAGCCGATGAGGCCGCTCACCGCCACGGCGGCCGCCGTGCCCAGCGTGACCGCGATCACCACGATGCCGCGCACCCGGGCGGGGTTGACGCCGAGGCTCTCGGCGGTGTCGTCGCCCAGGCCCAGCACGTCGAGCATGCGGCCGTGCAACAGCACCACCACGGCGCTGACGACCAGGTACGGCAGCACCATCCGCACCTCGCTCCACTGCGACGTGGCCAGCCGCCCCAGGATCCAGTCGTAGACGATGCGCAGCGTGTCGTCGCGGCTCTGCTGCACGAACGTCTGCACCGCGGTGAGGAACGTGGCGACGGCGACGCCGCCGAGGATCAGAGTGGTCGAGCTGCGCCCCTCGCCGAACGAGCGCCCCACCAGCATCGCCAGCGCCACCGCCAGCGCCCCGCCCGCGAACGCGAGCACGGGCAGAAGCGACTGGCCGCCCAGCGAATGGCCCTGTGCGTACACGATGGCGATGGTGGCCCCCAGGCCGGCGCCCGCGGCCACGCCCAGCAGGTACGGGTCGGCCAGGGGGTTGCGGAACGTCCCCTGGTACGCGGCACCCCCCAGCCCCAGCGTCGCCCCCACCAGCGCCCCCAGCGCCACGCGCGGCATGCGCAGGAGCCACAGCACGTCCCGCTGCTGCTCGGTGAGCCCCGAGTCGATGTGTACCAGCGGCAGGTGGTCGAGGATGTCCAGCACCACGCCGCCGGGCGGGATGTGGACCGCGCCGATGAACAGCCC
Organism: Actinomycetota bacterium; assembly: GCA_963169235.1. Taxonomy (GTDB): domain Bacteria; phylum Actinomycetota; class Thermoleophilia; order Miltoncostaeales; family Miltoncostaeaceae; genus JAGQUM01. Next base: position 42,911 of record CAUJCX010000059.1, on the reverse strand, counting down.
CGCCAGCATGCACCCGACCAGCACGACGACGGCGCACGTGAGGCGCACCCACAGCGCCCACGCGGCCTGCGGCAGGGCCTGGACCCCCGCCGTGGCGGCGGGGGTCGGGGCGTCGGTGCTCACCGGTCCGCGGCTCCTACGAGGCCTTCAGACCGGCCGCCACCTGGCGGGCGAACGAGACCACGCGCGGCCCCCAGCGCGAGGCCAGGTCGGCGTTCACGGCGAACACGCGGCGGTTCTTCACCGCCGAGATGCTGCCCCAGCCGGGCCGCTTCGCCACGGTGTCGGCGCTCTCCCCGAAACCGGCGTCGGCCAGGAAGATGTACTGCGGGTTGGCCACGATCACCGACTCGGCGGACAGCTGCGGGTAGCCGGTGCCGCGGTCGGCGGGGTCCGCGATGTTCTTCAGCCCGAACATCCCGTAGATCTGGCCGATGAACGTCTTGGACGACGCCGCGTACAGCGTGTTGTCGAGCTCGTGGAAGTACGTTGCCCCGCGCGCCGACGCGGGCGCCGACGCGACCGCGGCCGCGATGCCCTTCTTCATGCGGGCGACGGTGGCCGCGGCCCCCTTCTGGCGGCACGTCAGCGCCCCCAGCTGGCGGATCTGGGCGTAGCTCTGGGCGAGGGTCGTCGCGGGGGGCTGCAGCACCACGCGTACCTTCGCGGCCCGCAGGCCCGCCACGGCGTTGTTGGAGTCGCTCTGCATCACCACCACCTGCGGGCGGTACTTCAGCACGGCCTCGGCGTTGGCCTTGTAGCCCGACAGCTTGGTGCGGGGAGCGGTCTTGGGGTAGTTGGACATGTCGTCCACGGCCACCACGCGGCGGCCCGCCCCGATGGCGAACAGCATCTCGGTGGCGGTCGGCGACAGCGACACCACGCGGGTGGCGGGGGCGCACGTGCGCGCAGCGGCCGTGGCGGGCACGGCGGCGGCCAGGGCGGTGGCGGCGGCCAGCGCCGCGACGCCGCCCATGGCGACAGAGTTCTTCAGCATGCGGAAATCACCCTCCAGTGAAGCGATTGGAGGATGAAAGGAAGCTCGGGAAGGCGTCGCCTGAGGCGCCGCCGACGAGCAGCCCTTCACCCGAGGACTACGACGTCGCAAGGAGGCAGGCGACCTGGCTCGTCCGTCGCCGGAGGGCGGGGACATCACAGTTGCGGGACAGCGCCGGGATCACACCGGCTTCGCTGACTCTCCTCACAGCATCCGGCAGGGCCGGACGACGCATGTCTATCTCATCCACCCGACCCCGCACAAGCGACGTCCGTCCCGGGAGGGCGTACAGTGCCCGGCGTGGACGGCCACCCCCCGAGGCCGCGCCGAGGTCGACGCCCTGCGGGCGCCGACACCCGTGGCACCATCGTTGACGCAGCCCGCGACGTGTTCGCGGCCCAGGGCTACGACGCCACGTCGCTGCGCGCCGTCGCCCGCCACGCACACGTCGATCCCGCGCTGGTGCACCACTACTTCGGCGGCAAGTCGGCGCTGTTCGCGGAGGTGATGCGCCTGCCCCTGGACCCCCGCGCGACGGTGGATCAGGTGCTCGACGGGCCGCCCGAGGGCGTCGGCAGGCGGCTGGCCCAGGGCTTCTTCGAGGCGTGGGACGAGCCCGGCCGCACGCCCCAGATGATCGCGGTGCTGCGTGCCGCCGCCAGCCACGATGCGGCGGCGGCCATGTTGCGCGATTTCCTGGCCGCCGAGGTGTTCGGACGCGTCGCCGCGCACTACTCGGACCCCGGCGACGCCACGCTGCCGACGCGGGTGGGCCTGGCGGCGGCCCAGATGGTGGGCGTGGCCATGCTGCGGTACGTGCTGGGGCATCAGCCCCTGGTCGAGGCACCCGTGGCCGACCTGGTGGACCGGCTGGCGCCGGTGTTGCAGGGGTACCTGGTGGACGGGGTTGCGCCCGGACCGCGCGCCGGCGTATGACTCATCGCATGGTGAATGACACGGCGGCGATCGAGGCCCGGGACGTCGGCGTGGTGCGCGGCGGGCACCACGTGCTGGTGGGCATCGACCTCACCGTGCCCCGCGGCTCGGTCGTGGGCCTCCTGGGTCCCAGCGGCAGCGGCAAGTCGACGCTGATCCGCGCCGTCGTCGGGGTGCAGCAGCGTGTCTCGGGCGATCTGACCGTGCTGGGGGAACCCGCCGGATCGCCGGGCCTGCGCCGACGGGTGGGCTACGTGACGCAGGCGCCCAGCGTGTACGACGACCTGACGGTGATGCAGAACGTGGAGTACTTCGCCCGCATCGCCGGCGCGCCGGGCGCGAGCGCCGCCGACGCCGTCGCGCGGGTGGACCTCGCCGACCGCGCGCACAGCCGCGTGGCGAACCTGTCGGGGGGGCAGCGCTCGCGAGTGTCGCTGGCGGCCGCCCTGGTGGGCGACCCCGACCTGCTGGTGCTTGACGAGCCGACCGTGGGCCTCGACCCCGTGCTGCGCCGCGACCTCTGGGACCTCTTCCACACGCTGGCCGACGCGGGCCGCACGCTGTTGGTGTCGAGCCACGTCATGGACGAGGCGACGCGGTGCGACCGCCTGTTGCTCTTGCGCGCCGGGCGCCTGGTGGCCGACACCACCCCGGACGACCTGCTGCGCACGACGGGCGCACCCGACGCCGAGCGGGCGTTCCTCGCCCTCATCGACCGGCAGCAGGCGTCGTGAGCCCGCGCCTGACGCTGGCCACCGCGGCGCGCGTGCTGCGCCAGATCCGCGGCGACCACCGCACGGTGGCCCTGTTGCTGGTGGTGCCGTGCGTGCTGCTGGGCCTCTTGGCCTGGATCTACCACGGCACCGGGGTGTTCAACGGCATCGGCGCGGCTCTCCTGGGCGTGTTCCCGTTCGTCGTGATGTTCGTGGTGACGTCGGTGGCGACGCTGCGCGAACGCGCGTCGGGGACCCTGGAGCGCCTGCTGACGACGCCGCTGGGCAAGGCCGACTTCATGTTCGGCTACGCGCTGGCGTTCGGGGCCGCGGCCGTGGTTCAGGCGGTGGTGGCCACGGCGTTCGCGGTGTACGTCGCCGGCCTCGACGTCGAGGGTCCGCTGTGGGCCCTGGTGGTGGTGGCGGTGGCCGATGCCGTGCTGGGCGCGGCGCTGGGGCTGCTGGCCAGCGGCTTCGCGCGCACCGAGTTCCAGGCCGTGCAGTTCATGCCGGCGTTCGTGCTGCCGCAGTTCCTTCTGTGCGGCCTGCTGGTGCCCCGCGACGCCTTGCCCGACGCGCTGCGCGTGGTGTCGGACGTGCTGCCGCTGTCGTACGCGGTGGACGCCATGACAACGGTCACGCACAACCGCACGCCACTGGGCGACATCGGCGTGGACGTGGTCGTGCTGGTCGGGTGGATCGTGGCGGCGCTGGTGCTGGGGAGCCTCACCCTGCGCCGCCGCACGCCGTGACGGGCCCTACGGGGTCGTGGAAGACGGCGCTACGGGCGCCGGTGCGGGTGCCGGTGCGGGTGCGGGTGCCGCGGGCGTGGTCTGCTGCGGTGTCGCCTGTGGAGCGGGCGCCGGCGCGGCGGGCGTGGTGGCGGCGGGCGCCGGGGGCTGCGGTGCCGTGACCGCCGGAGCCGGCTGCGTGGACGCGTCGGCCGGAGCGGTGTGCCCACCCGTGGCGGGTGCCGCGGGCTGCTGCGGCTGCGATCGGGTGGGCGTGGTGGCCTTGCGCGTCACCGCCGGGGCGTTCTTGAAGAACGTGCTCTGGCGGTCAGACACCAGCGAACGTCCCGCCAGCATCTCGGGCAAGGTGAACGCGGCGATCACCAGCAGCGTGGCCAGCACCGCGGTGGCGCCCAGGGCGATCGCGTGGGGCCGCCTCAGGCGACGCGCACCGACCGGTGCGTCCACCCCTTGCACGGGTACGGGCTCGTCCGACGGCGTCGCGGTGCGCATCTGCGGGCGGGGCATGCGGGCGGCGGCCTGCTCGGTGGGCCGCTTCACCAGCTCCTTGGCGACCAGGAACACCACGGGCCCCAGGGCAGCGCCGATCAGGCTGCCGGTGGCGCCGAAATACGACAGGGCCACGGCCGAGGCCGCCCCGCCGGCCGCCGACGACGCGACGTTGGTGATCGTGATGTCGTGCTTCTTCGGCTCGCTCATTCGGCCAACAACGATAGGCGGCGACACGCGGCGACCGCGCGGTGGTGTTCGGGCACAACGCCGCGACATTCCGCACGAACGCGACACGAGATGGAACTGTGACGTGTCTCGTTTATGCTGTCCGTATGTATCCGCTTGACGTTGGCACCCTCATCAGCCGCACCTTCGAAATCGTGAAGAACCACGCGTCGGCTCTCTTTGCGGTGACGCTGCTGGTGCTGGTGCCGGTGGAGCTGGTCGCGCTGATGATCGACCTGGGCACCGGCGCTCCCGCCGACCCGGGCGCGACGGGCATGTCGGGCTCGGTGTTCGCGGGCCAGATGGTCGCCATCGCACTTGCGATGGTGGGCGGCACCCTCACCACGGGCGCGACGTACCGCATCGTGGCGGGCGCCGAGGCCGGCGAGGACATCACGTGGCAGGAGTCGCTGCGGTTCGCGCTGCAGCGCTTCGGCCCCCTGCTTCTGCTCTCGCTGGCCGTGGGCGTGCTGGTCGCCATCGGCACCGTGCTGCTGATCGTCCCCGGCGTGTGGCTGGCCGTGGCCCTCTGCGTCGCGGCGCCGGCCCTGCTGGTCGAGAAACTGGGCGTCGGCGACGCGATCTCGCGCTCGCGTGAGCTGGTGCAGGGGCGCTGGTGGGCCACGTTCGGCCGCCTGCTGGTGGCGGGCCTGCTGATCGTGCTGGCCGTCGTGGTGATCTCGGTGATCCTGGGGGGCGCGCTGTTCGCCTCCGGCGACTCCGGAAACACGTCCAAGCACATCATCGGCCACACCCTCAACCTGGTGGCGTCGGTGCTGACCACGCCGTTCCTGGCCGCGCTGATCGTGCTGGTGTACTTCGATCTGCGGTTCCGCAAGGGCGGCTTCGACCCCCGGCGCGCCGCGGGAGTGCCCCCGCCGCCCGCCGGCACGGGCGACTGGCCGCCTCCGTCCGCCTGACGCGCCGGGAGTGGGCGTCCGCCGCATGGCCCCATCGGCTCTCGGCGCTACCATCACTCCCATGGCTCATCACAAGCGCAAGCGACCAAAGCACCGCCGCGCCGGCTGCCTGCTGTGCAAGCCCGCCAAGCTCACCGCGAACGTGAAAGCAGACCGCGCGCGCGGACGCCGGCACGCGTTCGCACACGAGGCCGCCGCGTAGGGCTCGTCGTCACGCAGGGCATAGAGTTCGCGCCCCAGGTTGACGCTTCCACCGAGGGGCGAGGGTCGTCGAAGCCGGCGCGGGGACTCGAACCCCGGACCTGCTGCTTACAAGGCAGCTGCTCTACCAACTGAGCTACACCGGCGTGTCGGGGATGGTAACGCCCCGGAATAGGGCGCCGACCGTCCCGACCGGTCGCCGCGACCGGATGGCCCGCGGCCGCGTCCGCTACATTCCTGGCATGCCCGAGACTCGATACCCCAACCGCTGGTTCGGATCCAACCCGCAGGCGATCCCGAACCACGGCAAGCAGCTGTACCCCTGGAGCCGCGACGTGCCGAAGGACTGGCGCAGCGCCCTGGAGCACCACAAGGACCCGCCCGCTCCCGAGGACATCGACGCGCCCAAGGAGGGCTGAGGCCCCCGCGGGCGCCCCGGCAAACCTCACCCTGTGGGACAGGCGCGGGCCACGGCCGATGACCGGATGCCGGGCGGTGCCAGCGCCAGCGTGCGCCGGTAGCTGAGCACGCGCTCGAGCGACGCGCGGGACGCCGCGCGGTCGAGCTGTCCCGTGTTGAGCGCGGCGGCGAGCGACGCCTGGGCCGCCCGGGCGGCCTGCGGGGAGACGAACGGCATCAGGTCGACTCCCGCCGCCGCGGCCTGACGGGCCACGGTGCCGTGGCTGCCCACCACCGCCAGCGCCGGCGTGTCGAGCGCGTCGGCCACGACGATGCCGCCGAACCCGAGCCGCCCCTTGAGCTCGCCGGTGACCAGCTCGGGCGCCAGTGCCGCCGGACGCGACGAGAACGCCGGGAACACGGCGGTCGACATCATCACCAGGGGCACCCGGTGGCGCACCAGCGCGCGGTACGGCCGCAGGTCGGCGCGGCGCAGCTCGGCGCGGGACAGGCCGATGGTGACGGGCACGTCGTCGGTGGTCTCGGTGGCCGCGCCGAGCCCCGGGAAGTGCTTGGGAGCCGCCCCCACGCCGTACTCGGCCAGGCCGGTGGCGAACGCCACGGCGCGCCGCGCCACGGCGTCGGGACCCCGGCCGAAGCTGCGCCCCTGGCGCGCGATCACCGAGCCGGGACGCGCCAGGTCGACGACGGGGGCGAGGTCGACGTTGACGCCCGCCGCACACAGCGCCGCCCCGGCCTGCCTGCCGGCGGCCAGGCTGGCCGTGACGGGCAGGCCGGCCAGGTCGCGCGCCCCGCGGGTGGGTGGCGCGTCGAGCCGTCGCACCGGGCCGCCCTCGTGGTCGCTCATCACCAGGAGCGGCGGATCGAGCACCGGCCGCGGCACGGCCTGGAGCCGATCGACCAGGCGCCGCACGGCGGCCGGGTCGGTGCCGTTGGACGCGAACAGCAGCACGGCGCCGACGTCTCCGCGGCGGATGCCGGCCACCAGCCAGCCGGGCGGCGTGCGCCCCGGGAACGACCAGACGATGTGCTGACCCGCCAGGCGGTGCGCCGGCACGTCGGTGGCCTCCCCCGCCGGCTGGGCGACGGCGGGAGCGGTGGCCAGCGCGCACGCAGCGCCCGCCACGGCCCAGCGCACCGCCACCTGGCGGGTGCGGCCGATCACGTGGGCGGGTGCTCCTTGCCTTCCCTCACGCCTTCCTCCACGCGGCCGTCCTCGCGCTCGAGCAGCAGCATGGCCGAGAGGATCGCGCACACGATGGCGGCGCACACCGCGGCGGCGATGGCGATGCCCGCGTTCTCCCAGATGAGCGCGCTGACGACTCCCACCACCACCCCGCCGGCGACACCGGCGATCGCCGCGACGCGGCGCGTCGCCCCGGTGATGCCGCGGCGCGTCGACGGGTCCTGGGCCGCGGGGTCGAGGTTCTCACGAATGCGCTGCTGTTCCGCCTCGACCTCGCTGACGATCTCGTCGCGCTCCCGGGCGGCGCCATCGGGCACGTCGTGTTCGGTCATGTCCAGCCTCCAAGCGGTGGCGTGTGCGGCAGGCTCGCGGGTGGCAACCCCTCGCCGCCAGGCCCGCGGGCCTCGTCGCCATGTGCGGGGAGTATCCCCCATCAGCCTCCGCGCGACGTGGACGGCCTGTGAGAACCTCCGAAATCATCAACCCACCCGCGTTCTCTCCCCGTCCGCAGGCCCTTGGACCGCGACGGTCTCACCGCGGCATGCGCGGAGGCTCCGTGTGGCGCACGCCGAGGCCCGTCGTACACTGCGATGCACCCATCCTCGCGACGTGGTCACGACACTGACGATCGACAAGCCCGACCTTCCCGACGAACCGGCGTGGGAGATCCGCGAGACCACGTCTGCGCGCGAGCTGCGCAGCGCCGCGCTGAACAGCGTCGCCCAGCGTGCCGAGGAGCACCTGCACCAGGTGATGGAGGCCGTGCCGTGGGGCCTGGCGGTGGTGCGGGGCGACCACGTGATCGTGTCGAACCGCAAGGCCATCGCCCTGTTGCCCGGGCCCGACGCGGGCACGTTCGCCCCACCGGCGGTGGCGCTCTTGGCGGCACAGGCCCCCGTGGTGGTACCCGCGGCGCACGGCCGCCCCGTGAGGGCGTGCACCCACCCCATCACGTGGGACGGGCGTGAGTGCGTGCTGTTGACGCTGGAGGAGTCGTGGACGCCCAGCGGCACCCCGCCGCCGGTCGCCGCCCCAGCAGCGCCCGCGCGTCGCGGTGGCGCCCCGCGAACCCGAGCGCCCGGTGGCGCCGCGCGGCCCCGGTGCCGAGGCCTGGACCCGCGTCGTCGACGTCGCGGGGGGGCGCATCGCCGGGTTCAGCACGTCACCGGGCCCGCAGGCCGACGAGACCGAGGTGCGCAGGTGCCTGGTGCGGGCCATCGGTGCGCTGGCCGAGTGGGGCCGCAGCCGCAGCGCCCTCGAGACCCCCGTCACCATGGTGCGGTTGCCTCCCGACACCCCCGTGGACGCCGGGTTGGTGGCGTTCGTGGAGGCCGTGCTGAGGCGGGCCCCCGCCCACGCGGGACGGCTGTGGCTGCGGCTGGAACCGGCCGCCACCTCCGTGGCGGCACCGGGTGCCCTCGCCTCCCTGCGCCGGCTGGGGCCACGGGTGATGCTGGAGGCCACCGCCGACGACGACGCCGTGGTCGCGCTGGCGGACACCCCGGCCGACGGTCTCACCGTGAGCCCCTCCGCCATCGCCGCGGACGACTGGTCGGCGATCCAGGCGGGCCTGTCGATCGCGCGCCACCACGGCCTGGCCACGCTGGCGACGGGCGTGGGGGACGCCCCGACGCACGAGCGTCTGCGCGCCATCGGCTGCCGGTGGGCGGAGGGCCCGGCATACGGCGACTCCCTCACCCGGCAGGAGGCCGCGTCACAGCACGCGGTCGCCGCGTCTCCCAGGGCCTGACCCCGGGGACGCGGCGGCGCGAGCGGGTCAGTCCTTCTTCTGGAGCTCCGCGCGGATGTCCTTGAGGATGTCCTCGGCGGACTCGCCGGCGTCCGGGCTCCACCGCTCCATGAAGCGGCTGAACGGCCGCACGATGAAGAAGTAGATGACGGCGGCGAAGATGATGAACGCGATCACGTCGGTCAGGAACTGGCCGTACTTGAAGACGGCGTTGTTGATCTCGAACGTCAGCGAGCCGAAGTCGGGCTTGCCGCCGAACATGGCGATCAGCGGGCTGATGATGTTGTTCGTGAGCGACTTGACCAGGTCGGCCAGCGCCGTCGCGATGAGGACGGCGACCGCCAGATCGACCAGGTTGCCGCGGGTGATGAAGTCACGGAAGTCTTTCACCATTCGGTTCCCCCGTTTTCGGTTGGTGGGTGTTCAAGGGCACTGCCCCCCGACCGCGGAACGTACCCGACCGGATGGCGTCACGACGGTAGACAGGCGACGGCGAGCGCGGGTTACGGCCCGGGGAGCCCACCTGGGCAATTCGTCTAGAGGCGGGTGTGCCCGGGGCTCCGCCGTCGATAACCAAGAGCATGAGGCGCGGGGTTCGGGACATTCCCCCGGCGCCTTGAACGGCCGCAGACCGGAGGGCACCCGGTCGCGGCCGCGGGGCGGCGTCGGGAGGGCACCCCGACGCCGCCCGTTCCCTTTCCGGGCACGTCGCAGCCTTCCCCGCCCCCCCGCGCGAACGATCGGGACGGCCGGATTCGAACCGGCGACCCCCGGCACCCAAAGCCGGTGCGCTACCAGGCTGCGCCACGTCCCGTGGCCGCACACGGTAGCAGGGGTCCCTCCCCTACCCGTCGGCGTCCTGCTGGGGCTCCACCCGGTCGCGCCCGCCGGACTTCGCCCGGTACAGGGCTGCGTCGGCGCGGCGGATGAGCGACTTCACCGAGTCGCCCTCGCGCAGCACGGCGACGCCGGCCGACATGGTCATCACGCCCACGGGCTCGATGGGGGGTGACGACACCACGGCACGGGCGCGCTCCAGCACCCCCATGGCGTCCTCGAGGTCGACCCGCGGCAGGATCCACGCGAACTCCTCGCCGCCGATGCGGGCGAACAGCTCTCCGCGACGCACCACCTCGACCAGCCTGCGGCTCGCCGCGCACAGCACGTCGTCGCCGACGCCGTGACCGAACTCGTCGTTGACGCGCTTGAAGTGATCGAGGTCGACGATGGCCACCGCCAGGTCGTCGCCGTAGCGGCGGGCCTTGGCCACCTCGCCGTCGAGCGCCTCGAAGAACGCGCGCCGGTTGGCCAGCCCCGTCATGGAGTCGGTGCGGGCCATCTCGGCCAGCTCGTCCATCATGCGCGCGTTGACGCATGCCGTCGCCACCAGCTGCGCCAGCGTGCGCATGGTGTCCACCATGTCGCCGGGCGGGTCACCCGGCACCACCACGCTGAGCACCCCCCACAGCTCGGGGCCGACGACGATGTCGCAATCGTGGCGGGTGCCTCCCGACTCGGCGTCCCCGTCGCGCGCACCGCCGACGAAGCGCCCCGGACCGTCCGGCTCGTGCGCCGTCACCCACGCCTGAAGCGCCGACAGCAGGCTGACGGCCTCCTGGCACACCGCCTCGCACACGGCGGTCAGCCCCTCGCCGGACGCCGTGATCTCGGACACCCGGCGGTACGACGCCTCGCGCTGGGCGCTGCGCGTGTTGATGAGTACCAGCCGCGCCAGCTCGAGCTCCACCTGCTTTTGCGGCGTGACGTCCTGGGTGATGGTGATGACGTGGGAGACCTGCCCGTGGGCGTCGGTCTCGGGCAGGTAGCGGGTGCGCACGTACATGGTCTCGCCGGTGATCGGCTGGTACTCGAACTCGTCGACGTGGTCGAGGCCCGTCGCCAGCGCCCGCTCCACGCTGGCCTGGTACGTCGCCTCGGGAGCCGGCAGGCCGTGCAGGTCGACCCCCAGGATGTCCTCGCGCGTGAACCCGCTGTTGAGCTCGGCCGCCCGGTTCATGTAGACGACGCGGTTGTCGGCGTCCCACCGCAGGATCGCGTCGGGGGAGTCCTCCGACAACGCGCCCCCGGCCAGCAGCTGGGCCCCGGCCGACTGGGGCGACTCGAGGCCCGTGGTCAGCCCCACCACCACGCCCGCGGGGTCGCCGTCGGGGGCGGGAACCGGCCGCAGCTCGGCGATGACGGTGATGGGGTCGCCGGTGGCACCGGCCACGCGGGCCGTGATGCGCAACGGCGTGCCCTGGGCCGCCTTGGCCAGCGCCCCCGTCCACCGGATGCGGTCGGCCGGCCACAGGAACGTGAACGGCGCCACCTCGCGCGATGCCAGCGCGGCGGCGGCGGCCCCCACCAGCGCGCGCATCTCGGGGTTGATCGCAGTCAGCTGCAACGCGCCGTCCACGGCGAACACCGCGATGCCCAGGTGCTCCAGCACCACGCCGGGCTCCAGACGGTCTCCCGCGGGGCGGGCATCGGAGCCCGTTGTTCCGGAGCCCGGGGCGTCCGCGGAGGTCGTCATGGCGACGACTGTAGCGCCACTCGCGCCACGCCGACAAACGTGGTGACACGGGGGTGTGACAGGCTGCGGGGTCCGCTGTGTCCGCGTACCGGACGCAGGGGTTTCATGCGCTCAGGACGGCGGCGACGCCTGGCGCCATCCGGCGACCACCCAGTCGCCCCGCTCGCGCTGCAGCGTGACGATGACGTCGGCCGCACCCGAGGGGCCCGCGACGTGCGCCGCCACCGGCCAGGGCTCGCCGCGCGGCGGTGGTGGCGCGTCGGCCACGCGCACCGCGACGGGCGATCCCACCTGGGCCACCAGCGACTGCTCGGCCGTCAGGGCGTCGGTCGCCACGTGGCGCGCACGCAGGCGCGACCGCGAGCGCCACATCACCAGCGCCACGGCCACGAACGCGAGGAACGCATACGCCATCCCGCCCGCCACCCGCACCGTCACGTCGTCGCCCACGCCCGAGAAGCGCAGCACCGCGGCCACGATGAAGAACACGCCGAACACCACCGCTCCACCCAGCGGCACCAGCCGCGCGGTGGGCAGCGCCCACCAGCGGCTCACGGGTCCCAGAGCTCGGCCAGCCGCGAGAGGGCCAGGCGCAGGCGCCGCAGCGACTCCTCGCGGCCCATCAGGTCGAGGCTCTCGTAGATGCCCGTCGAGATAGTGGACCCCGTCAGCGAGATGCGCAGCGGCTCGAGGAACTCGCGCGCGTTCGAGCCGAGGATGTGCAGCTGGTCCTGAAGCGCGTGCTTGATCTCGGGCTGCGTCCACTCGGGCAGGGCCTCCAGGCGGCCCAGGCCCGTGCCGACGCACTGAAGCGACAGCTTCACGTCGGCCTCGATGCCCTGCCACGCCTCGGGGTCCATCTGGAGGTCGGTGAACAGCCACCCGGCCAGCGTCTCGTACTCGTTGAGGCGCGTCATCTTGCGCTTGACGGCGGGGACGCTGCGGCGCACCAGGTCCTCGGCCTCGTCACCGTGGCGCGTGAAGAAGCCGTCGCGGCGCAGCCACTCGACCAGCGCGTCGGCGAACTGCTGGTCGTTCAGCGTGCGCAGCACGCGGCCGTTGATGTGGTCGAGCTTCTTGAGGTCGAACACCGCGGGGCTGCGGCTGATGCGGCCCACCGAGAACTTCTCGATCAGCTCCTCGACGGTGAAGCGGGTGGTCTTGTCGTCGTAGCTCCAGCCCAGCAGCGCCAGCGCGTTGACGACGGCGTCGCGGACGTAGCCGGCGTCGCGCAGCTCCTCCACCGACGCCGCGCCGTGCCGCTTGGACAGGCGCTTCTTGTCGGGTCCCAGGATGAGCGGGATGTGGGCGTACTCGGGCGGGGTGCCCCCCAGCGCACGGATCACCATCATCTGCTTGGGCGTGTTGGACAGGTGGTCCTCGCCGCGCAGCGCGTGCGTGATGCCCATGGCGTGGTCGTCGACGGCGGCGGCCAGGTTGTACGTGGGGGTCAGGTCCGACCGGGCCACGACGAAGTCCTCGATGGCGGAGTGCTCGAACGTCACCTCGCCGCGCACGTAGTCGTCGATGACCGTGCGGCCCTCCGGGTCGACGGCGAAGCGCCACACGGGGCGCCGCCCCTCCGCCTCGAACCGGGCGACGTCCTCGTCGGACCAGTCGCGCCGGCCGCGCACCACCGGGGCCCGCTTGTCGGCGCGGGCCGCGGCCCGCTGCGCGTCCATCTCCTCCTCGGTCTCCCACGACGCGTACACGGCACCGGCGGCGCGCAGCGCGGCGACCGCCTCGTCGTACACCTCTCCGCGCTCACTCTGGCGGTACGGGCCCTCGTCCCAGTCGAGGCCCAGCCACTCCATGGCGCGGTAGATCTGCTGTTCGCTCTCGGACGTGGACCGCTCGCGGTCGGTGTCCTCGAGCCGCAGCACGAACGTGCCGCCGGTGTTGCGGGCCACGAGCCAGTTGAACAGCGCGGTGCGGGCGCCGCCGACGTGCAGCAGGCCCGTGGGGCTGGGGGCGAACCGTACGCGGGCGGGGGTGGTGATGTTGCGTCGCTGGGGAGGTGCCATCGGTCGGGAAGGATACCGGCCCGGCCCTCGCGGGCCCCGGGTGCGGCGCACGCCGGGACGGCTGACACCCCGAAGCCCCTCGGATCAGGACGACTCGCCGTCCGGCACGAGGCTCTGGTCACCCGTGGAGAGCGCCGGGGCGTCGTCCGCGTCGTGGGCTCCGGGCCCGGGCGTCATCACCGCCCCGGCGACCACGAGCACCAGCCCGAGCACGCGCCCGGCGAGGGCCACAGGGTGGGACGGCATCGTCTCGCCGAAAACGATGGCCCCGGACGCGATCGTCACGATGTTGGTCGCCGCCGTCGTGATCGCGATCACCGCCACCGCGGGCCCGAGTTGCAGCGACCGCGCCCCCACCACGAAGCCGACGGCCGATAGCGCCGCGATGGCCGCCACCTGGGGAGTCGCGACGACGCCCACTCCCCGGTCGCCCAGCAGCGCCGACGCGGCCTTGATGGTCACGTCGCTGCCGCCCCACAGGAGCCCGCACGACAGGCCCAGGAGCGGACCCGCCCAGAGCCCCCGTCCCATCGCCACCAACGCGGCCACGACGCCCACGGCCGCGAGCACGCCGACGTAGAGCGCCAGCGTGCGCCCGGAGTACTCGGCATGGGCGTGCTCGGCCCCGGCGCCGAGCGTGACGGCCACCAGCACCAGCCCGACGGCGGTGAGCGCCACGCCGATCCACTCGCGCCGCGCCACGTCGTGGTCGAACACGCGGTCCGCCAGCGGCGTCAACAGCACGAGCCCCGCGGCGATCGTCACCTGCACGAGGCTGATGGGGGCCAGCGCCAGCGCGGCCACGTGGAAGACCCAGCCGGCGCCCGCCACCAGGAAGCCCGCCGTCCACCAGGGATTGCGGAACAGGGCGAGCGTCGAGCGCACGGGGCTCCTGAGCACCACGGGCGGCGACGAGCGCGCCCCGCGTTCCTTCAGCAGGAAGCCCGCGAGCATGACGATCGCGCAGGCGAGCGCGAACGCGAGCCCCAGTCCGACGGTTGGCGACACGGCTCGGCACCCTAGCGGCTGGCCGGTGCGACGCGGGACACCCGCCCCTGGGCCGTGGGGGCCGGGCGGTGAGAACATGGGTGCCCATGACCCGCCGTCCGCTGGCATATCTCGGCCTCGCCGCCTGCGTCTCGCTGGTGCTGGCCCTGACGGCCCTCACCGGGGGGCGGTTCACGTCGTACACCGGCGGCGTGGGGTCGCTCACCACCGCCCCCGGACGCTGGTGGACCCTGTGGGCCGTGCCCCCGGTGGAGGTCATCACCATCCTCGCGGGCGGCGCGTTCGTCGCCTGGTACGCCCACCAGCGCGGCCTTTTCGGCACCGCTCAGCGGTGGTGGCTGGCGGGCGCCCTCGCGATCCTGCTGCTGGCCGTGTGCTCGCCGCTCGCCGGGCTGGCGCAGGGCGGCATCCTGTGGGCGCACATGGTCCAGCACACGCTCATCGGCGGGTTCGCGCCCGTCGGGGTGCTGCTGGCGTGGCCGCGTCGCGTCCCCGGGCAGACGCCGCCGCCGTACCGATGGGTGCAGGTCCTCGGCAACCCGGGCGTGGCGCTGGCCCTGTGGACCGCGACGATGGCGCTGTGGCTGTACGCCCCGGTGCACCACGTCGTGCTCGAGCACGAGACCCTGTGGGTGCTTCAGCAGCTGGGGTTCTTCGTGCTGGGCGTCGTGCTGTGGCTGCCCATCGTGGAGCGCGGCGTCGAGGTGCCCCGCTGGTTCGGGACCCCCGCGAAGGTCGTCTACCTGTCGGTGGTGTGGTTCGTCGGCGTCATCATCGCCAACATCTACTGGTTCTCGGGCACCGCGTTCTACGCATCGCACGCGAACGCCGCCCGCGTGTGGGGCCTCGACCCGCTGGAGGATCAGGCCAACGCGGGCACCGCCATGGTGGCGATGCACTGCCTGCTGACCATCACCGCCGCGGCGTGGCTGTTCTTCCGCTACGCCCACGAGAACGGCTTGGCGCAGCGCTTGCGCGACGCGGGCGTGGACGACGAGACGGTCGCCGAAGCGTTGCGGCGCGGAGACCTCAACGCGCTCGCCGTCGCCCACCACGTGCCGGTGCAGGTGCGCGCGGGTATCGACTAGAGGCGAAAACCGCCGCGAAGCGCAGTCGCACCGCGCGCCCGGCCCCTCATGCTGGGCCCGTTTCTGTCGATTGAGGAGGTATGGAGCCTCGTCTACCGCGCGGCTGGATGCTGCTTGTGGCTGCGGCGTTCGCCGCGTCCGTGCCGTTTCTGGTGATGCCCGAGAGCACGCTCGTCGCGGGGGTGGCGTACAACGTTCCCGTGATCGTGGCCCTCATCACCGCGTCGGCGGGCCTTCATCGCGCGTGGCACACCCGCCGCGCCCCGTGGCTCTCCCTGGTCGTGGCGATGGCGCTGTTCGCCGCCTCGCAGCTGCTGTTCTGGCTCACGTGGAACAGCCACTTCCCCGTCGTGGCCAGCGCCGTGGGCCTGGTGGCCTACCTGCCGCTGGCGCTCACCACGGTGTTGCTGGTGCGCGGCGGAGGCGACGGCGGCGGCCGCACGTCGTGGATCGACGTGGGCGTCGTGGCCCTGGCTCCCGCCGTCCTGCTGTGGGTGCAGCTGATCGACCCCGTGCTGAACATGCAGCGGGGCGAGTTCCTGCCGCTGGCGTTCACCGTCGCCTACCCCGCGGTGGCCCTGCTGATGGGCATCGTGCTGCTGCGGATGGTGCTGTACCGCGGGGCTCGCACCGCGGCGAGCATCACGTTCACCATCGGCGTCGCGCTGATGATCACGTCGGCCGTCGGCTTCGCGTGGATCGACCTGCACAGCGGCTACGCCCGCGGCGCCGTGTCGGACGTCGTGTGGCTGTGGGGCCTGGTGATCGCCGCGGGATCGCCGCTGATGCCGGGGGCGACCGCACACCCGCGTCCGGTGCCGGAGACGTTCGGCCTGGAGCGCGGACGCATCGCCGTCGTGCTGGCCGGATGCGTGGCCGTCGTGGCGTCGCTGGCCCTGGAGGTGGGCGCCCACGACCTGCTGAGCGACGGGCGCTTCGCCGTGACGCTGACGGCCACCGCGCTGTGCATCGGCCTGGTGGGCGTGCGCCTGTGGGGCCTCATGGGCCAGGCCCGCCGCGTGGCGCTGCGCCACGGTGAGGAACGGCTGGCCGCCGTGATCAACCACTCGAGCGACGCCATCATGCTGACCGACGCCCACGACCGCGTCGCGTTCGCCAGCCCGGCCGCGGGCGCGCTGTGGGAGGCGGATCCCGAGGAACTCATGGGGCAGCGGGTCAGCGATCTGGTGGCGGAGGCGAGCCGCGCCGACGTGCAGCGGGTCTACGCCAACGCCCTGGCCGACGGCGACGCCGTGGTGCCGCTGGAGGCCTACGCCCCGGACTCCGCCGGCAACCCCCGCTTCCTCGAGGGCACGGTGGCCAACCTCACCGACCACCCGTCGGTGGGCGCGCTGGTGGTGACGCTGCGCGACGTGACGCACCGGCGCGCGATGGAGGACGAGCTGTCGCGGCGGGCGTTCCACGACGACCTCACCGACCTGCCCAACCGGGCGCTGTTCAACGACCGCGTGCAGCACGCCATCGACGGCTGGGCGCGCAAGGGCCAGCCGGCCACCGCGGTGGTGTTCATCGACATCGACGACTTCAAGTCGGTCAACGACGGCATCGGGCACGGGGCCGGCGACGAGCTGCTGAGCGAGATCGCCGACCGCCTGCGCGCCTGCGTGCGGCGGGGCGACTCGGTGGCCCGCCTGGGCGGCGACGAGTTCGCGCTGCTGCTGGAGGACCTGGCCGATCACGAGTCGGCTGTCGTGCAGGCCGAGCGCACGCTCGAGCGGCTGCGCGAGCCCATCAGCATCATGGACGTGGCCATCGCGCCGCAGGCCAGCGTCGGCATCGCGTTCGTGGGCCCCGGATCGACGGTCGAGAGCCTGCTGCGCGACGCCGACATCGCCATGTACGAGGCGAAGCGGGCCGGCAAGAACCGCGTGTCGGTGTTCGACGACCGCCTCTTGGACGTCGCCCACCGGCGCCTCGACCTGAAGGTGGCGCTGCCGCAGGCGCTGCGCGAGCGCCAGTTCTCGCTGGTGTACCAGCCCATCAAGGACGCCACGCTGGGGCACCTGCGCGGCTTCGAGGCCCTCATCCGCTGGCAGCACCCGCAGCTGGGCGCCATCAGCCCCGCCGAGATCATCCCCAACGCCGAGGAGAGCGGGCTAATCGTCGACATCGGGCGCTGGGTGCTGGACGAGGCGTGCCGCCAGACCGCCGTCTGGAACGAGCGCTCGCCGCAGCCTCTGTCGATGAACGTCAACGTGTCGGCCGTGCAGCTGCGGCACCCGTCGTTCGTGGGTGACGTGGTGCGCACCCTGCACGCCCACGACCTCGACCCGGCGCTGCTGGTGCTCGAGATCACCGAGTCGGTGCTGGCCGAGTCGGCCCAGTGCCGCGACGCGCTGCAGCAGCTGCGGGCCACCGGCGTGGGCCTGGCCATCGACGACTTCGGCACCGGCTACAGCTCGCTGGCCTACCTGCACCGCATGCCCGTCACGTGCGTGAAGATCGACCGGGCGTTCATCGCCGAGCTGGACCAGGCCACCGACTCGTCGCTGACCCACAGCGTGCTGATGCTGGCCCAGTCGCTGGGACTCGACACCGTCGCGGAGGGCGTCGAGACGCAGGAGCAGCTGGAGGTGCTGGCGCAGCTCAACTGCGGCCTGGTGCAGGGCTACCACATCGTGCGGCCCCAGCCCCCCGAGGAGATCGACCGCATCGTCGCCGAGCTGGGCGTGGCGGCGCGGGAGGCCTGAGCCGCCGCGGGACGTTCGCGGCACGGCGGCCCCCACAGCCCCCGGCCCTCGGCCACCGCGGCCTGCTGTCCCGCCACGTAGATGCGGCGGTACGCGAACGGCGTCCACCCCTTGGTGTCGACCCGGGCAAGCCCCTCGCGGATGAGGCGGTAGTTCACCGACCCACGGGCACCGCGGGCGCCGGGCACGAAGACGTAGCCCAGTAGGCGTCCCCACCGGTCGAACCGGCGCTGCGTCGGGTCGGTGACCACCCTCACCGTCGCGCCGCGCGGCACCAGGCGGCGGGCCCGGTCGGTGGCCTCCCACCCGCCGCACTGCGGCACGTCGCCGTAGATCTCGGGGGCGTCCACGCCGACCAGCCGCACGCGCACGCGCCGCTCACCCGCGGCCACGGTGAGCGTGTCGCCGTCGGCGACCGCCGTCACCCGCCCGGTCACCGTGAGGCCTTCCGCCGCCGGGGCCGCCACCGCCGCCCCGCACGCCAGCGCCGCCCCGCATGCCATCGCCGTCACGCCACGCACGCCCGCCACCCTACGGGCCCGCGTGGCTGCCCGGCTCGCGGGGGTGCGCGTAGACTCATGGGCATGCGGTTCGGAGCACACGTGTCGTCCTCGGGCGGTATCAGCAACGCCATCGACCGGGGCCTCGCGATCGGCTGCGAGAGCCTCCAGGTGTTCACGCACAACCCGCGCACGTGGGCGCCCATCCGCCACAAGGACGACGAGATCGCCGCGTTCCGCGCCAAGGCCGCCGAGGCCGGCATGGGGCCGCTGGTGAGCCACGGCCTGTACCTCATCAACCTGGGCGCCCCGGACGCCGAGGTGCCCACCGGGCCGCCCGGCAAGCCGGCGACGAAGACGCGCAACATCTACCGGTTCTCGGTGGAGAGCCTGGTGCAGCACCTGGAGATCGGTGAGCGCCTGGGCCTCGCGGGCGTGGTACTGCACGTCGGATCGTCGAAGGGCAGCACGTACGACGAGGCCGTGGCCCGCATCGCGGCGGGCATCCGCGAGGCGCTCGAGCGGGTGCCCGGCGCGTGCCAGGTGTACCTCGAGAACACGGCCGGGGCGGGCGACACCATCGGCCGCAGCTTCGCCCAGCTGGCCGACGTGGCCAACCGGGTCGACGACGACGCGCGCGTGGGCTTCTGCCTGGACACGCAGCACCTGTTCGCCAGCGGCTACCCGGTGCACGAGCCGGACGGCATCGACCGGGTGCTCGACGACTTCGACGCCACCGTGGGCATGCACCGGCTGCGGAGCCTGCACCTCAACGACTCGGCCACCGCGTTCGCCTCCAACCGCGACCGGCACGCCAACATCGGCGACGGCGGCATCGGGGCGGACGGCATGCGCCGCATCCTCGGGTGCCCCCGCCTTCAGGGCCTGCCGGTGGTGCTGGAGGTACCAGGCATCGACAACAACGGACCCGACACCGAGAACATGGAACGCGCGCGCCGCTTCCACCGCGAGGGCCGGGAACTCAGGGGGTCTCAGTGAGCCTTCATCCGCGCCAGCCCACCGGCCCGTTCCTCGACGGGCGCGAGGCCACGGGCGTCGGCGGCACCGACGTGGTGAACCCGTTCGACGGCGAGGTGATCGCCCGCGTGGAGAACGGCGACGAGGCCATGGTCGACCGGGCCGTCGCGTCGGCGTGCGCGCACCTTCCCCCTCCCCCCGCGTCCGAGCGGGCCTCGGTGCTGCTGCGCACGGCCGACGCCGTGCGGGCCGACCGCGAGCACTTCGCCATGACCATCTGCCTCGAGGCCGGCAAGCCGCTGAAGCAGGCCCGCGGCGAGGTCGACCGGGCGGTCGAGACGCTGCGGTTCTCGGCGGCGGAGGCGCTGACGCTGGGCGGCGAGACCGTGCCCATGGATGCCAGCGCGTTCGGCGCCGGCAGGATGGGCGTGGTGGTGCGTGAGCCGGTCGGCGTGGTCGGGGCGATCTCCCCGTTCAACTTCCCGCTCAACCTGGTGGCCCACAAGGTGGCGCCCGCGATCGCCGCCGGATGCCCCGTGGTGCTGAAGCCGGCGGGCGCCACGCCCTTGTCGGCGCTGCTTCTGGCACGCGTGCTGACCGAGTGCGGCCTGCCGCCCGGCGCGCTGGCCGTGATCCCCGGGCCCGGCGCCACGGTGGGCACGCGCATCGTCGACCACGCCGACGTGCCCATGATCTCGTTCACCGGGTCGGGCCCCGTGGGCTGGGACATCGCGCGTCGTCAGCCTGCCAAGCGGGTGGCGCTCGAGCTGGGCAACTCGTCGCCCGTGATCGTCGCGGCCGACGCCGACCTGGAGCACGCGGTGGCGCGCCTGGCGGCGTCGGGCTTCACCCACGCGGGCCAGAGCTGTGTGTCGGTGCAGCGCGTGTACGTCGAGAAGGCCGTCCACAAGGAGTTCTTGGACGCGTTCTGCGCCGCGGTGGAGTCCCTGGTCGTGGGCGATCCCCGCGACGAGGCGACGGACGTGGGCCCGGTGATCGACGAGCCGTCGCAGAAACGCGTGATCGCGTGGGTGGCGGGCGCCAAGCGGGGCGGCGCGCGCGTCGTCACGGGCGGCACGCAGCACGACCGGCTGCTGGCCCCCACCGTGGTGGACGGCATCACGCCCACCATGAAGCTGTCGTGCGAGGAGGTGTTCGGGCCCGTCGTGGGCGTCGCCGCGGTGGCCGGCATCGACGAGGCCATCGACCTGGCCAACGGCACGCCGTTCGGCCTGCAGGCGGGCATCTTCACGGGCCGCGTCGACCGGGCCCTGGGGTGGGCGCGGCGGCTCGGGTTCGGCGGGGTGCTCATCAACGAGACGCCGACGTTCCGGGTGGATCAGCAGCCGTACGGCGGCGAGAAGGACAGCGGCAACACCCGCGAGGGGCCCCACTGGGCCGTGCGCAACATGACCACCGAGAAGCTGATCGTGGTGACCGTCCCCACGCCGTGAGCCGCGTACGGGCCGCGCGGGCGCGGTGGGCTTTGCGCCGGGGCCGTCCGCGTTCATACTCACTGCTGACCACGGTACGGAAACCAAGGACGCACCCACGATCGACCCGATCCG
Source organism: Actinomycetota bacterium (assembly GCA_963169235.1). Taxonomy (GTDB): domain Bacteria; phylum Actinomycetota; class Thermoleophilia; order Miltoncostaeales; family Miltoncostaeaceae; genus JAGQUM01. The sequence continues at coordinate 21,909 of CAUJCX010000059.1, read as the reverse complement.
GATGACACCCGAGCACGAGCGCGCGACGGACGAGAACGCGGTTGCCGGAGCTCTGAGCATGGACGCCCTCCCGGTGCCTGCGGCGGTGGTTTCGCCGGACGGCAGCATCCGGGTGAACCGCGCCTTCGACGGCCTGCGCCTGTGGGGGGCCGACGACGCGCCGGGCGACGACGACGCCATGGTGGCCGTGCTGTCGGCCGCCGCCGCCTCCGCGGCCCGCCGCTTCGCGGCGTTCGAGCCGGCCAGCCTGGTCGTCGACGTCACCGATCGCGACGGCGCACCGCGCCGGTTGCGCGTCACCGCCACCCCGCGGCGGGACGCGTCCCACACGTCCGCGGGCACGCTGTGCGTGGTGACGCCCGCGCCCGGCGACGGGGCCGTGGGCGAGTCGGGCGACGCCCTCGCCGAGCTGACGTCCGACGGCGTGGTGGCGTGGGCGGCGGGCGCGACGCCCGAGCTGTTCGGCGCCCCGCCGGTGCACCTGGAAGGGCACCGCCTGGTGGACCTGGCCCTGCCGGACGACCGGCCCGAGCTCGACGAGGTGCTGCGGCGCGCCGTGGCGGGGTCGGCGTCACTGGAGGTGACGTTCCGCGTGCGTCGTCCCGACCACACGGTGGTGTGGATCGAGGCGGTGGTGCGCCGCACCGGGCCGGGCGACGGCGTGGTGTGCAGCCTGCGCGACGCGACGCTGCGGGTGGCCGCGCTGGAGAACGCCGCCACGCGGGTGCAGCGGGCCGAGCAGGAGGCCCGCGAGCAGGACGCCCTGCGCCGCGTGGCGATGGCCGTCGCCATCGAGAGCGACGCCTCCGCCGCGTTGCGGATGGTCGCCGACGAGGTCTCGCGCCTCATCCGCAGCGACGTCGCGCTGGTGCTGCACTTCCCCGTGCCCGAGCAGGCGGTCGTGCACGCCGTGGGCGGCGCGTCGACGGTGGTCACCGGCACGCACATGCCGCTTGATGCGGGCGACGTCCTGCCGCGCATGATGGCGACGGGACGCACCACGCGGGGACGCGACTTCGCGCTGGGGGGCCTTCACGACGAGGCGGACGGCGCGTCGGCCGTGGCCGCGCCCGTGCAGGTGGACGGCGCGCTGTGGGGCGCGGTGGTCGCCGTGGGACGGCGCGGCCGGGCGGTGCCGCTGGGCACGGAGGCCCGCCTGGAGCGTTTCGCCGAGCTCGCCAGCGTGGCCATCGTGGCGGCCGAGACCCGCACGCGGCTGGCGACGCAGGCCCTCACCGATCCGCTGACGGGGCTCGCCAACCACCGCTCGTTCCACGAGCGCCTGCGCGACGAGGTGGCGCGCGCGCACCGCTACGAGCGCCCCCTGGCGCTGGCCCTGGTGGACCTCGACCACTTCAAGCGCTTCAACGACACGTACGGCCACCAGGCGGGCGACAAGGTGCTGGGCGACGTGGCCCGCCTCCTCAGCGGCACGGCCCGCCGCACCGAGCTGGTCGCGCGCGTGGGCGGCGAGGAGTTCGCGTGGCTCCTGCCCGAGACCGGCGCCGACGTGGCCCGGGAGGCGCTCGACCGGGCTCGCAGCCTGATGTCGGCGACGCCGATGTGGGGCGATGAGCGCATGACGTTCTCGGCCGGCGTGTGCGACCTGACCCATGCCGACGACGGGGACGAGCTCTACCGCCACGCCGACGGGGCGCTCTACTGGGCGAAGGGCAACGGCCGCAACCAGACGTGCGTGTACAGCCCCCACCTGGTGCACGCGATGTCGCCCAAGGAGCGGGCCCGCCGCCTGGAGCGCACGAGGTCGGTGGCGGCGCTGCGTTCGCTGGCGCGGGCCATCGACGCGAAGGACACCGCCACCAACCGGCATTCGGTGCGCGTGGCCGCCATGGCCCAGCGCGTCGCCGTCGCCCTGGGCTGGACCAAGGAGCGGGCCCGCGAGCTGCGCGACGCCGCCCTCCTTCACGACATCGGCAAGCTGGGCGTGCCCGACTCGATCCTGCGCAAGGAGGGGCCGCTCGACCCCGCCGAGTACGACGTGGTGAAGCGCCACGCGGCCCTGGGCGCCGAGATCACGTCGGACGTGCTCGACCGCGAGCAGTGCCGGTGGGTGCGGCACCATCACGAGCGCTGGGACGGGGCCGGCTACCCCGACGGGCTCGCCGGAGACCAGATCCCCGAGGGCGCCCGCATCATCGCGGTCGCCGACGCGTGGGACGTGATGACCAGCGCCCGCAGCTACGGCGACGTGAAGGACGTCGCCGCCGCGCTGGCCGAGGTGGAGCGCGTGACGGGCACCCAGTTCTGGGAGCCGGCCGCCCGCGCCCTCGAGCGCGTGGTGCTGGGCCCGCCCGGACTGCGCGAGCCGCCCCCCGCCTGACGTCCGCCTCCCGGGTGCGGCGCCCGGGTGGAGCCTTGCTACGATCGCCCTGCGCGGGAGTAGCTCAGTTGGTAGAGCGTCAGCCTTCCAAGCTGAATGTCGCGAGTTCGAACCTCGTCTCCCGCTCCTACGAAGGCCCTGGAAACAGGGCCTTTCGCGTGCGCCGATGCGGGACCTGCGCAGTAGCACCGCGCGGGTCGTTGCCGCGGTACGCGAGGGGCGGCGCGTTGACGCTCACGGTGAATCGGGAGCCGGCAGCGGACAGCGTTCCCCCTGCTACGCGCGGAATCCCCGGGGCGCCGGCACGACTGCGGCGACGTGCCGCACGACCCGGGGCAGCGCGCGCGCTGCGGCCACTTTGAGATTGCACGCCCGGGCATCACGACCTTGCAGACAATGGTGCGCATGCGTTGCAGATCATGGTACGAAAACGTTGCAGATCAGGGTACACTGCTCTCGTGACCTACCTCGTGCGCACTGCCGACCGCGTCCTTGACGAGCTCCTCGGGGGCCTGGGGGCGGTACTCATCGAGGGCCCCCGTGGGTGCGGGAAGACGTCCACCGCACTGGAACACGCCGCGAGCTCGGTGCGCATGGACCGTTCACCCGAGATGGTGGCGCTCGCCGATCTCAATCCCGTCGAGGTGCTACGGGGCGCCTCCCCACGCCTTATCGACGAATGGCAGTTGGCGCCCAGCCTGTGGAACGCCATCCGGCACGAGGTCGACGACCGCCGGCAGCGCGGCCAGTTCATCTTGTCGGGGTCCGCCACCCCCGCCGACGACATCACGCGCCACTCGGGTGCAGGCCGGTTCGCCCGCCTGCGCATGCGACCGATGTCGCTGTCGGAAAGTCAGCACTCCTCCGGCGAGGTGTCGCTGTCGGGCCTCGCCCACGCGACGACGGTGAGCGGAACGTCCCCGCTGACCTACGACGCGCTTGCGTCCCTGGCGGTGCGCGGCGGCTGGCCTGCCCTCCTCGGCGCCACCGATCGGCACGCCGCGGTGTTCAGCGGCGCGTACCTGGACGACCTGTGCCGCACCGACGTCCCGTTTGCTGTCGGCGTCCGCCACGACGCGGACCGGTTGCGGCGTCTGGTGGGTTCGCTTGCGCGCAACGTCGCAAGCGAGGCGACCCTCGCGGCCATCGCCCGGGATGTCTCCGGCGCGGGGCCCCCTGTCGACGTCAAGACCATCGCCGCGTACATGGATGCCCTTCGACGCGTGTTCGCCCTGGACGAGCTACCGGCGTGGAGCGTCGCGCTGCGCTCACGCTCCCGTCTGCGCACCCAACCCAAGCTGCACCTGTGCGACCCCTCGCTCGCACTCGCCGCCCTCGGGGTCGGTCCGGCGCGCCTGGCCCGCGACCCCGCATACTTCGGGCAGGTGTTCGAGTCGATGGTGGTCCGCGACCTTCGCTGCCTCGCAGGCGCCGAGTTCGGCAACGTCTACCACTATCGGGACAACACGGGGCTGGAGGTCGACGCCATCATCGAGTACCCGTCGGGTGCCTGGGGTGCCGCCGAGGTGAAGCTGGGCTCCGCGCACCTCGCGCAGGCAGAACGCAACCTCCTGACGCTGCGGGACGAGCGGGTCGACGCCGACCGCACCGGCCCCGCCGCGTTCCTCGCGATCATCACCGGCACCCAGTACGCCTACACGCTGCCGAGCGGCGTCCACGTCATCCCCCTCGGCACGCTGGGCCCCTGACCCACACGAGCCCCGCGGACGATGCGTCGCCAGACGCATCCGGCACCCGTTCGCGTCTCTTGACCGTGCGGGGGACCGTGCGGGAATTCGTGGTGACGGTCACCCGAGATGGCGGTGTCGCCCGCGCTGGTGCGTGGCCCGCGGTGCCGTCTCGGGCCCGAGGAGTCCCGTCGTGGCCATGAGCCTCCCGGTGCACACCACGAAAGACTCTCGTGCACCCGCCGTGCCACGGGGGTGCTACGTTGGTGCACATGGCTGATGAAGTGTCGGTACGGGACCTGCGCAACAGCACCGCGCGGGTCGTTGCCGCGGTACGCGAGGGGCACACGTTGACGCTCACGGTGAATCGGGAGCCGGTGGCGGACATCGTTCCCCATCGCGCGCGCAGGAGCCCGTGGGTGCCCTCCGCGCAACTGCGCGCCATGCCACTCGCCGACCCGGGGCTGCTCGACGACCTTGCCGACGTCCGGGGTGACCTCGTCGACGACGAGTGACGCGCGCCATCGCCGATACGTCGGTGTTCATCGCGCGAGAGGCCGGGCGGCCTCTCGGGGATGCGCTGCCGGATGAGCTCGCGGTGTCCGTCATCACCGCCGCCGAGCTGGAGCTGGGTGTCTTGCGAGCCCGCGACACCGACAGCCGGGCACGACGCCTGGCGACGCTGTCGTACGTGCGCGCGACGTACCCGCTGCTGGACGTGGATGCGGCCACCGCGAGCTGCTTCGCCCGCATCGCGGCAGGCGAGCGTGAGGCGGGCCGACGCGTTCGGCGCCACGACGCGTGGATCGCGGCGACCGCCATGCGCCATGGCGTTGCCGTCGTGACGCAGGACGCCGATTTCTCGGCGTTCTCCGGTGTGGCGGTCGTGCGCGTCTGACCAGAGCGCGGGGGTCCGAGGGCTCTTTCATCGACCACCAGATGGGCGGCGTGTGGGACGTCACCGTCAGCTGGGCTGGGCGTGACGGAGGGCTCTGACGAGACCACCGGGGGCGAGAGACGCGCGGGCCGACGCGAACACGCGTGCCGTGGACTCGCGCCCCTCCCCACATCCTCACGGCCGTCCGTAAGACCCGGGCCCGGCGACGCTGAGTACAGGGTGACGAAAGGGAGGCTCCACGATGACCATGATTGCCGAGGACAACGTCACCTGCGCCAGTTGCGGCGCGTCGGTCGACGTCATGATGCTGCTGAGCACGAGCTCGTTCGGCTCGATGGACCTGGACACGCGGCCCCCGGGGTTGGCGCGGTTCACGTTGTCTCGGCAGATCGACGACTGCCCGCACTGCGGCTATCGCAGCCGGGGCCTCGAGGCGCTCACCGGGGTTGACCTGCCGGCTGCCGTGCGTTGCCCGGAGTACCTCACGATCCTGGCCGACGAGCGGTTCCCCCAGCTGGCGCGCGACTTCCTCGCGTTCCGGCACCTGTGCCAGCTTGGCGGCCACGCCCGCGACGCCCTTTGGGCGACCTTGTGTGCCGTCTGGGCGTGTGACGACGAGGATCTCGGCGCCGAGGCCCGCACCCTGCGGGAGGAGGCACTCGGTTGGCTCGATCGCCTGCACGCCGAGGGACAGACCTTCTCCGGTTCGCACGACCACGATGCGTTGCTGACGTTGGACCTGGCACGCCGGACAGGCCACTTCGATGACGTCGTCGAGCGCGCCGACACGTTCGTGGATCGCCTTGGCGACGGCTTCGAGCGGGAGATCGCACGGTTTCAGCGATCGCTGGCACAGCAGCGGGACACCCAGACGCACACGGTGGAGGAGGCGATCGAATGGGCCGAATCGCCACATCCGGATGAGGGCGCGTGATCGACAAGCTGCGGGCCTTCTACGACCGTTTCAGCGGCCTTATCCGACCTCCCCTCGGGGGGCGCAGGCGCGGTGGCGTGCCATTCCGCGGTACGGTGACGGCAACGGCCCGGTGAGGGGAGGAGCGGCATGTCCGAGGGTTTCTTCATCGACCACGTGATCTACGGCGTGCAGGACGTCGACGCCACCGCGGAGTGGCTGCGCAGTGAGTACGGGCTGGGATCCGTCCCCGGGGGAAGGCACCTGGGCGGCACCACCAACCGCCTGGTGCCCCTGCAGCCCCCGACGTTCCTCGAGCTCCTGGGCGTCGGCGACACGTCCAAGGACGACGGCGCGTGGCTCAGCCAGGCCCTGGCGGGCACCGACCGCGTGATCTGGTGGGTGCTGGGCGTCGCCGACCTCGACGACACCGCGGCCCGGCGCGGCCTGCCGGTGCAGTCGGGCGAGATGGCGCTGCAGGACGGCAGCACCATCACGTTCCGCACCGCCGGGATGCCCCGCTACCCGCTGCCGTTCTTCATCGGCCCCGCCGAGGGCCGCCGCGACCCGATGGACGTGTGGCGCGAGCGCTACGACGAGGCCGCGCACGACTGCACGCCGGGCACGTTCACGTTCGTCGAGGTGGGCGGCGATCCGGCGCTGATGAACGCCTACCTGGGCGACCACGATCTGCCGCTGCGGTTCCGTCCCGAGGCCCCGCCCGGCATCACCGCGACCGGCATCGCGACCGATCGCGGCGAGGTGGTGCTGTCGATGAACTCGCCCCCGGGCCGCGGCGGGGGCTGACCCGGTCAGCGGGTGAAGGAACCGGTGCAGGCGTAGTGGCGCGACTGACGCCCCGACCGGAGCGGCGTCCACGCCTCGAAGCAGATCCTGCGCATGCCGCCACCCGTGTCGCGGAAGGTGACGCCCATCCCCTGGCCGATGTAGCCGTCCTGGTCACAGTCGCGGAAGTCGATCCGGAGTTTGCCGCGGCGCCCAATGACGTACCAGCGGTCGGGACCCGCGGCGAGCAGGTACGCGCGCACGAACCCGTGGCAGTAACGAGCTGTCGGCGGAAGGAACACGTCCGTGCGTGCGCCCACGGTGTCAGCGTCGTTCACCGTGACCGACGCGTTCCGCAACGGGATCGCCACGGCCGGGGACGCAAGCGACGCCGCCACGGCAACGGCGGCGACGCCACCCAGGAGGCGCAGGGACGAGCGGGACGCAAGAGAGCGAGACACGGGTGGGACCTCCGGGGACCTGGGTGGGGTGACGCGATCCACGCTACGAACCGCCGCCGGGACCCCCCACCCCACCCAGGTGGCAACCACACGCCACCTGAGCTGGGCGGGGCATGACGGAGGCACCGGCGCGTCCCGGCTTTGCGCTCCCGCACCCCGGGGTTGGGCAGATGGTCTCTCTGACAGGCCAAGGGGGCGGTGTTGAGCGAGAAACCGGAAGCACCCGCGATTGGCGCCGCATCGGAAGGTCGGGATCGTGCGGGCCGGCGCGCGGGGCGACATGGCGACCTGGACCGGCCACCACAGAGGGGTCCACCGCACCGGCCGCGCGTAGAGTGGCCTCGCATGGGTCGCCCGTTCCCCCGCCGGATCCTCGCGTACGCGGCGTGCCTCGCGGCGACGGTGGCCGCCGTGGGCGGGTGCAGCTCGGACAACGGCCCCGCGACCACCGCCCGGTCGACGGGGACGTCCCCCACGGCGCCCACCACGCCCACGACGCCCACGACGCCCACGACGCCCGGCCCGCCGCCGGCAGTCGGCGTGCCCCCCATGCCCGGGTGGGCGCCCGTGGCCGACGGGCCGGCGCCGTTCACGCGCCCCCCGGGCGGGGCCGTCACCGTCGCCCGGGTCCCCGGCGGCCGCCGCGTCGTCATCGCCCGCCGTGACGGGTCCCGCCTGGCCGAGGCCGAGCTCGACCGCAGCGACGTGTACCGCTCCGTGCGCTACTTCGACCGACGGGGCCGCCTGCGCCTGGTGGTCGACCGCCTCGACGCGGCACCCGCCCTGGCGACAGCCCGCACGGCCGTCGCGGCCGCCCAGGGCTGCCGCGACGCGCGCAACCCCACGGGCGCGCCGTGGGGCGCGTTTCCCATCAACTGGCGGCTCAACGCGCGGTCCGTGCCCCGCCGCCTGCCCCGCGCCGGCGTCGTCCGCGCCGCGCAGGATGCCCGCGCCGCGTGGGGGGCCAACCGCAACCGCTGCGGCGTGCCCGACGCGTCACGGGTCGCGTTTCGCTACCGCGGCGCGACGCGCCTGCCCGTAGGACGCAACGGCGTCAGCTCCATCGGGTTCGGCAGCGTCGCCGCCATGGGTGGCGTGTGCCGCGGTGCCCTGGCCTGCACGTTCACGTGGGTGCTCGGCGGGCGCGGCATCGAGAGCGACACCCGCCTCGACGCCCGGCCCGCGCGACCGTACTCGCTGGCCGGCGGGCGCGCCGACCGCACCGACCTCGCCAGCGTGATCGTCCACGAGACCGGCCACACGCTGGGCTTCGCCCACGTGTACGACCCGTCCAACGTGATGTACCCGTGGCTCATCGCGGGCACCACGTCCCACCGCCGGCTGGGCCTCGGCGACGCGCGCGAGAACAACGGGCGGTACTGACGCGCGCCGCGACCCGTTCTAGGGTGTGGACATGGACGACACCGCACCTCCCACGCTCTGGGTGCGCCTGGTCGCCGACGGACGGTTCCGCGACGCGTTCATCGAGGACCCGCTGCGCGCCCTCGCCGACGCCGGCCCGGTGACGGTGTCGCCCGAGCAGGTGCAGGCCCTCGACGAGCTCGACCGCGACGCCCGCCGCGACTTCGTGGTGAAGCTGGTGCGCGACGCGCACTTCCACGGCGGGCAGGCCCGCTTCGGGCTGTGGGACCCGGCCTGGGGGCCCGGCCAGGCCGACGCCGCCGACGACGACGCCGGCTGACCGACCGCGCGGCCGTGGGGCGCCCGGCTACACCAGGAAGCGGTAGAACGCGCTGTCGGACTCGAGCTTCTCGACCACCATGGGGCTGGTGGCCATGCGGTCGAGCAGGCCCGGCAGGTCGTCGGGGCTGCCCAGCTCGATGCCCACCAGCGCGGGGCCGGTCTCGCGGTTGTTGCGCTTGACGTACTCGAACAGCGTGATGTCGTCGGTGGGGCCCAGCACGTCGGCGAGGAAGCGGCGCAGCGCCCCCGGCTCCTGCGGGAAGTCCACCATGAAGTAGTGCTTGCGCCCCTCCCACACCAGCGCCCGCTCGACGATCTCGCTGTAGCGCGACACGTCGTTGTTGCCGCCCGACACCACGGCCACGACGGTCTGGCCCGCCTCCACCGGCACCGGCCCGGGCCGGCCGGGCGTGCCCAGCGCCGCGCACGCCAGCGCCCCCGCGGGCTCGGCGATGATGCCGTCCACCTGGTACAGCGCCAGCATCTCGCTGCAGATGCGGCCCTCGGTCACCTGCGTCACGCGTCCGCCGAGGTCGCGGATCACGCGGAACGGGGCGTCCCCCGCGCGCTTGACGGCCGCGCCGTCCACGAACGTCTCGATGTGCGACAGCGTCACGGGCCCGCCGTCGTCGAGGGCCGCCGCCATGGACGCCGCGCCGGCGGGCTCCACGCCCACCACGCGGGTGCTGGGCGAGCGCTCCGACATCCACGCCAGGCACCCGGACAGCATCCCCCCGCCGCCCACGGGGATGATGAGCACGTCGGGCGGTCCGCCCAGCTGACTCATGATCTCGGCGGCCAGCGTGCCCTGCCCCGCCATGATGCGCTCGTCGTCGAAGGCGGGCACCAGCGTGCCCCCGTTGTCGTTCGCGTCGGCCACGGCCCAGGCCGCGGCGTCGTCGTACGTGTCGCCGTGCACGTGCAGCGTCACCCACGGCCCGCCCAGGTCGGTCATGCGGTCGAGCTTCTGGCGGGGCGTGCTGGCGGGCACGTGGATGCGCCCGTGGATGCCCAGCAGGCGGCACGACATCGCCACGCCCTGACCGTGGTTGCCGGCGCTGGCGCACACCACCCCCGCCGCCCGGGCGTCGTCGTCCAGCTGGGCGATGAGGTTGTACGCGCCGCGCAGCTTGTACGAGCGCACCGGCTGCAGGTCCTCGCGCTTCAGCCACACGTCCGCGCCGGTCTGCTCGGACAAGCGCGGGCAGAACTGAAGCGGCGTGCGCTGCACCACCCCGGCCAGGCGCGCGGTGGCGGCGTCCACGTCGGCCGCGGTGAGCTCGGGAGCGGCCATCAGGCGCCGCGGCGGCCGGTCACCGGCGCGCGCCCTCCACCAGCACCAGCGCGAACGGCGCCCGGGCGTCGCGGGCGCGCTCGGACAGCACGTCGATGACGCCGGCCCAGTCGTCGGGCGTCTCGACCGCCATGCGCTGCCACCCCTCCCACACCAGCGCCGTCGGCCCGGGAAGCTCGTTGAGGCAATCCCACAGCGCGTCGAGGTTGTGCCCGAAGTACGCGGGGAAGCGCAGCACCGACGCCACCGTGTCGAGGAACGCCGCCTTGGTGGCGCCGTCGCTCACCAGCGCCGCGTCCCAGCCCAGGCGCCCCAGGCGCTCCTCGGCCTCGCCCGCGCCCAGCGGCGTGCGCACCACGCCCCCCGGCCCGTCATGCGGTGCCCCGGGCAGCCCGTCGCCCGTCACCGCGTCACCTCGCGAAACGACGCGTAATGGTCATCGGTGTAGTACAACAGGCGGGCGCCGTCCCCCGTCACGATGCGGCGCGCCCCGCGGTCGCGGCTGCCCGGCGTGCGCACGGTGTACTCGTGGTAGAAGCCGCGCGCGCGGCGGGGCAGAAGCCCCTCGCGGTTGCCGAACACCACCCCGTCGCGGGAGTACGGGAACGGCCCGCCCCGGTCGATCAGCGCGACGGTGTCACGGGCCTCCCGGGGCAACGACGACAGCGGCACCGCGGTGGAGTCGCCCGCCTGCGGCGCCTGCTGGGACGCGGGCGGCGGGGTGCGCGGCGCAGGGTCGGTGCCCCCGCCGTCGCCCCAGACGGGCAGCGGCGACGCGATGGCGATGGCCAGCAGCACCAGCACGCCGCCGACGCGCAGGGTCAGCGGCGATCGCCTGACCGCCGGCCGCTTCCACCAGACCAGGGCGAACACCACAGCGGCGACCACCAGCACCGCGATGGCGGCGATCCTCATGCGTCCCCCGCCGCGCGGGCCAGGTCACCGGCGACGGCGCGATGGCGGGCCAGCACGGCCTCCACCGGCGCGATGACGTCGCGGTCGGCCACCTGTCCCACCGCGTCGCGCACCCGGCGGGACACCGCCGCCCGGCGGCGCCGCGCGGCCGCGCCGGCCACCACCCGGCACGCGAACGACACGACCAGCGCGAACACGATGCCCGCCACGATCAGGATGAACGGGTACGGCACCGGGCCGTAGCGGGGCACGTCCGGCAGGGCGAACTGGAGCCATCCGGCCAGGCCCAGCGCCAGGTACCACAGCACGCCCACCACCACCATCGCGGCGAAGACCCACTGCAGCGCGCCCGCCAGGTGCCACCACGCGGGTGAGCGGTGACGCTCGACGGCGCCTCCCAGGGCGCGGTCGAGCGCGTCGCGCAGGTCGGCGTCCGGCGGGTGCGCGGCCGCGTCCACGGCGTCCGTCCAGCGCGGCGGAAGGCCCGCTGAGGCCGACTGGGCCAGCCGCGACGTGGCCATCTGCGCCTCGGCCCGGGCCGCCGGGCTGGCCGCGGGCAGCGACGTGCGCTCCACCGCCACGTGGGCGCCCGCCGTGTCGGCGGCCGACCGGGCGCCGGGCAGGCGGTCGAGACGCAGGCGGGACAGGGGATCGGCGGTCAGCGAACGGCGCCAGCGCGTGAACACCACTCCCGTGCGTCCCAGCGCGTCGCGGCGGTAGCTGCGCTCCACCGCGTCCAGGGCCGCGGGGGCGCCCGCCGCTCGGCTGAGCGCCGTCACCAGCGCGTCGCGCGCCTCGCGCGACACCGTCCCTTGCGCCGTGCCGAGGCCGTCGCGCAAGGCCCGCGCGGCCTCGGCGACGTCCACCTGCAACCGCCGCAGCGACGCCTGGTGGTCGGCGATCACGTCGCGGACGGCGCCGCGCAGTTCGTCGAGCCCCCGCCCGGTGCGCGCCGACGTGGCGATCACGCGCGGGTCCGCCAGGCCGTCGGCTTCGAGCAGCCGGGTGAGGTCGGCCACGACGGTCGCCACCTGCGCGTCCGGCAGCTCGTCGGCGTGGTTCAGCACCACCAGCGTGTTGCGCCCGTAGGCCTTGTGCGTGGCCACGAACTGGTCGTGGATCACGGCGTCGGCGTACTTCTGGTGGTCGGTGACCCACACGAACAGGTCCACCAGCTCCAGCAGGCGCTCGGCCTCGGCCCGGTTGGCCGCCTCGCGCGAGTCGAAGTCGGGCAGGTCCACCAGCACCAGGCCCGCCAGCCCCGGGTCGCCGCCCGCGACGCGGTGGCGACGCGCCACGCCCAGCCAGTCAAGGAGCGGCCCCGCCCCGTCGTCCCCCCACACCGCGGCCCGTGGCACCGAGGTCATGGGGCGCCGCACGCCCACCTCGGCGACGTCCTCCCCCACCAGGGCGTTGAAGATGGACGACTTGCCCGCCCCGGTGGAGCCGGCCAGCGCGACCACCACGTGCCCGCCCACGAGCGCCGTGCGCTCCCCGACGCGCCGGGCGACGTCGGCGGCGTGCCGGGCCGCGGCGGCGTCCAGGAGATCGCCCCCGGCCTCGACCGCGCGTGCCAGCGCCTCGGCCCGGCCCGCCAGCGCCGCGACCGCGTCGGTGGCCGCGCCCTGCCGCCGGATGGGCGTCACCTCGCGGCTTTCACGGCCGCCGCCGCACGCCGCAGCCCGTCCGCCGCCTCCCCGTCGGCCAGCGCGGCGGAGAGCACCTCGTCGAAGCGGTGGGCCTCGCTGTCGTACAGCTCGCCCACGCGCGCCACCAGGTCCTCCCGGGCCTTCGCGGCCAGCCGCCGCACGGTCTCGTCGCCGAAGATCGCCTCCAGCACCTTCTGGGCCACCACCGCGGAGCCGCCCGCGATGCCCACCTCGGCGCCCGTGATGCCACCGGTGGACGCGAACGTCACCAGCATCAGCGCGAGCCCCAGGCCGTTGACGCCGTACGCCATGCCCTTCGCCGCCGCGCGGCGGTCCTTGCCCTCGTGCCGCACCATCTCGAAGATGCCCGCCTGCCAGTCGCGCACGAGGCGCTCGACGGAGTCCCCGAAGCCGGGTCCGGGTGACCCCAGCTCGGGGTGGCGCTCCACCAGCGGTGCGCCGCCGGGGCTCGTGCGCCACGCCTTCACCGCGCGGGTGGCGGCCCCTTGGGCCTCCGCCTCGATCAGCGTGGCCGCCCCGCTGTGGAGCGCCTCGCCCAGCGGCTCGGGCTCGTCCCGGCGCCCGCGGATGAACGACGTGATGCGGTCGCGCAGCCGCGACACGGTGGACTCCACCTGCCGGAAGAACTCGCCGGTGCCGACGAACTCCTGCCAGCGCGCCAGCACCTCGCCGCGCAACAGCGTGCCGTCGCTGACGTCGCGGCTGACGGCCTCGGTCGCCTCCCCGTACGCGTCGCCCACCTCTCGCGCCAGGCCCGCGGCGGCCTGCGACTGCGCGTCCACGGCCGCGGCCACCTCGGCGCTGCGCGCCTCCAGCGCGTCGAGCGCCCCCGTGAGCGTCTGGCGCACCACCGCCGCGCGGGCCTGGGCGTCGCCCGCCAGGCCCTGGAGCCAGTCGCGCAACGGGCCGATCTGCGCCGCGGGCAACAGGCCGGACGCGTCCAGGGGGCTCTCGTCCACCGTGAACACCGGCGCCCCGCCCAGGCCCTGCTCGGTCAGCATGGTGCCGAGGTGCGCGCGGATCTCCTCCCCCGCCCCCGGGGGGACGCGGTCGAGCACGATCGCCACCGACGTGCCCCGCTCGGACGCCTGCCGCAGAAGCTCCCAGGGCACGGCGTCGGCGTAGCGCGCCGCCGTGGTGACGAAGATCCACATGTCGGCCGCGGCCAGCAGCTGACCGGCCAGGTCGCGGTTGCGGGTGACCACCGAGTCGATGTCGGGCGCGTCGAGCACCGCGAGGCCCGGGGACAGCGCGGCCGACGGCACCAGCCGCACCGACGACGGGTCCTGCGGCGCGTCGGGGGCCACCTGGCCGGTGACCCGGCCCAGGCCCGGCAGGATGCGCTGGTCGGTGAACCAGCGCGCGTCGTCGGGGTGGTGCACCAGCACGGGGGCGCTGGTGGTGGGGCGCAGCACGCCCGCGCGGGACACGGCCTCGCCGATCACCGAGTTCACCAGCGTCGACTTGCCGGCGCCGGTGGAGCCCCCCACCACGGCCAGGAGCGGCGCGTCCAGCGACGACAGGCGCGGCAGGATGTAGTCGTCGATCTGGTCGGCCAGCGCCGTCCGCGCCGCCCGCACGTCAGCGACGCCCGGGATCTCCAGCGGCAGCACCGCGCGGTCGAGCGCGGCGCGCAGGCCCGCCACGGCGTCACGCAGCGGCGACAGCTCGGCCGTGGGGTCGGTGTTCGGCGCGGTCACGCCGGGATTCTCTCAGGTCTGGCCGCCGGGCCGCGCGCCCGTCGCGTCGCCGGGGTCGAGGCTCGCCAGCACGCGCGCCTTCAGCCGCGTCGCGGCGGGCTCCACCAGCGCCGCCGCGGGCCGCGGCCGGGGCAGTTCGACGCGCACGCGGTCGACGATGCGGCCCGGACGGGGCGACATCACCAGCACGTCGTCCCCCAGGCGCAGCGCCTCGTCGATGTCGTGGGTCACCAGCACGACGGTGTGCCCGGTCTCGGCGATCAGCTCGGCCAGCCAGCCCTGAAGGTCGCCGCGGGTGATGGCGTCGAGCGCCCCGAACGGCTCGTCCAGCAGCATCACGGGGGCCTCCGTCAGCACGGTGCGCAGCAGGGCGACCCGCTGGCGCATGCCGCCCGACAGCTGCGACGGCCAGGAGTCCTCGAAGCCCGCCAGGCCGAAGCGGGCGAACAGCGCGCGGGCGCGACGCCGGGCCTCCGCGGCAGGGACGCCGCGCACCTCGGCCCCGAGCGCGGCGTTGGGGAGGGCCCGGTACCACGGCATCAGCGTGTCGCTCTGCGGCATGTAGCCGGCGCGGCCGGGCGTCCCCACCACCGACACGCCGTCGATCTCGGCGGTGCCCGCGGTGGGACGCAGGAGGCCCCCCAGCACCCGCAGGATGGTGGACTTGCCGCAGCCGGTGGGCCCGATGAGGGCCGCCACCTCGCCGGGCTGCACCTCCACGTCCACGTCGTCCAGCACCGGGAGGTCGCCGAACCGGTGGCCGAGGCCCCGGATGGAGACTCTGCCGGTCACCCCTTCGGCAGGTAGTCGTTGGTGAACGATCCCTCCGCCGACTCGGGCGCGGTGATGTCGTTGGTGCGCAGGAACGCGTTGAACCCCTCCCACATGCCCGGGTCCTGGTGTCCCCAGCGGCCGTTGGCGTCGAGGAAGAACGGCGCCAGGAAGCGCGCCGACGGCACCAACAGCGCCTGGTCCGACTCCGGGGCCGCCTGCATCACCACCGCGGCCGCCTCGGACGGATGCTTGGCGGCGTCCTCGTACCCCTTGGCGGTGGCGGCCAGGAACGCCCGCACCGTCTCGGGCTGCTCCTTCAGCACCGTGCCGCTGGTGGCGATCACGGGCGTGTACCAGTCGGGGATGCAGTTGAGGTGGTCGCGGAACTGGATGGTGTTGACGGGTGTCTTCTGGATGCGTCGCATGCGGATGACGTCCCAGCCGTCGAACACCCACACGGCGTCGAACGCTTTGCGGCGGAAGCCCACGGTGTAGTCGACGTTGCCGACGTCGACGTACTTCACCTTCGCCGGATCACCGCCGTCGCAGCGCACCAGCGCCTCGATGAGGGGCTTCTCGATGTCTCCGCCGAACCCGGCGTACGTCTTGCCCTCGAGGTCGCGGGGGCGGCGGATGCCGCGGTCGGCGGGAGACACCAGCGAGCTGGTGTTGGTGCGCGTCACCGCCGCGATCGACACGACGTCCGAGCCCTGCGCGCGCAGGGGGAGAACCTGCTCGGCGTACGAGAACGCGAACTGCCCGTTGCCGGCCATCACCTGCGCCAGGGCTCCGGCCTGGTCGGGCTCGATCACCTTCACGTCCAGCCCGGCCCGTTGGTAGTAGCCCTTCTGGCGGGCCAGGTACACGCCCGCGTGGTTGGTGTTGGGCGTCCAGTCCAGGATCACCGTCACCTTCTTGGGCCCGGCACCGGTGGACGCGTCGTCGCCGCACGCGACGACCGACAGTGCCATCACCGATGCGGCGACGACGCACGCGATGCGGCGTGCCGCGGGCTTCATGGGGCCTCCGTGCGATGGATGTGGTGCCACGGCGCGGCCTTGCGGGCAAGCAGCCCGACCACGGCGTAGATGACGACGGACAGCGCGGCGATGACGACCACGGCGGCCACCACCTGGTCGGCCCGGAAGCTGCGCTGCGAGCGGACGATGAACAGGCCGAGACCGCCTTCGGCACCGCCGATCTGCTCGCTGATGGCGGCGCCCGCGACGGCGTAGGCCGCGCTGATGCGCACGCCGTCGAAGATGGCGGGGACGGCGCCGGGCAGGGTCACGTGGCGCAGCACGTCGAGGCGTGAGGCCCCGAACGAGCGCATCAGTTCGATGCGGGACGGGTCGGCCGACACGAACGCGCCGGCGGCCGCGATCGCCACGGGGAAGAAGACGATGGCCGTCACCACGGCGATGCGCGGGGCCCAGCCGAACCCCAGCGCCAGCACCAGGATGGGCGCCAGCACGATGGGCGGAACGGTCTGCAGCACCACCAACAGCGGCTCCACGGCGCTGCGCGCCAGGCGCGACCCGGCGATCACGATGGCGACCACGAGCCCGAGGACCGCTCCCAGCCCCAGGCCGATCAGCGTCTCGGCCAACGTGGTGAGCGAGTTCTCGTACAGCGGCCCCGCCTGGTCACGTAGCGCCGCCGCCACCCGCGTGGGCGCAGGGATGACCGACGGGTCGATGCCCGCGACCCTCACCCACGCCTCCCACGCGGCGACCAGCAGCGCGAGCAGCGCCAGGGGTGGCACAAGCCGGGCGGCGCCACGCCGTGCGTAACCCACCGGCGATCAGCCCGCCCGGTAGGGCGCCACGAGCTCCCCCATGCGGAGGTCCCCTCCGGGACGCTCGGCCAGCTTGATGTTGGTCACCACCGACTCCGCCCCGGCCGCCAGCGTGGCGTCGTGCACCGCCCGCGCCAGGTCCCAGACGTCGTCCGGCTCGCCCTCCACCACCGTGCCGAGCGCGTTCACCTCGTACGTGAGGCCGCTGCCGGCGATCGCCGCGATGGCCGCGTCGACGTAGGCGTAAGGCTGATGCGCCGTGCCCATGGGGGTCGGCAGCACCTGGATTTCCATGATCATCCCGCTTCCCTCCGCTCGCATTAACGAGATCAGGTTCTAGGGTGGTCCCGGATGGGATCTCAGCCTGTAAGGCCCCCCTAGCAGGGTCTATGAAGATTGTCCGCGCCCGTGGGCGGTCCGCCGAGGTTACCACGGCACACCGCCCGGTGGACGTGGTGCAGCTCAGCGCTTGGCGGCATCCTTGACGGCGTCCACCGCGTCGCCCAGCTTCTCGCCGGCCTGCTTCAGCTTGCCCTTGCGCTGCTCGTCGCGACCTTCGCGGGCCTGGTCGCGATCGCCGGTCACGGCCCCCGCGGCCTCCTTCAGCCGGCCCTTCATCTCGTCCGCTTTGCCGTCGCTCATGGCGTCTCGCTTTCCTCGTGGACGTACGTCCAGCGTAGGCCAGGAGCCCGTCGCCGACTACCATCCCGGTTCCATGCGATTGCTCGTCACCGGCGGATCGGGCTATCTCGGGGGCCGCGTGTGCCGCGCCGCCGCCGACGCCGGCTGGCACGTGCACGCCACCGTGCTGACCGGCGACGCACCCGCCGAGGCCACCCCCCACCGGCTCGACGTGTGCGACGCCGACGCCGTCGCCGCGCTGGTGTCGCGCATCCTGCCCGACGCCGTGGTGCACACCGCGTACCTCCTCGACGGCCCCCGCATGCGCGCGGTGAACACCGGCGGGGCCGCGGCGGTGGCCCGCGCAGCCCGGGCCGCGGGGGCGCGCCTGGTGCACCTGTCGTCCGACGTGGTGTTCGACGGGCGCAGCGACGCCCCCATCGGGGAGGACGCCGTGCCCGCCCCCGTCCACGACTACGGGCGCAGCAAGGCCGACGCCGAGCGCCTGGTGACCACGTGCGATCCCGACGCGGCCATCGTGCGCACGTCGCTCATCTACGGCGGCCCCGGCGGCCCGCCGTCACCGCACGAGCGGGTGGTGGCCGACGTGGTGAGCGGCGACGTGCAGATGGCGTTCTTCGACGACGAGCTTCGCCGCCCCGTGCAGGTGGACGATCTGGCCTCGGCGCTGGTCGCGCTGGCCGCCACGCCCCACGCCGGGCCCCTGCACCTGGCCGGGCCGCAGACCGTCAGCCGCCTGCGGTTCGCCCAGGCGGTGGCGGGGTGGAGCGGGCTCGACGCGGCCCTTCTCCGGGGCGCGCCCAGCCCGCCCGGCCGCCCCCGCGCCCTGGTGCTCGACAGCACGCGCGCCGCGCGCCTCCTGGGCTTCACCCCGCGGTCGGTCACCGCCGACGGCGAGCGTTTTGTTTAGGAGTCCTTGACATGCCTGACGATGCCCTCGTAGGCTGGGCGCCGTGAGCCGTCCCGACACCGAGGATCCCTGGGCCGACACCCCTCCCCTGGCCGACCGCGCGGCCGACGCGCTCGAGCGCGTCGCCACGTACGTGCGCCTGGCCGAGTGGGACACGGCCGGCCGCCTGGGGCTCAAGCCGGCGCAGCTGCGCGCCCTGCGCGTGCTGGCCGCGCACCCCGGCCCCGCGCGCCTGTCGTTCGTTGCCGACCGCATGGGCGTGGCCGTCGCCAGCGCCAGCGACACCGTCCGCGCGCTGGTCGCGCACGGCCTGGTCGACCGCGACCGCGACCCGTCCGACCGTCGCGCCGCCGCGGTGCGCCTGACGCCCGCGGGCCACGCCGCGGTGGCCGAGGCGGACGCCCCCGCCGCGGGCCTCGCCCAGGCCGTCCAGAGCCTCGACGCCACCAGCCAGGCGGCGCTGTTCGACGCGCTGGTCACGGTGGTCGCGACCCTGCGCCGGGGAGGCCACGTGCCCGAGGTGCGCATGTGCACGCTGTGCCGGTTCTTCGACCGCGACGGGTCGCCCGAGGTGGGCGCCCATCGCTGCGCCCTTCTCGACGTGCCGCTGCCGGCCGCGCTGTTGCGCATCGACTGCCCCGAGTACCAGCCGCTCGCCACCCTCCCGGCGGCCTGAACGCTCGTCCCGCCCCCTCTCGCCTTCCCGTCTCCTCATTACAGAGGACTCCTCTACACCAACCACCCGAAGGAGAACGTCATGAGCACGAGCACCGCCCGCATTGCCCCCGTCGACCGCGCCGAGGCCACCGGCGACACCCGCGCCATGCTCGACGAGATCCACGGTGCGTTCGGCACCACGCCGGCCATGTTCGCCACCGTCGCCCGCTCGCCCGCAGCGCTTGCGTCGATGTGGGGCAGCTTCAAGGCCCTCGGCGGCGGCCGCATCCCGGCGTCGCTGGGCGAGCAGATCGCTGTGGCGATCGCGAACTACGACCGCTGCACGTACTGCCTGTCGGCCCACACCCTGCTGGGTCGCGGCGCCGGCGTCAGCGACGACGCCATGGCGGAGGCCCGGGCCGGGCGCAGCGACGATCCCCGCACCGCCGCCGCCCTCACGTTCGCCCTGGCCGTGGTGGAGGGGCGCGGCAGCGTACCGGCCGACGCGGTGGAGGCCGTCCGCGCCGCCGGGTTCGACGACGAGGAGATCGTCGAGCTGGTCGCGCACGTCGCGCTGAACCTGTTCACCAACTACGTCAACGTGGCGCTCGACGTGCCCGTCGACTTCCCCGTGGTGCCGTTCGCCGACAAGGGATAGCCTGGTCTCACGATTTAGGGGGTTGACATGCCCCCCCCCAACGCGCTTAGCGTGGGCACTACGTCGCGTACTTTTCCACGACATCATCACGAGAACGCGGCACTCATAAGGCCAGACTACGCGGAGGGTGTGCTGTGGCAACGTCGTTCTTGCGTTCATTCGGCCACGCCCTCCGCCGTGCTCGCCTGTGGGTGGTGTCGGCGGGGGCCGTCGCCGCCCTCGGAGTGTGTGCGGGAACCGCTCACGCTGGCTGTTACTTCGCGGCGGGGTGTGCGTGGGGGTCCTTGAGCCCCAACTCCCCAACGCCCTGGACGGGGTGGTACTCCACCGACCGTGACTGGATGGCGCTGTGGGGCGATGAGCCGTACCCCACGATGACGATCGATCTCCATTCGGGCGGTTACTACCATAAGACTGCTACCGGAGCCGGCATGACCTACCCGCACACGTACGGATCATTCCAGCACCGCTGCTGGCAGTCCAGCACCCAGACGCGCCAGTTCCAGTGCGGCTTCAACTAGGATCTCCATGCTGACCGTCAACAGAGATGGGAGCACCCCATGACGAAGGTTCGACTCGCAGTAGCGTCCGCTGGCGTCGCGGTCCTTGGGGCAGCGACCATCCTCGCGAGCTCGGGCGCAGCGGGAGCGACGGATCACGCACCGAAGCGCAGTACGAACGCCCGGGTCGCGACCAGCCAGAGCCCACCGGCGCTGCCGGCAGGCTTCTTCGTCGACTCCCACGGCGCGCGTTCGTGGGCCCGCGTGGGAGACACCGTGTTTGTGCTGGCACCGGGAACCGGGCCGATGGCACGCCCCGACGTTCTGTGTCTCGCCGTCGATGCGACCGGCCCGATGGACGACGGCCAGGTGTGTGCGAGCACCGCGTACATTGCCCGCGAGGGGCTCCGTATCATCACCGACCGACCCGATGGCTCACGACGCGTAGACGGATACGCACCCGGACTCGCGCAGGCGCGGGTGGCGACGGCAAAAGCTGCGGTTGCCAATGACTTCTACACGGTAGAAACGACCACACAGCAGCGCAGTATGGAGATTACGCTTCGTTCTGGGAAGACCAGCGTGATTCGCCTCCCGGGTTCATCGCCCACCGGGAACTAGCTCTTCGCTGTATCGTCGCGCACCAACACTCTCGCGTGCGTCTCTGATATCAGTCCGAACACCGCCAACGACGCCGTAGGAGGTTCGGGTGTTCCGTCGGCGCCGCCCCTCAACGAGAGTTCTCGACCTTGAGCAACGTGACCTCATCGCGGCCGCGTTGCGAGAGGCCGAGATGAACGGCTTCTTTCGTGGGGTTGACGCGGGGGCTCAGGCAATCGCGTCCGTGCTCCCGGATGGACCCGCCCGCGAGGCCGCGCGCGGGCTCTGCGGTGGACACGCGCGGCTCCCCAGCTGGAATGCGACCGAGTCCATCCGCGCGCTTCGAGACCAGCTGCGCACGCGTGATGCAGACTGGGATGAACCCCCTCTGTTTGCTGAAGACCCCCGGCCCAGCGAGTGCCGCAGCGACGCCATCGGCCATTCCCACGATCACCTTCGACGGCAGGCACAGATCTTCTACGAGCGGCGTATCTCGGCGCCCTAGACCAGCACGCGGCCGGTCATCGCGAGGGCGACATACGAGACGATCACCAGGGGCCACGCGTATCGCGGACGATCTCCGCCGTCGGGCGTCCGGCCTTCGCGCGCGGGAACGTCAACAGGCTGGCGGCGGGCTTTCGCGCCTCGCGGAGCCGCCCGCGGGACGCGAGGTCGGCGAGCGTGCCATCCGGCGGCGGCCCGATCACCGCGGCGGGCAGCCCGTTCTTGGTGACGACGAGCGTCTCCCCGGCGGCGACGCGCCGCAAGACCTCCGCGCTGTCGTTGCGCATCTGGTGGTGGCTGATCGACTCCATGCGCAAGCGGTAGTACGCCCGGAGAGACGTGTCAGGTGAAGGCCGACATCCCCGTGATGTCGCGGCCGACGATCAGCGCGTGCACCGAGTCGGTGCCCTCCACGGTCGACACCACCTGGGCGTCCACGAAGTGCCGGGCCACGTGGTTCTCGAGCAGGATGCCGTTGCCGCCCAGCAGGTCGCGG
>CAUJCX010000058.1 GCA_963169235.1 Actinomycetota bacterium | reverse complement strand
TGTTCCAGTTCCCCGGCATCGCCGAGCAGTGGTTCACCATGGACGACCACGCGCAGCTGCGCGCGATGGTCTTCGACAACGCGGCGCCCGGCACGTTCACGCCCGCCGACGTCGACCACTTCCTGGCGGCGTTCCGCGAGGTGGGCGCCCTGACCGCCGCGCTGAACTACTACCGGGCCAACATGCCTCCCGAGGCCTGGCTGCGCGAGCCACCCCAGCTGCCGCCGGTGTCCGTGCCCACCATGGTGGTGTGGGGCGACGGCGACGCGTACCTCGGTGACGAGCTGCGCGAGCGGTCGGTCGCCAAGTGCACGGGCGACGTGCGCGTGGAGGTGCTGCCGGGGGTCAGCCACTGGGTGCAACAGGAGGCGCCCGGCGCCGTCAACGCGCTGCTCGTCGACTGGCTGGGCCGCGAGCGTTAGCGCGTCTCGCCGGGGGTGAGCGCGCGCCGGTCAAGCTTGCCGGACGGCAGGCTGGGGAGCGCGTCGCGCAGCCACACCGACTGCGGCGCCTGGTGCGGGCCCAGGCGGTGGGCGACGTGGCGACGCAGCGCGACGGGGTCGACGTCGGCGCCGGCGCGCGCCACCACCCAGGCGTGCACGCGCGTGAGGCCGTCCTCGTCGTCAACCCCCGCCACGGCCGCCGCGGCCACCTCGGGCAGCTCCACCAGGCACCCCTCCACGCGCGACGGCACGACCCACCGCGCGTCGACCTTGAACAGGTCGTCGGCGCGTCCCACGTGGCGGTAGCGGCCGTCACGGCACAGCAGGATGTCGCCCATCCTCAGCCATTCGCCGTGCACCAGCTCGCGCGTGAGCTCGCGCCGCCGCCAGTACCCGGTGGTGTTCGACGCGCACCGGATCCACAGCCGCCCCGGCTCGCCGTCGCCCACGGGGCGACCGTCGGGGTCGCGCAGCTCCACCTCGGCGCCGGGGACGATCGTGCCCAGGTCGCGGGGGCGCTCGCCCGCCCGCGTCGACAGCACCACGTTGCTGCACTCCGAGCAGCCCAGCCCCTGCATCAGCTCGTGGCCCGTCAGCCTGCGCACGCGGTCCGACACGGCGGGCGGCAGGAAGTCCCCGGACGACACCGCCAGCCGCACGCTGGCCAGGGGATCGTCGGCGGGGTGGCGCTCGAGGAACGCCGCCAGCTGCGACCAGAACGTCGGGACCGCCGTCAGCACCTCGATGCGCTCGCGTCGCACCAGGTCGAGCGTGGCGCGCGGGTTCGGCCGCACGCCGCTGAACACCGCCGTCGCCCCGCACCCCAGCGGGCGGAAGAAACCGTTGCCGAACCCGAGGCTGGTGAACAGGCGCGCCGCCGAGTGGCACCGCACCCCGGGGGCCATGCCCAGCACCTGGCGCGCGTAGCCCTCGATCGACACCGCCATGTCGCGGTGGGCGTGCATGGCGCCCTTGGGCCGCCCGGTCGACCCTGACGAGTAGATGATGTAGGCGAGGTCGTCGGGGTGCACGGCGCGCGCCATGCGCTCGTAGCCCTCGGCCAGCAGCGCGGGCTCCATGCGCGGGTGCGCCCCGACCGCGACGGAGGGGCCGGCCACCACCACCCGGGGCGCGCAGTCCTCGAGGATCGAGTCGACGACGTCCGGTGGCGCTGCGGGGTCAAGCGGCACCGCCACGGCGCCGACGGCCGCCGCGCCCAGAAACGCCGCCACCCAGTCCCGCCCGTCCGGGAGCGCCACCACCACGCGGTCGCCGGGGCCGATGCCGCGCTCGTGGAGGGCGCCCGCCGCGCGCTTCACCGTCCGGGCCAGCTCGGCGTACGAGAGCTCACCGGCCGCGTCGCACACGGCCGTGAAGTCGCCGCGACCCTCCCGCACGTGGCGGCCCACCAGCGTGTAGACCAGGCTCGCGTCCGTGCGTTCGTGCCCGGTGTCCACCGGAACGGTGGGCGCGGGGCGGGGGTCGGGGTCGTCCACCCGGCACTCGGACGTCGCCAGGAACGCCTCCAGTGGGACCTGGTTCGGCAGGCACAGCACGCAGTCGGTCGCCCCCCCGTCGGCCAGCGCCCGCAGGTGGGCGCGCACGTCCGCGGGCGATCCGACGATGCCGGTGGACCGTACCCAGCGGGCGAGTGCGCGCGGCGTCGTCCCCAGGGTCGCGGCCTCCGCGGCCAGCCAGTCGTCGATCTCGGCGGGGGAGGACGCCGGTAGACAGAACGTGTAGACGCACGCCGCCGGCCGCGCACGGCCCGCCTCCGCGGCCGCCGCGTCGCAGACGTCCAGACGGGCGCGCAGCTCGGCCGGCGACGTCCAGGCCGCCACGACGCCGTCGGCGTGGGCGCCCGCGAAGCGCAGCAGCACGGGACGGTGGGCGGCCACCCAGATGGGGAACCGGGTGGGCGCCGGCAGGTTGGGGGCGCCGTCGACGGCTCCCGCGACCGTCGCCCCGGTGGGCTGGTCACGCATCGCGGCCACGACCGCCACGGCCTCCTTCAGCGCGTCCGTCCGGCCCCGGCGGTCGCGCCACGGCACGCCGAAGTGCTGGTGCTCCCGCCGGTTGGATCCCGCGCCGAGGCCCAGGATGACCCCGCCCCCGCCGATGTTGTCGATGATCGACATCATCTTCGCCACCACCGCGGGCGGGCGGTACGCGGCGCAGGCGACCACCACCCCCAGGCGCGCCTCCGGCACCGTCGCCGCGACCGCCGCCAGCGTGGTGTACGCCTCGAACGCGTCGACCTCGGCGTGGCGGCCGGGGAACTCCAGATGGTCGTTCACCCACAGGTGATCGACCCCG
The DNA here is from genome assembly GCA_963169235.1 of Actinomycetota bacterium. GTDB lineage: Bacteria > Actinomycetota > Thermoleophilia > Miltoncostaeales > Miltoncostaeaceae > JAGQUM01. Next base: position 35,314 of record CAUJCX010000058.1, on the reverse strand, counting down.
CGCCGGTTCAGGGCGACGGCGGTGGTCCGCAGCGTGTGCCAGTCGGACGCGTACTGGGGGAGCCGGACGCCGAGGCGCATGGCCGCAGGCTACTCCGGCGGTGTTTCGTCAGGTGCCGGTGGCACCCAGCACCACGACCACGTCGGCCGTCGCGGGCGCCGACGTGGCGACCGCCCCCGACGTGGGCAGCGCCTTGATGGTGGTGAAGCCCAGGTCCTTGGCCACCCGCTGCGCCGCCGGGCGCTTGCCCTCGCGGAAGTAGACGGTGGTCGGATCGGTGGTGGTGGGCGTGTTGCCCGCGGTGGGCGCCGGGTAGCCGAGGCCCTGCGCGCGACCCGCCGTCTTGGCCGCGAAGCCCGCGATCGTGGTGCCGTTCAGCACCGCCAGCTTGATGTCGGCCGGCTTGGGCAGCTCGGGAGCCGCGGGCGTCGCGGTGGTGGCCGTGGTGGTCGTGGCGTGCTGGCTCGTGGACGTCGCGGGCGCGGAGACCGGGGGCAGCACGGCCACATCGCCGCCGCTGCCGCGCACGAACCAGCCGACAAGGAAGCCCGCGACGATGCACGCGAGCGCGCCCGCGGCGAACAGCGCGATGGAACCGGAGCGTGAGGGGCGGGTGTCGTTCACCTGAATCCCAGGGCGAGGTCGAGACGAGAAGGCGGGGCGATGCTAACCGAACGCTCGGCCGTCACCGGGTTCCGGGGGTGCAGCGAGGCGAACGCGATCCCGGTCCCCTTCGTATCGTCCGGCGCGGATGTTATGGTTGACGCGGTCGCTCCCTCGAACCACGTGCACGCGTGCCTCGCCCGTGCGCCGGAGCCACCCGTTGCGCCCAACCCGAACCCGTGATCGGCGCCGTCCGAACGCCGCGAACGGTGATTGTGAGTGGATGCCTGACGGCCTGCATCCCATGACCGACATCAGCGCCCCGCCGGACCCGTCCGCGGCGTTGCACGCTGCGCTCGCCGAACCCGGCGTGGCGTGGCCCGACGTCGTGCTGCGTCCGCATCAGATCGAGGCGCTCGACGAGCTGGCCGTGCGCCTGAGCCACGGCGTGCGCCGCACGTGGGTGGACGCGCCCACCGGGTCCGGCAAGACGGTCATGTTCTGCGCACTGGCCGCGGCGGTCGGTGGCTCGGTGACCGTGCTGGTGCCCCGGCGCAACCTCGCCGAGCAGACCGTGGCCGGCTTCCACCGCCACTTCCCCGGCGTCACGGTGCACGAGGACGGCGTCGAGTCCATCGGCCGCCCCGGCGCGACGGTGGTGACGTACCAGGCGGCGCTGCGGCACGCGGACACCATCGACTGGGCCGCCATCGACCTGCTGGTCTGCGACGAGGCGCACACCGCGCTGGGCGCCCAGACGCGCCGCATGCTCGACCGGGCCACCGAGGCGGTCATCGTCGGGTTCACGGCGACCGGCTCCACCACCACGGGACACGTCGAGCAGATCTTCGGCCCGGTCGCCACCACGCTCGACCGCGGATCGGCCATGGAGCGCGGCATCCTCGCCCCGCTGCGCTCGTTGCGCGTCGAGAAGTCGGTCGACCTGTCCGACGTGGCCAAGGTGCGGGGCGACTTCGACCAGGGCAGCCTGGGCCGGGCCCTCGACCGCGCGCTGTGGCACAAGGCGTGCGCGGACGTCTGGTCGACGCACTTCGCGCCGCTCGAGCTGGCGGGCGTCGCGTACACGGCCACGGTGGCGCAGGCGCACGCGCTGGCCGAGGAGATGCGCCTGCGGGGCGTGAAGGCCGCCGCCGTGTCGGGGCAGACCCCTCCGCGGGAGCTTCAGCGCACGCTCAAGGAGTTCGGCGCCGGCATCATCGACGTGCTGTGCAACGCCGACCTGCTCACGGAAGGGTGGGACGAGACCCGCGCGTCCGTGGTGATGCACCTGGCGCCCACCACCAGCGAGCGCGTGTTCGTACAGCGCCTGGGGCGGGTGATGCGGCCCGCCCCCGACAAGGAGGCGGTGTCCGTCGAGTTCCTGCCCAAGGGCGATCCCATGGGCGTGCAAACCAGCCACGACGTGTTCGGCGTGGGCTGGTACAAGCCGCTGGGCCGGGTCGCGGGCCCGCCCGACACGGGCGACGAGCGCACCAAGCTGGCGCGCGCCGCGCGGGTGCTGGCCGAGAGCGGCGAGGGCGGGGCCGAGCTGGTCAACACGCTGGCCAACCACCACGAGATCGCCGCCGGTTTCAGGGACGGCGGCTGGCGCGAGGCCGACGCGGCGGTGCTGCGCGGCATCATCCTCGAGGAGTGGATCGACGCCGCCGCCAAGGACGCGACGTGCCAGGAGGTGGCCGACCGCGTCGCGGCGGGTCTGGCCCCCGAGGCCGGCCTGGCGTGGTGGGGCCTCACGGGCGTGCTGGCGCGCAAGGCGAACGGGGCCGGCGACCAGGCGATGTGGCGCGAGTGGGCCATGGCCCTGGTGGTGCAGCCGCAGCTGCGCCAGATGCTGCCCGACGACGTGCCGCGCAAGGTGCTCGACCGCCTGCGGATGACCGGCCGCGAGCGCCTGCGCGCCCTGTGGTACTACGCCGACGCGGCGGGCAAGTGGGACCGCGTCACGGCCCTCGAGCAGCTCGGCCGCTCGAGCGACCGCCGCCGGCGTTGGACCGCGCTGGACGAGGCGTCGTCGTGGGCGCCCGCGTGGGCCTGGGACGTCAGCAGGGGGCTGGCCGAGACGCACCGCCCGGGACGCAGCCAGGACGCCACGCGCATCGCCGCGTGGGAGGCGCGCCACCTCATCACCAACGGGGGCGAGCCGATGCTGCTGGTGGCGTGGCTGCGGGCCGCCGGGGGACCGCCCCCCGAGCCCGTGCCGCCCACCGACGACACCACCCTGCGCATCGGCCAGGCGGCGCGCCTGATGGTGCTGCTGGGACCGGGCGACTGGCCCACGCGCCCCGAGCAGGTGCGCCTGGCGTCGCGCGCCGCCGCCGCCGCCGGGGGCTGGGCGCAGTTGCGCGGCGTGCTCGACGCCGTCGACTTCACCACGGCCGACGCCCGCCGGGCGCTGCGCGCCGCCGTCGGCGCCACCCACCCCAAGGCGCTCACCAACAAGCGGGCGTGGAACGTGCTGCGCGCCCGGTTCCCGCGCCTGCCCGCGGCCGAGGACCTCGACATCGGCGAGCCGCGGCGCAAGGACGGCGACGACGGGGGAAGCCGCACCCGGCGCCGTCGCCGCCGCCGCATGCACTCGCCGGCGACCGGCGCGGCGCAGGGAGCCACCACCGACGGCGCGTCCGTCGAGGCGTCCGCCGCCGAGCAGACGGACGGGTCTACGTCCCCCACCCCGGATGACGCGACGCCGCCCGCGCGTTCTCGCCGTCGCCGCCGTCGCCGCCGCTCGCGCAGCGCGGGCGCGGGCGAGGGTGGAACCGCCCCGGAGACCGGGGACACGTGACGTCGGGCCGCGCAGGCGCCGCCGGGGCGGACGCCGTCGCGGACGGCCTCTGGCAGCGGGTGCGCGAGCTGTCGCAACGGGTGGAGCACATGCAGCGCGTGGCCGACGACGGGACGCTCGACGAGGCCGACCGCATGCAGCTGGACCGCACCCGCGTGCGCCTGGCGCGGGCCGTCGAACGGGCGCAGCTGGCCGACGCGCTGGCCGACGGCGTGTCGGCGGCGAGCCGCCGTCGCGGCCGTTGCTGAGAACAGGCTGAGGGTCTCGCGGATTCATCCCTAAGGGCGTCTCAACCGCGTGTTCACACATCCGCGGTACAACATCGGCGTGACCTCCTCCTCGTCCCTCCCGCCGCTGCCGCCGCGACCCGCACACGGGGACGGCCTGCCCCCGCTTCCCCCGCGCGCCCAGGCACAGCCCGGGGCGCTGCCGCCGCTGCGGCGTGACGGCGGGACGCCGCCGGCCCCCGTGATCGAGCTTTCCCGCGAGCGGCCGGTGCGTCGCAGCCGACGGGGTGCCGCGGTGGCGCTGGGCGCCGTCGCCCTGGTGGCCGCGGGAGCGGTGGGCGGCGTCACGGCCACCCGCGTGTTCCCGGCCGACACGGCGTCGACGGCCCCGCCGTCGTCGACCGTGGCGACCACCGCGTCGCCGACGCCGGCCCCCACCACCACGGTCTCGGCCGGGACGACGCTCGAGGACGCCATCACCCAGGTGGCGCCCAGCGTGGTCACCATCCGCACCGGCTCCGGCATGGGCAGCGGCGTGGTGCTGGCTCCGCGCGGCCTCATCGTGACCAACGAGCACGTGGTCGACGGCGCCGACGTCGTCCAGATCGTCACCAGCGACGGGCGCCGCCAGGTGGGGCGCGTGGTGCGCCACGACCCCGACCAGGACCTCGCGGTCATCCGGCCCACGTCCACGGTGCCGACCGGCGTGCAACTGGCCGACGGCACCAGCAACCCGCTGCGGGTCGGCGACCAGGTTTTCGCCATCGGCAGCCCGTTCGGCCTTCAGAACACCGTCACCGCCGGCATCGTCAGCGCGCTCAACCGCCCCGGCGAGAGCGGCATCCCCATGATCCAGACCGACGCGCCCATCAACCCCGGCAACTCCGGGGGCGGCCTGTTCGACCTCGAGGGCCGCCTGGTGGGCATCCCCACATCCATCCGCGCACCCATCACCGGCAACGTCGGCATCGGTTTCGCGGTACCCGCGTCGAGGGTGAGCGCCCTCGTGAACTCCGTCCCTTAGAGGAACAGCATGACGACGCCCGATCCACACCGCACGCCCGGCTCCCCGCCGCCCGCGCCGCCCGCCGTCACCGCTCAGGGGCCGGTGCTGGCGCCCTCGGCCCCGACGCCCCCGCTGGAGCCCGGTCCGCTTCCGACCGGCGGCGGCACCCCCCGCGAGCGCCTCGAGAACGTGCTGTACGAGCTGCGACGCGTGATCGTGGGGCAGGACCGCCTGCTGGACCGCGTGCTGGTGGCGCTGGTGGGCCGCGGGCACATCCTGCTGGAGGGCGTCCCGGGCCTAGCCAAGACGCTGACGCTCGAGACCGTGGCGAAGGTGGTCGGCGGCGACTTCTCGCGCATCCAGTTCACGCCCGACCTGGTGCCCAGCGACGTCGTGGGCGCGCAGGTGCTCAACCGCCACGGCGAGTTCAGCACCCGCCTCGGCCCCGTGTTCGCCAACTTCGTGCTGGCCGACGAGATCAACCGCGCCCCGGCCAAGGTGCAGAGCGCGCTGCTGGAGGTGATGGCCGAGGGGCACGTTACCATCGCCGGCGAGAGCCACCCGGTGCCGAAGCCGTTCCTGGTGATGGCCACCCAGAACCCCATCGAGAACGAGGGCGTGTACGCGCTGCCCGAGGCGCAGGTGGACCGGTTCGCCATGAAGGTGGTGGTGGGCTACCCGTCGGTGGCCGACGAGGAGGAGATCGTGCGCCGCATGGCGTCCGACCCGCCGGTGCCGCGCACCCTCCTGTCGACCGACGACCTGCTGCACCTGCAGCAGACGGCCGACGCGGTGTTCGTCGACCACCGGGTGCGGGCGTACGCGGTGCGCCTGGTCAACGCCACGCGCCACCCGGCCGACGAGGGCGTGCCCGACCTGGCCGCGTACCTCGACGTGGGCGGCTCGCCCCGCGCGTCGCTGAACCTCATCCGCGGTGCGCGCGCGCTGGCGGTGATGCGCGGCCGCAGCTTCGCCACGCCACACGACGTCCACTCGCTGTTCCACGACGTGCTGCGCCACCGCGTGGTGCTCAGCTACGAGGCGCTGGCGAGCGACGTGAAGCCCGACCAGGTGCTGACCGCGATCCTCGACGCCGTCGAGATGCCCGACGTCAGCCTGGGCCACGGCGCGGCCGAGTCCGCGGCGTAGCGGCATGGCGAGCGTGCTCGAACCACCGGCGCGCGGGCGCGGGCCCGCCGACGCGCTGCTGCGGCGCGTCGAGCTGCGCATCTCGCGCCGGCTCGACGGGGTGCTGCAGGGCGAGCGTCGCGGCCGTCGTCCGGGACCGGGCGGCGAGACGTCGCTCACCCGCCACTACGAGCCCGGCGACGACGTGCGGTGGATCGACTGGCCGCTGACCGCGCGCACCGGCGAGGCGATGGTGCGCGTGCCGGAGCTCGAGCCCGTGCTGACCGCGTGGGCGCTGGTCGACCGGTCACCGTCGATGCAGTTCGGCAGCGCCGTGATGACGAAGGCCGACCTGGCGCTGGAGGCGCTGGCCGGCATCGGCACGGTGCTGCGGCGCCGGGGCGACCGCCTGGGCGTCGCCGCGAGCGTCACGGGCGGCCTCGACCTGATGCGTCCCCCCGTCGGCGACCGCCGCGGCCTGTCGGCCTCGCTTGCGGCGGCGTCCCGCCTGCAGCCGCCCGCGACCCCCGGGCGCACCGACCTGGCCGCCGCCGTCGCCGCGATGGGGAAGGTGGCGACCCACCGCGGTGCGGTGTTCGTGATCTCCGACTTCCCCGCGTCCGACGCGCTCGAGAACGCGCTGGGGACGCTGGGCCGGCGCCACCACGTGTTCGCGGTGGAGGTGCGCGACCCACGCGAGAGTGAGCTGCCCGACCTGGGCGTGGTGCGCCTGCGCGACATGGAGACCGGCGGCACCCGCCTGATCGACACGGCCGACCCCCGCTTCCGCGATCGCCTGCGCCACGTCGCCGCCCAGCGCGACCAGGCCACGGGCGCCATGCTGCGGCGGGCACGGGCCGACCGCATCGTGCTCGACACGGGCGGCGACTGGGTGCTGGCGATGGCGCGGGCGCTGTCGGTACGCCGCACGCGGGGCGCGGCATGAGCTTCGTGTGGCCGCATGCGCTGTGGCTCGTGCCGCTGGTGGCCGGGTTGGTGGTGGCCGCCGGATGGTGGGCGGCCCGCCGCCGCCACCGGGGCGGGCTGCCGTATCCCGACCTGGACGTGTTCGACGAGGTCGCCGTCGCCCCCCGCGGGCGCCGCCACATCCCCGTAGCGCTCGCCCTGCTGGCGCTGCTGGCGTTGACCGTCGGCGTCGCGCGTCCCGAGGCCGAGCGCAGCGTCCCGCGCGACCGCGCCACCATCATGCTGGCGATCGACGTGTCCGGGTCGATGGCGGCCGACGACGTCGACCCCACCCGTCTGCGGGCGGCCCAGGACGCAGCCATCCGCTTCGCGCGGCAGATGCCCCGCACGTTCCAGGTGGGCCTCGTCGCGTTCTCGACCAGCGCCGCGGTGGTGGTGCCTCCCACGACCGACCGCGACCAGCTGGTGCGCGGCATCGACAGCCTGGTGGCGGTGGGCGACACGGCCATCGGCGACGCGCTGGTCGCGTCGCTGGAGGCCATCAAGGCCTCCCAGGGCGACGCCGCCGTGCCCGAGTCGGCGCGCATCCTGCTGCTGTCCGACGGCGCCAACCGCACCGGCCGGCCTGTGGCGGACGCGCTGCAGGAGGTGACGGCCGCCAAGGTGCCGGTGTACGCGATCGCCCTGGGCACGCCCGACGGCACGCTGGGCCCCGGCAGGGCCGTGCCTCCGAGCCCCGAGACGATGAAGCAGATCGCCGACAGCACGGGTGGTCAGGCGTTCGAGAGCAAGGACGCCGAATCGGTGTCGAAGGTCTACGACGACCTGGGGTCGTTCATCGGATCCACGCGCGAGCAACACGAGGTGACCGACTGGGCGGTGGCCCTGGCGATGGCGCTGTTCGCCGCGGCCGGGCTCGCGTGGTGGCGCTGGGGGGTGAGGCTGGGATGAGCATGCCGTCGTGGCTCGAATGGGAGGCTCCGCACCTGCTGTGGGGCCTGGTGCTGGTGCCCGTGGTGGCCGTCCTCATGCTGTGGGCGTCCCGCCGCCGGGGCCGGGGGGCGGCGCGCTACGCCGATCCCCGCCTGATGGGCGCGTCGCTGCGGCCGGCGCGACGTCCCGGCCGGGTGGTGGCGGCCGCGCTGGCCCTGGTGGCGCTGGCCGGGGGCGTGGTGGCGCTGGCGCGCCCGTACGAGGTCACGAACGAGGAGAAGTCCCGCGCCACGATCATGCTGGCGATGGACGTCTCGGACTCCATGAACAAGACCGACATCAACCCCACCCGCCTGGCCGCCGCGCAGGACGCCGCGCGGCGGTTCATCGAGACCGCGCCGAAGGACATCCGCATCGGCCTGGTGTCGATGGCGGGCAGCGCCGACGTGGTGGCCGCCCCCACCACCGACCGCACGGAGCTCCTGACCGCGCTGCGGGAGCGCTTCTCGAAGACCCGCTACGGCACGGTGATCGGCGACGCCATCTCGACGTCGCTGTCGGCGCTGCGCGCGTCGGGCGCGCTCGACACGGTGCCCGACCGGCCCCAGGACGCCGCGGGGCGCATCCTCCTGATCACCGACGGCGCCCAGGTGGGCGGCAGCGTGCAGCCCGCGGAGGGGGCGCAGATGGCCGCCGCGGCCAGGGTGCCGGTGTACACCATCATGATCGGCAACGATCCCGGGGTGCGCGGGCAGCCGGCGCCTCCCGACACGCTGTCGCAGATCGCCTCCACCACGGGCGGCGTGTTCGCTCAGACGGCGACGGCCGGCGACCTGCAGGCGGTGTTCGCCGACATGGGCCGCGTGCTGGCGCCGGAGCCCGACACCCGGCAGTACGCGTGGGTGCCGGCCAGCGCATCCCTGGTACTGCTGATCCTCGCGGTCGCGGCCCTCGCGGGCATCCCGGAGGCCACCCGCCGGCCTCGTCCCGCCTGACGACGAGGCCGCGCGTGAGTTCAGAGGGTCAGCCGTCCCCGGCTGCCAGCAGAGCGGCGCCGACGGCGCCGGCGCACGGGCCGAGGGCGGCGAACCGCAGCGTCGGCCGCGGCCGCACCGACCCGCCGTACAGGAGCTCGGTGAACCAGCGGTCGATCGGGGCGAGGTACAGGTCGGCGCCCTCGGCGAGGCCCCCTCCCAGCACGAAGACCTGGGGATCGAGCGCGTTCGTCAGGTTCACCAGGCCGATGGCGACCCAGCGGGCGAACGCGTCGACCACCGCCCGCGCGCCCGCGTCGCCCTCGCGGGCCGCCTGCTGCACGTGCTCGCCGCGCACGGCGTGAACGTCGCCGCCGGCCAGCTCCACCACCCGGCCGATGCGCCCGCCCAGCGCGGCGTCGCGGGCGAGCCGGGCGAGGCCGGACCCCGACGCGTACCGCTCCCAGCACCCCTGCCGACCGCACGGACAGGGCGGTCCGCCGGGATCGACCACCATGTGCCCGAACTCGCCCGCGAACCCGTTGCGGCCCAGCACCAGCCGCCCCGCGGCCACGATGCCGCCGCCGATGCCCGTGCCCAGCGTCACCATCACCATGTCGTCGCAGCCGCGGCCCGCCCCCAGCGTCCGTTCGGCCCACGTGGCGAACGTCGCGTCGTTGCCCACGCGCACCGGCACGCCCAGGCGGTCCTCCAGCCGCGCCGCCAGCCGCAGCCCGGCCATCGCGCCCAGGTGCGCCGACGCCACCAGCGTGCCGTCGCGGTCGATCAGGCCGGGCAGGCCCACCCCCACGGCGGGGGCGGATCCCAGCTCGCCCACGATGTCCGCCAGCGCGTCGACGAGCGCCGGGGCGTTCTTGGGCGTCTCGCGCCGCGCCTCGGCGGCCACGGCGCCGTCGCCGTCCAGCACGACCCCCAGGCACTTCGTGCCCCCGACGTCGATGCCGAGGGGGCGTGGCGGCGTCACGGGCCGGGGGGAACCACGGGGCGCAGCATCTCCACCGGGTGGCGGACGGTCACGTCGGCGCCGATCTCCCGCAGCCCCGCGGCGATCTGGGCCGCGCAGCCCGGGTTCGCCACCGCCACGGTCGACACGCCCGTGGTGGCGATGGCGCGCGCCTTCTGCAGCCGCAGCTCGGCCGACATCTCGGGCTGCAGCACGCTGTAGAGGCCGGCGGCCCCGCAGCAGCGCCCGTCGTCGGGGATCTCCACGGGGCGCGCCCCCGACGCGGCGACCATGCGGCGGGTCTCGGTCACGATGCCCTGGCCGTTGACGTGGTGGCAGGCGTCGTGCACGGCCACCGCGTCGCCCCGGCAGGGGGTCGCGGGCACGTCGAGCTCCAGCACGTCGCGCACGCGCTCGGCGATGCGCTGGGCCCGCTCGGCCCACTGCGGGTCGTCGGCCAGCAGGTGTCCCCACGTCTTCATGTGGCCGCTGCAGCCCGCGGAGTTCACCACCACCACGTCGGCGCCGGCCTCCTCGAACTCGGCGATGCGCTGCCGCGCCATGCGCTTGGCCGCCTCGGGCTGCCCGTAGTGCATGGCCAGGGCCCCGCAGCAGCCGCCCTCGGGCATCACGGCCGTGTGCCCGCACGCGGCCACCGCCCGCATGGTGGCGGCCTGCACCGGCCGGAAGGCCACGTCCATCACGCAGCCCCGCAGCACTCCGGCGACGGGGCCGCTGCCCAGCCGGCGGGGAACGGGCCGCGCCAGGTCGCGCAGCCGCACGCGGGGTGCGCCGGCGGACATGCGCGCGGGCAGCAGGCGGTCGGCGTGCACCGCCTGAGTCAGGCCCAGGCCGAGGCCCATCAGCCGCATCGCCCACGGGCGGGACATCACCCACGTCAGGCCGAGGCGGCGGACGCCGCGCACCGGGATGGGGCGGGTGGGCTCCACCTGGGCGCGGGCGGCCTCGATCATGCGCCCGAACGGCACCCCGCTGGGGCAGGCCGTCTCGCAGGCCCGGCAGGCGAGGCACTCGTCCATCATCACGGTGAACGTGGCGTCCACCTCGGCGCGCCCCTCCTGCACGGCCCGCATGGCGGCGATGCGGCCGCGCGGGGCGGCGGTCTCACGCCCGGTCAGGCGGAACGTGGGGCAGTGGGGAAGGCACAACCCGCACGCGACGCACTTGACGATGTCGTCCTCGGCGGGCGCCGGGTGGGCGGGGTTCCAGCCCGGAGGTCCGGGGGCGGCAGGCGGGGAGTCGGCCATGGACGGACGCTACACCCGGTCGCCGGGGGCGTCCCACACCGCGAGGCCCGGGTTGAGGATCGCGGCCGGGTCGAACGCCCGCCGCATGCGCCGCATCACGTCGATGCCCGGGGGCGGAGCGCCCCACGGATCGCGCCGCACCTCCGGGGGGCCGGCCGTGACGTAGGCGTGACCGCCGAGGCCTGTCGCGAGCGCCCGCACCCGGTCGACGTCGTCCGCGTCGTGCACGGCGACGTGGCAGATGCCCACGCCCGCCTGGGCCACGTACTCGTCGCCGTGACCGGCCAGCAGGGTCACCAGGTCACCGATGTGCGCGGGGCTGACGCCCACCTGCACCGTGGCGTCCCACTGCGGCGACGGGGGACCCTGCGTCGCCTCCATCCCCGCCGGGGCCGTGACGTCGTCCGCGGCCCCCAGCAGGTGCACGCACAGGGCCCCCGGGGTCAGCAGCACCGCCCCGGGGCGGTAGACCTCGCGCGTCACCGTCCGCGCGGCCTGCACCAGCGTCGGCGCGTCGCCGGCCAGCGTGTACCAGCCGCTCGCGGCGGGCGCGGGCCACAGCTTCAGCGTGACCTCCACCAGTACGCCCAGCGTGCCGTGCGCCCCCACCACCAGGCGCGGCAGGTCGTAGCCGGCGACGCCCTTCACGGTGCGCCCGCCCGCGCGCACCAGGCGTCCGTCGCCGGTGGCGATCACCACCTCCAGCAGCGAGTCGCGGATGGGTCCCCAGCGCAGGCGGCTGAACGTGCTGTCGGCGGTGGCCAGCAGGCCGCCCACGGTCGCGCCGGGCCGGAAGGCCGCCTGCGGCCACACCTGGTCGTGCGCGGCGAGCAGCTCGGTCACCCGCGCAGCCGGGACGCCGCCTTCGACGGTCAGCGTCAGGTCGGCGGGCTCGTACGTGACCACCCGATCGAGCCCGGCGGTGGCGAGCACCTGGTCGGCGGTCAGGGGAACGCCGCGGTGGGACGCGCTGCCGCCGCCGACGACGCGGGTGGAACGCCCGGCGCCCGTCGCGTCGGCGAGGGCCGCCGCGCACTCGTCGCGGTCGCCGGGGGTGACGGCGGGCGTCAGATCCATGTGCCCGGCGGCAGGCTGTCGGGGCCCAGCACGGCCTCGCCGCACCGTGCGGTCATCGGCAGCACCTTGCGCGGGTTCATGCGGCCCTCGGGGTCGAACGCCGCCCGCGCGCACGCCTGGGCGTCGAGGTCGACGGCGCCGAACGTCAGCGGCATGTAGTCGCGCTTCTCGAGCCCGATGCCGTGCTCGCCGGTGAGCACGCCGCCGACGGCGACGCACGCCTCCACGATGTCCTTGCCGGCCGCCATCACCCGGTCCACCTGCGCCGCGTCCCGCCGGTCGAACGCGATCAGAGGGTGCAGGTTGCCGTCGCCGGCGTGGAACACGTTCATCACCAGCAGGTCGTGGCGGCGGGCGATCTCGCCGATGGCGTCGAGGATCTCCACCAGGCGCGTGCGCGGCACCACGCAGTCGTGCAGGTAGTAGTTGGGCGCCACGCGCGCGACGGCGCCGAATGCGCTCTTGCGGGCCTTCCACAGCAGCGCCCGCTCGGCCTCGTCCTGCGCGATGCGCACGCAGCGGGTGCCGCTCTCCCTCGCCACGGCGACGGCCACGTCGGTCTGGGCGGCGACGTCCGCCTCGGTGCCGTCCACCTCCACCAGCAGCACCGCGGCGGCGTCCACCGGCAGCCCCGCGCCGGTGAAGCCCTCGCACGCATCGATCATGCGGCTGTCCATCAGCTCCATCGCCGCCGGGATGACGCCCCGGCCGATGATGTCGACCACGCAGGCCCCGGCGGCGTGCGTGGTGGTGAAGTCGAACAGCATCGTCCTCACCGCGGGCGGGTTGCGGGTGAGGCGCACGCACGCCTTGGTCACGACGCCCAGCGTGCCCTCGCCGCCCACGATGAAGCCGCGCAGGTCACACCCCGGGGGATCGGGCGCCGGGCCGCCGATGGTCAGCACCTCGCCGTCCGGCAGCACCAGCTCGACGCCCAGCACGTGCTGCACCGTCACGCCCGACGCCAGGCAGTGCGGTCCCCCGGCGTTGGTCGCCACGTTGCCGCCGATGCTGCACGCGGCCTGGCTGGACGGGTCGGGCGCGTAGTGCAGGCCCAGGTGGGCGACCGCGGCGGTGAGGTCGAGGTTGAGCACCCCCGGCTCCACCCACGCGCACGGCACGTCGCGGTCGATCTCGAGGATGCGCCGCATGCGCGCCACCGACAGCACCACGGCGCCGTCCAGCGGCACGGCCCCGCCGCACAGGCCGGTGCCCGAGCCGCGGGGCACCACCGGCACGCCCATGCGGTGCGCGGCGGCCATGCAGCGCGACACCTCGTCGGTGGTCTCGCACAGCAAGGCCAGCCCGCACACTCCGTCGGCGATGGACCCGTCGCGCGCGTAGATGATGCGCTCGGTCGCGGCGTCCAGCACGCGCTCCGGCCCCAGGATGGTGCGGAACGCGTCGGCGGCCCCGGGGGCGAGCGTGGTCATGGGGGCAATCTAGACGAACCGCCGACGGGGCTTCGGGCCCGCGCGGGCGCCGTCACGCGTCCTCGACGGCGCGCATCTCGCCGCCATGCCCCCGCGACCACGCCACGGCCCGGCCGTCGAGCGCCGTCACGAAGAAGCCCTGGGGAGGCGGCCGAGGCGCCGTGGCGGTAACCCCCGGCAGTACGTCGGGACCCTCGTTGCTGATCCAGTGGCACGCGCCGGCGTCCACGAGCCCCGTCATCAGGGCCGCGAACTCGTCGCGGACGGCAGGAGCCATGTACGCGACGACCGCGGAGTGGAACACCACCACGGGCGCCCCGGCCTCCGCGGCCCGCGTGACCATCTCGGGCAGCGCCTCCCGTGCGTCGGCCTTCTCCACGCGGCCGGGCTCGCGGCGGGCCTGGGCGATGGCCGCCCGCAAGCGGTCCCGCCGGGCGTCGTCCTCGGGCCACACCAGGTTCTCGAGCCAGCGCACGGCGTCGTCGTCGTGGAGGTCGACGGGTGCCACGTCAACGCCGCCCCGCCACGCCACGGCGGGGACCTCGGCAGGGAGCGGCACGGCGCCGCGCACGCGGCACTCAAGCGGCGGCCCCGTGCCGGCCTCCACCACGCCGCCGTCGTCGGTGGCCCATCGGTAGCGATGGCGGTCGGGATACAGGCACAGCCCCGCGCTCGCGCCGGCCTCGACGAGGCTGAGGCGGGGTCCCAGCGTGGCCATCACCGGCACCAGCGTGGCCAGCCGCCCCACCTCGTTGGTCTGCGTCGCGCGGTGAAGGATCGTCGCGCGGACGGTGCCGTCGTCACCCAGCAGGCGGGCGCGCAGCCCCGCGTACGGGCCCGGGGAGGGCACGCCGTGCCAGCGCGCCGCCGCGAACACCAGGTTCGGTTGCCGCTTGACGGGCGGCAGCGCGTCGATCCACTCCACCATGTCCGGGTCGTCGGCGACGCCGGACGACCACGCGGCGAAGCACGGTGACGCCTCCCGCGTGTACGCGGCGAAGTCCCGGTAGGCGGCGGCCGTGTCCCCGTAGAGCTTCACGCGCCGGACGTGAGCAGCGCATCGGCGGCCCGTTCTCCGGCCTCCACCGCGGCGATCACCTCCGAGCCCGGGGCGTGGGCCACCCCGGCGACGGCGCCGACCGTCTGGGCGACGGCCCGCCATGCGGGGGCGCTGCGCACGTCGGCCACCGGGTACGCGCGCGGCAGGCGCACCACCTCGATGAGCTCCGCCGCCCGGTCGGCTGCGAGCCACCCCAGGGGGCCCCGCAGCGCGGCGATGCACGCGTCTCCCAGGGCCGCGTCGTCGAGGCGCCACACGGGGTCGGCACCGGACGCGAAGCAGTAGCACTCCATGCCCAGCACGGTCGCGTCGCCGGTGACCATGGCGTCGCTCCAGTGCCGCGTCTCCATCACGCGCGTGAACGGCACGCCGGGGTGGTCGCACTGAATCCACGCGTGGGGCGTGAGCGTGGCGGCGCCGTCCACCCGGACGAACACGATGGCGCACGCGCGCATCGGGATGTCGGCGGGCTCCGGCCCCCCGTCGCCTGCGGCGATCAGGCGGGCGGCGAGCGCCGCCGGGATGGCGAGGACGGCCGCGGGCGCGGTGACGCGCTCACCCGAGGCGAGCGTCACGGCGCGGAAGCGTCCGCCGGCCGCGTCGATGCCGACGGCGGGCGTGGCGAAGCGCAGGTCTCCGCCCGCGTCCCGCGCCGACGCGGCCATGGCATCCATCAGCGCGCCGATGCCGTACCGCGGGAACCAGAAGCCCTCGGGGGCGGCCTGGTTGAGCATCAGCCGGGCGATCCTCTCCGCGGGGATCCGCTCCAAGGGCACGCCGTCCACCTTCTCGAGGTACGCACGCATCACGACGTCGCGGAACGCCCCGCCGACGACTCCCTCCAGGTACGCGGCGCCGTCGTCGCCCGGCACGGGAGCGGGCACCGGGCCGTCGCCCAGCGGGCGGGGGGGCGGTCGCTGATCGAGGTAACGGCCTGCCTGGACGTCGCCATCGCCGACGGTGGACGCCACCGGCAGCGGCACGAACGCCATGTCGTCGCCGAGCAGCTCGCGCATCCACGCGAGGCGCTCGCCGTCGCGGACGAACGGGATGTGTCCCCCCAGGTCGTACCGCATGCCGTCACGCGACAGCGTGCGGCACAGCCCCCCGGGACCGGGCGCGGCTTCCACGAGCGTCACGCGCGCCCCGCGGCGCGCGGCGCGCAGCGCCGCCCCGAGCCCCGCGGGGCCGCCGCCCACCACCACCAGATCGAAGTCCGTCACCCCCCGAAGACTGTCGTCCGTCCCCCGGCGGGTCAACCGACGGCGATCGGCACCGCACCTGGGCTATCCTCGGCACACATGGACGCGCTCACCTCGTCGCCTCTGCGACTGACGGCGCTGATCATCGCGGCCGTCGCGGTGATCCCGTCGGCCTTCGCCATCCTCCACACCATGGGCCGCCTCACCACGCCCACGGCGTCCCGCCGCGAGCGCGCGCTCGACCAGATCTGGCTGGTGGTGCCGCTGGTGGTGATGGTGCTGATGCTCACCCTGGTGGCGCGCGCATGACCACCGGCACCGCGACGCGCACCGCCACCGCACCGCTCGAGCGCCATCGCGCGGGCACCGTGGTGGGCGACTACATCAAGCTCACCAAGCCGCGCGTCATCTCGTTGCTGCTGGTCACGACGCTGTGCGCGATGTTCATCGCCGAGCACGGCGTCCCGGACGGCTGGTTGATCGCGTGGACCATGCTCGGGGGCTATCTGGCCGCCGGTGGGGCGCACGCCATGAACCACTTCACCGATCGCGATCTGGACGCGGAGATGGGGCGCACCGACGCCCGGCCCGTGGTGCAGGGGCGCATCAGCCCGGCCCGGGCGCTGGCATTCGGCATCGTGCTCAGCATCCTGTCGGTGGCCGTGCTGGCCTGGTCGTCCAACTGGGTGGCCGCCGCGATGGGGCTGGCCGGCATCATCGGCTACGTCGGCGTCTACAGCCTGTGGTTGAAGCGCACCACGGTGCACAACATCGTCATCGGCGGCGCCGCCGGCGCGTTCCCGCCGCTGGTGGGCTGGGCGGCGGTCACCGGCGACCTGTCGCTGTACGCGTGGCTCTTGTTCGCGATCGTCTTCTACTGGACGCCGCCCCACTTCTGGGCGCTGGCGCTGCTGATCAAGGACGACTACTCACGCGCGGGCGTGCCGATGCTGCCGAGCGTGCACGGCGAGCAGGCGACGCAGCGTCAGGTGCTTTTGTGGACCATCGCCATGGTGGGCGTGTCGGTGATGCCGTGCGCGGCCGGCCTGGCGGGCGTCACCTACCTGGTGAGTGCCCTGGTGCTGGGCGGCGTGTTCGTCTACTTCTCGTGGCGCCTGTGGCGTGAGGGCACCCGCCGCCGGGCCAAGTTCGCGTTCCACTATTCGCTGCTCTACCTGGCCCTGCTGTTCGTCGCGATGGCGGTGGACGCCGCGTGACACGGCGTCGCAGGGGCGGCGGCGACGGGGCCGCCCGTCCCCACAACACGCCCCTGATGATCGTCTTCATGACCGTGCTGATCGATCTGATCGGCTTCGGCATCGTGCTGCCCATCCTGCCGCTGTGGGCTGAGCGGTTCGGTGCGTCCGGTCTCGAGGTCGGCATGCTGACCGCCCTCTACTCGCTGATGCAGTTCATCTTCGCGCCGTTCTGGGGCCGCCTGTCCGACCGCGTCGGACGCCGCCCCATCATCATCGTGACCCTGGTGGGCAGCGCCGTCAGCGCGCTGATCATCGGCTTCGCCGGGGCCCTGTGGGTGCTGTTCCTGGCCCGCGCCCTCAACGGCATCTCCGGCGCGTCGTACTCCACGGCGCAGGCGTACGTGGCCGACGTCACCACGCCGGAGGACCGGGCCCGTGGCATGGGCATGATCGGCGCGGCGTTCGGCCTGGGCTTCATCCTGGGCCCGGCGCTGGGGGCCGGGTTCAGCCTCATCTCGACCGAGGCGCCCTTCCTCGCCGCCGCCGCCCTGGCGGCCGCCAACGCGATCGTGGCGTGGCGCCTTCTGCCCGAGTCGCTGCGCCCCGATAGCGCCACGATGCCGCGGCGCAGCCGCATGGAGCTGGTGCGGGAGGCCCTGGCGCGACGCACGCTGGCGCCGCTCATCTGGCTGTCGTTCGCGACCACCGCGGCGTTCGCGGCGATGGAGGCGACGTTCGCGCTGCTGGGCAAGCACCGTTTCGGCTACGACGAGACCCGGATGGCCCTGCTGTTCGTGGTAGTGGGCGTCGCGGCGGCCGTGGGACAGGGCTTCCTGGTGGGCAGGCTGGTGGACCGCCACGGCGAGCGCTCCGTGCTGATCGTGGGGCTCATCGGCACGGCCCTGGGGCTGGGGATGCTGGCGTTCGCCACCGACCTGTCCGTGCTGCTTGTGGCGCTGGTGATCCTGGGCGTCTTCTCGGGGCTCGCGTTCGCGGCCGCGACGTCGCTGATCTCCCGGGCCACCGCCGAGAACGAGCAGGGGGGCGTGCTCGGCGTCACCGCGTCGGCGTCCGCGGCCGCCCGCATCGTGGGGCCGCTGGCGGGCGGAGCACTGTTCGACATGTCGTTCGGGGCGCCCATGTGGGTGGGCGCCGCCGTCACCGCGTTGTGCGCGGTCGTGGCCATGGTGGCGGTGCGCCGGCCGGCCGTCGTGGCGTCGCCCACGCTCTGATCGCCGAAAACGGGTTTCAGGAAGCCTCGTTCAGTAGTTTCCCGGGACACTCGACACCCCTCGCGGGGTGTCCGCAGTCCACGGAAGGCTGATACGTTCGGGTGGTCATGAAAAGCCGTCACATCCTGCCGCTGGGGCTGATCACCGTCGTGGTCGGCGCCCTCACCGCGGCCTCAATGCTTCTGATCGACTGGTACCCGGACCAGGCCGCCGAGCAGGCGGCCCGTACCGACCACCTGATGTGGTTCCTGATGATCGTGTCCGCCATCGTGTTCACCGGCGTCACCAGCACGCTCATCTACTGCGGATGGCGATTCCGGGTGTCCGACGACAACGACACCAGCGAGGGCCCGCCGCTTCACGGCCACACCAAGCTCGAGGTCATCTGGACGCTGATCCCGGTGCTCATCCTGGCCTTCACCGCGGTGTGGGCCGTGCGCACCATCGTCGAGAACGAGGCCGTCGCGTCGACGCAGAACGCGTACTCGGTGACCGCCCGGCAGTTCGCCTGGGAGTTCACCGACCCGAAGGCCGGCATCAAGACCGGCGACCTGCGGGTGCCAGTCGGCACGCAGGTGCGGCTTGACATGCGCTCACCCGACGTCATCCACAGCTTCTTCGTGCCGGAGTTCCGGCTGAAGCAGGACATCGTGCCGGGCAAGACCACGCACATGGTCTTCAACCCGGACAAGCCGGGGACCTACCCCATCATCTGCGCCGAGCTGTGCGGCGCGGGCCACGGCGTCATGCGCTCGCGCGTGATCGTCATGGAACAGGCCGACTACGACGCCTGGCTGCAGCAGGCCAAGCAGCAGGTGACGAAGGCGGGAAAGTGACGGACCAGAAGGACCACGTGAGGACGCGCTCATGACCACGCACCAGCCCACACACGCACACCCGGGACACGCGCATCACGGCGCGGCCAAGTCCACGTGGGACTACTGGAAGCGGGCGATCGTCTGGACGGTCGGGGGCGTCGCCGCCGGCTTCGCCATCGTGTTCCTGGCGCGGTGGATCTTCGACTTCGAGAACCTGTGGGTGCCCCAGGTCTACTGGTCGGTGTGCGCGTCGCTCGCCGGCCTCGGCTTCATCATCGGTATCGGTTGCTTCGACTGGTGGTGGGCCTACATGCGCGGCAAGCAGGTGGACCTCGAGGACCACAGCATGCACGGCGCGCAGAAGTGGTCCGACTACTTCCGGCCGAACACCGACCACAAGGTCATCGGCATCCAGTACCTGGTCACCACGTTCTTCTTCTTCGTGGTCGCCGGCATCCTGGCCGAGCTGGTGCGGTTGGAGCTCGCGGTGCCGGGCGCCACCATCGCGGACGGCGAGACGTACAACGGCTTCTTCAGTGCGCACGCCACCATCATGATCTTCGCGTTCGTGATCCCCGTCTTCGGCGGCATCTCGAACTACGTGCTGCCGATCATGCTGGGCGCGAAGGACATGGCGTTCCCGCGGCTGAACGCGTTGTCGTTCTGGCTGCTGGTCCCCGCGGGCGTCATGCTGGTGCTGGCCCCGTTCGTCGGCTCGTTCTCGTCGGGCTGGACCGCGTATGCGCCGCTGTCGGTGCAGGGCACCACCGGGTCGACGCTGTTCGAGGTCGCCGTGCAGTTCGCCGGTGCCTCGTCCATCGCGACCGCGCTGAACTTCTTGGTCACCATCATGACCATGCGGGCGCCCGGGATGACCGTGTGGCGCATGCCGATGCTGGCGTGGGCGCAGGGCGTCACGTCGGGCCTCGTGGTGTTCGGCACGCCGTTCATCGCCGGGTCGCAGTTCATGACCTGGTTCGACCGCGTCATGGGCACCAACTTCTTCAACGTCGGCGGCGGCGGCGACGTGCTGATGTACCAGCACGTCTTCTGGTTCTACTCCCACCCGGCCGTCTACATCATGATGATCCCCGGGTTCGGCATCATCTCCGAGGTCGTCGCGGCGTTCTCGCGCAAGCCCCTGTTCGGCTATCGCGCCATGGCGTTCTCCACTGTCGCCATCGCGCTTCTGGGCTTCGGCGTCTGGGCGCACCACATGTTCGTCAGCGGCATGCCCGCCTGGCTGCGCTTCCCCATGATGTTCATGACCGTCGTCATCGCCGTCCCCACGGGCGTCAAGGTGTTCTCGTGGCTCGGCACCATGTGGGGCGGCAGGCTGCACCTGAAGACACCGATGCTGTGGGCGATGGGCTTCGTGTTCACGTTCCTCATCGGTGGCCTGTCCGGCGTGTTCCTGGGCGTCCTGCCCGCGGTCATCCACCTGACCGACACGTACTACGTCGTCGCGCACATCCACTACGTGTTCTTCGGCGGCAGCGTGTTCACCGTGTTCGCCGGGGTCTACTACTGGTTCCCCAAGATCACCGGGCGCATGTACAACGAGCGCCTGGGCCAGATCCACTTCTGGCTGACGTTCGTCGGCTTCAACGCGACGTTCTTCCCGATGCACTGGCTCGGAGCCGTCGGCATGCCGCGTCGCGTCGCCGACTACGACGAGCGCTTCGCGTCGCTCAACCTGTTCATCAGCCTGGCGACGTCCGGCATGGTCATCGGCTCGCTGATCTTCTTCTACAACATGATCCACTCGTGGGCGAAGGGCCCGCAGGCACCGTGGAACCCCTGGCGTGCGCGCAGCCTTGAGTGGCTCGTGTCGTCCCCGCCGAGCCTGTTCAACTTCGACGCCGTGCCGCAGGTCGTGGGTGGCCCGTACCAGTACGGCATCCCCGGTGCCCGCCACGCCGTGGTGTTCGCCGGTGAGGAGCTCGGTGGCGGTGAGCTGGTCGAGCACGAGCGTCGGACGATCCTGGTGATCGCCAACGAGTCGGTCTCGTCGGCCGCGCTTCTGGAGCACATCCGCGAGCGCGCCAACGGCCACTGGCGCTTCACGATGCTGGTGCCCGTGGAGGACGGCAACGTCCGCGCCGCGGAGCGCCGCCTGCAGCAGGCGCTGTCCGTGCTGGCGGCCGAGGGCGTCGACGCCAACGGATCCGTCGTCAGCGGCGACCCGCTGTCGGCCGTGCGTGCCGCGGTGGCCGACGACGAGCCCACGGAGGTCATGCTGGTGACCGAGCCCCTGGGTCAGTCGCGATGGCTGAACCAGGACATGGTCGACCGGGTGCGCAAGGCGACCAACCTGCCGGTGAACCACGTGGTCATCTCGGCTGCCGAGGCCGGTCGTCCGGCCGTCTCGAAGGCGGTCAACACGGTCGCGGTGATCGCCAACGACGGCCTCAGCGGAGACGGCGTGATCAACGCGGTCCAGGGGCACGCCGACGGCGGCCCGGTGGCTGCGGTCATCCTGTGCCCGCTGAGCCTGGACGGGCCCGGCTGGACCGACGACGCCGAGACGGTGCGCGACGCGGCCGCGGGCCGCGCCCGCGACGCCATCGCCCGCCTGCAGCAGGCCGGCATCCCGGCCCGCGGCGAGGTGATCGACGGCGACCCGGCCGAGGCCGCCCGCATCGCGCGCGACAGCTATCGCGCGACCACCATCCTGGTGGCGTCGGTGGCCGGTCGCGGTGACGCGGACGTCGTCGAAACGGTCACGCAGGCCGCGGCGCCGGTGCCCGTCGAGCACGTGTTTGTCGAAACCGCCCCGCCCGCGCTCTAAGGCACAGGAGAGAATGGCTACCGATCACGCACTGGCGCACCCCCCCGGGGCGGTGCCGCAGAAGAAGCCCATCAGCCAGGGCGTCCTGGCGATGCTTCTGTTCATCGGGTCGGAGGCGATGCTGTTCGCCTCCTTCTTCACCGCGTACTTCATGGTGCGGTACAACGTGGCCGAGAACCACTGGCCGCCGCTGAACCAGAACGGCGAGCCGTTCGAGCTGCCCAAGGTGGGCACGGGCGTCAGCACCGCGTTCCTGGTGTTCTCGAGCTTCACCGTGTGGTGGGCTGAGCACCGGCTGAAGCACAACGACCGCAAAGGCCTCGAGCGCGGCCTGCTGGTCACGATCCTGCTGGGCATCACGTTCCTCGTCGCGCAGATCAACGAGTACGCCCACCTCGGCTTCACCCCGGCCGACAAGGCGTTCGGCTCGACGTTCTACACGCTGACCGGCTTCCACGGCCTGCACGTGCTCGTCGGCCTGATCCTGCTGACCATCTGCTACGTGCGCGTCAAGCGGGCGCGCGACTTCACGCCCACGTTCTCCACGCCGCTGGTGATGGCCTCGATCTACTGGCACTTCGTCGACGTCGTCTGGGTGGCCCTCTACATCCTGGTTTACCTCGTATGAGCATTCGCTTCACTCACCCCCGGCGCGGCCGCGTGGCCCTCGCCGCGATCGCGCTCGGTTGCGGCGTCACCCTGGCGGGGTGCGCAGGCTCCGGTGGCGACGCGGAGGCCGGCAAGAAGAAGTTCGCCGCCTGCGCCGGCTGCCACACGCTGGAGGACGCCGGCGCCACCGGCTCGTCCAACCCGGCGACGGGCGGTCCCAACCTCGACGACGCGTTCCGCCAGGCACGCCAGGCGGGCATGCCGGAGAGCCAGTTCGCCGGGGTCGTGCACCGCTGGATCCAGGAGGCGCAGCCGCCGATGCCGCGCGACCTGGTCACGGGGCAGGACGCGAAGGACGTCGCCGCGTACGTGGCCTCGGTCGCGGGCAAGAGCCCCGACAGCGCAGTGGTGCCGGCCGGCAAGGAGACGCCGGCGGTCACCCCGGTCGACTTCCTCCCCTGATCCGCGCGTGGCGGTGACGCCGCGCCTTGATGGGCTCCGAGCCGTCGTCACCGGCGGCTCGCGCGGTTTGGGGCGTGCCGTGGTGGACGGCCTGTGCGCGCGTGGTGCGTCGGTGGCCACCACGGCACGGGACGTCGCCGCCCTCGCCCCGTTGGTCGCGGAGCACGGCGAGCGGGTGCACCCCGTGGCGCTGGAGCTGGCCGACGCGGACTCGGTCGACCGCGCGGCGGCCGACATCGTCCGGACGCTCGGGCGCGTGGACCTGCTGGTCAACAACGCCGGGGCGCTGGGCGCAACGGGGCCGTTGCTGGACGTGGACCCCGACGACGTGGCGCACACCGTGGCCGCCAACATCACCGGCACGCTGCGGCTCATCCGGGCGCTGCGGCCGGCGGTGCCGTCTGGTGGCGCGATCGTGAACGTGACGTCGGGCGCGGCGGCGCGGCCGGGGTGGGCCGCCTACGCCGTCTCCAAGGCGGCGCTGGACGCCGTCACCACCGTGCTGCGCGCCGAGCTGGCCCCCGAGGGCATCCGCGTGATCGGGGTGAACCCGGGAGGGCTCCGCACGCAGATGCGCGCGGCCGCATACCCTGACGAGGACCCTGCCACGGTGCCCTCGCCCGAGAGCATCGTGCCGGTGTTCGTCGCCATCGCCGCCGGGGACGATCCCGGCGAGTACGTGGAGGCCCGCACGTGGACACGGTGAACGACCCGCGCGCCGCGAAGCCCATCCCGCCGACCCGCTCCAACCACGGCTGGCAGGACGTGCCCCTGGAGCCTCGCGACGAGCCGCTGGTGCCGGTGACCGAGGCGGGGGGACGCATCGTCGACCGCGCCGAGTACCACCGCTGGGGACTGGACGGGGCGCTGCCGCGCTCCTGGGTGCGGGCCGGCGTCGCCGAGCGGCTGGGCCGGGTGGCGGCGGGGCTGCCGGCCGGGCTCACGCTGGTGGTGTGGGACGGCTACCGGCCCCTGGCGGTGCAGGGCCGGTTGTTCGACAACTACCTGTACGAGCTTGCCGCGGTGCACCCCGAGATGCCTGCGGACGCCCTGGAGGAGGCCGCCACGCGGTACGTGAGCCGGCCGACCCGCTCGGTGCTGTGCCCGCCGCCGCACCTCACCGGCGGCGCGGTCGATCTCACCCTGGGCGACGCGGAGGGGACGCCCCTCGATCTGGGGACGCCGTTCGACGCGTTCGTGCCCGAGGCCGAGGCGCACGCGCTGGAGGACGCGCCGGGACCGCAGCGTGACCTGCGCCGGCTGCTGCACTGGGCCATGCACGACGAGGGCTTCACGAACTACGCCGAGGAGTGGTGGCACTACGACCACGGCAACCAGTTCTGGGGCGTCGTGACGGGGAACGCCGCGTACTACGGCGCCACGGACGCGCCCGAGTGACGGCACCGCCGCGCGCGACCCGCGCCACCGGCCTGGCCGTCGTGCCCGCGCTCGCCGGGCTGGTGCGCTTCGCCCACACCGTCTTCGCCCTGCCGTTCGCACTCGCGGGGGCGTTGCTGGCCGAGCTGCGGGTGCCGTCGTGGGCCGTGGTGGGCTGGGTGGTGCTGGCCATGGCGGGCGCGCGCTCGCTGGCGATGGCCATCAACCGCCTGGTGGACGCCCGCATCGACGCCCGCAACCCGCGCACGGCGGGGCGCGAGATCCCCGCGGGCCGCCTCTCCCGCACCCAGGTGCTGGTGTTCGCCGCGGCCAGCCTGGCGGCGCTGCTGGTGGCCGTCAGCCAGCTCCCGCGCATCACCTGGTACCTGTGGCCCGTCCCCGTGGCGGCGTTCGTGCTGTACCCGTTCACCAAGCGCTTCACGTGGGCCTGCCACCTGGTGCTGGGCCTCACCATCGGCCTCGCGCCCGTCGGTGGCTGGCTGGCCGTCACGGGCGAGTTCGCCCTCGCGCCGGTGCTGCTGGGGCTCGGGGTGGCCGCGTGGATCGCGGGTTTCGACGTGGTCTACGCCCTGCTCGACCTCGACTTCGACCGCGCGGCGGGGGTCAACTCCATCCCGGTGCGGTTCGGGCCGGGGGCGTCGCTGTGGATCACCCGCGCCCTCCACGTCGCGGCGCTCGCGCTGCTGGCGTGGGGCGGGGCCGCCGCCGGCGCGGGCGTGGTGTACCAGGCGGGCGTGGCGGCCTGCGCGCTGGTGCTGGCGTACGAGAACGCCATCGTGCGGGCCGACGACCCGGCCCGCATCAACCGGGCGTTCGGCAGCGCCAACATGGTGATGGCGGTGCTGTACTTCGCGTTCGTGGTCGCCGAGGTGGTCACGTAACCGGCTCCGGTCAAGCCGCCCTGGTGCGCGTGCGCGGCGTGGCCCACGCGTTCGCCGGGCGGCCCGTGCTGGCGGGCGTCGACCTCGACGTGGCGGCGGGCGAGCGGGTCGCGGTGGTCGGGCCGAACGGGGCGGGCAAGAGCACGCTCCTGCGCATCATGGCCACGCTGCTGACGCCGCGGGAGGGCACGGTGGCCGTCGGCGGCACCCCGTATCCCGAGGGCGTGCGCGCGGCCCGTCGCCGCATCGGCTACCTGGGGCACGACCCCCTGGTGTACCTCGACCTCACCGCCTGGCAGAACCTGCGCCTGTTCGGCGACCTGTACGGCGTGGACGGGCTGGACGACGCCGTCCCGGACGCGCTTGCCCGCGTGGGCCTCCTGCCGCGCGCCCATGACCACGTGCGCACGTTCAGCCGGGGCATGGCGCAGCGCCTCGGCATCGCCCGCATGCTGCTGCACTCGCCCGACGTGCTGCTGCTGGACGAGCCGTACACGGGGCTCGACGCGCAAGGCTCGCGGCTGCTGGACGGCATCGTGACCGGCGCCTCCTCCGGCACGGCGGTGGTGATGGTGACGCACGACCTGGCGCGCGCCCACGCCCTCTGCGGCCGGGTCGTGATGATCGCCCGCGGCCTCCTGGCGTGGGACGCCGGCACGGCCGACGTCAGCCACGACCAGCTGGCCCAGCGGTACGCGGAGTCGGCCGGATGAGCCGCGTCCGCCAGCTGCGGGCCCTCGTGCGCAAGGACGTGCTGCTCGAGGCCCACACCAAGGAGACGATCGTGGCGATGGCGCTGTTCGCCCTCGTCAGCATGGTCATCTTCCAGTTCGCCGTCGGCCAGCGCGCGGGCGACTCGTCGCTGATCGCGGGCGGCATCATCTGGGCGACGGTCAGCCTGGCCGCCGTGCTCGGCGTGGGCCGCACGTGGGTGCCCGAACGCGAGCAGCGCGTGCTGGACGGCCTGCTGACGGCCCCCGTGGCGCGCCTGACCATGTTCATGGCCCGGGCCATCGTGCTGACCCTGTTCCTGTTGGCGGTGGAAGTGGTCATCGTGCCCTTGGGCATCGTGTTCTTCACCCGCCAGATCGCACCGTCCGACCTGGCGCTGATGGCGGGCGTGTGCGTGCTGGCCAACCTGTGCATCGCCGTCGCGGGCACCCTGCTGGCCTCGATGAGCGTATTCTCCCGGGCACGCGAGCTCGTCATCCCCGTGCTTCTGCTGCCCGCCCTCGTGCCGGTGGTGATCGCCGCGTCGGGTGCCACCCAGGCGGTTCTGGGGCCGGGCACGCAACTGGCCGAGTACCTTGGCTACTGCAGATTCCTGGCCGTGTACGCCGCGGTGTTCTCCCTCGTCGCCTACGCCACCTATGACCACGTTCTCGATGACTGACACGCCGCGCGCCGGACGCGCCATCGCCGCCCTCGGGGCCCTCTCGGCCGTGCTGCTGGCCGTGGCCACGTTCGGCGTCTTCCTGGTGGCCCCCGAGGACGCCGCGTCCGGGGTCATCCAGCGCATCTTCTACTTCCACGTCAGCGTGGCCCTGGTGTCGATGCTGGCGTTCATGGTGGCCTGCATCGCGGGCATCGTGCACCTGCGCCGCGGTGGCGACGGGTCCGACGACGTGAGCCTGGCGTCCATCGCGATCGGGCTGATGCTGGCCGTGCTGACGGTCATCACCGGGTCCATCTGGGCGAAGGCCGCGTGGGGCTTCTGGTGGCGCTGGGACGACCTGCGCCTGGTCTCGTTCCTGCTCATCATTCTGCTGTACGCGGCGTACTTCGTGCTGAGGGGCTCGGCCGACGAGAGCCGCCAGGCGCGGTTCGGCGCCGTGTACGCGATCTTCGCGTTCGCCGCCGTGCCGCTGTCGTTCTACGCGGTGCGCACCGCCCGCTCGTTCATCCATCCGGTGGTGGTGACGTCGAAGGGCGCCGACATGCCCGGCACGATGCTGGTGTGGTTCCTCATCAGCGTCGTCGCGTTCACCGCGCTGTTCGTCACGCTGCTGCTGGTCGAGGTGCAGCAGCGGCGAGCCGCCCGCGCCCTCGAGGACGTCAAGCGGCGCCTGGAAGCCCGGTCCGCCACCCCGACGGGAGGTCACTGATGGAGTACGTCGTCGCCGCGTACGCGGTGCTGTGGGTGCTCTTGGTGCTGTACGTGGTGAGCCTGGGGATGCGCACGTCCCGGCTGGCGCGCCAGGCCGAGCTGCTGTCGCGGCTGGCGGCACCGGACGACGCCTCCCCGGCGGGCGACTGACGCCGGCATGGCGGGCGACCGCCACTTCCCCGTGCTGCTCGACATGTCGGGCTGGGACTGCGTCGTGGTCGGGGGCGGCCGGGTGGCGGGCGACCGCGCCGTGCGCCTGGCCGACGCGGGTGCGCGGGTGCGCGTGATCGCGCCGCGCCTGGGCGACACCGCCGCCGACGCGGTCGCGGCGGGCCGCGTGCGGCACGAGCCCCGGCAGTACCGCGACGGCGACCTCGAGGGCTGCCGGCTGGCGGTCGTCGCCACCGACGACGCCGACGTGAACGCCGCTGCCGCGCGGGAGGCCCAGCGGCGGGGCGTTCTGTGCAACGCGGCCGCCGACGCCCGCGCCGGCGACGTGATCGTGCCCGCGGTCGTGCGCCGCGGCGACCTCACCGTCGCGATCAGCACCGGCGGCGCCAGCCCCACCGTCACCGCCGTGGTCCGCCGGCGCATCGAGGGGACCTTCGGCCCTGAATGGGAAGACATGCTGGCAATATTCGCCCGGTTGCGCGACGATCTACGGGTGCGTCACCCCGATCCTGCGGATCGGGCGGCGCGCGTGCAGGCGGTCCTCGAGTCGGATGTCGCGCAGATGCTCGTTCGAGGGCGCACGGAGGATGCCGAGCGCCGGGCACGTTCTCTGATGGAGCTGGGAGATTAGTTGCACGTCACCGTCGTAGGGCTTTCGCACAAGACCGCTCCGGTGGAACAGCGTGAGAAGGCGACGCTTGGCGACCGCGAGGCGCGGGAGCTGGTGCGCGCCCTGGTTGCGCACCCGCACATCAGCGAGGCGGCGGCCCTGTCGACGTGCAACCGCACCGAGGTCTACGCGGTGGTCGACGATCCCCTCGCCGCCGAGCCGGTGCTGGTGGACGCGCTGCTGTCGCACACGCGCATCTCGTCCGCGGAGCTCGAGTGCGCCCGCTACACCCGCCGCGACGAGCGGGCCACCGCGCAGCTTTTCCGGGTGGTGTCGAGCCTCGACTCGATGGTGGTCGGCGAGAGCGAGATCCAGGGTCAGGTGCGGGCCGCGTGGGAGCGGGCGCGCGAGGAGGGCACGGCGGGCCCGACGCTGAACCAGCTGTTCCGGCGCGCGCTCGAGGTGGGCAAGCGCGTTCGCAGCGAGACCCGCATCTCGGCCGGGCCCGCGTCGGTGTCGACGGTGGCCGCGTCCATCGCGTGCGACCAGTTCGCCGACCTCGCCAGCCGCTCCGTGCTGGTGCTGGGCGCCGGCAAGATGGCCGAGGGCACCACCATCAGCCTGGTCGACCGGGGTGCCGACGAGGTGGTGGTCATCAACCGCACCGTGTCCACCGCCCGCGAGCTGGCGGCCCGGGTGGGCGGCCGCGGCGACGGCTTCGACCGCCTCGCGGAGGGGCTGGCGGGCGCCGACATCGTGATCGCGTCCACCAACGCCCCGCACACGGTGCTGGGCTACGACCAGCTGGCGCCCATCATGGCCCACCGCCCCGACCGGCCCATGGTGGTCATCGACATCTCGGTGCCGCGCGACGTCGACCCCGAGATCGCCGAGATCCCGGGCGTCGTGCTACACGACATCGACGACCTCGAGCGCGTGGTGGAGGCCAACATGAACGGCCGCCGCCGCGAGGCGATGCTGGGCGAGAAGGTCGTCAACGAGGCGGTGGACGCGTTCGCCGAGTGGCGTTCGGGCCTGGCCGCCGCGCCCGCCATCCGCAGCCTGCGCGACCGGGCCGAGCAGATCCGTCAGGCCGAGCTGGCCCGGGTGGCATCGGGCTGGGACTCGCTGTCGCCGGCCGACCGCGAGCGCCTGGACATCCTCACCAAGGCGATCGTCAACAAGCTGCTGCACGAGCCCACCGTGCGCGCCCGGGCCGCGGCCCGCGAGTCGGAGGGCATCCACCACCTGGAGAGCCTGCAGCATCTGTTCGGGCTCGAGCGCTCTGCCTGACCGGCCGCTCATCATCGCCACCCGGCGCTCGCCTCTGGCGCTGGCCCAATCGCAGGGAGTCGCCGACGCGCTGACCGCGGCCGGGCACCGCGTGGAGCTGGCGACGTTCACCACGACGGGCGACCGCTGGAGCGCGTCCGGCGCGGCGACGCCCGCCGACAAGGGGATGTTCGTCAAGGAACTCGAGCAGGCGCTGCTCGACGGCCGCGCCGACCTGGCCGTCCATTCGGCGAAGGACCTTCCCACCGAGCTCCCCGAGGGGCTCGCGGTGCTGGCCGTGCCCGCCCGGGCGGACGCGCGGGACGTGCTGGTGGGCGTCCCGGGAGGAGCGGACGCGCTGACGCCGGGCATGCGCATCGGCACCGGCAGCCCCCGCAGGGAGGCGCAGCTGCGCAGTGCCTTCCCCGGCGTCGAGGTGATCGCCGTCCGCGGCAACGTCGGCACCCGCCTGGGGCGGCTCGACGAGGCCGACGTCGACGGCGTGGTGCTGGCCGCTGCGGGCCTCGCCCGCCTGGGGCTGTCGCCGGACGACGCCCACGCGCTGGCCCCCGACGTGTGCACCCCGGCGGCGGGGCAGGGCGCGCTGGCGCTCGAGGGCCGCGCGGGCGACGCGCGCGTGGCGGGCATCGTCGCGGTTCTGGCCGACCACGAGGCCACCGGCTGCCTCGCCGCCGAGCGGGCCGTGCTGGAGGGCCTCGGTGGCGGCTGCATGGCGCCTGTCGGCGCGTATTGCGTGCCGGTGGACGGCGGCGTCCGGATGCTGGCGTTCGTGGCCGTCGACGCGTCCGGAGCGGGCGCGCAGCGAGCCGACGTCACCGCGCCCACGCCGGCCCAGGCCGCCGCCCTCATCGTCGAGCAGCTCGGCGGCGCCGGGTGAGCGCGCACGTCGCTCTGGTCGGTGCCGGTCCCGGCGATCCCGGCCTCCTCACCGTGCGCGGCCGCGAGCTGCTGGTCGCCGCCGACGCCGTGGTCTACGACCGCCTGGGCACCGAGCGCCTGATGGGCCTGTGCCGGCCGGACGCGCGACTGGTGGACGCCGGCAAGGCTCCCGGGCGGGCCGCGCTGACCCAGGAGGAGATCGGGCGCACCCTCGTGGACCTGGCCGGCGAGGGCCTGCGCGTCGTGCGCCTGAAGGGCGGCGATCCGTTCGTGTTCGGCCGCGGCGGGGAGGAGATCCTGGCCCTCGCCGACGCCGGCATCCCCGTCGAGGTGGTCCCGGGCGTCACCAGCGCCATCGCGGCCCCCGCGTACGCCGGCATCCCCATCACCCACCGGGCCGTGTCCACCTCGTTCACGGTGGTCACCGGCCACGAGGACCCGACGAAGCCCGGTGAGCAGACCGATTGGGATGCGCTGGCGCGCGTGCCCGGCACGCTGGTGGTGCTGATGGGAATGGGGCGCCTGCCGCAGATCACCGAGCGCCTCATCGCGGCGGGACGCGATCCCGGCCAGCCCGCGGCCGCGGTGCAGTGGGGCACTACGCACCGCCAGCGGCATGTGGTGGCCACCCTGGCCACGCTGCACGAGGTGGCGCGCGCGCGGGGCATCGGATCGCCCGCCGTGGTGGTCATCGGCGACGTGGCCGGGCTGTCGGACCGCCTGGCGTGGCGTCCCCCGCAGGTACTCGCGGGGCGCACCGTCGTGGTGACCCGCGCCCGGGCCCAGGCCTCGCAGCTGTCGGAGGCGTTGCGCGCGCACGGCGCCGACGTCATCGAGATGCCCGTCATCCGCATCGAGCCGCTGCCCGCCGACGACGCCATCGGCGCGATGCTGGACCGGCTGCGCGAGTACCGCGCCCTGGTGCTGACCAGCGTCAACGGCGCGGAGCAGCTGTTCGCCCGCATGGCCGAGCGGGGGATGGACGCCCGCGCGATCCACCCCGACGCCCGCATCGTGGCCATCGGGCCCGCGACGGCCCGCGCGCTCGAGGAGCGGGGCCTGCGGGTGGACACCATGCCCGAACGGCACGTCGCCGAGGGTATCCTGGAGGCCCTGGAGGGCGACGACCTCGCCGGGGTGCCCGTGCTGGTGGCCCGGGCGCAGACGGCCCGCGCGCTGCTGGTGGACGCGCTGCGGGGCCGCGGCGCGCAGGTGGACGAGGTGGCGCTGTACCGCACGGTGCCGGAGCCCGTCCCCCCCGACCAGATCGACCGCGCCGTCGCCGCCGACTACGTCACGTTCACGTCGTCGTCCACGGTCACCAACTTCGTCGCCGCGATGGGGGACCGCCTGCAGCGCATGCGCGGCTGCGTCGTGTCCATCGGGCCGATCACCAGCGAGACGCTGGCCGACGCCCACATCCCCGTCGACAGCGAGGCCGAGGTGTTCACCATCCCGGGCGTGTGCGAGGCTGTCGTTGAGCATGCCCGACGGGATCAGTAGGCCCGCTCCGCGGGTCGTCACCCTCACCACCGACTTCGGGGCGTCCGGCGAGCACGTGGGGGCCCTGCACGCCGTGCTGGTGGCGCACGATCCCGGCATCGTGCGGGTGGACTTCGCGCACGACATCGCGCCCGGCGAGGTCCGCTGGGCCGCGCTGCAGCTGTCGCGCTGCGTGCGCCTCCTGCCCCAGGCCGTGCACCTGGCGGTCGTCGATCCGGGGGTCGGCACGGCGCGCCGGGCCGTGGCGGTGAAGCTGGCGACGGGCGGCTACGTGGTGGGGCCCGACAACGGCCTCCTGGGCATCACGTGTGACGACCACGGCGTCGTCGCCGCCGTGGAGCTCACCCCACCCGCTCGATCGGCCCTGAGCGCGACGTTCCACGGGCGCGACCTGTTCGCCCCCGCCGCGGCGCGGCTGGCCACGGGCGAGGAGCTGGACGCGCTGGGCGCCGGCGTGCCGCTGCACAGCCTCCGGCGGCCGCGCGTGCCGGAGGCCGTCACCGGGGACGGCATCCTGGCCGCCGAGATCGCCGGGACGGACGCGTACGGCAACCTCACGCTGCTGGCCGGCGCCCGCGACCTGGCCGCGGCCGGGCTGGCCCAGGGGGACCCGGTGCGCGTGGAGGTGCCGGCGGGCCGTCACACCGCCCGGATGGCGCGCACGTTCGCCGACGCCGACCCCGGAGACGTGATCGTGCACCTCGACAGCCACCAGATGGTGGCGGTGGCGGTCAACCTGGGCTCGGCCGCGGCCGTCCTGTCGGCCGCGCCGGGTGAGCTGTGCTGCATCACGCTCGACCCCCCCGCCGCCTGACCGGCCCGCGCGGCAGCTGACACACGCGCGGGAGGGCTTCCGCCGCCGGCTCCCGATGGAGTAGCGTGCCTGCGCCGGTGACCCCCGCCGATGGCAAGGACACCCCCATGACCCGTCTCGCCGACTTCGTGATGCGCCGCCCCTGGTGGGTGATCGCGTGCTGGGTCGCCCTCACCGGCCTCGGCGTCGTCGCCACCGGCCTCGTGTCCGACCGCTGGCTGATGACGTTCTCGATCCCCGGCGATCCCGGCTACGAGGCCGACCAGCGCGCGTTCGAGCGCCTGGGCAACGGTCAGGTGGATCCGTTCGTCGCCGTGCTGCGGTCGGAGGGCGGCGACGTGACGAAGGTCGCCGGGGCGCAGGCGGCGTTGGACGCGGCGCAGAAGGCGGTGCCCGGATCGCGGATGTCGTCGTACTTCACGACCGGTAGCGACGCGTACGTGTCGCGGGACCGCCACGTCACGTTCGCGCTGATCTACCCGCCCGGCGCGGCCGGGTTCGGGGAGCTGCCGGACGCGCCCGCGCGCGCCGCGCTGGCCACGGCCGCGCCACCGGGGGTGACGACCCACCTCACCGGCACCATCCCCCTCTACAACGAGGCGGGAGCCGGCGGCGCGGACGATTCCAGCATCCTCATCGAGACGCTGATCGGCGGCCTCGGCGCGCTGGTGATCCTGCTGTTCACGTTCGGGACCCTGCCCGCCGTGGTGCTGCCGTTGCTCGTGGCCACCGCCGCCATCTTCCAGACGTTCACGCTGGTATGGCTGTTGACGTACCTCACCGACGTGTCGCTGATCGTCCAGTTCCTCATCGCCCTGGTGGGCCTGGGCGTGGCCATCGACTACTCGCTGCTGATGATCTTCCGGTTCCGCGAGGAGCTGCGGCACGGGGCGGGCCGCGACGCCGCGCTGCGCGAGACCATGCGCCATGCCGGGCGCTCGGTGATCGTGTCGGGCACCACGGTGGCCGTGGGCCTGGTGAGCATGGTCATCATCCCACTGCCGGTCATCCGCTCCATCGGCATCGGCGGCATCCTCATCCCCCTGGTGTCCGTGGTCGCCGCGATCACGCTGCTGCCGGCGCTGCTGTACCTCATCGGCCCGCGCATCAACGCGCTGCGCGTGATGCCCCGCGCGATCGTCGAGGGCAGCGACGACATGGACGCGGGCTTCTGGAACCGCTGGGCCAAGCTGGTGCTGCGGCGTCCCGTCGCGGTCGCCGCGGTGGGCCTCGTCATCGTGGCCTCGCTGGTGTACTTCGGCGTCCAGCTGAACCCCAGCGACGCGCAGGCGAAGGATCTTCCCGGCGCCGGCGACGCGCACGACGGGTACGCGATGCTGATGGACGCCGGCATCCCGGCGGGCGTCACCAAGCCGTTTCAGGTGGTCGTGGAGGGCCCTGCGGCCCGGGGCGACCTGACGGACGCCGTCGCGCGCGTGGCCGGCACCCCGGGCATCGCGGGGGCGACGGTGCCGCCGGCGTCCCGGGCGGGCGACTTGGCGCTGATCGAGGCGTTCGCGACCACGGACGGCTCGGCCAAGCCCACCCGCGACACGATCGCTCGCCTGCAGGACGACGCCATGCCGGCCATCCGCGACCGCCTCGCCGCCGGATCGCGGGCGACCCTCGCCGGCACCCCCACCCAGGAACGGGCGTTCATCTCGTCCACGTACGGCACGTTCCCGTGGGTGCTCGCGTTCGTGGTGCTGCTGACGTTCCTGCTGCTGATGCGGGCGTTCCGCTCCATCGTGCTGCCGCTGAAGGCCGTGCTCTTGAACCTGGTGTCGCTGGTGGCGGCGTTCGGCATCATCGTCATCATCTTCCAGAAGGGGCACGGCAGCGAAGCCCTCTGGGGAGTGCCGGCGACGGGGTCGATCATCTCGTGGATCCCGCTGATGATCTTCGCGTTCCTGTTCGGCCTGTCGATGGACTACGAGGTGTTCATGCTCACCCGCATGCGGGAGGGCTTCGACGAGACCGGCCGCACCGACGATGCCATCGCGCTCGGCCTGTCGCGCACGGGCAAGCTGGTCACCAGTGCGGCGCTGGTGCTGATGTTCGCGTTCTTCATGCTGTCGACGGGCCCGGGCACCGACATCAAGCAGTTCGGCATCGGGCTGGCGGCCGGCATCATCTTCGACGCGACGGTCATCCGGGCCCTGCTGGTGCCCTCGCTGATGAAGCTCTTGGACCGGTGGAACTGGTGGCTGCCCGGGTGGGCGGCCCGCCTGGTGCGGGTGGCGCCGTCCCCGCTGCCGCCGCGCGGCTCCACCTAGAACAGGCGCACCCTGCGGGGCGACAGCATCATGCCGTGCCCGCTCCGGTTGACGCAGCGCACCATGCGGGCGCGCGCCCGGCACACGATGCCGTCACCCATGGGGAGGCGCTCGCCGTGGCGAAGCGTGCGGTGGCCGGTGCCGATCCACGTCGACGCGCAGACGCCGAACGGGCGTCCCTTGCGCGGCAGCATGTAGCGCACTCCCCATCCCAGGCGGCAGCCCGACGGGGACGGCGGCGTACCGGGCCGCGAGTACGGCGGGCGGGGATCGCCCGGCGCGGGACGGGAGTCGCACGTGACCGCGCGCGCCCGGGTGAGCCGGGCGACGCACCCCGTCGTGCGGTCCGGGCTGGTGAATGCGACGCGACCGCCGAGGTACGGGTCGCGGAACTGGGCCCGCGTGGCGGAGGCCGCGTCCGCGACGCCGACGAACGCCAGCGTGGCCAGCACGGCGGTCAGCGGGAGCGAGGCGAAGATGCGGGGGATGCGCATGCCACCCATTCGTACCGCGCGCTTCTCCGGGGACGATCAGCGTTTCGTGAGAGTTTCCTGATCCCGCGCGCTGAGTGCGGTACGCGACGCGCACGGCCGGCTGCCGACGACCTGGCGGGGCCGTGTGGCGGGACCCGGCGGCGTGCGACCCGCGCGCCGGGGACGGTGATGG
>CAUJCX010000057.1 GCA_963169235.1 Actinomycetota bacterium | reverse complement strand
CCGTTGGCGTCACCACGGGCCGTCATGGCGGTCTGGCCGGCCTGGTCGTCGAACAGGCGGTTCTGCCACAGGTTGTCCTGGTGGTCCCAGGTGCGCACGCTCGTCTCGGGCGACACCAGGGTGACGCTGCGGGCGGCACCTGTGGGGGGCGTGTGCGTCAGCGTGATGGTCGCGTCACCCGCGAACGTGCTGTCGATCATCGTGGTGACGTCGACGTCCTGGATGACGTGCGGCGTCGAGGCGCTGACGTCCATGTCGGAGACGTTCAGCGTGGACGACAGCCCGGCGGCGGGCGTGGTCGACACCCAGGTCTTTCCGCTCTCGGACGCCGACTTCGCGGTCGTCAGCGGGGCGGGGCAGTTGTCGGCGATGGGCGGTGCGGATGCCAGCGCCATCTGGGTCGCCGTGCCCATGGTCAGGGCTGCGGTGACGCCGAGGGCCAGCGAGGTGAGCCCTCCGGCCGTCAGGGTCCATCCTCGATCGGGCTTGCTCACGTTCCCTCCAAGTCGAACGTTGCACGTGGAATAAGGCACGGCGCCATACTCCCCCGCGTCGCGTCCCGGGCGCGCCCGCCGATGGTCGGGTTCGCGGCCTCTACGCTCAGTGGGTTCGGCACTGCGGGCCGGACGGGATCCGCCTCGACCCGCACCGAGGCCTGCGCCGACCTCCCCGTCCGGCCAGGTGACGCATGACCGCCGCCCCCGTTCAGCCCGGGACGATGCTCATGGCCGCGTGCGCCGCGGGGTCGGCCACCAGGCGGATGCCGGTGACGCGGCCGTCGTCCACCGTGAACACGAACGCCACCCGCACGCGTTCGCCGTGCATCCACACGGCCCCGGGGGCGCCGTCGATGGTCGCCACCTGCGCGGCCTGGGCACGTCCGGCGAACGCGCCGGCCACGGCGTCCGGGCCCGCAGCCAGGGTCTCGCCGTCGTCCCCGGGAGCCCCCAGGTAGCGCTCGGCGCCCATGGCCAGGGCGGCCGCGTCGGCGGTCAGCGCCACCCCGGGGGCGAGCACCGCCACCAGGCCCGCGATGTCCCCCTCGCGGGACGCGGTGAGGAACGCCTCCACCACCGCGCGGTCGGCCCGCGCCGTCTCGGCCGCGTCGCGGGAGCCCCCGACGCGCCGCCGGGCGCGGCTGGCGGCCTGACGGGCGGCGGCCGGCGTCGTGCCGGTCATGGCGGCCACGTCGTCGAACGAGTACCCGAACACGTCGTGCAGCACGAACGCCAGGCGCTCCCGCGGGCGCAGCTCTCCCACCACCACGCCGAGCGCCTGCCCCACCGCGTCGGCCAGCACGGCGTCACGCTCGGGGTCGTCGTCGGCCACGGCGTCCGGCACGTCGGCCACGGGATGCGTCCGCCGCGCCCGGACGGTGTCCAGGCAGATGCGCGCCACCACCGTGGTGAGCCACGCCTCCACGTTGTCGATGGCCGCCGCGTCGGCGCGCTCCAGGCGCAGCCACGCCTCCTGCACGGCGTCTCCGGCCGCGTCGCCGGACCCCAGCACCCGCCGCGCCGTGGCCTCAAGGTGGGGGCGGCAGGCCTCGAAGCGTCGTGCCAAGGCGTCTCGGTCGCGCATGTCACATTCCTCCCGTCGCGTGCGTCATCCCTACGACGACCACCCGGTCCGCAACGTGACGCGAAGGGAGCCCGGCATGGCCACGACCCTCGGCAGCATCATCTACCCCACGTCCGACGTGGAGGCCGCCAAGAAGGCGCTCACCGCGCTGTTCGGTAAGCAGCCCGACATCGACGAGCCGTACTACGTCGGCTACGAGGTGGACGGCCGGCAGGTGGGCCTCGACCCCGGCGGCGCCGCGAAGGGCATGACGGGCCCGGTGCCGTACTGGAACGTCGCCGACATCGACGCCACCATCGCCGCCCTCGAGGCCGTCGGCGCCACCGTGACGCAGGCGCCCACCGACGTGGGCGGCGGCAACCTCATCGCCACCGTCACCGACGCGGACGGCAACACCATCGGCCTCGGCCAGGCGCCGTAGGCCGGCCTCGGGGCAGTGGCGGGCGCTGCACGGCGCGCCACTGCCCCGCACAGCGTGGGTACGCGCGTACTCACACCGGTTGCGGGGAGGCGTCTTAGGGTCGTTCCACCTGCTCTCGCACGCCACGGGGCCCCCATGGGACGATCTACCCCCACCCACCCACCCACCCGGCGCAGCGCCCGCCTGAGCGCCTGCGCGCCCACTACGACGTGGAGCGTGAGCTCGCGGACAGGCTGAGGACGGCGCCACGCGATGAACGCACGCGTCTCTACCGGGCCGTGTACGAGGAGCTCTTCGCGCGTGTTCCGGACCACCCCCAGCTGACGCGCAAGGCGGGCGCGGCCGACGCTGCCCAGCGCGTCCGCTCCCAGCTGCGGTTCCTGGGCAACTTCATGGGGGAACGCGAACGCGTTCTCGAGGTCGGGGCCGGCGACGCGGCCGTTTCGAGGGCTCTCGCGAGCACCGCGGATCGCGTCTTTGCTCTGGACGTGTCACCCACCATCCTTCAGATGCGCGAACGGCCCGCCAACGTCGAGCTGGTGCTGTCCGACGGCATCACCGTGCCGATCGCCGACGGCTGCGTGACGCTCGCGTACTCCAACCAGGTGATGGAGCACCTGCATCCCGACGACGCCCGCGAGCAACTGACGGAGATCGTCCGGTGTCTTTCGCCCGGCGGTCGCTACCTGTGCGTCACCCCGCACCGCGCCAGCGGGCCCCACGACATCTCCGCGTTCTTCGGTGACGAGCCTCGCGGGTTCCACCTGAAGGAGTACTCGGTCGGCGAGCTGGCGGCCGCGTTCCGGGAGTCGGGATTCGCACACGTGTCTGCCCACGCCTACGTGCGCGGCCGGGCCGTCAGGATCCCCCTCGCCGTCCTGCGGCCGCTCGAGTCGCTGATCTTTCGCCTGCCGCCGTCGGTCCGCCGGCGCGTCACCCGCCGTCAGCCCCTGCGAGTGCTGTTCAACAGCATCCATTTGCTGGGCGAACGCGCGTCCGCCGGCGAGGCGCCGTAGGCCGGCCTCGGGGAAGTGGCGGGCGCTGCACGGCGTCCGCCTCCGGGCGTGCTACTCCCGCGCCGCCGCCCGGGGACGCGTCCCCGCCAGCAGCTCCGGTGGGATGCCCACCGGCTCGTGTGGTCGGCGCAGGAGGGTGGTGCGCTCGTTCATCCGCGCCAATTCCTCGGGACTTCGGTCGGCGAGGCCGCT
Source organism: Actinomycetota bacterium (assembly GCA_963169235.1). Lineage (GTDB taxonomy): Bacteria > Actinomycetota > Thermoleophilia > Miltoncostaeales > Miltoncostaeaceae > JAGQUM01. The sequence goes on along the minus strand of CAUJCX010000057.1, from coordinate 40,161 downwards.
GATGATGCCGGCCCAGGCGAATAGCGGGATCAGGACGGCGGGGAACAGGCGCACGTCGATGACCATGGCGTTCACGCACATGCTGGCCATCGCCAGCCAGAACGCCAGCACGAACCCGCGCGACACGACGCCGCGCTGGGGCAGCCTGCGCCACGCCTTGCGGGTGCGCAGCACGATGGCCACCAGCACCGCGATCCACAGGGCGGCCCCGATGATGCCGATCTCGGCGGCGTACGCCAGGTACGTGTTGTGCGAGATGTACCCCCAGCCCCACTTCCACGCCACGCCCGGCCACGCCTGGTGGTGCAGCGTGTTGAGCTCCGGGAAGCGGCCGATGCCCCAGCCGAACGTGGGCCGGTGCGTGAAGCCCCACCACGCCGTGGCCCAGTCGTTGAAGCGGCTCTCGATCTCGCTGGCCGACCCGACGCCGCCGGACGAGCGGTCGTCGCTGAGGAACGTCTTGTAGTTCAGCGCCACCGCCGCGACGGCGCTGGTCAGCAGGATCACGTGCCAGCGCCGCCAGCCCCGGGCGAACACCGCGCCGCCGATGATGACGATGGCCGCGCCCAGGTAGATGGCGCGGGTGATGGTGGTGTAGACGGCCAGCGGCATGATGATGGCGGTCAGCAGCGCGAGCCAGCGCAGCTTCATCCCGCGCTGCTGACCCAGGAACAGGGCCGCCGACAACGCGTACGTCATCAGGATGCCGTCCGCCGCCGAGTTCAGAAGCGGACCGCGGGCGCGCTCGGGGTTCACTCCCAGGCCCGCGTCGTTGATCTGCGGCGGGAACACGAACGCGCGGCCGCCGAACTTCTGCAGCAGGCACGTGATGGCCAGGTACAGGCCGACGCCCACCAGGTACCACAGCATCATGCGCACCGACAGCCCGTCTGCCAGCGACTGCGACGCGATGACGAACGCCGCCATCGGCAGGAAGATTCCCCCGATGATGTAGCTGCTGGGCGGGATGCCGTCGGCGCCGGCCAGCTCGTGCGGGGCCAGCGCCGACACGATCTGCACCACCACGAACAGCGCCATCAGCGCCTCGGGCATGCCGAACCGCCGCAGCGGGGTCTTGCCGGACGCCACGCCGATGAACCAGCCCGCGGCGAGGGCCGCGAACGCCAGGCGCTCGATGCCGTGGATGCCCATCTCGCCGCCCACGACGCTGAACATCGCGGCGAACATCCACACCATCACGCCCACCCGCGTGCTGCGCCACACCCCCCACAGCACCACGGCCAGCAGGCTGAGCGCCAGCACCACCCCGCCCACGGGTATCTCGGCACCGCGGGCGGCCAGGCGGTCGACGGCCTCCTTCACGATGAAGAAGATGCCGATGGACAGCACGACGCCGACGGCGACGCGGCGCAACTGATCGATGGTCAACGGCGGGGACGGTCCTTCGCCACGAGGGCGCACGGGTGGTGGGCTCGCGCAAGGTTGGCACACGTGCGGTCGCGTGCGAACCCCATCGCGAGGACGGGCGCGGCCCGCACGGCGTGCCAGCCTATACTTCCGGCGATGAAAATCCCTGCGATCTCGCGCATGCGCTGGTACGCGTCGCGGGCTGCCGCCATGCCCCCGGCCGAGTACGCGCATCGCGCCCGCACGGCCGTGCGGGCGGCCCGCGACCGCTCGCGCCCGGCGCCGGCCATCGTCATCCCGGCGCCCGCGCCCGGCTGGCCGCGCCTGCCCGAGGCGCCCACGCTGGTGGGGCCTGCTGACGTCGCCGCGGTCAGCGCGCTCCCCGGCGTCGTCGACGGTGCCCGTCGCCTCGCCGACGCGCTGGTCGAGGGTCGCATCACCATGTTCGGGCACGGCGAGGTGACGCTGCCCGCCGACCCCGACTGGAACCTCGACCTCACGTCCGGGCACCGGTTCGCGGAGGGGCACTGGAGCACCGTGGAGTACCGCCGCTCGGACGGCGACCCCAAGTGGCTGTGGGAGCTGGGACGCCACCTGCACCTGGTGCACCTGGCCCGCGCGTGGCGGCTGACCGGCGACGATCGCTACGCGGCCGCGGTCGCCCGCCAGCTCGAGGGTTTCCTGCGGCAGTGCCCGCCGGGCATGGGCATCCAGTGGCGCGTGGGCCTCGAGCTGGGCCTGCGGCTCATCTCGTGGGCCTTCATCGCGGAGTTCCTGCGGGGGAGCGACGTGCTGACGCCCGCGTTGGGCCGCGACCTGCTGGCGTCGGCCGACGCCCACATGGCGTGGCTCGAGCGCTACCCGTCGCTGTATTCGTCGGCCAACAACCACCGCCTGGGTGAGCTGGCCGGGCTGGTGGTGGGCGGCCTCGCGTTCCCCGAGCTCCCTCGGGCCCAGGAGCGCTACCAGCTCGGCATGGACGGCCTGTGCGCCGAGCTCGATGCGCAGACGCACCCGGACGGCGTCAACGCCGAGCAGGCCGTGTACTACCACCAGTTCGTCCTCGACCTGCTGGTGGCCACCACCGCGGTGGTCGTCCGCGCCGGGCGGCCCGTTCCCGACGGCCTCGCGCGCCCCCTGAAGGCCATGGCCGACGTGGCGGGCACGCTCGCGTCCGACTCGGGCTCGCTGCCGGCCATCGGCGACAACGACGACGCCGTCGCCATCGACCTGGCGTCCGGCGCCGACGACGTCACGCGCCTGCGCTCCCGCCTGCGCACGGTGTCGGTGCTGGTGGGGGAGCCCACCGCGCGCCTCGACCCCGGCCTCGACGAGCAGTTCGTGTGGCTGTGCGGCGCGGAGGCGTCGGCACGTCCGCTGCCCGAGCGGCGTCCGGGCAGCGCCGTGTTCCCCGCCGGGGGCCTGGTGGTGCTGCGCCGCCGCGACGACGCGGTGGGCGAGCTGCGGGCCGTGCTGCGGGCCGGGCCGTTCGGCCTGGCACCCATCTACGCCCACGCCCACGCCGACCAGCTGTCGGTGTGCGTCTCGGTCGACGGCGAGGAGGCCCTGGTCGACGCCGGCACGTTCACGTACTACGGCGACCAGCGCTGGCGCGACTACGCGCGCTCGACCGGCGCCCACTCCACCCTGCGGGTCGACGGACGCGACCAGGCCACGCCGTCGGGCGCGTTCCTGTGGCGGCGTCCCGTCGACGGCGTGGTCGACGCGGTCACGCTGGACGGGGCCGCGGCGGTGCGCGCCCACCACGACGGATACGCCCCCGTGCGGCACGAGCGCACGCTCACCATGGACGACTCGGGGCTGGTGGTGGAGGACCGCCTCACCGGCGTCGCCGACCCGCCCGCCGCCGAACTGCGCTGGCACCTGGCGCCGGGCGACGCCGTGGTGGACGGCTCCACGGTGGTGTGGACCGGCGAGCGCGCCCGCGTCGCGCTGACGGTCACCGGCGCGGACGACCTGCGCGTGGTCACCGGATGCGCGTCGGCCCCCGTCGGCTTCCGCTCCACCGGCCTGGAGACGTGGGAGCCGTCGCCCACCGTCATCGCCCGCTGCCGCCCCACGCGCGCGCACGTGGTCGTCACCCGCATCGTCGCGGGTCGCCGGTGACGGCACGGCCGCGCGTGCTGGTGGTGGGGCCCGGCCCGCACTCCCTGGGAGGGGTGTGGTCGGCCATCGACACCCTGCTGCACTCGCCCCTCGCCGACGCGTACGAGCTCCAGCACGTCGCCACCCACCGCGACGGGTCGGCCGCCGCCAAGCTGCGGCAGGCCGCCACCGGCATCGCCCGGGCCGGCGCGGCCATGGTGCGCGGCGTCGACATGGTGTGGATCCACTCGTCGGCCGACGCGTCGTTTCGGCGCAAGGCCGTGGTGGCCACGCTGGCGCGCCTCACCCGCACCCCGTACGTGTTCCACTCGCACACGTCCGGGATGGTGCGGTACTACGAGGGCGCGTCCGGAGCCGAGCGGGCCGTTGTGCGCCGCGTGCTGCGCTCGGCCGCCCTGGTGGTGGCCCTCGGCGACAGCTGGGAGCGGGCGCTCAACGCCATGGCCCCGTGCGTCAGCGTGCGGGTGATGAACCCCGTGGACGTGCCCGCCGACGCCGGCCATGGGGTCGGCGGCGACGGCCCCGTGCTGGTGACGGGCCGGGTGGGCGACCACAAGGGCTCGCGCGTGCTGGTGGAAGCCCTGGCGCTCGTGGCCGACCGGCATCCCGGGCGGCACCTCGTGCTGGCGGGCGACGGTGATCCCGTGCCGGTGCGCGAGCTGGCCGCCCGGCTGGGGGTCTCCGATCGGGTGACGCTGACCGGCTGGGTGGACGGCGACCGCGTGGCCCGCCTGCTGGACGAGGCGTCGGTGTTCGCGCTGCCCTCCCGCGACGAAGGCATGCCGATGGCGCTGCTGGAGGCCATGGCGCGGGGCGTGCCGTGCATCGTCACGCCCGTGGGCGGCATCCCCGACCTCGTCGCCGACGGCGAGCACGTGCTGTTCGTCGCGCCCGACGACCCCCGCGGCCTGGCGGACGCCCTCGACCGGCTGTGGTCGCACCCCGACGAGGCCCGGGCCATGGGCGAACGGGGCAGGCAGCGCGTGCGCGAGCGGTGCTCCACCACCGTGGTGGCCGGGCAGCTCGACGAGTGCTTCCGGCAGATTCTCGGCGACCGGCCGGGGCGCCCGTGACCGGCGCCGACGGTCCCCGCCGCCTCATCGACCTGCGCGTCGCGCTGGAGGACGCCGGATGGGACGCGCTGCTCGACAGCGCCGGCAACGACGACCCGTTCCGCCGCCTCGACGTGCTGATGCTGATGGCCTCCCGCGAGGAACACCCGCTGGTGGCGGTGGCACGACGCGACGGACAGGCGGTGGGGGCGGCGCCGCTGGCACTGACCTCGCGCCGCGGGCTGCGGGTGGTGCGCACGCTCGGCCCGGCGGCGGGGTGGTTCGATGCCGAGCCCCCCGTGCTCGACGACGACGCCGCCGTGCGGCTGCTGCAGGCCTGCCGCGCGCTGCCGGCCGACATCCTGCGCCTGCGGGAGATCCGGGCCGACTCGCCGCTGCTGGCCGCCATGCGCCGGCTGGGGGCCGAACCGCGCCTCGAGACCGAGTACCCCACGTACCGCGTGACCCCCGAGGACCTCCGGGTGACCGCCCGCAAGCGCCGCGCCGAGTGCCGGCGCCTGGTGCGCGTCTTCGAGCGCGACAACCAGCCCTTGATCGTCGACATCCTGCACGACTGGAACGCCATGCAGCCGGCGCTCGCCGAGTGCCGGCAGATGCACCGCGACCGCTGGAACTCGGCCCCCGACGCGGACGATCTGGTGGCCAGCGAATGGGGCCGGCGCGTCACCGACGAGAGCCTCGACATCCTGGGCCGCGAGGGGCTGGTGCACCTCACCACCCTGCGCGCGCAGGACGACCTCGTGGCGTTCGCCCTCGCGGTGAGGTCCGGGGATGGCGCCGTGGGCTACCGCATGGCCTTCGATCGCAACCGCCCGGGCGTGTCGGGGCTGGGGGCCGCGGCGTTCCTGGCGTCCCTGGACGCGCTGGTGGCCGAAGGCGTCACGTCCATCGACCTCGGGTCGGGGGGCGACGGCTTCAAGAAGTCGTTCACGGCGCCCGTACCCGTGGTCACGGCGCAGTGGCCGCTGTCGTGGCGCGGCGCCGCGTACGTGCGGGCCGGCCGGTGGGTCGACCGGTGGCACGCGCGGGCCCAACGACGCGGGGCCGCCCCCTGAGGGACGGCCCCGGCCGTTCACGTCATGCGCACGTCCGTCACCGCTAGGTGAGGCGCACGCCCTTCTTGGCGGCGGCGTGCTTGCGCGCGGCCTGCACCTTCTTGGCCCGCGACGTCGCCTTCACGGTGTAGCCCGGGATACGGGTCGCGGCGTACCGCTGCGCCGTGCGGGCGGCCGTGGTCGTGACGCTGCTGTTGTTCACGGACACGTCGTCGAACGTCACCCGCAGGCGGCTGCCGGTGTTGGTCCACGGCACGCCGATCTCGACGCGGTCGGCCTGGAAGCCACTGCGGTTGAGCAGCGGGGTGCGCAGGTCGGTGCCGTCGTCGATCTGCAGGCGGCCCTGCGAGGTGCCGCTGTTCCACGTGGTGGTGATCTTCACCGTGTACCAGCGGTTCATCTGCGGGGTCGTCGACGAGAACGCCGTGGCGCTGTAGACGCGCTTGGAGTCCATCGACCACACCGACCAGCGCAGCGCACCGGCCGACGTGCGGGACACGCCCACCTCGTACCGCGGCGTGTAGGCCATGTTGCCCGCGCCGTCCAGCACGCGGGTGATGACGTGCGCCGAGCCGTTGGCGATGTAGTTGTCGCGCAGGTACACCCGCATCGTCACGTTGGCGTTGTTCGACGGCGTGAAGTTGCGGCCGGCGTACGTGTAGTTGCCCGACGTGTACTTGCGGAAGTCCATGGCCCTGCCACCGGCGCTCACCGGCGACGTCACCACGCCGGCCGTGTTGGAGCCCTGGCGGGAGATGGTCCACGGCGAACCGCCCGCTCCGGGAGCCGTGCCCTCGAAGCCGTCGGTGAACAGCGGGGTGTCCACGACGGGCGGCGGCGGCGGAGGCGGAGGCGGAACGACCGGGGCCGTCACGGTGACGGCGGCCGACGCCTTCACGGACGTGTCGGTGGTGGACGTGGCCGTGACGGTGACGGCACCCGTCGGCACGGCGGCCGGCGCGGTGTAGAGGCCGGTCGACGACACGGTGCCGACGGTGGAGTTACCGCCGTTGACGCCGTTGACGCTCCACACCACGGCGCTGCCCGAGGCCGTGAACTGCTTCGTGGTGCTGGTCTGCAGCGACGCCGCGGTGGGGCTGATCGCCACGGTCACCACGGGGGGCGGCGGCGGCGGGGGCGGCGGCGGGGGCGGCGGGGGCGGGGGCGGCGGAGGCGGCGGGGTGGAGCCATCGGGCGTCGGGTACGGACCGTTGCCCGAGCCGTCGGTCATGCGGAACGCGTCCTGGTAGATGACGGCGGTGCCGCTGAGGCCGGCCGCGCGGTAGTAACCGTGCTTGAAGTAGGCGCCGTAGCCCGGCACCAGGGTGCGGGCGCGCAGCACCGACGTGCCCACGCCGCCGTAGGCGGACGAACCGCCACCCAGCGGGTAGTTCATCGTCTGCTTGACGCCGTTGAGCCACAGCTCGATGGTGCCCGTCGAGTCGGAGCCCGACCACTTGATGTGCATGGCGAAATCGAGCCACTTGCCGCGGTTGCTGGCCAGGTCGATGCCCCAGGGGTTGATGGTGCCGATGAACGTGCCCGGCACGGACTGGCGCTGCAGCTTGAGGACGATCTTGCCACCCTCGAGGAAGAAGCCGACGGGCGGCGAGCTCGGGCCCGTCGTGTGCCACTGCGTGAACGTCGCCCAGCCGGCGCCGTTCGAGACGGGGAAGTCGGGGTCGAGGTACGTCGACCACGAGTACCAGCGGTCCGAGCCCTCGACCTCACCGGTCGACTTCTGGCACTCGCTGCGCTCGTTCGCGTCGATCGGCTTGTCGCCGTCGCGCAGCTCGTAGCGGGCGGCGTAGTTGCCTTCGCGCACGAACGACGACTGCACGTTGATGCTCCAGCTGCCGGTCTTCTGGCAGCCGCTCCACTGCGACGTGGAGCCGGTCTCGTAGTCGCCGGCCCACATGGTGTTGCCGGGGATGGCGAGGGGGCCGGACGTCGCCGGAGCCGCGGCGGCCGTACCGGCCAGTGCGGGCATCGCAGCGAGTGCAACCAGGGCGCCCAGGGCACGGGCGCGGCGGGGGGAGTCCACAGACATCCTGTCTTGTGACCTTTCTGTCTTCGTCTACGCCGCCCGGTATCGGAGGGGGCGGCGGGGCACGTGGGTTTCGCGCTGTCCGCGGCTTCGTCGGGCCGTGTGTGCGGTCAGCGTCCCCCTGTTTATCGACGGCACCCCTCGTGGTCTTGAGCGCCCTCTTGTCGACAGAACGTCGCGCGCGTGATATAGGCAATGCGTCCATGGGCGCGGACGACCCGGTAACATCCCCCGAATGCCGCACAACATCGCCGTCTTCGGTATGGGCTACGTAGGCTGCGTCAGCGCCGCCTGCCTTGCCAGCCGGGGCAACAACGTCATCGGGGTGGACGTCAACCCCGACAAGATCGCCATGGTGAACGAGGGGCGCACGCCCGTCGTCGAGGAACGCATCGGCGACCTCATCGCCGAGCAGGTCGCCGCCGGACGCCTGCGGGCCACCGTCGACCACGCCGAGGCCATCGCCGCCACCGACATGGCCCTGGTGTGCGTGGGCACGCCGTCGGCCCCCTCGGGCGCGCTGTCCACCCGCTACCTCGAGGAGGTGGCCGGGCAGATCGGCGCCGCCCTCAAGGGACGCACCGACCGCTACACGGTGGTGCTGCGGTCGACCATGCTGCCCGGCACGTGCGACGAGGTCATCCGCCCGCGCCTCGAGGAGGCGTCGGGCATGGTGGCCGGCGAGGGCTTCGGCCTGGCCGTGAACCCCGAGTTCCTGCGCGAGGGCACGTCGGTCAAAGACTTCTTCGACCCGCCCAAGACGGTCATCGGCGAGGTCGACGCGGCCAGCGGCGACGCCGTCGCCGCGCTGTACGAGGGCCTGCCGGGTCCCGTGTACCGCACCGCGGTGCGCGTCGCCGAGATGGTCAAGTACTGCGACAACAGCTTCCACGCGCTGAAGGTGGGCTTCGCCAACGAGGTGGGGCGCATCTGCAAGGCGCTCGGGCTCGACAGCCACGCGGTGATGGACATCTTCACGTCCGACCGCAAGCTCAACATCTCGCCCGCCTACCTGAAACCCGGGTACGCGTTCGGCGGCTCGTGCCTGCCGAAGGACCTGCGGGCCATCACGCACGCCGCCCGCCACGCCGACGTCGCGGTGCCCATCCTCGACAGCGTGATCCCCAGCAACACCCGCCACATCGACCGGGCGTTCGACGCGGTCGCGGCCACCGGCAAGAAGCGGGTGGGCATGTTCGGCCTGTCGTTCAAGAAGGGCACGGACGACCTGCGCGAGAGCCCGCTGGTGGAGCTGGCCGAGCGCCTCATGGGGCGCGGCTTCGACCTGCTCATCTACGACTCCAACGTGTCGCTGTCGACCCTCATGGGCGCCAACCGGGCGTACGTCGACGAGCGCATCCCGCACCTCAACAAGCTGATGGCGTCCACCCCCGAGGCGGTCGCCGCCCACGGCGAGGTGCTGGTGGTGGGCAACGCCGATCCCGACGTGGTGCGGGCGCTCGCGTCGGCACCCGGCGCGCACGTCGTCGACCTGGTGCGCTATCCGGGCGCCGACGAGCGCGAGGGCGACGGCCGCTACGACGGCCTCTGCTGGTGACCGACGCGTCCCGCCGCCGCCCGCGGGTCCTCATCCTGGTGGAGAACCTGTCGGTGCCGTTCGACCGGCGGGTGTGGCAGGAGTCGAAGGCGCTCGTGGACGCGGGGTACGCGGTCGAGGTCATCTGCCCGCGCGGCACCAAGCGCGACACCGAGGCCTTCGTCGAGATCGACGGCGTGCGCATCCACCGCTACCCGCTGACGCCCGCCACCGGCGGCCCCGCCGGGTACCTGAAAGAGTACGGCACGGCGCTGTGGCACACGGTGCGCATCGCCCGCCGCCTGGCGGCCGACGGCCCCGTGGACGTCGTCCACGCATGCAACCCGCCCGACCTGCTGTTCCTGGTGGCCCTGGCCATCCGTCGCTCGGGCACGCGGTTTCTGTTCGACCACCACGACCTGGTGCCCGAGCTGTTCACGTCGCGCTTCGTCAACGGCCCGCGAGCGCTCATGGCGGGCGTGCGCGCGTTCGAGCGGGCCACGTTCTGGCTGGCCGACGCGGTCATCTGCACCAACGAGAGCTACCGGCGGGCCGCGATCGAACGCGGTCACGTGCCCCCGGACCGCGTCACCGTGGTGCGCAGCGCCCCCGACCTCACGCGGTTCGTGCCGGTCGCGCCCGACCCCGCCCTCAAGCGCGGCAAGCCGTTTCTCGCCTGCTACCTGGGGGTCATGGGCCCGCAGGACGGCGTCGACTACGCGCTACGGGCCATGGCGCACCTGCGCCACGACCTGGGCCGCGACGACTTCCACGCCACGTTCATCGGCGGCGGCGACGCGTACGACGACTGCGTGCGCCTGGCGCACGAGCTCGACCTGGACGACACGGTGGAGTTCACGGGGCGCGTCCCCGACGCCGACGTCCAGGCGCTGCTGTCGACGGCCGACGTCTGCCTGTCGCCCGACCCGAAGAACCCGCTCAACGACGTCTCGTCGATGAACAAGGTGGTCGAGTACATGGCCATGTCGAAGCCGCTGGTGTCGTTCGACCTGCACGAGGCGCGCGTCACCGCCGGGGACGCCGCGGTCTACACGCGTGGCGACGGCGACGACATCCGCGAGTTCGGGCGCCTGGTCGGCGAGCTGTTCGACGACCCCGAGCGGCGTGAGCGCATGGGCGCGCGGGGGCGCCGCCGCGTCGAGCAGTCGCTCAGCTGGGAGACGTCGCGCGCCAACCTGGTGCGCGCGTACGCCGAGCTGATCAGCCGGCCGCGGCGCTCGCTGCTGCGGCGGCCGTAGGCGCCTCGCCGAGGGCGCCCAGGATGTCCTCGCACGCCTGATCGGCCAGGCGGATGGTGGCCTGCCCGCTGACCACGATCGGGAAGATCTGGGCGGTGGACGCGAACGCGATGCCGGGGCTGGCGGGGTGGAACGTTCCGGGCACACCCGGCCCGGCACCGATGCCGTGCACGGGCTCGGCGAGGCCCGCCCGCATCACCCGCGACGCGATGACGTCGCGCTCGGGCGAGAAGTCGGGGAACACGTGCCCCAGGTCGCGCAGGAAGCGCTGCTCGATCTCCTCGTCGGGAGCCTTCAGCAGCGGGCTGTCGGAGTTGACGTACTTCGGCAGGTACACCAGGGCGTGATCGCGCTCGCCTCCGGGGTCGAGCACGCGCGTGGTCTCGATGATGCCGGTGAGCGTGGTGGTGGGATCGGTGATGTTCACCGTGTAGTACCGGCTGAGGCTGCGGCGCAGCTTCAGCAGCAGGCACACGACGCCCAGGTAGCGGTCGGGAGTGCCCTCCAGCACCGAGTCGTCGCCCATGAGGCGGCGGGTGATGGGCGGCAGGGTGGTGGCCGCCACCATGCGGTACGGGCGCACCTCGCCGTCCACCGTGACGGTGGGGGGCGTGCCGGCCGCGAAGCCGTCCACCGCGGTGCTGGTGAACAGGCGGCCGCCGCGCTCGGTGATGCGCGCGGCCAGCGCGTCCACCATCGTCTGGTAGCCCCCGTCGAGGGCGCCGCAGACCTCGGTGGAGCCCTTGCGGCGGGCGCCCGACATGCGCCGGGTGCGCTGCCACAGCCAGGTCGCCGACAGGCCGTCCAGGTCGTCGTCGAACTTCGCCCGCAAGAGCGGGTTCCACATGCGCTCGAACACGCCCCGTCCGGCGCAGCGCTCGATCCACCCCACCAGGGGCTTGCGGTCGATGCGCTTCCAGCTGGGGATGGCCTGGCAGTACGCCACGAACGCCGCCAGCCGCACCCTCTGCGCGGGCGTCAGCAGCGAGAAGCGCAGGAACTCGCCCAGCGTCGAGATGGACTCCAGCCGCCCGGAGTGGAAGAAGCCCACGGCCGTGTCGGTGAACTCCACCTCGCCCGGCACGCCCACCTCGCGCGCCAGGTTGATGACCTTGTCGTCGGTGGGGAGGATGACGTGGTAGAAGCGGTCGACGCGCGCGCCGTCGAACTCCATGTCCCCCGCCAGGCCGCCCAGCGTGGCGGACGACTCGTACACGTCGACGCCCACGCCCATGGTCGACAGCCGGTAGGCCAGCGTCAGGCCCGTGAGGCCCCCGCCGATGACGGCGACCCGGTCCCCCGTCGTGACGGGCTGCACCACCTCGGTGTCGCTCAGAGGAATCGCCGCCGCAGCCGGCCGATCATCGCCTTGCTCGCGACGCGCCCCTGTGCCTTCACGGTCGGCCACACCTTCATCTTGCTCTCACCCACGCGCTTGTGGGCGTTGAGGGTGATCGGCACCTCCACCACCTTGCCGCCGTCCGCCATGAAGCGGATGAGCAGCTCGGTGACGCCCGCGAAGCCCGGCTCGGTGATGAGGCGGTCGCCGTGGCGCTGGAACTCGGCGCGCAGGAACGGCACCGAGATGCCGCGGTAGAGGTTGGTGAACGTGTGCACCGACGACCCGGTGGCCAGGCGCATCACCACGCTCGCGGCGCGGCTGGTGAGCTGGCGGAAGCCCGACACGTCCACCATCTCGCCGTCGGGGTGGTGCATGGAGCCCTGCGCCACGTGGGCGCCGGCGACCACCTCGTCGACCATGCGGTCGAGCTGGCCCAGGTCGCACGTGGTGTCGGCCTCGATGGTGACGATGACGTCGAGGTCCTCATCGTCGAGCGCGCGGCGGAAACCCGCCATCAGCGCCTCGCCCAGACCCTTGTTGACGCCCTGGCGTACCAGGTCGAGCGCGACGGGCCCGCGGTACGCGTCGGCCAGCGCGGCGGTGTCGTCGTCGGAGCCGTCGTCGACGATGATCACCTGGTAGGTGTGCGGGCTGCCCGCGAGGGCCGACTCGAGCTCGCCGAACAGGTTCGGCAGGTTGTCCTGCTCGTTGTACGCCGGCACGATGATCGCGGCGCGCACGGTCGTGGTCGCACCGGCATCGGTCCCACTGGGCTGCGTGATCTGCGTGGTCACCTCATCGTCCCTTCTTCGCCGGTGCGGCGCTCAGTGCGTTGGTCCACTCGGACAGCACGAATGCTAGATGCGACCGTTCCCCGGGTAACCCCCCCAGCGGCCAGGATGGCCACTAGACCGGCGTCCATGAGGCCCCGTTACCGGGGCCTATCCCGGCGGGGGTGTCGCTATCTACATCGGCTGATGTGGTAGAGCGCCTGAGAGCGGAAAAGTCGCTCGGACACCTCGCAGTGCGCGCGCGCCCACGTGACGGCGGGCGTCGGCTGCGTCGGCGGCCGCAGCGCCAGCACCACCTGGCCGTCGCGCCGCAAGAGCGTCTGCACCAGGCTCGCGCTCGGGGGCCCCGGGGGCAGGCGGTCGAACGTGGGGTTGTCCAGCAGCACGATGTCGCCCGACGGTGCCGCCTTCGGCCATCCCGGCACCACCACGTCACCGGCGGCGTTGCGGAACTCCGACTGGTAGTAGCCGGCGGCCTGCACGCCCTCGGCCTCGTAGAACACCACCGGGGTGCCCGGATCATGCATCTGCGCCAGCGCCGACGTCCACAGGTCCGTCTGCTCGTTGCCCGACCCGCGCGCGACGTTCAGGCTGACCGCCGCCATGGCGACCACCAGCGCGAACGCCACCACAACGGCCACCGCGCGGTGCGGGAACTGCCCGACGGCCCACGCCAGCCAGATCGCGAGGCCCGGGATGATGCCCACCACGTAGCGGGGCTCCCAGACGCTGCTTCCCATCTGCGAGATCACGAACGCCAGGCCCACGGGCACCAGCACCCACGCGGCCAGCACGCCGGCCGGTACGACGTCGGTGGGGTGCGCGGTGCCGCGCCACGCGAACGCCACGCCGGCGATGATCACCGCGACGATCGCCACGAACACGAGCTGGCGCACGTGCGTGGGGGAGCCGGCCCCGACCAGCGCGGCACCGAACCCCGGTACCTGCTGCGGAGTCGGCACGTGCAGGCGCACCAGCGGGTTGGGCGCGTTCGCGGCCCGCACGGCCAGGGCCAGCGGCACGGCGGCGATGCCCGCGACCACCACCGACGCGGCCCACGGCACGATGGCGCGGGAGCGCGACAGGGTCCACAGCGCCAGCGCATGGGCGGGGATCATCAGCACCACCAGCGCGTTGCAGTAGATGCCGAGTATCAGCGTCAGCGCGTACATGAGCCAATGGGGCCCGCGGTCGCCGTCGGCGCCGCGCACCAGGAAGCCCCAGCCCCACACCACCGACAGCATCGCCATGGCCGGCCAGCGGGCGTCGGTGGCGGCGAAGACGGCCTGCACGCTGACGGCGGTGAACATCGCGGCGAGTGCGGCCATGCGGCTTCCCACAAGTGGCCGGGCGGTCCACCAGGTGCCGACGATGGCCCCGGCGAACGCGATCAGCGATGGGACCCGCAGCCACAGCAGCGACGCGCTTGTGGCGCCGAACGGCCAGGCGATCAGCTGTGGCAGCAGCGCCTGCGGGTCGTGGCTCCATGCGTCGAACACGCCTGTGAGCCCGTGCTGGGTGAGCGCGTACACGAACGACTCATCGAGCGACGCGGGGATGCGCAACGCGCCCACCAGGGCGATGGCGAGTCCCACCACCACGGCGGCGGCGACGAACCGCCCCGTGCGCGACCGCTCGGCCCGGGAGATCACCGCCACCTCCGGCGGCCGGCGCCGGCGACCACGGCCGCCCGCCGGCGCACGCTCGGTGCCAGGCGGCGCACCCCGTAGGCCGTCAGTCCGCGCGGCGTGGCACGGAACGCCCGCAGGCTCAGCACGTCGTGCACGGTGGACGTCCACCGCATCTTGTACGCGTCGTCCGCGCCCAGCATCTCGTAGCGCCGCACGCCGTCCTGCCACGCCCGGGCCAGAAGGCGGGCCACCATCACGTGGCCGGGGCCGGTCTTGGCGTACGCGGGATCGAAGCCCATCTTCAGGCTGTAGAGGCTGTCCCCGTGCCGCAGATCGAGCTCGGCCGCGACGGGCGTGTCGCCGGCACGCAGCACCACCATCCACAGCAGGCCCTCGTCGGCGGCCCAGCGCACCACGTCGCCGTAGAAGTCGCGGGCACCGGGTTCGGCGGCGATCGACGTGCCCGCCTCACCCTTCCACCCGAGCCCCTCGATGCGCACCAGGTCGTCGAAGCCGCGCAGCGCGTCCTCGCCGGCGTGGGTGACGTCCAGCGTCAACGGCCCGGACTCCTCGAGTCGCCGGCCACCGCGGGCGATCTCCTTGCGCATCTTGCGCGCCAGGTGTTCGGCGGGATCGGCGGTGACGTCGAGATAGGGGGAGCGCATCTGGACGTGGGTGGCGGCGATCAGGCGCTCGCCCGCGAGGGCCGCCTGCAGCGCGGCCGCCGGCGCGGAGCCGGCGACGAGCGGCGCCGCGACGATCTCGGCGGACGCGGAGCGGGCGAACGCCCGCGCCAGCGCGGCGAGCGCGTCCGGGCCATCGGCGACCACCGACGCCCGCGGCGTGTGGGCGTTGGCGGCCAGCGACACCGAGGCCCGCCGGCGGTCGAGGGGCAGCACGCCGTGTAGCGTGCCGTCGCGCCCGCGGGCGGTGAGCACCGTGTCGCAGCCGGGCGCGAACGCCGTGGCCCATGCCAGATGCCATCCGGGCGCACCGAACGGATCGGCGCCGTGCCGCCGCCACAGATCGGCCCAGGCCGGGGCGACCGTCTGGGCGGGCTCGTACCCCGTGATCATGCCCCGCACCCGGCCACGCGCCGCCGGACAGGCCTACAATCCCGTGCGTCCATGCGGTCGGCTTCCTCCACGTCCCCCACCTTATGCGCATAACGCGTCGTCAAGCCATCGCGGGGGCGACCGCCGCGATCGTCGCGGCGCCCGGCGGCGCGTACGTGGCGCGGCGGCTTCTGCGCGGCGGGCGCCCGGTAGACCCGGATCCCAAGGGCGTATACCCCGCCATCGCCCGCCGCGTGGACTGCGCGGACCCCGCCAACCCCACGGTGGCCGAGAACTGCCGCCCCGGCACCCCCGGCTGGCGACTGGCACGTGCCGACGGGCGCATCGAGGGGTTCTTCACGCGCACCAGCGTGCAACGTGGTCAGGAACTGGTGCTGAAGCTGCGCACCGCCGACCCGCAATACCACGTCGAGGTGTACCGCACGGGCTACTACGACGACGTCGGTGCGCGCCTGGTGGCGCGCACGAAGCCGCGACGCGCCCCACGGCAGCCGGCGCCGCACGCCGACGCCCGCACGGGCCTGGTGAGCGCATCGAACTGGACGGCGTCCGAGCGGTTCGACACGTCCCAGTGGCCCAGCGGCGTGTACCTGGCCAAGCTGGTGTCGTCGGGGGGAAGCGACGATCACGCGATCGTGGTGGTGCGGGATGACACGCGGGCGAGCGACGTTCTGTACCTCCTGTCCGACACGACCTACCAGGCGTACAACTACTGGGGCGGCTTCTCGCTGTACGCGGGTGAGGACGAGCCGCGTGCGGTAAGGGTGGCGTTCGATCGCCCGTACAGCAACTCGTCTCACGACCAGGCCGACTGGTACCTGCGGGCAGAACACGGGTTGGTGAAGTGGCTGGAGGCCCAGGGCTACGACGTGACGTACGCCGGCGCACTCGATGTGCACCTGCACGCGTCCGCGGGGCTGGGGGCGCGGCGGGTGTGGATCTCGGGCGGCCACAACGAATACTGGTCGCAGCGCATGCGCGACGCCCACGAGGCGATGCTCGACGGCGGCACGCACCTGGCGGTGATGGCCGCCAACACGGCGTACTGGCGGGTGCGCATGGAGCCGGATCCCTGGAGCGACGAACCCGACCGCGTGATGGTCTGTTACAAGGACGGCGAGGTCAGCCTCACCACGCTGGGTGAGGGGCCGGTACGCGACCCGGACGGCCCCACCGGGCTGTGGCGCGACCCGAACGGGGCGAACCAGCCCGAGAACGCCCTGTACGGCGTCATGTACCTGGGGCAGAACCTGACGCACTACTCGTCGCTGGTCGTGCCGGGACGCGACGCCTCCGACCCGCTGTGGGCGCACGCCGGCCTCGGCCGGGGCGCCGACACCGTCATCGGGCGCGAGCTGGTGGGCTGGGAGTGGGACGGCGTGGTGGACAACGGCCTCACCCCCGCGGGCCTACGGCACCTGGCCGACACCCCGGTCAACGGCCAGCTGATGGACGCCCGCGGCCGACCGGGCGACGGTGACGCGGTGTCGAGCGCGGCGTTCCACACGAGGGCGTCCGGCGCGCACGTGTTCGCCACGGGCAGCATCCTGTTCAGCTGGGGCCTCGACGCCGACGGGCGCCGGGTGTACGACCCGGGCAAGCCCCAGGGCGAGCCCGACCGGCGCATCCGCCAGCTGATGACCAACGTGCTGGCGCGCATGGACGCGCGGCCCGGCTCGCCGCAGCGTGACCTGACGATCTAGGCGTCCGCGTCGCCGCGGTCCCCGCCGCGCAGGCGCCGGGCCAGCGCCACGGGACCACGGGGGTGGCGCACCATCGTGCGGGCGGCCTTCCTCACCAGCGGTGCCACCCGCTGGGGGGCCGTCAGCGCCAGAGCCACCGGGTATCCGAGGCCCCGCGGCGTCACGGTGACGGTGGCGACGGGGGCGTCGCCGTCGGCGATGCGCTTCTTGTAGTCGTACGTGTCGTCTTCGCCCAGGTCGAGGCGCCGGTCGCCGCGGGCGAAGCCGTCCTCGAGGGCGGCGACGATGCCGACCAGGGCGGGGGAGTGGGCCGCCCAGTCGGGATCCCACCCGCCGTTCCAGTAGATGAGCTCGCCACCGTGGGTGACGAAGACCTGCACGGACACGGCGCGGTCGTCCACCTGGATGACGTGCACCCGCATGCGCTCGGGGCCCATCTCGGCGGCGGCGCGGCGCATCATCTCCAGCCCCTGCGCGGACGACAGCGACGAGCGCTCGGCCCACTTCGCGCCGTGGAGCCGGTGGAACTCCCCCAGCGCCCAGTCGAGGTCGTCCGGCGTCTGGGCCAGCCGGAACGTGGCGCCCTTGGCCTCCATGCGGCGCCCCTCGCGCCGGATGCGCTGGCGGAAGTTGCTGCTCTTGGACGCCAGCCACTCGTCGTAGCCCCGTCCGCTCATGTCCATCACGGGCACGGCCCGCGGTGGTCCCCACTGCACGGCGGGCCGCACCGACGTGGGCCACGCGTCGCGCAGGAGCGCGGGAAACGGGTCGTCCACGTCGGTCTGGGGGAACGTCAGGCGGTGCGGTGCGCCGTGGGCGTGCCATGCGTGGGCGATGCGCGCGGCGGCGCGCGGCTGGTCGTGCGGGGCCAGCAACACGGCGCCGCGCACGGCCATGCCGGGCGCCAGGCCCACCACCTCATCGAGGCCGCGGTGGCGCCGGCGCATCGCGGGGGCGATGCCGATCAGCGTGTCGCCGTCCCATGCGGCGGCAACGTGCAGGCGGGCGCCCGCGGGAGCGTACGCATCCCACCACGCCATCATCCATGCGGGGGACGCGAGCGGCCGGCCGCAAGCCCGGGCCAGCGCGTCCCACTGGGAACCGATCGCGCGCAGCCGGTCGGCCGCGCTGATCAGCTCCCAGTGGCCGTGACCAGACGTACTACTGCAGGCTCATCACGTAGGCGATGACGTTGGCCTCGTCGGTCGGGTCGGTGACCAGGCCCGGAGGCATCGCGCCCTTGCCGTTGACGATGCGGTCCTTCACGAGTGCGGCGTCAAGCCCCGCAGCGCCGGCCAGCTTCGGGCCCACGCCCGCGTCCTGCCCGCCGTTGGGGTGGCAGCCCTGGCACGTGCCGTCGAACAGCGTCTTGCCGGCTGCGGCGTCGCCGCCGGTGCCCGCGTCGTCACCGGGCTCGGTCGCGGCCGTCTCGGCGGGAGGCGTGGTGGCCTCGGTCGTGGCCGTCTTGCCGTCGGAGTCCGTCTGCACCGCGGTGTTGGCCACCGTGCTGGCGCCTGCCGGCGTGGAGGCGTCTGCGCCCTTCGAGTCGTTGCACCCGGCCAGAGCGCCGGCACCAACGATGCTCGCGATCGCCAGCAGCGCCGCGGTCTTCTTCATTCTGCGCATACGTCGTAGCTCCCTCGACTGCGGATAGGCTAGGAGCATCCTAACAACGGTCCCCGGGATCGCCAGGGTTGAGGGGTGACTTTGTGACCGAAACGCACGATCTGCGCCGATTGTCACGGTTTCACCGGGCACGGGGACGGCGATGATCCGGTCGCTTTCGTGCGGGGTGCCCCAGGTGGGCGCGGGCGCCTACGTGGACGACACCGCGGTGGTGGTGGGGCGCGTGGTCCTGGGCGCGCGCGCGTCGGTGTGGCCCACCGCCGTGCTGCGGGGCGACACCGACGTCATCAGCGTCGGCGACGACACCAACGTGCAGGACGGCGCCGTGTTACACGCCGACGAGGGCGTGCCGTGCACCGTGGGGCGCGCCGTCACCGTGGGGCACCGGGCGATCGTCCACGGCTGCACGGTGGAGGACGGCTGCCTCATCGGCATGGGCGCCATCGTGATGAACGGCGCCGTCGTGGAGTCGGGCAGCATCATCGGGGCGGGGGCGGTGGTGAGCGAGGGCACCCGCGTACCCGCCAACTCGCTGGTGGTGGGCGTACCGGGGCGCGTGCGGCGGGCCACCACGGACCAGGAGCGCGAGGCGATCGCGGCGTCGGCCCGGCACTACGTGGGCATGATCGAGCGGCATCGCACGGCCTGAGCCGGCGGGCGCAGGCGGCGCCTTAGGCGATCACGGCCGCCGAGACGCGGTCGCGTCCCGACGCCTTGGCGGCGTACAGGGCGCCGTCGGATGCGCGCATCACCTCGTCCGGGCTGGCCGTGCCGGACGTGAGCGTGGCGACCCCGATGCTGACGGTGACGCCGCCCGTGCGCGTGGCCACGTCGCTGCGGATCCGTTCGGCCAGGCTCGCGGCATCGTCCTGATCGCACCCCCGCAGGAGGGCGACGAACTCGTCACCGCCCAGCCGCGCGACGGTGTCGCCGCCGCGCCGGACGCTTGAGCGCAGAGCCGCCGTGACCTGGCGCAGCACCGCGTCACCCGCGGCGTGGCCCCGCGTGTCGTTCACTTCCTTGAAGTCGTCCACGTCCACCGTCACCAGCGACAGCGGCTCGTCCGTGCGGGTGCGGTGCGCGAGGGCGGCGTCCAGCGCGGCGCTGAACGCCCTGCGGTTGGCGAGGCCCGTCAGGTGATCCTGGTGGGCGTGGCGCTCGCTCTCGGCGAGGATCGCGGACAGGCGCCGGCGCAGGGAGTGCACGACGATGGCCGTGCCGGCGAACGCGACGGCGACGCTGGCGACGTCGGCGAGCGCCGCGTCGAGCGAGAGGACGTGCGCCACCGACATCAGGTCGGCGGCGATCACGGTGCCCAGCGTCACCAGCGTCTGCGGGAGTTGAGGAACAGCGCGGCGTACGCAAGCGGCCACAGGAGGAACATCTGGGCCCCGGCCGTCGCGTCCATCGTCCACGCGTTCTGGCCCGCCACCACGCACGCCAGCAGCGGGGGCAAGAGGGCCATCTCGGCGGGCGTCATGGTGTGCGGGAAGAACCAACCGCGCACTCCCTGCACCGTCAGGCCGGCCACGACGGCGGCCATCAGCGCGGGACGGCCACCGTCCCAGCCGGGCAGGATCATGCTGAACAGGGTGAGGAACGCCGCCCCGACGAGCAGGAACGCGCCCGCGGAGCGGGCGGCGGCCCGCCGGTGCTCGGGCGCGGCGAACAGGGAGCGCAACACGGTCATATCCCGTTGTGTATCGGCGGCGCGGGCCCAGAACCGACTCGCGCGGGTACCGGCACTCCGGCGGGGGCTGATGGCACCCGCCGGAACCTGTCGATCAGGTGATGGTGTATTCGGGACCCGATCCGCCCTCGGGCGGCGTCAGGCGCCCGCCCTTCGCGGTGATGGCGCCGCACTGCACGCAGTTGGAGGCGTTCACGCGCACCGTGACGTTGCCGTTGGTGCCGGGCGCGTCCTCGTCGATCTCGTACACCTGCGCCGGGCACATGCTGACCCACGTGGTCGCCAGCGTGCGCGGCACGTCGGTGCGGATGCGGATGTGGCTGGGCTGGTCGTCGCGCGTCTTGTTGCCGCTGGCGAAGACGCTCGAGAGCTTGTCGAAGATCAGCTTGCCGTCGGGCTTGGGGTACGCCTTGTCGCCGAGGAACATGGGCTCCGCGGCGTCGGAGATCGGCTTGAGCGTCTTGGGTAGATGCCCCATGGACGCGGTCGCCATGCCGTGGATGGCACCGCCGATGAGGAACCCGCGCTGGAAGCCGGGCCGGATGTTGCGCACCTTCCACAGGTCCTTCCAGACCTCGGAGTCCTTGATGCGCTTGTCGTAGCCCCACAGGCCGGTGGGCTGGGTGGCCTTACCGGCCTTCAGCGCCTCCACGATGGACTCCGCCGCCAGCATGCCGGAGCGGATGGCGTAGTTGACGCCCTTGAGGGCCGCCATGTCGACGAAGCCGGCCGAGTCGCCCACGAACATGGCGCCCGGCACGTGCAGCCGGCTGGGCAGGCCGTACAGCCCGCCGCCCGGGATGGTCTTGGCGCCCCAGGCAACGCGCTTGCCGCCCTCCAGGATGCCGCGCACCAGCTTGTGCGTCTTGAACTCCTGCAGCAGGTCGTGCACCGACAGCGTGGCGTCCGCGTAGTCGAGGCCCACCACGAAGCCCAGCGACACCATGTTCTCGCCCATGGGGTAGATCCATGAGCCGCCGTACTCGCGGTACTTCTTGCCCAGGCGCAGCGGGAAGCCGGCGGTGTGGACGAGGCTGGTGAGCTCGTTCGGGACCTCCCACACCTCCTTGACGCCCAGCTCCCAGGTCTGCACCGACTCCTGGTCCAGCTCGAAGTGCTTGCGCAGCACGCCGGTGAGATGGCCGGGCGTGCCCTCGCTGAGCACGGTCACCTGGGCGTGCAGCTCCATGCCGGGCTCGAACGTGCCCAGCTCCTCGCCGTCACGGCCGCGGCCCTTGTCGCCCGTCACGACGCCGCGCACGGTGCCCTGGTCGATGATGACCTTTTGGCAGTCCGTCTCGGGCAGCAGGTAGACGCCCAGCTCCTCGGCCTTCTCGCTCATCCAGCGGGCCAGTTGCGAGACCGACACCACCCAGTTGTGGTGGTTGCGCATCTGCGGGGGCGGCGGGATGCGCAGGCTGGCGCTGCGCGTGAGGAAGTAGACGGCCTCCTTGTCGACCTCCCAGTAGTGCGGGATGTCGGCGGGGTCGACGTCGGGGAACAGGTCCTTGATGGGGCCCGGCTTCATCACCGCGCCGGACAGAAGGTGCGAGCCGGGTGCCTTGCCCTTCTCGGCCAGCGCGATGGGCACCTCGCCGAGGCTCTCGGCCAGCTCGGGCTCGTTCTCGAGCAGCTGCCCCAGGCGCACGGCGGTGGCGAGCCCCGCGGGCCCTCCGCCCACGATCAGGACGCCGACCTCGATGCGCTCGTCCTCGCCCGCGGTGGGCAGCGCGATGTGGGAGGCGGTCTCGAACAGCGGCGGGTAGTCGGCCGGTGTGATGCTCATGAGCCCTCTGGGGTCGTCGGGAGGCGAAAGGACGGCACACGCGTGCCCTCGGCAAGCCGAGTCCCCCCACTGTACCGAGCCGTCACGCGGTTCGACCCGCTTTCCCAGGGGCCGTTCGACCCTGCGGGCGGGCGTTCTCAGCCCGCCGGGGCGAACCGCACGCGCCGCGCCTTCACGTCGGCGTCGGTCAGCGTCACCTCAAGGTGCGTGCCCGCGGCGGGCGCGTCCGCGAGCTTCAGCGCCGCCCGCACCGGCGGATCGACCAGCTGCAGGCGCACGCCGTCGTCGCGGGCGCCGGTGACCACCGCGTCGAACCGCTGGCCCACGCGCGGCGCCAGCAGGAACGCCTCCACCAGGTCGATGGCGGCGGCCTCGGCCCGCGCGGCCCGGTTGTCGGCCTCGTCCATGGTGCGGGCCAGGTCGCCCCACGGGGTCTCCTCGCCCTCGCGTCCCTGGGAGAGGGCCACCAGCAGGTCCAGCACGTAGCGGTCGGCCAGGCGGCGCAGCGGGGCGGTGGCGTGGGAGTACGCCGCGGCCACGGCCGCGTGGAACGGCGGGGTGTCGGCGTCGAACGGGCGGTAGCCCGCGCCGGCGGTGGCCCGGGCGGCGTCGCCCAGCGCGCGCCGCGCGTCCGGCGGCCCGGGCGCCCGCACCAGCGCGCCGGGGTGCGCCTCCTCGGCCACGTCGAACCCCAGGGCGCGGGCGGCGGCCGCCAGGTCGGCCATGCGCTGGGGGTCGGGAGCCGCCATCACGCGGAACAGCCCGGTGCGGGCCGCGACCATCATGCGCGCGGCCACCATGTTGGCGGCCAGCGACACCTGCGCGTTCCAGTCCTCGGCCGGCAGCCGTTCGCGGGCCACCAGGCGGTACCCCGCCGCGCTGCCGGGGTCGGGTTCCACCTCCAGGTCGGGCAGGTCCACCTGGCTCGCGCCCCGGCGGGCCGACGCCGCCAGTAGCCGCTCGCCCGTGTCGCGCAAGTGGGGCACCGAGTCGTCGTCGACCTCCGCGTACGTCATGCGGCGCGTCGAGCGCACCAGGGCCGGGGTCACGGACGCCTCGCCCAGCTCCCCGTCGGCGGCGACGGCGATGGTGAACACGATGGCGGGGCGGTCCTGGTCGGGCAGCAGGCTGGCGGCGCCCTCGCTGAGCACGGTGGGGTACAGGGGCGTGCGCGCGTCGGGCAGGTAGATGGTCTCGCCGCGGTCCCACGCCTCGCGGTCGACGGGGCCGCCGCGTGGCACGAACGCCCCCACGTCGGCGATGGCGTACCGGATCACCCGGTCGTCGCCGTCCGCGTCGATGCACACGGCCTGGTCGAGGTCGAGGCTGCCGGGAGGGTCGATGGTGACGAAGCGGATGTCTCGCATGTCGAGACGTCCAGAGTCATCAGGGACGGATGTCGCCGCAGCGCGGGCATTCGTCTCCACCTCGTCCGGGAACGCGGCAGGTAGCTTCAGCTCCCCCCGGATGAGGTCGAAGCCCTCGGTCAGGCTCTCGGGTGTGTGGTCGGCAGTGATGCGTCCGTGACTCATGTTACAAACACTAGCGCCGCTGCCCCCGCATCGCGTCGAAATATTCGACATGTGTCACATAAAGGTGGGGCGCTCGCCATGTGTGTGGAGTGATCCCTCGACTCAGGGCCCGGTCGGTGGAACCGTTGACTGTGTAACAGCGTGGGTGGCCCTTTCGTGGGTGACCCGACACGAGAGGAGCAGTAAGTGGCAGACGTGACGAAGGGTCGTGACGCCCGGACGGCGCGCCTGCGGCGTCCGCGAGCGAGTGCAGCGCTGATTGGCGCCGCTGTCGCAATGGCCGGTGCCGCGTTTGGTATCGCATCGTGCAGCAGCGACAGTAAGTCTGCGGACACCCCCGCGGCGGGCACCACGGCCGCAGCGGCGACGACGGCACCCGCCGGTCCCGTCGACATCACGCTGGGTGAGTACGACCCCCGCACCCGGCCGGTGCAGCCGGGCAACAAGACGTTCGAGCTCACCACGACCGAGAAGAACGTCAAGGTGGGCGACAAGGTCTACCGCATGTGGACGTTCAACAACCAGGTGCCCGGCCCCGTGCTGCGCGCCGTGGTGGGCGACACCGTCACCATCAAGATCAAGAACGACCCCACCAGCAAGTTCTTCCACAGCGTCGACTACCACGCATCGCGCATGAGCCTCGGTGGCGGCGAGGTGCAGGTGGCGCCCGGCAAGGCCGGCGAGTTCAAGTTCAAGCTCGACTACCCCGGCGTGTTCATGTACCACTGCGCCACGGCGCCGGTGCTGCACCACATCGGCATGGGCATGTACGGCATGATCATCGTGCAGCCCAAGGAAGGCTTCGGTCGCCCGATGCCCGAGTACGCCATCACGCAGTCCGAGCTGTACGCGTCGCTTGACGACATCATCAACCGCAAGCCTGACGCAATGGCGTTCAACGGCATTCCGTCGCAGTACATCGCCAACCCCATCAAGGTGAAGGCCAACAGCGAGGCGCGCCTGTTCGTCATGAACGCGGGCCCCAGCGAGCAGTCGAGCTTCCACGTGGTGGGCACGATCTTCGACAAGGTGTACGCCGACGGCAACACCGACGACCACAACCTCACGGTGGGTCGCCAGACGTACAACCTGCCCGCCTCGGGCGCCGGTGTGTTCGAGATGAAGTTCGTGGGCGAGGGCAAGTTCCCGTTCGTCACGCACCAGTTCGACCACGCCGCGAAGGGCGCCGTGGGCATGATCCTGGCCGGCGACGGCAAGCCCGGTCCGGGCGCCGCGGCCGACCCCGGCGAGAACGGCCACCACTAGCCGTCCGTCACGCGTGCGGGGCCCTCGGGGCTCCGCACGCGCGCGTCTCCTCGTGAGGGCCCCACGGCCCGGAGTCACCCGTCGGCCACCGCCAGCCGCGGCGGCCGTTCGAGGCGCGCCAGCGACGCGAGTAGCTGTGCGCGTCGCGCGATCAGGTCGTGAGCCGGAGCGGGCCGTGCGAACAGGTACCCCTGCCCGTAGCGGATGGCGGTGTGCGTGACCAGGTACCGCAGCTCGTCGACGGTCTCGACGCCTTCCGCGACGACGCTGCTGCCCAGCTCGTGGCCGACGGTCGACAACGCCCGCACGATCACCTGGCTGCGGGCGCGCTCGTGCACCGTGGTGACGAACGAGCGGTCGATCTTCACCTCGTCGGCGGGGACGTCGACCATGCGTGACAACGCGGCGTACCCCGTACCGAAGTCGTCGATGGAGACGCGCACGCCGGCGTCGACCAGCAGCGGCAGCACGTCATCGCGAAACGCGTCGGCGTTCAGCAGGGCGTCCTCGGTGACCTCCACCACGAAGCGGTCGGGACGGCCCGTGCCGCGCAGGCGCGCCAGCACGGCGTCCATCCGCCGCGGATCGGTGGCCTGGCCCGTGGCGACGTTGACGCTGATCGAGGTGCCGTCGCCGTAGGCCGCGTCGAGCCCGGGCAGGTCGGTGAGGAGGCTGTCCAGGACGATGTCGGTGATCTGGTCGAGCAGGCCGAGGTCGCCGGCGAGCTCGATGAAGTCGGCGCCCGGGCCGAGGGAGCCGTCTCCGCCCACCCGCCGGGCGAGCGTCTCGAAGCCGACGACGCGCATGGTCATCAGGTCGATCTTCGGCTGCAGCACCGCGCGGAAGCGGCCGTCGGCCACGGCCCGGCGAAGCTCCTGCTCGGCGCGGGCGCGCGACGTGGTGGCGCGCGCGATGCGGTCCTCGAAGAACGCGGCGCGGCCGCGTGCGTTGTTCTTGGCGCTGTACATGGCCATATCGGCGTTGCGGCGCAGGCGCTCGTAGTCGTCGCCGTGGTCGGGGAAGACGGCCAGACCCACGGATGCCGACGCCATCAGGTGCAGCGGGCCGATGTGGAACGGCTCGCGCAGCCCGTCGAGTACGCGGTCGACGATCGGGGTCACCGACGCGGCGTCGGCGATGGGGTTCAGCAGCAGCACGAACTCGTCGCCGCTGATGCGCCCCAGGATGTCGTGGTCGCGGATGTGGTCGCGCAGCCGCTCGGCCACCGCGGTCAGCAGCTTGTCGCCGGTGTCGTGGCCGTAGAAGTCGTTGACCTGCTTGAAGCCGTCGAGATCGATGAACGCGAGCGCCATCTTCTGCCCCGGGGCCAGCTCGCGCGTCGCCCGCGTGATCTGCTCCTCGAAGAACGCGCGGTTCGGCAGCCCGGTGAGCGGGTCGTAGTTCGCCCGGTACGCCAGGGCGTCCTGTGCTGAGCGCAGCTCCTTGGTGAGCTCGTGCAGGCGACGGCGCTCCTTCTCGCTGCGGTTCGCCTGCCGGGTCGCGAACGCGTGGGAGGCCAGCAGCGACAGCTTGCGGGCCACCGTGATGTCACGGCGGTCGTAGCCCTCGGTGCCGAGCGGGCGCAGCAGCATCAGCATGCCGCGGCGGTCGCGGGAGCCCAGGGGCAGGTACAGCGCCGGCTGGTCGGGCGACAGCCCGCACCGCACCACGTCGGGCGGCCACGCGTCTCCCGTCCCGGGCGGGACCGTGGCGATCACCCGTCCTCCCACGGCCTTGCTGATGATGGGCGTCCGGTCCCACGCGGTGCCGACCAGCCCGGGGTGGCTCGCGGCGACGCAACGCAGGGAGGCGTCGGGGGCGTCGTCCTCCACCAGCACGAGCGCGTGGGAGAACTGCAGCAGCGGCGCCAGCACGTCGAACACGCTGGCGAACGGCTCCGCGTCGGCGTCCAGCTTGAGCAGGGCGTTCAGCGCCTGGATGAGCACCTCGGCGTCGTCCACCTCGCGTTGCAGCGCGTCGAGCTGACGATGCTGCGCGAGGATCACCTCACGCAGTTCCTCCGTGCTGTCATGACCGGCGTTCATGGAAGGGCAGATCCGCGCAACCGTCGCCGACTCAGCGGCCGAACACCACGGCCGAGATCATCAGGTTGGCGTGCAGGTTCCTGTCGAGGATGGTGCCCTGCTCGCCAAACGTGAAGCTGCCCAGAAACGGCGCGTCGCCGAAGCTCTGACGGGCCGTGTCGGCCACCTCCGGGGCCCGGTCGCCGACGGCCAGCAGGCACCCGGCACAGTACACGACGATGCCGCCCGCGACGTCGTTGGCGCCGACGTGCAGCGACGACTGCGCGGTGGAGACGACCCGTCCTACGCGCGTCACCAGGTGGTCACGGTTGCCCCGCATGCCGTGGACGCGGGCGCCGCGCTCGACCGCCGCGAACGTCGCCAGCCCCTTCTGCGGCGTGATGGCCTCGGGGTGGATCAGCTGGTAGTACGTCACGCCTTCCACGCTGCCGGCTCCCACGGCCAGGGGCGTGCTGGTGGTGGCCTCCAGGATGGGGCCGCCGTGCTCCATCGCGTCGGCGGGCAGCGTGCCGCCGAGCCAGCCGTTGTAGACCTCCGCCGCCGGCGCGTCGTCGATGGTGAGGATGTGCCGGCCGACCCCCTGCCCGGTGTCGTCGCCCAGCTCGGTGACCACGCCGTGCTCGCCGGTCGGCTCGTAGCCGCCCTGGAACCCGAACCCGACGCCGCCCGATGGGAAGAGGACGCCGACCACCACGCCGTTGCGCATCGGCCCGTCGGGGCCCATCTGGCGCCAGACGCCCGACACGTCGTCGTCGGCCGAGCTGCCGCCGATGATGGGGCAGCGGTCACCGACCACCCGCCGCAGCCCCGCGATCACTGCCTCCTCCTGCCCGGGGCTCTGGTAGACCCAGATGAGCTCGGGCAGCTCACCCGCGGCGTCGGCCGATGCGAGGGCCCGGGTCAGCGTCTGCTGCGCGGTGTCCGACGCATCGTCCCCCAGCGGGGCGGCCGCCGACCCGTACGCGCCGTCCGGGTCGTGCACCAGCAGCAGCCCCAGGGAGTCGGCGCCGCCCAGCCCGTGGTCGCTCATCACCCCGGCGCAGGACGTACCGCCCACCAGGGGCACCCCGGGGAGCCGCGCGCGCAGGAAGCCGTCGATCACCGCGTCGTCGTGGCACTGGCCGTAGAACACGAACGCGAAGTGGGGGGTGCCGCCGCCGCGCGACAGCTGCGCGTCGAGATCGGCCACGGCGTCCGCCGTGCTGCCCCGTGCCGAGACGTACGACTCGACTGCGACGGCCATGACATTTTCCTCCACGTCGTCTGAGGCACGTCATGGTGCCACACATCGCCACTTTCATCGGCATCGCGTCGCCGGAGCATGAAGGCGCCGCAGGCGATCGCCGCGTCGGCCCGTTCGCCGTCGCGCGTGACAGGATGCGCGCCACACCCGACGACCGGAGATCCCCGTGCCCTACCTCCGCCCGCCGCTGTTCGTGCGCAACGTGTTCAACCCCCTGGCCATGCGGTTCGGCATCGGCGGCGCCGAGGTGCTCGAGGTGCCCCGCCGCCGCTCGGGCGGGGTGCAGAGGGTGCCGGTGATCACGGTGGAGCGCGACGGGCACCGGTACCTGGTGTGCCCGCGCGGCGAGACCCAGTGGGTGCGCAATCTGCGGGCGTCCGGCACGTGCCGGGTGGGGCGCCACGGCAAGGAACAGCCGTTCGCGGCCGTCGAGATCCCCGTCGCCGAGCGCGGCCCGGTGATCAGCGACTACCGGGTGAAGGCGGGCCGGGCGGTCAAGAGCCTGTTCGAGAAGCTCCCCGACGACAAGGACCACCCCGTGTTCCGGCTGACGCCGGCGTAGAACCCCGCGAACCCCGGGACCCGCCGGGGCAGGGGCTCGCGCCGGCGACGCGCGACGCGGGGTCGCGGCCCGGACACCGGCACGCCGAACCCCGATCTGCGCCGTCGCGCCGGGAAGTGGAACGACGAACGGTTCGGCCGTCACGACCGGCAGCAGCGCCAGATCGTCGCGGGTGGCGGAGTGGATCCAGGCACGGCCCCGTCCTCCCGCGGTCCGAGGTTCCGTGCTGGCACGCATACGCCGCGCCGCAGGTTCCGTGTGAGATTCCCCCGGCACCACGCGCCCGTACGCACGGTCGACCGGCGCCGACACACGTTCGTTCGGGGGGTTCTCTCATGGGTCGAGGTCTGATCGGCGCCGTCGTCGCCGTCGTCGCGCCGGCCGCCGCCGCGGCGGCACCCCCCGTGCTCTCGTCCGCGGGGAAGGCCCGGCCCGCGCCCCGGGCCATCGCGACCCAGGCGCCGACCACGCCCCCCGCCGCCCTCTTGTCGTCGGCCGGCGAGCGCCCGGACGCGATCGTCGACGCCGCCGGCACCGCGCACATCGTCTGGAACGAGCCGTCGGACGCCGGCCCGGACGTCACGGTCTACTGCCGGGTTCCGCGCGCGGCCAAGACGTGTGACGTCACCCAGCGGCTGGTGCCGCCGGGCGCCGGCCCCCTGTCGGACGACGCCGACGGGCCGCAGGTGCTGGCGGTGAACGACCAGGTGGTGGTGTTGTCGCACCGGTTCCCGCAGGAGGTGGCGAAACCCGGCGGGAACCCCGACCTGGCGAGGGACACCCTGTACCTGTGGGCGAGCGACGACGGCGGCGCCACGTTCCAGAGCCCCGGCATCGTCGGCGTGGCCCCCCTGGCGGGGCAATCCGTGGCGTTCGGAAGCGCCGACAACCCGCTGGTGGGTTCAGTCACCAACGTCAAGACGGGAGGGGTGCAGTTCTCGGCGACCTCGGCGGGCCGGTTCACCACCACGGCCGCGGCGCTGGCCCCCGGAGACTTCACCGAAGGCCGGATGGCCGTAGCCAACGGCATCCCCAGCGTCGTCTACCACGACTTGGGTTCCACGTCGTTCGTCCGGACGTGGACGGGGCCGGGCGACGTGAACGACGCCGCGACGTGGAGCCCCCCGACGTCCTTCGCGGGGCTGGAGCCCGGGATCACGAACGCCGGTGGCACCCTGATGGTGACCGACAGGCGTCCGGACGGTGGGGCGCTCGAGCTGCGCAACATGGCGGACGGCGCCGTGCGGACGCTGTCGTCCGGGCAGCCGGGGAGCCAGATCGTCCCCATCGGCCACGCCGACGGCTCGACGTCGGTCGTGTGGCAGGGGGCGGAGGGCCTCGTACGCGGCGTCTGGCGGCGCGAACGCGTGGGCGCGTCGGGGCGCGTGGTCGGCACCCCGGTCCTCGTCAGCACCGAGGAGGGCGTCATCATGACCGCGGCCGCGACGGACGACGGTGGCGGCGTCACCGTGCGCGACACCGACGACAAACGCATCCTGCTGTCCGGCTTCGGCAACACCCTGCCCACCGGGCTGCCCGCGCTGGGTCACCTGCCCGGCGGAGGCGCCCCGCCCGCCGACGTCGCCGTGGACTGCCAGAAGATCCAGCTCGGCCCGGCCGTGCAGGCGCTGCTCGACGGCCCGTGCTTCCTGAACGCCAGCCGTGGTGGCGTCAAGGTGAGCAACGGCCCGTTCCGGCTGAACGGCATGGACATCATCCCCGACGCCGGCGTCCAGGTGCAGATCGACCTCAACGCCAAGACGATCCGCTCGACGGGGACGGTCTCGGTAGAGCTCCGGGCCCCGGGGGTGCCGGACATCACGCTGTTCCGCGGCCGGCTCGACGTCAACGCGGCCGGTAAGCGCGCGGGATCCGAGCTGGCGACGTTCGGCGAGAAGATGTTCAAGCCCGACCTGTTGGGCTTCCCGGTGCGCGGCGACATCGACGTGCGGCTCGACGGCAGCGACGGCGTGCGCATCCCGGTGAGCCTCGAGCTGCCCAAGGAGTTCGGCGACATCCGCGGCTCGGCGGAGCTCATCCTCAACAACCGCCAGGGGTTGGTGCTCGACTCCCTCGACTTCCGGGCCGACAACGTCCGGCTGGGACCCGCGACGCTGCGTCGCCTGCAGGTGCAGTACCGGGCCGAGGGCGGCACCACGCTCGGGGAATGCCTTGTCCCTCCGTCGTCGGGCGCGGCGGTGCAGCCCAACGAGTGGGCGGGTGTGTTCGAGCTCGAGCTTCCGCCGCCCAAGGTGGGTCCCGGGGTGTGCGGTTCGATCCGTTTCGGCACCCCGGACGGCTTCCGCGCCGCGACGTTTCGTGTCGACCTGCCGTACCCGGGCATCGTGTTGTTCCCCGGGCTCAGCCTCACGTCACTCGGTGGCGGCCTCCAACTGCGGCCGGCCAAGGTGGACGGCACGTTCCGGCTGGAGGTGGCGGGCGCCGCCCAGGACACGTCGCTGGCGCAGTTGGACGGCCACCTCACCGTCCTGCTGGCCGATCCGGTGGTGCTCACCGGCACCGGGGTCGTGACGGCCGGGGGCATCGGGATCGGCTCCGGGACGATGCGGGTCACGTCCGACGGGTACGCGAGCGTCGACCTCAGCGGCGGACCCTCGTTCGGGATCTTCTCGATCAAGGCGCAGACGGCGGGCTGGTTCGACGCGCCCGCCCGCCAGTTCTCGCTGCGGGCGCACGGCGAGGCGTGCGTCGATCTCGGGATCGACGTGTGCCTGGAGGGCTACGACGCCGTGGTGTCGTCCAAGGGCATCGCCTTGTGCCGCGGGGTGATCCCCACGCCCGTCGCGGTGCCGTTCCCGCCGTTCGCCCTGATCCCGCCCCGCGGCGCGGGCTACACGTGGGGTGACAGCTTCCCGTCGATCTGGCCGATCAGTTGCTACGCGACGCGTTACGCGGTGCCGGGAACCCGGCAGATGGAGGTCGGCCCGCCGGTGGCCGAGACGGGGGTCGACCTGGCCGGGGGCGCGACGGCGACGTTCCGGGTGGCGGGCGTCGCGGCCGCACCCGTCGTCGATCTCGTCGGTCCCGACGGCCAGGTCGTGACGCCGGACGGGGACGTGCCCGACAACCAGGCGTTCGCGCGCTACCTGGCGGTCAAGGCGCCCGCGGCCGGGCACTGGACGCTGCGCACGCACGACGGGGCCCCGGCCATCACCGAGGTCGCTGTGTCGCGGGACGTGCCGGCCCCGACCGTTGGCCGGGTCGCCGTGAGCGGCCGCGCCCGGGCACGCACGCTGCGGTACCGCACCACGTTCGTCGACGGCCAGGGCATCACGTTCCTGGAACGCGGACGGGCGGGCACGCGGCCGCTGGGTGACGCCAAGCGGGGTTCGGGCGCGCTGCGGTTCACGCCCGGCCCGGGCCCGGGCGGCAGGCGGCAGATCGTGGCCCAGCTCTCCCAGGACGGCCTGGTGCGCGAGGAGCGCGTGGTCGCGTCGTACGTCGCGCCCCCGCCCCCGCCGCTGGGCCGGGCCACCAAGGTGCGCGTGCGGCGGGCCGGCAGCGCGGTCGTGGTGACGTGGCGGCCCGGTGCCAACGCCCGCCGGCAGGTGCTGGTCGTGAAGGTGCCGGCCGGGCCGGTGGTGTCGCGGATGCTCGGCGGCCGCGCCCACACGGCCCGGATCGCCGGCATCGACGGTCGCGCGGTGAGCGTGTCCGTCACGTCCCTCGCCGCCACGGGACGCGCCGCCCGTCCGGTCCGCGCCACGCTCGCCGCGCGGCGGCGGTAGGCGGCCGAGGGAGCGCCGTCAACCCCGGCTCCACTGGGGTTGACGGCGGCGCGGGCCACCGCCGAATACGCTCCGCCTGACGCCGGCGTTGCCGCGTCCGCCGCGCGGGCACAACCAGAAAACCCCCGCCGAGGCGAGGGTTTCACGGTGCGGAAGTGGACCTCCGTAGAGAGTTTGAGAACCCCTGCCCACACTTGAAAACCTTGTCTTTGCGCAGGTCGCGAGGCTTCTACAACCGCGATCAGCGCTCCTCGGAGCCTACGGTGTCCGACTCCAGGGGTCGGGTGGTGCGATCACTTGGGATGGCTCAAACCCTGCTTCGCCCGGAGCAGGTCGACGATCTGGTGGCGCAGTATCGCGAGGGCGCGACGCTCGTGGAGCTGGCGTCCCTGTTCGGAGTGAACCGCCGCACGGTCGCCATGCACCTCACCCGGCCGGAGGTGACGATCCGCCGTGGACGGTTCGATCCTTCCCGCATCCACGAAGCAGCCGTGTAGGTTCCGGTGCTTCTTGTCCGCGCCCTGGGTCTCTGATCTGCGGCGTTACAAGACGCTGAGACGCGGGGTGCCTCACCATTCTACCCCGTTCCCCGCCTCTTGTGCCGCGCTTAGTCAGTTAGGCGAAGGAGGTCAGGAACGGGACCCAAGCCTGTCGATGAAGGATCGACACCGCGCCAACCAGCCCGCGTCCTCGGTCTTAACGAGGCATCGGTTGAGCAGGTTGATCGCTTCAAGAGAAAGGTTCTCGTCACGTATGGCTCCTTCGTTCGCTTCCAGTGCCGCAGCCAGTCGCCGACGCGCGCCGATCTCTCCGAGGTCCAGGGCGTCCAGCGCCTGTATTGCCTCTGCGACACCCAATTCGAACATGGCAGGTATGAGTCGACGCGTCACGCCTGTGTCATCAGAGTCGTTGGCAAGGGAAACGCAATCGTCGAGAAACTCCGGATCTGCTGGCCGTTCCACGTACAGGCGCGAAAGCCCCGCAATGGAAGCCCGTTGGATGCCCTGCTCCTTGCTCGCCATCAGCGCAAGTACTGTGTCTGGACTTGCCCCGCCCCGGGCCGCGAGCGCGGCTACCGCGAGTTTTCGCGGGTGCTTGTCTTCAAACTCATCGACAGCCAATTCCTCGACGGCTTCCAGGTCCCGCCTTGTGAGCCGTGCTGGGTCTCCGAGCAGCGCGATGAGTGTCTGTCGCTTGGAGCGTTCACTCAGCAGGTGGAGCGCCTCCTCGAAGAGCTTGGCTGCTTCGCGACGGTAGACATCTTTGAAGGTGTTGAAGTCGAAGGTTGCAACGGTCAGTTGCCGCTCGGACTCCAATTCGGTCATCGTCTCGACTAGCCTCCGCTTGTTGTCGTCGCTGATCGCATCAACTGCGACGTTGCGAGTGAGCGCCAGATACTCGGCGTAAGTCGTGTCGAGGCAGAGCACAAGGAAGGGTTTGCCACCGTCCAGAGCGGCGCGAAGTTCGGTACTCCACGTAATCTCACCGTGTCTTCGCAAGATGACGAAGACGCAAAGGTCCGCTGCCGCAATGGTTCGGCGCGAGTTTCCCTCCCAACTCGCTGTGGCGTTGTTGAGGTAGAGGATCTCGCCAGTTTGATAGTGCCAGGGCTCTCCGCCTATGCCTTGGGTGACCTCGGCAAACGAGCGCGCCAAGTCGGCTGTGTCGCTTGCGCCACAGAGCATGATCCCAAGCATCGCTTCTAGTCCCTCCAGCCTGTCGCCTGGCCACCCGGTGCTTCCCGACAACGTGCCGAGTCGGATGGCTCTAGTATCTCACGTGAGGTCCTTGCGTGTGGCCTGTGGCGGAGCCTCCAGATGCACGGATCGGACCGTTCAAGGCGTCGTCGGATAGACAGGAGGTGGGGCCCGAGGAGCAGGCCCTTGAGGGTCTTGCTGGCGCTCGGCCTAGACACGAAGAGCTGGATCACGGGGGCTTGCCTCGACGAGTGAGTCGCGGCGCTGGTGACGACGGATCGCGGCCTCGCGCAGGCGCGTGCGGATGAGCAGAACGACGCTCACGGGTCCCATGATGATGAACTTGAGCGCGTTCCAGCATGCCCACAGCACGATGAAGTGGAGCCAGCCGGGGCCGCCGTCGGCTGCCGAGGTAGAGCAGATGCTGGCGATCAGGATGTACGGAAGCGCGACCAGCATCGCGGGTATCCCCCACTTGAGTCCGCGCCGGGTGCGGATGGCGGCGAGCAGTCGGTTGCTCGGCATGTAGCGGTGCAGGTAGTCGCGGGTGCGAACGCTGAGCGTCCAGATAAGGCGGAACATGACGTGCCTCTCGTCACACGTGTTACTCCGTCGAGGAGGCAGAACGTGTGTGAGTGCCCGAAGGCCGTCCCGGAGGACCCGCAATATGAGGAGAACCTGCCTCGCCGTCCACTCTACGCCGGGGTCGGCGTTCATGGAACCCTCCGGCTTCCGCGTCGCCGCGCGCACCTCTCTGTAGGAGTGAGAGGAGGCGGCGATGACGATCCTGAGCCAGGTAGTCCAGGACGAGCGCACGGCGCGGATGGCGCTGTCGATGCTCGTTGAACCGGATGATGCCGTGACCGGTCGCCTCCTGGGCGAGCTCGGTGCGCTTGAGCTGTTTCGGCTCGCCGAGGGGGAAGACGCGGTGCCGGGGCTCCGTACCGTTGACGCTCAGGTGTGGCGTGCCCAGTTCCAGCGCTCAGATGCTCGGACACTTGAACAGAACCTCGTCGGAGCCGAGCGCTCCGGTATCGGCACGCTGACTCCCGGCGACAAAGAATGGCCTTCCGCGCTCGACGATCTTGGCGACCGGCGTCCGTACGTCTTGTGGACTCGTGGCACGACATCGTTCCTCGCACGACCGCTCAACGATCTCGTCACGATCACCGGCGCGAGGGCCTCGACCTCCTACGGCGAGCATGTGGCCGGGCAGCTTGCCTCCGACCTCGCCAGCGCTGAGCGGATCATCGTGGCCGGCGGTGCGTACGGCATCGAAGGTGCTGCTCATCGAGCGGCCCTCGCGTCAGGCGGCGACACGATCGCGGTCGTGGCGAACGGCGTTGATCGCCCCTACCCGATGGGTCACCGTGAACTGCTTGAGCGGGTGGCAGACCTCGGACTCCTTGTCAGTGAGGTTCCGCCGGGCACGGTGCCGACGCGCCATCGCTTCATTGCTCGGACGCGGCTGATGGCCGCGCTCGCCGCGTCGACCGTCGTTGTCGAAGCCGGCGCTCGATCTGGATCGATGACCGTCGCCCGGCATGCGCACGAACTCGGGCGCGCCGTCGGAGCTGTTCCCGGCCCGGTGACCAGCGCAACGAGCGCCGGGCCACACCAACTCCTGCGAGATCGCGCTTCACTGGTCACGGATGCCGCGGACCTTCTCTCTCCACGCGGACGTGACAGCGCAAGCGCGATCCGGGCTTCTGCGGCATCCCGCGATTCAGGGCGACGCTCAGCAGCCACGGCGTCGATGAACGCCCGCGCCCTGTAGCCGCCCGCGAGCCGCTTCCACGCTGATCCGCCGCTCAGGTGGCGATGTATGCCGAGCGCGCTGCTTTCGCCTTCTCCCAGTCTTCCTGCACTTCGTTCACAGTCGGCTTGGTGCTCATGTACTCGGCGGCGTGGGAGTGTCCGGTCATTCGCTCGCAAGCACGATCGAAGAGAGGTTCAATGACTGCGATGGCAGCATCGAGCCGAGAGCTGTCGATCTTCGACAGGCGGGTCATCATGATGTTCTTGCGGTACCGCTGTGTGACGTTCTGTAGGAGCTCCTGCTCGACGAAGGCTTCGCACCAGGCGCGAATGAGGTCGTAGGTCTCTTTGATGAGTGCATCCTGAACCACCGGCTCGGCACTCGTCATCTCTTGAAGCTTGACGTTGATCCGCTTGGCCAGATCGGCTGGCGTATCGAGCCTCGGCTCGACGTCCGGGGCCAGGATTCCCTTGGCCTCTCCGCCGTCGCGCACCTCGTAGATTTTCGTCCTGAGCTTCTTGTTCTGCCTGGCCGCCATCAGCGCTGACGCGAACATGATGTTGTGGGTCAAGACAACGACCTGGTGTGTCTCGGCGAGATTCTGGATGCGTGCAGCAACCTCATCAAGTCTGCGGTAGTCGAGACTTGTCACCGGGTCATCGAAGACCAGAGGTGCTTTGGTCCCTCGCATCCGACTCTCGGCAAGAAAGTCGGCCAGCGCCAGCACCTTCTGCTCACCTTCCGAGAGCACCGCAGAGGGCTTGTATGAGGCGACCGCTTTCTTGCGTTGCGCCTGTCCGCTGCGCCCTTGAAATCGAAGTGCGACGCGAGGCGCTCGGAGGCGAGCGCACTCCTCGGCGAACAGCGTCTCGAAGTTCTTGTTCACGAGGTCTTCGCTGGCGAGTTTGGACTGGACCGTGAGCTGCTTCGACGCGCCGCTTGAGATGACCCGTGAGAGCTTGTCGAGCTGTTGCGCTCTTCGCGCGCGTCGGACATACTCGCGGGCTGCGGCGATGTTCCGGTTCAACTCAATGCGTGCAGCGAGTTCTGAAAGTTCCTTCTGCTTGCCGGTGAGCGCGGTTGCCGCATTCGCTTTGTCCTCCGACATCTGCTGGACCGCTGCCCGCGCAGTCGCCAGTTCGGCTGCGACCGTGGAGGTTACTGTTTCTGCGCTCTCTCGGAGGGTGCCTGCGGTCACGGGCTTCCCATTCGCGGTGTCCTGAGCGGCGGCCCGAGCCGCCGCGAGCACCTCACATGCTTGAGTGGCCCATGCCGGTGGGTCTTCACCATCCCGCTGTTCTGTGGCGAACTCGTTCGCGCGGGTTAGTTCGGCTTCGTCGAACCTGAGGCTGGAGCTGCGCACTTCGGTGTTCGCGTCCTCGACCTGACGGACAAGCGTTTCATCGAGGAACGTGCGATAGCGAGTCAGCAGATTCAAGGCCGTCGAGCTGAGCTCCTGCATGCAGTAGAGGCACTTGTCCCCGGCAGCTGGATAGTGCTCGCGGCCAAGGTGTTGGCGGTACGAGTCCCCCGCAACGATGAACTCCTGCCATTCCCCATCTGCTGGGCCTGGCAGCTCATCCTGACTGAAGAGTTGCTCTCGCGCTTCTGTCCTTCGACCTTCCGCTTCCTGGAGTTTCACCCGGGCCTTCTCGTAGACGACCGCATCGAAGTTCATCGCCGTTGTAAGCACGCCGTGCAGCCGATTGAGGTGACGTCCCATCTCCTGTGCGCTGGAGAGAATCGCGTCGAGCGAGTTGGAACGCAATGCCGCGATCTCACCTTCGAGACGCTCGCGGTTGGCCTCGGCACCGTCGGGCAGCGTTGCCAGTGCGTCAAGCTCCGCAAGGTCTGTGGTAGCACCCAGGGTCTCGATCACGGGATACACCTTCGTACCTCGCGTGAACCTCGACAACAGCGGGTTGCTCCCCGGCGCCAATGCCTTGACCTCGGTGGCGATCCGCTGCTGAATGCCTTGCAGCCCGGCAGCGACGTGACCAAACAGTGCGAGTTCGGCCGGCGTGTAGACGTAACCCAGATCGCTGTCAACGTGCAGCGACACTGCGCTCGCGTCGAAGACGCTGATGCGTGTGAATGGCGCAAGGCCGGATTCGTCCTTCCACATCACCGAGGAGTCCGTGCCAGACAGTCGGTACTGGATGGTGGCGCTGGGCGACGGCGGGCTATCGAAATAGGCGGTGTGCGCGTTCGGCAGGATGTCCTCAGCGGTCCGAACAGCCGAGATGCGCTTCAGTATTCGTGCATACCCCGTCTTCCCCGATCCGTTTTGCCCAAAGAGCACGGTCAGTTCCGGGTCGAAGTCAAGCTCTTGGTCGGCGGCGAGTGCGTTGACGCCTTCGATGTTCGCCAGACTGACGAGTTCGAGAGTCTCCTCTTCCGCCGCATCCGCAGCGACGAGTTCAAGCTTTGGGACTTCCGGGGCCTCGCCATCGCCAAGCCCTTTCTCAGCGAGGAAGGTGGCGTAGGCGGCGTCCAGCAAGGCATCGCTCGGTGCCTGGCGAGAGAGGATCGTTTCAGCGGTGATCTGACGCACCCATGCGTCCTGACCGTTCGCCCAATCCACCAGCAGGCGTCGGGGCGTCGCATCTCCCAAGTTGACTGAGACCTCTTGAGCGGCCACGTCCACCTCCGTCCTGGCGAACGGTGTCAGGAGATACGTGTCACCGGTCCAACTCGAACTGTCATGGTGCTGTCCATCATACCCGAGGAGCCGGGGTCAGGCTGGACGACACAGCGGACGCGGCGCTCCGAAGCTCACTCCGGCTCACAGCGACGGCCCGGTGCGCTGGGTCCGAGCGCGTCGAGAGTGTTCTTGGTCTTGTTCGACGCGAGCAACGTTTAGCGTTCGGTCGAGCGCGAAGCGCGCTCGGGCGGCGTCGATCTTCTGCGCGGCCGACTCGGGCGGGGCACCGATGGGCGCGTCGTCGGTGATGCGGTACTGGTCTCGGTAGGCCGCGACCACACGTGCGGACTTGCGCCAGGCCGCGGCTCGTCGTCGATCGGCGAGCGGTGTTCCGAGTGCCTTCGTCCACGCTGCGTTCTCGGTGAGCGCGGCTTCGAGTGTGGCGTCGGCGCGTGCCTCGATCAGTTCCTCTCGCTCGTCGAGAGCAGCTCGCATCTCCGCGTCGAGCACTCCACACGCCTGTGGGATGAGGCCAGCGATCAGTCGCGCTGGCTTGCGAGTCCGGCCCGAGCCTGCGGGGCGGACGGTCGCCCGCTCGACCCTGTAGTGGAGGACGGCGGCGATGTCGTCGGCGTCGCCGAATCCGCGCGCTGCGACGAGGCGCGGCAAGAGCGTATCGAGGTTGTGGCGGTTGGCCTCGGCGCGGCGGAGTTCAGCCGCGAGCGGGCCGAACGCTTCGGACTCGATGGCACACACGGCCTGTTCGTCGGTGAGCCCGGAGCTGCGGAGGAGGGTGGCCCAGCGATCGTGTTGGGCTGCTGCGGCGATGGTCTCGTACTCGGCGGCGAGTTGAGCGATCGAGCCCCACTGTTCCTGCTCAGCAACGATGGTCTCGTGCGCCGAGAGTTCGGCACCGCTGTGCTGGAGAACGCCGTAGAGAACGCTTCGTGCTGTGGCATGTGGGTCGTCGCCGGGGTGCGGCTGCGCGTGGTCGTCGGCGCGGTCGAGGGTCACGTAGGCGTGGTTGGAGTGCCGTCCTCGGGTCATCGCGACGTAGAAGGTCTCCCTCGTCGAGGTCGGTTCGACCAGCACGTGCGCGCTGTCGGTCGTGATGCCTTGGGCGCGGTAGGCGGTGACTGCGTAGCCGAGATCGACATGCTCGGCCACGTACGAGGCCGGGAGGACGATGCTCCTACCGAACCTGCGCCAACGCCTGCGAGCCCTGATGGTTCCGTCGTCGCGGACGGTGGTGCCGGTCCCGTAGTCGCGCGCGATAGTGATCGTCCCGTCGTCGCCCACGGCAGTGACGGTCCAGATGTCACCATTGCGTACCCAGTCCCACCCCGCCAGGGTGCGGAGGTTCCGGTTGTTGCGTCGGGTGATGATGGTGTCGCCGACGCCCGCGGCGGTGCCGTCGCGCAGCTCGACTTCGCGGTCGGGGTTCAGCGTCTTGTTGAGGATCAGGTCGGCGCGGGCGCGACGGTTCAGCGTGGTCACGTCTTCGTGGGTTTCGGCGATCAGCACCGAGACGAGTCCGGCGTCGCGGTCGGCGC
>CAUJCX010000056.1 GCA_963169235.1 Actinomycetota bacterium | reverse complement strand
GTGCTGGGCGGCCGGGCGAAGGCGATGGTGGTGACCGACTCCCGCAAGGCCGCGGTGCGCTACAAGCAGGCGATGGACGCCTACATCGCGGCCGAGGGCCTCGACCTCAAGACGCTGGTGGCGTTCTCGGGCGAGGTGCGGTTCGACGAGGGCGACCCCGACCCGCCGTCGCTTGCGGAGGGGTTCACCGAAGCCTCGATGAATCCGGGGGTCGGCGACCTGCGCACGGCGTTCGCCACGCCCGAGTACCACGTGATGATCGTGGCCAACAAGTTCCAGACCGGCTTCGATCAGCCGCGCTTGTGCGGTATGTACGTCGACCGGCCCCTGGCGGGCGTGGCCGCCGTGCAGACCCTGTCGAGGCTCAACCGGTTCGTGCAGGGCAAGAGCACGGCGGTGCTCGACTTCGTCAACGAGCCCAAGGACATCCTCACCGCGTTCCGGCCGTACTTCGAGGCCGCACAGATCGAGCAGACCACCGATCCCAACATGCTGCACGACCTGGGCACGAAGCTCGATGCGGCGGGCATGTACGGGCCGGACGAGGTCGACGCCATCGCCGCGGCGTACGTCACCAACAAGGGCAACAACGCGCTCGCCGGCCTCTTGGCGCCCATCAAGAACCGCTACGTGACGGCGTGCACGGCGGCCAACGACGCCAAGGACACGGTGCGGCAGGACGAGCTGGAGCTCTTTCGTAAGGACGTCGCGTCGTACGTGAAGCTCTACGACTTCCTGTCGCAGATCGTCGACTTCGGCGACACCGGCGTGGCGAAGAGGGCGATCCTCTGCCGCCTGCTGGCACCGCAGATGCGCCCGCACGATGCGTCGCCCCACATCGACTTGTCGGAGGTGCAGTTGGTGGCCGTGGCCCAGAAGCACAAGGGGCAGGCGGCGATCGATCTGGCCGCGGGGGAGTTCACGCCCCTGCGCGGCATCAAGGGCGCCGGGTCGGGGGTGAAGAAGGACCCCCGCATGGTGCTCCTGGACGAGGTGCTGGCGAAGCTCAACGATCTGTTCGCGGGCGAGGGATTCACCCGCGAGCAGCAGCGGGCGTGGCTCGAGTCGCTGGTGGCGGTGCTCGCCACCGATCCCGAGCTACGGGACCAGGCGAGGGCCAACAGCGAGCAGCAGTTCCTGGCCAGCCCCAGCCTTCACGACGCCACGGTGCTGGCGGTCACCGAGAACCACGAAGCCCACTCGCGCATGACGGAGCTGTTCGGTCGTAAGGAGAACGTGGAGCAGGAGATCGTGCAGGGCATCGGTCGCCTGCTCTACCAGGCGCTTCGGAACGGCGAGGGGGCGTGATGGGTGACGGGTCGCTCGGCTCCACGCTGCGGCAGACGAAGAGGGAGAGAGCACGATGAGGGCCGACGGTGCCAACCTCCTGCGCTTCCTGAAGCAGGCTGACCAGCTGGTGGTGCCGCTGTACCAGCGCCGCTACTCGTGGACCGTCGCCGAGTGGGAGCAGCTCTGGGCGGACATCGAGCGGGTCGCGGACGACCCCGACGGGGCCGATCATTTCATCGGATCGCTGGTGCAGATCGGTGGGATCGTGCTCTCGGCGGGCCACAACCCTCTGCAGCTGATTGACGGCCAGCAGCGCCTCACAACGGTGTCGTTGCTGCTGCTGGCGCTGGACCGCGCCGCGCAGGAGCGCGCCGAGAGCGACCCGGACGCGGCGAAGGTCGTCGACGAGCAGCTTCACAACCGCTACTTGGTCGACGAGCGCGAGCGGGGCGAGCGGCGCTACAAGCTGTTGCCGAACGAGGCGGACAGGGCCACCTACCTGGCGCTCATCGAGGGCACTCCCCTTCCGGACAAACCCGCGCGGACCGTGGTCGACGCGTACGGCTACTTCAGAGGCCAGCTGCGCACGTGCGGCCGGCCGCTGTCCGAGATCCTCACCGCGGTGTCACGCCTCTTGGTGGTGGAGATCGCGCTGGAGCGCGGGCGCGACGACCCGCAGCTGATCTTCGAGTCGCTGAACTCCACGGGCCTCGACCTGACCCACGCCGACCTGATCCGCAACTACGTCCTGATGCGGCTGGCGCCGAACGAGCAGGACGACCTGTACCGCCACTACTGGCGCCCCATGGAAGAGCGGCTGGCGCCCGTGGGGCCCGAGGGTTTCGACCGGTTCGTGCGCGACTACCTGACGATGCGCACTGCCCAGATTCCGCGCATCGATCAGATCTACCGCGCGTTCAAGGCATATGTCGCGGCGTCGGGCGAGAGCCCCACCGACGTCGCGCGTGACCTGCACCGCTTCTCGGCCTACTACGCCAAGCTGGTCTCGGGAACCGAGGAGGACCCGGCGGTGAGGGCGGCGCTCACCGACATCGACCGCTTGAAGACAGAGGTGGCGTATCCCTTCCTCCTCGACGTGCTCGACGACCACGCCGAGGGAAAGCTGACCCGTGACGAGCTGGTGCGCGTGCTGCGCATCGTCGAGAGCTACGTGTTCCGGCGGGCGGTGGCCGGCGTGCCGACGAGCGCGCTCAACAAGGTGTTCGCGGCCCTGTCCCGCGAGGTCGACGAGGAGAGGTACCTGGAGAGCTTGCAGGCGGCGCTGCTGCTGAAGGAGGGCTCGGGGCGCTTCCCCCGCGACGAGGAGTTCCGCAGGGAGCTCGTAGTGAAGGACATCTACAGCTTCCGCAACCGCGCCTACCTGCTGGACAAGCTGGAGAACCACGGGCGCAAGGAGCCGGTGGACGTCTCCGCGTACACGATCGAGCACGTGATGCCGCAGAACCCCGAGCTGTCGCCCGAGTGGCAGGACGAACTCGGCCCGGAGTGGGCACGCATCCAGGCAGAGCACCTTCACACGCTGGGGAACTTGACTCTGACCGGGTACAACAGCGAGCTGTCAGACCGCCCGTTCGCCGAGAAGCGCGCGCTCCAGGGCGGCTTCAACGAGAGCCCGATTCGCCTCAACGAGTCGGTGCGCGCGAACGGACGCTGGACCGAGGACGCGATGCGCCGACGCGGCGCCGCCCTGGCGACGCTGGCGCTCACGGTGTGGCCGCCGGTGCGCCTCGCGGACGACGTCCTGGCGCGGTATCGGGTTGCGCGCCAGCGCGTCAGGTCGGCGTACACCCTTGACGACCACCCGGCCCTGGCGGGCCCGGTCCGTCCCCTGTTCGACGCGCTGGCGGCGCGCCTGGGCAACCTGTCGGTCGAGGTCACCCAGGAGGTTCGCAAGCAGTACGTCGGCTTCCGGACGGGAAAGGTGTTCTTGAGCGTCGTACCCCTCGCGACCGAGCTCAAGCTCTATCTGGCGGGCGTCGATGCCGACTCCGTCGACGACCCGGACGGCCGTACCCGCGACGTCCGCGGCGTGGGGCACTGGGGCACGGGTGACGTCGAGGTTCGCGTGGAGTCCACCGATGACCTCGAACCCGTGATGGACCTCGTCAATCAGGCGTTCATCGCCGTCGACGACAGCTCATCCGCCCACGACGACTACCCCGTCGAAGGGGTGGAGACCATCATCGAACGGGCGATCACGCTGTCCGACCAGCAGGCACTTCGCCGCCTGGTCGAGGTGGCGCAGACGGGGGGCATGTATCCCCGTCCGTGGCGTCGCGCCATCACGTTCGCCCCGCCCCAGAAACGGTCCGTGGCGCTGTTCACGGCCCGGGTCGTAAACGACCGCATCGAGGTGCAGTCCGCACCCGACAACTGGCCGCCGTACGCAGGTCTGGACGCTGCGAGGGTCGAGGCCGTCCTGGGTTCCGCGGACTGGGTTCCCGTCGATGCCCAGCAGCTCGCCCGGCTCACGGACTCGCTTGAGGAGCTGCTCGCTGACGTTTCGTTCCCGGGTCGGGGGC
>CAUJCX010000055.1 GCA_963169235.1 Actinomycetota bacterium | reverse complement strand
GAGCTCCAGGCCGCGTAGGACCACCACACACGACCACGAGGCATCATGGCCAGCACAGCACGGGTCACCCCCGACGAGATCGCCGCGTCACTCGCAGAACTCCCGCCGTTGCCCACCAGCATCAGCGAGGTGATCGCCGCGTGCGACGACCAGGACATGACGGTCGGGCAGCTCTCGCAGATCATCCTGCGTGACCAGAACCTCACCGCCAACATCCTGAAGCTCTCGAACTCGGCGTTCTACGGCCACGCCCGCAAGGTGACCACCATCACCGAGGCGGTCGTGCTGCTGGGATTCTCCGCCGTCAAGAGCCTCGCGATCTCGAGCCACACCGCGCGTCTGCTGAACCGTCCGCTGGCCGGCTACGGCCTGGCCACGGGCGATCTGTGGAAGCACTCGCTGGCGTCGGCGTTCTGCGCCCGCCGGCTGGCGGTCGAGGCGCACATGTCGCCGGTGGAGCAGGCGTTCGTCGCCGGCCTGCTGCACGACATCGGCAAGCTGGTGCTGGCGACCCACATGGAGGACGTCTTCCAGGAGATGGGTGCCGACGCCCGTGCGCGGCGCGTCCCGT
Source organism: Actinomycetota bacterium (assembly GCA_963169235.1). Lineage (GTDB taxonomy): Bacteria > Actinomycetota > Thermoleophilia > Miltoncostaeales > Miltoncostaeaceae > JAGQUM01. The sequence goes on along the minus strand of CAUJCX010000055.1, from coordinate 74,240 downwards.
TCCACCTCGTCGAGGCCGAGACCCTCGGGTTCGACCACGCCGAGCTGGGTGCGCGCGTCGCCGCGCAGTGGAGCTTCCCGGCCGAGCTGGAGGAGTCGATCCGGTTCCACCACGACCCGGACCAGGCCACCCTCAAGCCCAAGCTGGCGCACGTCGTCCACCTGGCCGACGTGATGTGCATGACGTTCGGCGTGGGCCTCGGCATCGACGGCCTGGCCTACGAGGCCAACCCGTCGACGCTGGACGCGCTCGGCTTCGACCAGACCGACGTGATGCGTCTTGCCGATGAGCTCGGCCCCATGTTCGAGTCCGACGCGTTCGCCGTCGAGTAGCCACGGCGACCCGGGAAGGAACCCACCATGTTCAACGACATCACCACGCGGGCACTGACCTCGGCGATCTACGGTGGCGCGGCGCGCCAGCAGGCGATCGCCCAGAACATCGCCAACGCGGACACGCCCGGATACAAGGCGCTGACCGTCGACTTCGAGGGTGCGCTGGCTTCGGCCATCGCCTCGGAGCGCGGCCGTCTGAGCTCGAAGTCGCTGGGCGGGCTGCAGGGTGAGCAGTGGTGGGATCGCCACCCCGAGGGGTCGCTGAAGGGCGACGCCATCAGCAAGGTCACCGCGACCACGTCGCGGGCGACGGACACCACCGAGCGGATCGACGGCTCCAACGTCGACCCCGACAAGGAGATGTCCGACCTGGCCGCCAACCAGATCGCCTACAACACCTCCGAGGCGCTTCTGCGTTCGCGCTTCGCCATCTTCAAGTCCATCATCGCGGGCCAGTAGGCCGCGCGTCACTCCCAGGGATAGGGGACCACATGGGCATGTACCCAGCACTCGGCGTCAGCGCCACAGGCCTTGCCGCCCAGCGCCTGCGCATGGACGTGATCGCGAACAACCTGGCCAACGTCGACTCGTCGACGGGTGTCGGCCAGGCGTACCGCCGTCGCGTCGTGATGATGGCCGAGGCCCCGTCCGGCGCCGAGTTCCGCCTGCCGCGGCCCAACGCGGCCGAGTCGCCGACGGCCGTCGGCGCCGGCTCGGAGGGTGACCTCCACGGCGTCAACGTCACCCAGATCGCCGAGGACCAGTCGCCGCTGCGCAAGGTCTACGAGCCGGGCAACCCGCTCGCCGACGCCCAGGGCTACGTCACCAAGTCGAACGTGAACCCGGTCACCGAGATGGTGGACATGGTCGCGGCGACCCGTTCGTACCAGGCCAACGTCACGGCGTTCGACGCCACCAAGGGCATGGCCATGGAGACCCTGAGGCTCCTGTCGTGAGCATTCCCCCCATCTCTTCCATCGGCGACGCCGGCAACTCGTTGATCGCCCGCCTCGCCCCCATGCAGGCCCCGATGGCCGACCTGGAGGCTCCCTCCACCACCATCGCGCCCACCGGCGGGATGTCCAGCGGCGGGTTCGGCGACATGCTGACCCGCGCCGTCAAGGGCGTCGCCGACCAGGCCACGTCTGCGGAGCGGCTGCAGGAGATGGCCGCCAGCGGCCAGCTGCCCGACCCCACGGTCGCGATCGTCGAAACGCAGAAGGCAGACCTGTCACTCCGTCTTGCGCTGCAGGTGCGCAACAAGCTCGTTGAGGGCTGGACGGAGCTGACCAGGATGCCGGTCTGACCCCCCGTTTTCACCGCATTCTTCTGGAGACCTAGACAAGCATGGGACAGCTGCGCAAAGTGACGGACTTCTGGGGCGGCCTCGCCGGCCCCAGCCGTCGGCTCCTCGTCGGTGCCGTCTTCATCTTCATCGTGGGCCTTTTCCTCATGATGAAGCTGACCGGACAGGTGCAGTACGCGACCCTGATGTCGCAGGTGCCCACCAGCGATGTCGCCGCGATCCAGCAGGAGCTGGACGCCGCCGGAATCCCCAACAAGCTCGGCGACGGCGCCAGCTCCATCCAGGTGCCCCAGGAGAACCTCGACCAGGCGCGCGTCGCGCTGGCGTCGAGCCCCGTGGGCAAGGCCGCCGGGTGGGAGCTGTTCGACAAGTCGTCGTTCGGTGAGACCAACTACACGCAGCAGATCAAGTTCATGCGCGCCACCAAGGGCGAGCTGGAGCGCACGCTGACCAGCATCGACCAGGTGAAGGCCGCCAACGTCAACATCGCGTTCCCCGACAAGTCGACGTTCTCGCAGGAGCAGAAGCCCACGACCGCGAGCGTCGTGCTGACCCTGGCCGCGGGCTCCACCATGGACCCCGAGCAGGTCGCGGGCGTCACCCGCCTGGTGGCGATGGCCGTGCCGAACCTCGACCCCAAGAACATCACGATCACCGACACCAAGGGCAACCTGCTGGAGGCCTCCGCCGGCACCGGCGTGGGCGCCGCGAACACCCGCCTCGAGGTGGAGGCCGCGTTCGAGCGGCAGAAGCAGGCGCAGCTCGAGGGCCTTCTGGCCGGCATCGTCGGCCCCGGCAAGGCCGTGGTGTCGTACCGCGCCACGCTGGACCTCGACAAGACCGCCGTCGAGACCGAGACGTACAACCCCAAGTCCAAGGTGCCGCTCGAGCAGAACATCACCAAGGAGAAGCTGCTCAACACCAACGGCCGCACCGGCGCCGTGGTGGGCGCGACGCCCAACTCGCCGGGCAACACGTTCCCCGCGGGCGGCGGTAACGGCAACGGCCGCTACCAGTACGACCGCACGCAGGACCAGGTCAAGAACGGCGTCAACCGCGAGCGCGTGTCGAGCGAGAAGACCCCCGGCACCATCACCAGCCAGTCCGTGGCGATCTCGGTGAGCGACCAGGTGCCCGCCGCGACGTACGCGGCGCTCGAGGACACCATCGCCAAGGCCATCGGCTACAACAAGGTGCGCGGCGACCAGATCAGCGTGTCGCAGGTGGCGTTCGCCGCCGACTCCCCGGTGGTGCTGCAGGCCAAGGCCGAGGCTCCCGCCGCGGCGGAGGCGAAGGGCGTGCTCAGCGGACCCGCGTTCACGCCGCTCAACATCGCCAAGACCGCCCTGGCCATCATCGGCGGCCTGCTGGTGCTGTTCCTCGCCCGCAAGTCGCTGCGACGTCGCCAGAACGGCCTCGAGAGCATCCTGCCCGAGCTGCTCGAGCAGGGCCCCGTGCCGGTGGCCGCGCTGGACGACCCGGCCCTGCCGGAGGGCAAGCGCCTGATGGGCATCGTGAAGTCGCCGGTCGAGAAGCAGATGGAAGACCTGGCGCTGCGCAAGCCCGAGGACATGGCCAAGCTCATCCGCGGCTGGCTGGCTCAGCGCTAGCGCCCGCGCGCACCCCACCCGCTTCCACCCCGCGTTCTCGAGGTAGCAATGCCCGCTGATACCCAAGTCTCCGGTCGCCAGAAGGCCGCCATCCTCATGGTGGCCCTGGGCGAGCGGGCCAGCGCCGAGGTGTTCAAGCACCTGCGCTCGGACGAGATCGACGAGCTCACGCTGGAGATCGCCGGCGTCGGCCACGTCTCCCAGGAGACGCGCCACGAGGTGCTCGAGGAGATGTTCGAGACCGCCGTCGCGCAGAACTACATCACCGAGGGTGGCCTCGACTACGCCCGCAACGTGCTGGTGCAGGCGCTGGGCGAGGACCGGGCGCAGGAGGTGCTGTCGCGTCTGTCGCAGGTGATCCAGGTCAGCCCGTTCGAGTTCCTGCGGCGCACCGACGCCGCGCAGATCCTGAACGTGGTGTCTAACGAGCACCCGCAGACCGTGGCGCTGATCCTGGCGTACCTGCCGCCCGACACGGCCGGCCAGGTGCTGTCGTCGCTGCCCGCCGAGCTGCAGTCCGAGGTGGCGATGCGCGTGGCCCTGATGGACCGCACGTCGCCCGAGGTGATCATGGAGATCGAGTCCGTGCTCGAGCGCAAGCTCAGCTCGGTCATCAGCCAGGACTTCACGTCGGCGGGCGGCATCAAGGCGCTGGTGGAGGTCCTGGGCCAGGTCGACCGCACCACCGAGAAGGGCATCCTGGAGTCGCTCGAGGAGCAGAACGCGGAGCTGGCCGACGAGGTGCGCCGCCTGATGTTCCTGTTCGAGGACGTCGTGATGCTGGACGACCGCTCGATCCAGCAGGTGCTGCGCGAGGTCGACGGCCGCGAGCTGGCCGTTGCGCTCAAGGGCGCCGCCGACCCGGTGAAGGACAAGATCCTCAAGAACATGTCGTCGCGCGCCGCCGAGAACGTCATGGAGGACCTGCAGTACATGGGTCCCGTGCGCGTGTCGCAGGTGGAGGAGGCGCAGCAGGTCATCGTGGGCGTCATCCGCCGCCTCGAGGACGCCGGCCAGATCGTGATCGCGCGCGGCGGAGACGATGATCTCATCGCGTAAGCCCATTCTCCGGGCCACCCGGCTGTCGGAGGAGAGCGTCGAGGTGCCGCTGCGGCCGGCGCCCGACCCCCTCACCCTGCTCGGGGCCGGCAGCCAGCAGGCGCTGATGCTCACCGCGGAGGCGGAGGCCCAGGCCATCGTGGCCGAGGCCGCCGAGCAGCGCGAGCAGGTGCTGCGCGACGCGTGGAGCGAGGGCTACGAGGCCGGTCGCAACGAGTGCCTGACGCAGATGCAGGGCGACCTGGCCGTGGTGGAGCACATGGTCGAGGCGATGGCCGGCGAGATCGCCGCGCTGCCCGACCGCATGGCCCCCGAGGTCACCGCGATGGCCCTCGAGGTGGCCGCACGCATCGTCCGCGCTGAGCTGCACGTGCGGCCCGAGCGCATCCAGGACATCGTGCGTGGCGCCATCCGCCGGGCCACCGACCGGGAGCGCATGGTGGTGTACGTGCACCCCGAGGACGTCGCCACGGTGCGGGAGGCCGCCCCCGGCTTCGCGGCCCAGATCGGCGGCATCTCGCGCATCGAGGTGGTGGAGGACCCGCGCGTCGCGCGCGGCGGCTGCATCGTCGAGACCGAGTCCGGCGACGTGGATGCGCGCCTGGCCACGCAGTTCGAGCGGCTGGCAGCCGCGCTGGCGTCCGCGCCGGACGAGGAGCTGGTGGAACCGTCCACCGGGTTGCCGCAGTGAGCAGCGGCATCGTCGAGCTGACCGAGGACGGCTTCGCCGCCGCCCGCGCGCGGGTGCGCAACTGCGACCCGTACCGCCTCAACGGCCGGGTGAGCGAGCTCATCGGGCTGGTGGTCGAGTCGAAGGGCCCGGCCGCCCGCGTGGGCGAGCGCTGCGAGATCCTGATGCAGGGCCACCGCACCGGCACGCCACCGCTGGACGCCGAGGTGGTGGGCTTCCGCGCCGGCCACACCCTGCTGATGCCGCTGGGCGACCCCGCGGGCATCGGACCGGGCCAGACCGTGATCGCGTCGGGCTCGTCCGTGCGCGTACGGGTGGGGCGCGAGCTCCTGGGCCGCGTGCTGGACGGCCTGGGCCGTCCCATCGACGGACTGCCGCTGGGCGACGGGCGCACCCGCGCCATCGACGCGACGCCGCCGTCGCCGATGGGCCGGCCGCCCATCGAGCAGCCGGTGTCGCTGGGGGCGCGCTGCATCGACGGCCTGATCCCGTGCGGACGCGGCCAGCGGCTTGGCATCTTCGCCGGCTCGGGCGTGGGCAAGAGCACGCTGCTGGGCATGATGGCCCGGCACACCAACGCCGACGTCAACGTGATCGGGCTCATCGGTGAGCGCGGTCGTGAGGTACGCGAGTTCCTCGAGCGCGATCTGGGCCCCGAGGGCCTGGCCCGCTCGGTGGTGGTGGTCGCCACGTCCGACCAGCCGGCGCTGGTGCGCATCAAGGCCGCCTCGGTCGCCACCACCATCGCGGAGTATTTCCGCGACGAGGGCGCGGACGTGCTGTTGATGATGGACTCGGTCACCCGCCTGGCGATGGCCCAGCGCGAGGTGGGCCTCGCCATCGGCGAACCGCCCGCCACCCGCGGCTACACGCCGTCGGTGTTCGCGATGATGCCGAAGCTGCTCGAGCGGGCCGGTACGAGCCCCCGCGGCAGCATCACCGGCATCTACACCGTGCTGGTGGAGGGCGACGACATGAACGAGCCCGTCGCCGACACCGTGCGAGGCATCCTCGACGGCCACATCGTGCTCAACCGCCACCTGGCGCACAAGGGCCACTACCCCGCCGTGGACGTGCTGCAGTCGGTGTCGCGGCTCACCGGGTCGCTGCTGACGCCCGAGCAGCGTGCCGCCGGCGACCGCCTGCGCGAGCTGATGGCCGCGCACCACCGTGCCGAGGACCTCATCTCCATCGGGGCGTACGTGCCCGGCTCGGATGCGGTCATCGACGAGGCGCGGGCCAAGATGGACGCCATCAACGCGTACCTGCGCCAGGGCGTCGACGAGGACCACGACCGCGACCAGGCGCTGGCCCGGCTGGTGTCGCTGGCCGCGGCGCCGTTCGGCGGCGGCCTGCCCGCCACGCTCGAACAGCCCAGCGCCGTCACCGGCGCGTTCAACCCCCTGCCACCCGGAGCCGAGGTCATCTGACTCCCCGGCGTGGCGCGGCGCTCAAAACCGGGCACCGATGCACCGACATAGGGACAGGAAGACCGGTCTTGACGAACCGATGGGACGACGCATGCACCTGCGCATGAGCCTGCGCACAAAGCTCACCGTGACCGTGTTGGCGATGTTCGCCGTGACGATGGCGGTCCTGACGTGGGTATCCCTGTCGCAGGGCACGCGCAGCGTGTCGGCATCCGCGCGCGCCGAGGCCGCCGGCCTGGCCCGCGCCAAGGCGGCCGACATCGCCGGCGTGGTGCGCGAGCGTCGCGCCCAGGCCGTGCAGATCGGCTCGCTGGCCCGCGGCTACACCGGCACCGACCGCTCGGTGATGACGTCGGCCCTGCGCGAGATGCTCGCCGACGCCGAGGACCTGTACGGCACGTGGTTCGTGTATCTGCCGGATCGCGCCCCCGGGGCGGACTCCGCGTACGTCAACACGGCCGAGGGCGACACCAACGGCGTCTTCTCGCCGTACTGGACGCGTGAGAAGGCCGGCGTCACCAACCAGACCAGCGGCGCCGGGGCGGACGTCAGCGAGGAGTACGACGAGCCGTACTTCACGCAGCCGCTGAAGCGGCGCGAGCCCGTGGTGGCCGAGCCCTACGTCGACCCGTCGGTGAAGCGCCTGATGACGTCGATGTCGGTCCCGGTGTTCCGCGACGGCACCCCCGTCGGCGTGGGTGGCGTGGACGTGTCGCTCAGCGAGCTGGCGGCCGACGTGTCGCGCGTGCGCGTGTTCCGCAGCGGCTACGCGATGCTCGTCTCCAAGGGTGGCGTGATGCTGGCGGCCCCCGACAAGGCGCTCGTCGGCAGCGCGCGGTTCGCGGCGCTCACGGGCGTCGACCCGGAGGCGGCGACCACGCTGCTGCGCGCGTCCGCGAAGAACCGCTCCGCCGAGGTGGCGGCCCGCGACCCGTTCACGGGTGCCGCCGCGCACATGTTCTCGGTGCCGGTGCCGGGGGCGGGCTGGACGTACGTGGTGGTGGTGCCCGACAGCGAGATGCTGGCCCCCATCGCGTCGCTGCGGCGCACGCTGCTGGTCACCGTCGCCGTGAGCATCCCGGTGGTGGCCCTCCTCATCCTGCTGGTGATCGGGCGGCTCACCCGGCCGCTGGCCGAGGTGCGGCGCGCGGCCGGCCGCATCGCCCGCGGCGACCTGTCCGTGGACGTCCCGGTGCGCTCGCGCGACGAGATCGGCGCGCTGGCCGAGACGTTCAACGGCATGACCGGATACCTGCGCGAGACCGCCGACGTCGCCGAGCGCGTGTCGCAGGGCGACCTCACCGCGACGCCGCGCATGCGCTCCGAGCGGGACGCCCTGGGGCAGAGCCTCACCAACATGATCACGTCGCTGCGCGACCTGGTGAAGCAGATGGCCGACGCGTCGCAGGCCGTGCGCCGCTCGGGGCACGAGGTCGCCGACGGGGCGCACACCGCCCGGGTGGCGGCCGACCAGATGGCGGCCACCGTCACGCTGGTGGCGAGCGGTGCCACCGAGCAGAGCGCGGTGATCGAGGACTCCAGCCGTGCGGTGTCGGGGGCTCAGGACGCCGTCGACTCGGCGGGTTCGGCCGCCCACCAGGGCCTCGCCCGCTCGGACGACACCCGCGGCGCCATGCGCCAGATCTCGGCGGCGTCCGGTGACGTCAAGGCCGCCATCGCGGCGCTCGACGAGACGTCCCAGAAGGTCGTCGGCATCACCGACGAGGTCGAGGGCATCGCGGCTCAGACGCAGCTGCTGGCGCTGAACGCCTCCATCGAGGCGGCCCGCGCGGGACAGCACGGCGCCGGTTTCGCCGTGGTGGCGCACGAGGTGGCCGAGCTGGCGACGCGGGCGCAGACCGCGGCCGCGGGCATCCGCACGCTGGTGGACGGCACCCGCGCCCAGGTGGCCCACGCCGTCGAGATCGTGGACGAGGGCCAGCGGCGCACGGAGGCCGGCAGCGAGGTGCTCGAGCGGGCCCGTGAGGCGTTCGGCGAGATCCAGCAGGGCGTCGACGCGGTGCGCGAGCGCATCGCGCAGATCCAGGCGGCGTCGGACATCGTGACCGAGGTCGCCCGCAGCGCCACCACCACCAGCGCCGAGGCGGCCAGCGCCGCCGAGACCGCGACGCAGGCGACGCGCGCCATCGACGCGTCGGCCACCCAGCTGACGGCCGAGGCCGAGCGGCTGGCGCAGAGCGTGGAGCGCTTCCGGCTCTAGCCCGAGGCGTCGGAGGCCACGGGGATGCGGCGCCCCTCGCGCCGCTCCCGGACGGCCACGTGCATGGTCACGGGCGTTGCCCGCAGCACCTGCGCGATCATCGCGGCGAAGAACTGCGGGGCGGCGACGTCGGCGGGCACGGCGTCGTGCACCACGGCCATGGTGGCGTCGGGGGCGTCGTCGTCCCAGCCCACCAGCACCAGGCCCGTGGCCGTGTAGCCCGCCGCGTCGCCCCGCTCGCGCAGCGTGCGGATCATGTCGACGGTGCGCTCGAACGCGTCGGGCTCGGACGTGAGCACGGTGGAGCGCTGCACGAACAGGAAGCCCACGGCGGCCAGCGGGTGGCGGCCGCGCAGGTTGCCGGCGTCGCCGTACGCCTCCTCGAACCGGTTGGGCAGGTTCTTGCCGAACGATGACGTCTGGGCCTTCGTGCTGATGAGCAGCTCGGGGCCGCGGTCCCAGCGGGAGACGCACACGTCGACCTGCTTGGCGTACGCGCGGCCCAGCACCTTCGCGTCGGTGGGGGCCACGGACGTGAGGTCGGGCAGGCGCCGGCGCAGCTCGTTCGCCAGCGCGGCGGGCAGCTTGGCCAGCATCTCGGCGATGTCGTGGGGCAGCACGCGCGGGCGGGTGGCCCGCGGCCACACCTCGTCGGGGCCGAACCCGGCCCGCCGCAGCTCGTGGGCCGCCCACGCGTCGATGCCGCGGGCGAACCGGCCGCTCTGCGTGGTGTGGCCGGCGGCGACGGGTACGCCCAGGATGCGGGCGAGCAGCGCGAAGTCGGGCTCGTACGCGCCGTCCGCGGCCCAGGGGCTGTCCGCGGCCGCGACGGCGAGCAGCGCGTCGAAGGCGCTGAACGCGTCGACGGCGCCCATCAGGCCGGAGCCCGGCCCCGGGCGGTGCGCCGGGCGTGGAGGTGGGCGCGGGCCTCCCGCAGGCGGGTGATGTCGGCTGCGCTCATGTCCATGCCGTCGCGCAGCACCACCGCGTCGACGACGGCGACCGCGTCGACCAGGCGGCGCGCCGCGACCAGCTCACCCGCCTGAGCGCGGATGGCGCCCAGGGCGTCCGCGAGGGCGCCAAGGAGCGCGGGGGACGGCACCGGCAGCGCGTCGGCCTCACGCGGTTCCAGCTTCAGCACGCCGCCGCCGTACGCCCGGCCCACGATCTCGGCACCCAGCAGCGTGACCGAGTTGAGCGCGGCCAGCGGCAACAGGCGGCCACCGGCCTCGGCGTACCCAGGGCGCAGGTAGACCCCGTGCACCGAGTTGATGTGGTGCACCCGCGCGGAGTTGCCCACCAGCCTCGGGGCGTCGGCGTTCATGTACGTGAACAGCAGGTCGGGGGGCGCCAGCAGGGGCGGACGCCACCACGGCGCCCGGGTGCGGCACTTGTAGGCCTGGTCGATGGCGTCGCGTTCGCCGTCGGCGAAGTAGCGCTGCGCCCCCGCAGACGGGGCCCCGGCGGGGGACACCAGCCACGCGCGGGCGCCGTGGCCGGCCATGCGCGCCCACGTGCCCGGGTCGAGGTCGAGCAGCGGGCGCAGGTGCTTGCTGCCGGGCGGGGAGATCGGCACCACGTCCTCGGCCGCCAGTGCCAGGCGGTCGACGTCGGCGGCCGTCAGCGTGAAGTAGCGGTTGTTGCCCGTGACCGTGCCCAGACTGGTCTCGCCCCAGTCGAGCAGGCACGACGTGGCGGCGTGCGACGTGGCCCGCTCGTACGCGTCGCGGGCCGCGGGGTCGACCAGCGACTCGGTCCACTTGTCGCCCGGTGCGCGCGGGCTCCAGCGCGACACCACCTGGTCGTCGGCGACCAGGTCGTCGAGGTCGCGCACCTGGTGCAGCTCGCAGTGGTCGGTGGGGCCCTGCCCCTCGGCCTGGACGAGCACGACCTCCTCCATCACGCCGGGGAACACGCGCTGCGTGAACAGCACCAGCCGCACACGCGCGAACCGCCGCATGAGGAACGCCCGCACCTCGGCGGCGTAGTTCACGCTGAGCAGCTCGGCGGGCAGCACCAGCGCCAGCCGGCCGTGGGGGCGCAGGAACAGCGCGGCGTGGACGGTGAACGCGGCCCACGACGACGCGAGGGCGCTCAGCCGCACCCCGGCCGCCAGCGCGGCCTGGCGGGCGGCGGTGCGCGCGTCGCCGGTGAACCCCTGGTAGCGCACGTACGGCGGGTTGCCCACGACGGCGTCGAACTCGGGCACGGGCGGGCGGGCGAAGAAGTCCCCCACGTCGATGCGGGGCGTGAACCCGCCGGCCCGCAGGCGGTCGGCGGCCTGGCGGGCGCTGTCGGCGTGCAGCTCGACGCCCACCACGTGGGGGTCTGCCGCGCCCAGGCTGCGCAGCCGCCGGGCGGCGGACACGGCGAACTCGGCGTCGCCGCACGAGGGCTCGAGCACCGCGTCGCCGGGGCCTCGGACGGCCCAGCGGGTGAGGTGGTCGCAGAGCTCCGGGGGCGTGAAGAAGGCGCCGCGGGCCTTGCGGGCTCGTCCGCCGTCGCGCGGTTGCGTCACGTCGCTCACCGGGCCCACCCTAGCGGCGGCCCCGGGCGGCCCGTGGTCGCCGGTGGCGACGGCATCCACCGGGTTGCACACCGGGGGTGGCGCCCCGCCCGCCGGCGGCCATCGGGACGTCGCCGGGAAGCGTCGCGCACGCGTGACAGCGCCGTCACGTATCCGTGACCCGCGCCGGGGACAATGGGGGCATGACCCAACTCACCGAAGTCCAAAAAGAGGCCGTGCGCAACGGCGCGATGAACGCCCTCGCCCACGTCAGCGAAGCCGAGACCGATGGCTTCATCGCGTCGATGCGTGAGGCCCGTTCGGGCACGAAGGCGCTGGCGTCGCTGCCGGAGCCCCTGCGCGAGATGATCACCGGCGACGCCATCGAGCCGGAGGGGTACGAGCACCCGGCGGGCGACACGATGCAGGACTACGTCGCCGCCGCGCTCGACGCCTTGGCCGCCGGGGCGCCGGAACTCATCGAACCGTTCGCCACCGGCGTGATGCACGCGTGCGAGGCGGTCGCCGCCACCGTGAAGGGCGTCTCGCAGAAGGAGCAGGTCGCGCTCGACGAGGTGCGCGCCGCGCTGCAGCGCTGACGCGCGCGGTGCCTCCGCGGTTGCCGCCGGGGCAGCCCGCCCGGGCCCACGCCCGTGGGCCCGGCGCTGGGGCGGCCGCGGGGTCCCCCCGCGGCGAGTACGCGAACGCGCTCGGGGAGCGCTCAGCCGGCACCGCCCATCGCCTCGCGGGCGCGCCGCTCCATCTCGTCGGGGGCGACGTCCTCCACGTGCGTGGCGACGTTCCAGATGTGGCCCCACGGGTCGCGGAACTTGCCCGAACGATCGCCGTAGAACTCGGTGGACACGGGCTTCAGCTGCTCGGCCCCGGCCGCCACGGCGGCGGCGAACACCGCGTCGACGTCCTCGACGTACAGGTGCAGCGTCACGGGGCTGCCGCCCAGCGCGCGCGGATCGATGAAATCCTGGTCGGGGAACGCGTCGGCCAGCATCACCACGGCGTCGCCGAACTGCAGCTCGGCGTGCCCGATGCGCCCGTCGGGCATGGTCATGCGGTCGCCGCGCTGCGTGGCACCCAGCGCGGACACGTAGAAGTCGATGGCGTCGGCCGCGCCATCCACCGACAGGTACGGCGTCACGCGCGGGTAGTCGGGCGGGATGGGTGCGACGGTCACGGTGGCTCCCCCGGGGTCGTGGAGACGAACGTATGTTCCGTCACGGACGGTACCCCGGGCGGGGCTGACGGTCAAGTCAGGGACGTTCGACCGTCGCGGTCGCACCATCCGATTTGGGGGGTCGACTTACGGCCCGGCTTCGCTACTATTCGCGGACACGCAACGATTGTCACAAGGAGGCCTGACATGCGTGAGACCGAAACGCGCGTCGGCGACGCAATGATCCCGGTGACCGCCATCGTGGGGCCCGAGCACACGCTGCGGCAGGCCTCCGTGCGCATGACCCAGAACAACACCGGCGCCGCCGTCGTACTCGACGTGTCGATGCCCGGTCCCGCGGTCATCTCCGAGCGCGACATCCTCAAGGCCATCGCGGCCGGGCTCGACGTCGACCACGAGCGCGTCGACGATCACATGAAGGTCAACCTGGTGGCGGCCGACCAGTCGTGGCCCATGTCGAAGGCCGCGTCCCTGATGGTGCGCCACGGCGTGCGGCACGTCCTGGTGTTCGACCAAGAGGCCCTCGTGGGTGTGCTGTCGATGCGGGACGTCGTGCGCGTGAGCGGGCTGAGCCCGGTGTCGGCGACCAAGGCCTGACCGGAGGATCGTCACCCGGTGGGGGCGGCCCGTCGCCGCCTCCACCGTCGCCGTCCGCGTCGCCGGGGCGCCGGTTGACGAGGATGCTGCGGGCCATCCACGCCGCCACGATCGCCAGGTAGGCGAGCACCGACAGCGTGTGCAGGGCCGCGATCATGGGGCGACCGTAACGCGCGCGGTCCGGCGCGTCCATGCCGACGGCGCGGCGGCCTCAAGAACCACGCGTCAACCGCCGATACCGGCCACGTGGGACGACTGTTCACATTCCGCCTCGATCCCGTGCTGGAGATCCGTCGCCGGCGCGAGGAGACCGTGCAGGGCGAGCTGGCCCAGGCCATCCGCGCCGCCGCCGAGCAGCAGGAGCGCGCCGAGGCCGCACGGCAGGCCGTGGAGGCCGCCGTGGAGTCCACCCGCATGGCGGGCGGCCAGGCGATGCAGATCCTCGAGCTGCGCGCGATGAACGACGAGATCGGCCGCCTGCGCCGGGTCGCCGAGCACGAGCGCGAGATGGTGCTGCGCATGGAGGAGATCGCCGAGGACCGTCGCGGCGAACTGATCCAGGCGAGCCGTGACCGCGAGGCGCTCGACGGGCTGCGCCGCCGCGCCGAGGAGGCGTTCCGCCACGAGGAGAACCGGCGCGAGCAGGAGGTCCTCGACGAGCTGGCGACCCGCCGCGCGATGCGCACGGGCGGCTCCCGTCGCGGGCCCTCGCCCGCCGGCGCCGCGGCGTAGCCGAAAAAACTTCCGCACCGGGTATCACGGAATCGGCACGACCTGCCGATAGCAGGAAGGCAGGGGAGTCCGGGCACGCATGGCGCGCCGCTCCCCGTTCGCACCGCACGACATGGAGGGTGTGCACACACGATGGTCATCGCAACGCTCGGGCCGCCGCCGGCGGTCGTGGGCGCCAGGGGATCGGACGATGCGGGTGTCACGAGGGCACCGTCGTCGCCGGACCGGGACGGGTTCGCGGACGCACTGCGTGACGCCGAACCCCGCCGCCAGGCACCTGCGAACAAGGCGAACGCCCGCCACAAAGCAGCCGGACCCACGAACGGGAAGCTGCAGAACCACCCCGACGCCGAAGCCGCCGGGGGCACGGACAGCAAGAACCCGAAGGTCGACCCGCAGGCGTCGGACCGCGCCACCGAGCGCGCGTCGGACAACTCTGCGGTGAAGCGGTCCGCCGACGAGGCCGACGCCGAAACGACGCCCGCCGACGCGGACGCCGTGGTCGTCGCCCCCGTGGTGGTGGCCGACGTCGCCGTCCCGGCCGTGACCGACGCGCCCACCGAGGCCGTCGTCCCCGCCGAGACCGCCGCCGCCGCCACGGCCGCCGTCGCGGTCGCCGCGCCGGTGGTGGCCGCCCAGGTCACCGTCGCCGCCGCGACGGAGTCGACGCAGGCCCCCGCCGTGGTCACCGCCCCGGCGCCCGCCCCCGTGGCGGACGCGACGGTGGCCGACGACGCGGCCGCGGCCCTGAACGCCGACGGCATCGTGGACGTCAACGACGCGCCGCCGGCGCCGAAGGGCGCGGCCACGCTGACCCTGTCCATCGCGCAGGCGCCCAGCGCCGCCGACGACGCCGTCGCGGTGGCGGCGCAGCTGCCCCAGCCCGGGGCTCAGAACCAGGCGCCCGCCGGCGACGTCGCGGACGACGCGGCCGTCGGCACGCAGGCGAAGGCCACCGCGGCCACGCCCGCCACGCCGTCCCAGGGCGCGACGCCGGCCCAGGCCGCCGCGTCGGCCGACCCCGGTCAGGCGGCGCTCGCGGGCGCCGGCGTCGGCATGGCCGGGCAGCGCTCCGAGGCCGCGTCCCGCACGGGCCTCGCCACTCCCGGCGAGCACCTGCACGTGCGCCTCGCCCACGAGATCGCCGACCACGTGAAGATGTCGGTCGGTCAGGGCGGCAAGGAGATCGTGCTGAGCATGCGTCCGCCGGAGCTGGGTCACGTCGTGATCCGCATGGTGATGAACGACGGCGTGCTGCAGGCGCAGATCATCGCCGACAAGCCTGAGGCGGCGAAGATGCTGCAGCAGGCGATGCCGCACCTCACCGACGCGCTGGAGTCCCAGGGCTACGACCTGGCCGGCATGGACATCGCCCACCACCAGGAGGCCCGCGAGCAGTTCGCCGCAGGCGACCAGCGCCGGGGCACCGCCCACGGCGACGGTCGCGGCGAGGCCGCCTCCGGCACCTCCTCCGTCGCACCCGTCGCCACGGCGGCGCCGCGCGCCGACGGATCCGTCCCCCTCGATCTGCTGGTCTGAGAGAAAGGACACCCGATGGCAGACATTCCGAGCGTGACCGGGCAGTTCTCCGCCCAGGACTTCCTCGCCTCTGCGACGAAGAAGCCCGCCAAGAACGACGACATCTTCTCGAGCGCGTCGTTCCTGCGGCTGCTGGGCTCGCAGATGAAGAACCAGAACCCGCTGGAGCCGATGAAGGACACCGAGTTCGTCGCCCAGATGGCGCAGTTCTCGCAGCTGGAGCAGATCACGAGCCTCACCAGCAACATGAAGGCGCTGAACATGAGCTCGCAGATCAGCCAGGGCGCCGCCCTGATCGGCCGTGAGGTCACGTACGTCCCCGAGGGCTCCATCACCCCGGTCACCGGCCGGGTGGACAAGATGGTGCTCGAGAACGGCGGCACGTCGTCGGCCCTCATCGTCAACGGCGTCCGCGTCGGCATCAACCTGGTGTCCGAGGTCCACTGATGACGGATCCCGTCAGGATCGACGCGGTCCGGGGCGCCGAGCGCACCGGGCAGGCCGCACCCGCCGGCCGCACGCGTCCCGGGCAGGCCGCGGCCCCCGGATTCGACCGCATGCTGGCCCAGCAGATGGGCCCGCAGACCGCGGCCGAGCCGCTGCGCTGGAGCGGTCACGCGCGCGACCGGCTGGCCCAGCGCGGCATCCAGGTGACGCCCGAGATCGCCCAGCGCCTCGAGAACGCCGTGCAGTCGGCGGCCGCGAAGGGCTCGAAGGACAGCCTCGTGATGGTCGACGACCTGGCGTTCGTCGTCTCGGTGCGAAACCGGGTCGTGATCACCGCGGTCGACCAGGCCAACATGAAGGAGCAGGTCTTCACCAACATCGACAGCGCCGTGCTCGCGCGCTAGTCACCCGCACGTCAGCACCACCACGCACTTCACTCACCCACGGATGACAATGGGCGCCGGTCTGGACCACTCACGGAGGGTCGGCCCCACACGAGGAAAGGACCACCTCTCATGATGCGATCGATGTTCTCCGCCGTGTCTGGCCTTCGCAACCACCAGACGATGATGGACACCATCGCCTCGAACATCTCGAACGTGAACACGTTCGGGTTCAAGGGCCAGCGCGTGACGTTCAAGGACGCGCTCTACCAGACGCTGCAGGGTGCCTCGGCTCCCGTCACCGGCGGCGTCGGCGGTGCCAACGCCCGCCAGGTCGGCCTCGGCATGGGCCTCAACTCGATCGACCAGATGTTCTCGCAGGGCACCACCCAGAACACCGGTCAGGTGACCGACGTGATGATCAACGGCGACGGCTTCTTCCGGGTCGCCGGTGCCACCGCCACGTGGACGGGCGACACCGTCAACGCCGGCAGCGGCGAGACGTACACCCGCGCGGGCAACTTCTCGTTCGACGCGCAGGGCTACCTGGTCACCACCAACGGCCAGTACGTGCTGGGCGACCTCGCGGCCGGCGGTGTCGGGCGCCTGAAGGTGGACCCGGCCACCACCGCGGCCATCACCATCGACGCCGCGGGCGTGCTGACGTCCATCAGCACGGCGGGCGTGCCCACCCAGGTCGGCACGCTGAGCCTGGCCAAGTTCGCCAACCAGGGCGGCCTGGAGCGCATCGGCGGCAACATGTACCGCGTCTCCAACAACTCCGGCGCCCCGGTGGTGGGCAACCCCGGCGGTGCCGCCGGCCATGGGTCGGTGACGGCCGGCGCGCTCGAGATGAGCAACGTCGACCTGGCCCTCGAGTTCACCAACATGATCATCGCCCAGCGCGGTTTCCAGGCGAACTCCCGTGCCATCACCACGTCCGACGAGATGCTGCAGGAGCTGGTCAGCCTGAAGCGCTGATCCGCCTCGTCACAGGCGTGACAAAGGGGGTCGCGACGTTCGTCGCGGCCCCTTTTTCGTGACCCGTCGGCTCAATCCGGGCCGCCGCGACGCCGATAGACAGGCAGTGACATGACGTCCCGGTCGGGCGTCGAACCACCCCGGAGGACCTGCACACCGTGATCACCCTTCACAAGCTGGGCGGCGGCGAGTTCGTGCTGAACGCCGAGCTCATCGAGACCCTCGAGGCCACGCCCGACACCACGATCGCCCTGATCGACCGGCGCCGCATGCTGGTGACCGAGTCGGTCGACGAGGTCGTCGCGAAGGTGATCGCGTACCGCAAGACCACCGCGGGCGTCCCGATCAGCGCGGTCGCGCTGGCGCAGCCCGAGTAGCACCCCGACCACGAACCCCAAGGACGGAACCCCTCAGTGAGCGCACTCGTCGGCATCCTTGGCGCCACCATCCTCATCCTCGTCGGGATGATCCTCAAGGGTGGCACCATCGGCGGCATCATCAACATCCCGGCTTTCGTGATGGTGATCGGTGGCACGATGGGCTGCCTCATCGCGTCGTCGGGCATCAGCTCGGTGGCCCACTCCATCAAGCTGTGCCTGGGGCCGGGCATGAAGGACCCGCCCGAGGAGCGGGCCGAGACCATCCGCCTGCTGGTCGGGTTCGCCGAGAAGGCCCGCCGCGAGGGCCTCCTGGCCCTTGAGGAGGACGCCAAGGACGTGGACGACCCGTTCCTCAAGAAGGGCGTGCGCCTGATCGTGGACGGCACCGACCCCGAGCTGGTCAAGGACGTGCTCGAGACCGAGATGGAGGAGTCGGAGGCCCGCCACGAGGCCGGCCAGAGCATCTTCAAGAACGGCGGTGGCTTCGCCCCGACCATCGGCATCCTGGCCACCGTGCTGTCGCTGGTGAGCGTGCTTCAGCACCTCGACCAGCCCGAGACGCTGGGCCCCAAGATCTCCGCGGCCTTCCTGGCCACGTTCTACGGCGTGGCCGTCGCCAACATCTTCTACTACCCGATGGGGAACCACCTGAAGCGGCACACGACCGCCGAGGTCTCCAAGCGCATCCTCATCATCGAGGGCATCCTCTCGATCCAGTCGGGCGACAACCCGCGCGTGCTGGCCGACAAGCTGTGGAGCTTCCTGCCGCCCGACCAGCGTGAGGGTGACGACGCCGGCGACAGCGAGCCCGCGGGCGAGCGGGCAGCGGCGTAGGCCGGACGCATGGCGCGCAAGAAGAAACACGAGGAGCACGCGGACGAACGCTGGCTCATCACCTACGCGGACGTGCTCACCCTGCTGTTCGTGCTGTTCATGGTGATGTTCTCCATGTCGGTGGTGAACCAGGGCAAGTTCGACAAGCTCAAGGAATCGCTGTCGAAGTCGTTCTCGGGCGGCATCATGGAGGGCAGCTCGAGCCCCATCGACCAGGGCGGCGCCGACGCCGCGGCCTCGCCGGCCGCCGACAACATGTCGATGGCGATCGACGCCAACATCACGCCGGCGTTCGGCGTGAACCTGGCGAACTCCAGCCCCGAGGCGGCGCTCGAGTCGGAGCAGCTCAAAGAGGCCAAGAAGGCCATCGACAAGGCCACCAAGCAGGCCCACGTCAGCTCATCGGTGAGGACGTCGATCGACGAGCGCGGCCTTACCATCCGCCTGCGCACCGAGCCGTTCCTGTTCGCATCGGGCTCCGCGGCCCTCGACCCCCACGCGCAGCTGCTCCTGGCACCCGTCTCGAAGGCCGTGCGCGGCCTGGTGAACCCCGTGGTGGTCGAAGGGCACACCGACTCGGACCCCATCCGCACCGCGCAGTTCCCCGACAACTGGTTCCTCGGCGCCAGCCGCGCGTGCGCGGTGCGTCAGGCCCTGGCTTCCCGCGGCGTGTCGCGCGCCCGCCAGTGCGTCACGCGCGGCGACAGCCAGCCGGTGGCCAACAACGACACGGCCGAGCACAAGGCTCAGAACCGCCGCGTCGAGATCCTCGTGCTGCGCATCAACGACACCCGACCCTCGACCCCCTGAGGCTCTGCCTCACTCCACAAGGACGCACAACACCGTGAAGAAGAAACTGATGATCGTCGGGCCCGCGGCTCTCGTGCTGCTGCTCGTCGCCTACATGATGTTCCTGAAGCCGTCGCCCGCACCGCCGGACGAGAAGGCCCTGGCCAAGGAGCCCGGACCCGTCTACACGCTGACGGACCCGTTCGTGGTCAACCTGGCAGACAAGGAGCCGCACCTGGCCAAGGTGGGGGTCGCGCTGCACCTGTCCAAGCTGAGCGCCGGCCTGCTGCCCGCGGGCCACTCCAAGGAGCCGCCGAAGATCGAGGAGGACGCGGCCATCCGCGACATCGTGATCTCGGCCCTGCAGGAGAAGAGCGCGGCCGAGCTGCGTACGCCCGCGGGACGCGACTCGGTGAAGAAGGCCATCGTCACCATGGTCAACAAGAAGACCGAGGTGAAGATCGTGGACGTGTACTACACGGAGTTCGCGGTCCAGTAGCACCGGAGGGCGAGGTCGAGGAGGTGCCGGTGGCCGGGTGAGCGATCGCCCGGCCACGCGTCGTCTCAGGCGGGGCGCTCGCCGCCGCCCTCTCCACCCGGCCCCAGCGCCCGCGCCACCACCGTGCCGCCCGGGCCCGTGGACGCGTGGACGTCGTCCATGAGCTGGCGCACGATCCACAGGCCCCGCCCGCGCACCGCGTCCGTGGCGGGGGGGACGCGACCCCATTGCGCCGGGTCGCCGCCGGGCCGGCCGGCGTCGGTGACGTCCACCGACATGCGGCCGTTCCACCGGGCCGCCACCGACACCGGCAGGCGGCCGTGCTCGAACGCGTTCGCCACCAGCTCGGTGACGGCCACGGCCAGGTCGGTGGCCCGTTCGCCCAGGCCCGCCTCCAGCGCCATTTCGCGCAGGGCGTCGCGCGCCCGCAGGGCGGCGGCCTCGTCACGCTGCGAAAACGTGAAGTTCAGCGACGTCGGCGCGTCCATATCCGGCACGGTCCGCCTGCCTCACGCTGATGAACGGGGTGTCACGCAGGATAGAGCAGGTACCCGACGCGTACCGGACGCTCAACTTTGCTCGCCACCGGTCGATGGAAACGGCGTGTCCGAGGTACTTTCACAAGCGGAGATCGATGCGCTGCTCAGCGCCATCTCGACCGGTGACCTGGACGCCTCGACGATCCAGGAGGAGTCGGAGGCGGCCCAGGTGCGGCCGTTCGACTTCGAACGCCCCAGCAAGTTCAACAAGGACCAGCTGCGGACGCTCGAGATGCTGCACGAGACGTTCTGCCGCGTCGTGCAGACGACGCTGGCGGCGCAGCTGCGGACGCTGGTGGAGATCACCGTGACCAGCGCCGACCAGGTGAGCTACGGGGAGTTCGTGCGCTCGATGCCGTTCCCGACGCTCATCAACGTGCTGTCGATGAGCCCGCTCAAGGGCAACGCCCTGATGGAGATGAACCTGCCGCTGGCGCTGTCGGTGATCGACCGCATGGTGGGTGGCCCGGGCGCGTACCGCGGCAAGATGCGCGAGCTCACCGAGATCGAGGTGGCGCTGACGCGCAACCTCATCGAGACCCTCCTGCGCGGTCTGCGCGAGGCGTGGTCCCAGGTGGCCGAGATCGACTTCCACGACGAGCACGTGGAGATGAACCCACAGTTCGCCCAGGTCGCCGCTCCCGGTGACATGGCGGTGCTGATCAGCTTCGAGATGAAGATCGGGACGGTGACCGGGATGGTGAACCTGTGCATCCCGCACCTGGTCCTCGAGCCCGTCCTGGGCGGCCTCAACGCCCAGAGCTACTACTCCCGTGAGGCGGAGTCGTCCGGCCCCGGGATGCGCGAGAGCCTCGTGCACAGCCTGTCGTCCGCGTCCGTGCCCGTCTCCGTGGCGCTCGGCGGCACTACGCTCAGCGTCGCCGACCTGATGGCGTTGACGCCCGGCGACGTGATCCCCCTCGACCGGACGCCCGGCCAGGACGTGCATGTGCGCGTCGGCGAGCTCGACGCGTTCCTGGCGCAGCCGGGCACCCGCGGGCGCCGCCTCGCCGTCCAGATCACCCGTCCCCTTGACGAGTACCCCCAAGGAGTCCCCGCATGAGCGACGGCAGCCTGTCGCAGGAAGAGATCGACGCCCTCCTCAACGGTGGGGGAGACGAGCAGGCCGCAGCCGCTGCGCCGCCCGAGCCCGTCGCCGTGGACGAGGCGGACGCCGCGTCCGGTTCCGGCCACGTGGTGGCCGAGTCGCTGCCCGAGCTCGTGGGCGACCCCGGGCTTCAGGACCTGCTGACCGCCGACGAGCGCGATGCGCTGGGCGAGATCGGCAACATCTCCATGGCGAGTGCCGCGACGACGCTGAGCATGCTGCTGGGCCACCAGGCCGTCATCAGCACGCCCACGGTCAGCGTGGTGACCGAAGAGCAGATCATCGCCGCCTACGACCGCCCCGCGGCGCTGGTGCGGATCAGCTACACCGAGGGCCTCCACGGCGCCAACGTGTTCGTGATCTCCACGTCCGACGCGTCCGTGGTCGCCGACCTGATGATGGGCGGCTCCGGCACCCCGTCGGACGGCCCGCTGGACGAGATCCAGCTGTCGGCTCTGGGCGAGTCGATGAACCAGATGATGGGCGCCGCCGCCACCGCGATGGCCGGCATGTTCGGCCGGCGCGTGGACATCTCGGCCCCCGAGGTGTCGGCACTCGACCTGACCGCCGACGACGCGCAGCTGGACGTGGTGGGGAGCGGCCAGCCGGCCGTCGCCGCCTCGTTCCGCCTGGACGTCGGCGACCTGCTGTCGACGACGCTGATGCAGCTGATGCCGGTGGACTTCGCCAAGGAGCTCATCGACGGCCTGATGAACTCGGCGCCGCCGCCCGCCGCGGCCCCCGCGCCCGAGCCGGCCCCGGCCCCGGCCGCTGCTCCTGCTGCCGCGCCCGCCGCGGCCCCGCCGCCGGCTGCGGCCCCGCCGCCCGCCGCGGCCCCGCCGCCGGTCGCCGCGGGCCCCCCGCCCGTCGCCCAGTCGGTGTCGTTCCCGGCCCTGTCCGACCCGGCGCCCGCCGCCGTGGCCGGCGACATCGGGCTGCTACTCGACGTGCCGCTCAACGTGAGCGTCGAGCTGGGGCGCACCGAGCTGCGCATTCGCAACGTTCTCGAGCTGGTTCCCGGCTCGATCATCGAACTCGACCGCTTGGCGGGCGAGCCGATCGATGTGCTGGTCAATGGCAAGCACATCGCCCGCGGGGAGGTGGTGGTGATCGATGAGGAGTTCGGCATCCGCATCACCGAGATCGCCTCGCAGGCAAGCCGACTGCAGGGCCTGGCCGACTAATCGGCCGGAATTTGGACCCCGATTCGGTGCGCGCGGGTCAACCCGCGCGAGCAAATGCCGATAGGGCTTGTGGAATCAATCCCGACCATGAGGTGCGGTAAATGCCTTCTGTGCTGATCGCAGATGATGCGGCGTTCATGCGCATGATGATCAAGAACATCCTCTCGGAGGCCGGGTACGAAATCCTGGGCGAGGCCGAGAACGGCGCTGTTGCCGTGGCCAAGTACAAGGAGCTCAACCCCGATCTGACCACGATGGACATCACCATGCCCGAGATGGACGGACTCCAGGCGCTCAAGGAGATCCGCTCGCACAACCCCGCCGCGCGCGTGGTCATGTGCTCGGCCATGGGCCAGCAGTCCATGGTGATCGAGAGCATCCAGGCTGGTGCCAAGGACTTCATCGTGAAGCCCTTCCAGCCGGAGCGCGTCCTCGAGGCCATCTCCAAGGCGCTCGCGTAGCCCCAGTGACCTCCGGGCTCGCCCGGATACCACGCCGTTGCCACTTACTCACCCGGCACGGCACGGATGCCCCACACTTCGGCGCAGGACGCGCCCTGACACCCGCCGCATCACGACGCGCGGTGCGTCGGCCCTTGGCCGCGCGCGCCGGCTGACGTACGCGGCGGTGACGGCGGCCTTCATCGGCCCGTCCGTCGCGTTCGGGGCGGCTGCGAAGGAGCCCAAGGTCCCCGCGATCGAGAAGACGCCGCTCACCCCCGCACCCAAGGGGGACGCGGCGGCTGCCAGCGGGGGAATGGGGGGGAGCGTCCTGCGGATGATCGTCGGCCTCGTCCTGGTCGTCGGTCTGGCACTGGCCATCTGGTGGTTCGTGAAGCGCGCCCAGCGGCGCGGGATGCCCGGCATGGGCCCCGCGGGCAACGGGCTCGTGGACGTCATCTCCACCACCGCGCTCGGCCCCGCGCGCTTCCTGCACCTGGTGCGGGTGGGCGGCGAGCTGATCCTGGTGGGGGCCACCGAGCACACGATCACCGCGGTCGCCCGCCTCACCGGCGACGACGCGGCCGAGATCCTCGGCGACGACGACGTGCGGGTCGACGACCTGCAGGCGGCGTTCAACCGGGGCACCGGCCGCGGACGCGACCCCGAACCCGACCCCGTCCGGCCGCCCGCCGACGGCGACCACGCGCTGGTCGACCGCCTGCGTTCGCTGACTGCTCGACGCTGATGCGCCGGATACCCGTGACCGACCCGCCGGCCGTGGCCGCGCCCGATGACCCGCGCGATCTGCGCCGGCGCATCATCGACGCGCTGCCCAAGGAGCCCAAGCGCCGCTCGCTGCGGTGGGCGCTGCGCGCCATCATCGCGTGGCCGCTGGTGGTGGTGGCGTTCTGTCTCATCGCGCCGCAGGTCGGCTTTGCGCAGACCACGGCGGCGCCCGGCATCACGCTGAACCTGGACAACCAGGACGGCGGCCTGAGCACCACGCTGCAGCTCATCGCGATGATGACCATCCTGACGCTGGCGCCGTCGATCATCATCCTGATGACGTCGTTCACGCGCATCATCATCGTGCTGGGGTTCGTGCGCACCGCCATGGGCACGCAGAGCACGCCGCCCAACCAGGTGCTGACGGGCGTCGCGCTGTTCCTCACCATGTTCGTGATGGCGCCGACGTTCACGCAGATCAAGGACGACGCGCTGGTGCCGCTGATGAACAAGCGCATCACCGAGGAAGTGGCGCTGAAGCGTGCCGAGCAGCCCATCCGCAACTTCATGTTCGCCCAGATGGCCGACGACTCGACCGAGATCGAGCTGTTCATGGACATGTCCGGCAAGCCGCAGCCCGAGACGCGTCAGGACGTCCCCACGACGACCCTGATCCCCGCGTTCGTGCTGTCGGAGCTGAAGAAGGCCTTCCAGATCGGCTTCCTCATCTTCGTGCCGTTCCTGATCATCGACATCGTGATCGCGTCGATCACGATGAGCATGGGCATGGTGATGCTGCCTCCGGTGGTGATCTCACTGCCGTTCAAGATCCTGCTGTTCGTGCTGGTGGACGGCTGGACGCTGGTGGCGGAGTCCGTCGTGCGCGGCTTCAACGTCTAGGAGGCGACGGATGACCCAGCAAGACATCGTCGCGTTCGGCTCCCGCGCCATCTGGATGACCATCCAGCTCTCCGCACCCATCCTGGTGGTGAGCCTGGTGGTGGGCCTCTTGGTGTCGGTCTTCCAGGCCGTCACGCAGCTGCAGGAAGCCTCCCTCACGTTCATCCCGAAGGTGCTGGCCGTCGTGGTCGTGGTGGTGCTGACCGGGCCGTGGATGATGAACACGTTCGTGGATTACACGCGCGACACGTTCCAGACCATTCAGCAGGTCGGTTCCTCGACCCGCTCCACCCGCTAGGCCGACCCGTGGACCCCCTGTTCGGCTCGCTGCAGGGCGACGCCCTGCTGCTGGGGCTGATGCTGATCCGCGTGTCCGCGATGGTCGTGACCGCGCCGGTGCTGTCGTCGCGCTCCATCCCCATGCGCGTCAAGGCCGCCATCGGCATCGCCCTGGTGCTCTCGGTGCTGCCGATGACCTCGGCGCAGACGACGGCGGTGCCCGCCGACGGCTTCCAGTACCTGCTGCTGGCCGGCAAGGAGGTGATCGTCGGCGCCACCATCGGCCTGATCGCGCAGATGCTGTTCGCCGCCGTGCAGATGGCGGGCGCGTTCATCGACCTCAGCGCGGGCTTCGCGATGGCCTCGGCCCTCGACCCGGTGAACAGCACCAACATGACCGTGCTGGGCCGCACGTACAACCTCATCGCCACCACGGTGTTCGTCACCATCGGCGGCCACCTGATGCTGCTGAAAGGCCTGCTCGCCAGCTTCACCCTGATCTCGCCCACCGCGATGCCGAGGTTCGAGGTGTTCGTGCAGGGCGTGGCGTCGACGTCGGCGGGGGTGTTCGTCATCGCGCTGCAACTGGCGGCGCCCCTGATGGCTGCGTTGCTCATCACCGACGTCGCGCTTGGCATCATGTCCCGTGCGGCGCCGCAGATGAACGTGTTCGCGACGGGCCTGCCGATCAAGATCGGGATCGGTCTCGTCGGATCTGCTTTCCTGATGTCTGCGTTTGTCGCGTACTTCACCCACCAGGCCGACATCATGATCGAGACGCTGTCCGCCGTCCTCACCGGAGCCCGTTAGCGTGCAATCGTCCCGCCACAAGGTCCTCATCTGCGACGACTCGCCGCTGATGCGTCAGGTGCTGCGCGACATGTTCACGGACGGCGGCCTCGACGTGGTGGCCGAGGTGCCCGACGGCGCCCTGCTGCTGGACGCCGTGCGCGAGCACCGGCCCGACGTCGTGACGCTGGACGTCGAGATGCCGCGCAAGGACGGCATCAGCGCGCTGGCCGAGCTGATGGAGAAGCAGCCCACCCCCGTGGTGATGGTGTCGACGCTGACCGGGCACGGCACGAGCGAGTCGGTGCGGGCGCTGTCGATCGGCGCGGTGGACGTGGTGCAGAAGCCCGCGCTGCGGCTGACCCCGCAGGCGTGGGGCATCACCCGCGACGAGCTGGTGGCGAAGGTCATCACCGCATGCCGCGCCCACGTGACCCGCACCTCGGCGCCGCGGCCCGCGACCGCCGCGCGGCCCGCGATCAGCGGCGACCTGGCGTCGCGGGCGGTGGGCGCAGGTGCGCCCTTGGTCATCATCGCCACGTCCACGGGCGGCCCGCGCGCGCTGCACGACCTGGTGCCGCGCCTGCCCGCCCAGCTGGGCGCGGGCGTGCTGATCGTGCAGCACATGCCCGTCGGCTTCACCAAGTCGCTGGCCGAGCGACTCGACCGCGACAGCGCGCTGACGGTGCGCGAGGCCAAGCGCCAGGACACCATCCGCCCGGGCGTCGCGCTGGTGGCCCCCGCCGGCAGCCACCTGGAGGTCACCGGCCCCGGCATGGTGCGGCTGTCGGACGCCCCCGCCATCGGCGGGCTGCGCCCCCGCGCCGACATCACCATCTCGACCGCCGCCCAGAACGCCGGCCGCCCCGTGGCGCTGGCGGTGCTGACGGGCATGGGCGCCGACGGCCTGGAAGGCGCGAAGGACCTGCGCAAGGCGGGGGGGACGATCCTCACCGAGGACGAGCGCACGTGCGTGATCTACGGCATGCCACGCGCCATCGTGGAGGCGGGCCTCTCTGACGGGGTGTTCCCGCTGGACGCCATGCACATGGCGCTGGTGGAGGCGGTCAGCCGCGGAGTACGCCGCTCGTAGCGACAACTGCCGGGGCGCCCACGGTCAAGCCCGGCGCGCAGACGCCGATAGCATCTGCATGACCCTTTCTCCCCGCACCCCTGGTCGCGGCGTGCCCAGCACCCGGCGCACCCCGGCCCGTCCCGCCTCGGCTTCGCGCCCGGCGGTTCCGGCCCGCTCCGCGTCCGCCTCCGCCACGCCCCGCGCGTCGGCGAGCGCCGGCACCACTGCTGCGCCCCGCGCGTCGGCGGCGCCTGCGGCGTCCGGCTCGGGCAACGGATCGCCCGAGTACGTCCGCTTCTGCGACGGCGTGCGCGCGGCGACGGGCATCGACCTGGGCCAGTACCGCCCGGGCCAGATGGAGCGCCGCCTGCGCTCGTTCGCCCAGCGGCAGGGGCAGAAGGACCTCGACGCGTACCTGGCGTGGCTGCGCAAGGACCCGGCCGCGATGGACGCGTTCCTCGACCGCATGACCATCAACGTGTCCGAGCTGTTCCGCAACCCGGAGCGCTTCGCCGACGTCGAGAAGCAGATCCTCCCCACCCTGCTGAAGCAGGGGGGCGGCAACCTGAAGGTGTGGAGCGCCGGGTGCTCGTACGGCGCCGAGGTGTACTCGCTGCTGATCCTGCTGCGCGAGCTGGCCCCGAACGGGCGCCACGACGTGCAGGCCGCCGACATCGACAACCGCATCCTGGCGCGCGCCAAGGAGGGGAAGTTCTCGGCGTCCGACATGCGCAACGTCACCGCGCCGCGGCGGCAGAAGTGGTTCACCGAGTCGGCCGCCCCCGGGGACGGCGTGACGTGGCAGGTGTCGCCCGAGCTGCGCAAGGCCGTCACGTTCCGTCAGATGGACCTCTTGCGCGACTCGTTCACGTCGGGCTTCGACCTGATCGCGTGCCGCAACGTCGTCATCTACTTCAACGACGACGTAAAGGACGTGCTGTACAAGCGCTTCTACGACGCCCTGCGTCCCGGCGGCATCCTGTTCATCGGCTCCACGGAGCGGGTCAACAACGCCGAGACCTCGGGCTGGGAGAAGTCCGGCACGTTCTTCTACCGCAAGCCGGCCTAGCCGCCCCCGCGGCGACGGTGGGGTGCGGCGACGCCCGCCCCACCCCGCCCGCGGCGTGAGCTACGCCGCGCGGATGAGCTCGGCCTCGCCGCGCCGCCCCTCGGCGCGCCGGGCCAGCGATCGCAGCGCCCACCAGCAGCCCGTGCCGATGGTCTCGGCCAGCTCCTGCACCAGGAACAGCCGCGTGCTCTGAAGGATCTGCGCGTCCAGCCCGCCCGCGGACACGTTGACCGTGGCGGTGACGGACACGTCGCCCAGGCACGGCAGGTCCTTCCCGACGCCCTGTCCGGGCAGGAGGCCGCCGTCGCGCACGGTGATGGAGCCCACCTGCGACACGGCTCCCAGCGCGGCGTCGATGGCGACGATGAACGGCGCGGGCGTCATCTCGTGCAGCGGGTCGGTGCGCTCGTGCAGGTTGAGCGCGTGCAGCGGTTCCTCCAGCGTGCCGATGACCTGCTCGGCGCCGCAGCCCAGGCGCCGCAGCTTCTGGCCGACCAGTGGGCCGAGGGCATCACCTGTACAGCGATCCGTGCCGATACATGCGAAGACGATCGGACGCATGCCCGCGTGCGAGGTGAGGAACGCCCGTTCAAGCGCGGACGACAGGCTCACCACGGCAACGGGATCGTCGCTCGCGATCGTAAGAGTCGAGTCCATGACTAAAGCCTGTCCTTCCTGGGCCGATGAGGGATGCGAGCAGGGTAAGGATCCCATCGGACGAGTGCTACCACCCGGACGGATAGGAACCGGCGACCTGCGGTACGGACAAAGCCACGCCCCGAAGCGTCCTAATGGAGGGAACCACCTTGGAGATGCAGGAATACCTCGGCCTATTCCTCGACGAGAGCCGGGAGAACCTCCAGTCCCTCAACGCCTCCTTGCTCGACCTCGAGCGGGCGCCTGAGGACCCCAGCGAGGCCCTCAACACCATCTTCCGCGTGGCGCACTCTCTGAAGGGCATGAGCGCCACCATGGGCTTCGACCGCATGGCCGGTCTGACCCACCGCATGGAAGAGGTGCTGTCGTCGCTGCGTGACGGCAACGCGCCCATCACCACCCACGTCACCGACGTGCTGTTCGCCTGTCTCGACACGCTCGAGGGCATGGTGGAGAACGTCAGTGAGGGTGGCGACGGCGCCGCCGACACCTCGCAGCTCTTGGAGCGCCTGAGCGCGATCCTGAACGGCGAGACCGGCGAGGCCCCCGCTGCCGCCCCCGTCGCCGCCGCGCCCGCCGAGGCCGTGGCCGAGGAAGCCGTCGCCGAGGAGGCCGCACCGGCCGCCGCCGCAGACGACCCCGCCGCCGACGGCGCCACCGGCGCGGACGGCCTGAGCGACTACGAGCGCATGATGATGACCGAGGCCGCGTCGCGCGGGCTCACCGTCTACGCGATGCGCGTGACGCTCGAAGAGGCGTGCATGCTCAAGGCGGCGCGCTCGTACATGGTGGTGCAGAACGTCGAGAACATCGGCGAGCTCATCAAGTCGGACCCCAGCACCGAGGACCTCGAGCGCGAGGCGTTCGACATGTCGTTCGTGCTCTGGATCGCGTCCGACAAGAGCGAGGACGAGGTGCGCGACGCGATCCTGAACGTCAGCGAGGTCGCGTCGTGCGACCGGCTCGAGCTCGACGCCGCCGCCGAGGCCGACGACGACGAGGCCGCGGAGGCCGACGACGACGCGCCCGCCGAGGACAAGGCTGAGGAGCGCGTCCTGGCCGAGGCCGCCGCCACCGTCGTGGCCGAGCCCGCCCCCGCCGCCCCCGCCGCCCCCGCCGCACCCGCTGCCGCCGAGGCCCCCACGGCCCCGGCCGCGAAGGCACCCGCCAAGGCCGCCGAGGCCGGCACCGGCCGCAACAAGGCCGCGACCACCGTCCGCGTCGGCACCGACCGCCTCGACTCGCTGATGAACCTGATGGGCGAGATGGTGATCCACCGCACGCGCCTTCAGCAGCTGTCGTCCGACCACGAGCTGGGCGATCTGCGCCAGGCCGTGGAGGAGATGACGCGCGTCACCAACGATCTCCAGAGCCTCATCATGCAGGTGCGCATGATGGCCGTCGAGGCCGTCTTCATGCGCTTCCCCCGCATGGTCCGCGACCTCGCCAACTCGCTCGGCAAGCAGCTCGAGCTGGTCATCACCGGTGAGGACACCGAGCTCGACCGCACGGTCATCGACGAGCTGGGCGACCCGCTCGTGCACATGCTGCGCAACGCCGTCGACCACGGCCTCGAGACCCCCGACGAGCGCGTCGCCGCCGGCAAGGAGCCCACGGGCACCGTGCGGCTGTCGGCCCGCCACGAGGGCAACAGCGTCGTGATCGAGGTGTCCGAGGACGGACGCGGCATCGACCCGAACCGCCTGCGCGACCTGGTGGTCGAGAAGGGTCTCATGACCCGCGCCGAGGTGGAGATGCTCAGCGACCAGGAGGCCGTCGAGCTGATCTTCCTGCCGGGCCTGTCCACCGCCAAGGTCGCGACCGACATCAGCGGCCGCGGCGTCGGCATGGACGCGGTGCGCGCCAAGATCTCGGGCCTCAACGGCACCGTCGAGATCAAGTCGGTGCTGGGCTCCGGAAGCACGTTCACCATCCGCCTGCCGCTCACGCTGGCCATCATCCAGGCGCTGCTCGTGCGCGCCGCCGGCGACGTCTACGCGCTGCCGCTGGAGGCCATCGAGGAGACGGTCGTGGTGCAGCGGGAGGACACCCGCCCGGTGGACGGCAGCCCGTGCATGGTGCTGCGCGACCACATCGTCCCGCTCGTCTCGCTGCGTGACCGGCTGCGCATCGCCGGCGGCGAGGACGACGAGGGCGTCATGTCGGTCGTGGTGGTGCGCAACGGAAACACCCGCCTCGGCGTCGTCGTCGACGACCTCGTGGGCCAGCAGGACATCGTCATCAAACATCTGCCCGAGTACCTCGGCGAGGTGATCGCGGTGGCCGGTGCCACCATCCTGGGAGACGGTTCCGTCGCCCTGATCGTCGACGTCGGTGCCCTCGGTCACCGTGGGAGGGTTGCGGCATGAGCCAGGCACACGACGAGGCGGCCGCGACGTCCGCTCCGCTGAAGTTCGATGACCTGAGCGCGCTTCAGCTCGACGCTCTGCGCGAGGTGGGCAACATCGGTGCGGGCACCGCCGCCGCGTCGCTGTCCACCATGACCGGCCAGCCGGTCGCCATGGGCGTGCCGTCGGTGAAGGTCGTGCCGATCGAGGAAGTGCCGGACGACGTGGGCGGTGGCGAGTCCATCGTGGTCGCCGTCTACATGCAGGTGATCGGCGACGCCCCCGGGCACATCATCTTCATCCTCGAGGCCGACACGGCCCGCGAGCTGTGCGACACGCTGATGGGCGGCATGGATCCGGGCGAACTCGGTCCGGCCGGCTTCAGCGAGATGCAGATCTCGGCGCTGCAGGAGATCGGCAACATCATGACCGGCTCGTACCTGCGGGCCCTCGCCGACCTCACCCGGCTGCACCTCGAGCCCAACCCGCCGGCGCTCGGCATCGACATGGCCGCCGCGCTCATCTCGAGCGTCGTCGCCGAGGTGGCGCGCACGGTGGACCTGGCGCTCATCATCGAGACGCAGTTCGAGGACGAGCAGAACCCCTCGATCGGTTACTTCGCGTTCATCCCGGAACCGGAGGCCCTCGGCACTGTGCTGCGCGGCCTCGGCTTGATCTCGTGACGACCAGCACCGTGACCACTAACGCCAACACGCGCTCGCGCTCACTCGCCGACAGCCTGAAGGTGGGCCTCGGCCAGCTCGTGGTCTCGTCCGACCCCACCGACGTGCTCGTCGCCGTCGGGCTCGGCTCGTGCATCGGCCTCGTGATGGCCGACACGTCCAGGAAGGTGGCGGGCATGGTGCATGTGATGCTGCCGGACTCGGCGCTTCACACCTCGGGGCAGATGCTGCACGGCAAGTACGCCGACACGGCCATCCCGGCGTTGCTGGATGCCGTGCTGCGCCTGGGAGCCGATCGCAACCGGCTGGTCATCAAGATGGCCGGCGGGTCGCAGATGTTCTCGAGCGGCAGCGGCGCGGGGGTGCTGAACATCGGCACCCGCAACGCCGTCGCCGTGCGCGAATCGCTCTCCAAGGCCGGCCTGAAGCTGCAGGCCGCCCAGACCGGCGGCAGCGTCGGTCGCACCCTCGACGTCACGGTCGGCACCGGCGTGGTGACCGTCCGCGCCGTCGGCGGCGCCGCGCAGCCGCTGTAGGACGCCCCCGGGCTCACCGGGGGCGAGGCCCCCGGTGAACGCCGGCGAGGCCCCCCGGTCACGTACCGGGCCGGGCCTCCCATGCGCGTGAGGTCGTGTGCAGAAGGCCTCAACTTTTCGCGCGAACGGCCGATGAGCCGTGTGACCGCACCGAACCGGCGCGGACACCCCAGCCGCCTCGGACGGGCGGCCCCCGAGAACCCCCGCCATGGACGGCGCCCTCCACAGGAAGTGGATCCGCCGTTCCATGTCCGAAGACCGCACAGAGAAGGCCACACCCAAGCGCCGTGAAGAGGCGCGCAAACGGGGTCAGGTGGCGCGCTCGCAGGAGGTCAACACGGGCATGAGCCTGCTGGGGGCCTTCGTGCTGCTCGGCGTCTTCGGTGCCGCGACCTACCAGTCGCTGTCGAACCTGATGGTGCGCACGTTCACGGGCGCCGGCGAGCAGCGCACGATGACGCCCAACGCGGCGTGGGGGCTCGGCGTGGACCTCATCACGCAGTGCATCCGCCTGGTCACCCCGTTCGCCGCCGGCGCGGTGGTGCTGGGCATCACCGCGTCGGTGATCCAGGTGAAGCCCATGCTCAGCACCGAGTCGATGAAGCCGAAGTTCAGCGTGCTGAACCCCGGCAAGGGCCTCAAGCGCCTCGTGTCGATCCGCTCGCTGGTCAACCTGGTGAAGGACCTCCTCAAGCTGACGATCGTCGGCGCCGTGACGTGGATGGTGCTGCGCAGTAGCTTCGACGACCTGGTCCACATGACGGGCGCCGAGCCGCGCACGTCCGTCGCCATGGTCGGCGGGCTGGTGCTGAAGCTCGGCCTGTTCGTCGGCGGCGCGTACATGCTGCTGGCGGTGGCCGACGTCATCTACCAGCGCTGGCAGCACGAGAAGGACCTGCGCATGACCAAAGACGAGGTCAAGCGCGAGATGAAGGAGGGCGACCTCAGCCCCGAGGTGAAGGGCCAGATGAAGCGCCGTCAGCGCGAGATGGCGATGGCGCGCATGATGTCCGCCGTGCCCGACGCGGACGTGGTCATCACCAACCCCACCCACTTCGCCGTCGCCCTGCGGTACGCGCGCGACCTGCCCGCCCCCCAGGTGGTGGCCAAGGGCGCCGACCGCCAGGCCTTCCGCATCCGCACGGCCGCCAACGAGCACGGCATCCAGATCGTGGAGGACCCGCCCCTCGCCCGCAGCCTGTACGCGGCGGCCGAGGTGGGCGAGTTCATCCCCGCCGAGGCGTTCGCCGCCGTCGCCGAGATCCTGGCCATGGTGTACCGGGCCGGCCACCGCGCCCCCGCTGAGACCGCGGCGGTGGCCCGATGAGCACCGCCGCGGCACCCGTCGAGCGCGGCTCGGGCGGAGGCGTCCTCGACCGCATCGGCCAGTACGGCGACGTGATGGTCGCCGGACTCATCATCGGCATCGTCGTGATGATGATCATCCCGATGCCCAAGGCGCTCTTGGACGTGCTGCTGGTGGCCAACATCTCGATGGCCCTGTCCGTCGTGCTGGCGACCATCTACACCACCGAGCCGCTCCAGTTCTCCATCTTCCCCAGCCTGCTGCTGATGGCGACCCTGTTCCGCCTGGCGCTGAACATCTCGAGCACGCGCCTGATCCTGCTGCATGGCGACGCCGGCGCGGTGATCCACTCGTTCGGTCAGTTCGTCATCGGCGGCAACATCGTCGTCGGCATCATCGTGTTCGTCATCCTCATCGTGATCCAGTTCGTCGTGATCACGAACGGTGCCGGACGCGTGGCCGAGGTGGCCGCCCGCTTCACCCTCGACGCCATGCCCGGCAAGCAGATGGCCATCGACGCCGACCTGAACGCCGGGGTCATCACCGACGAGGAGGCGCGCGCCCGCCGCCAGTCGGTCTCCAAGGAGGCCGACTTCTACGGTGCCATGGACGGTGCGTCCAAGTTCGTGAAGGGCGACGCCATCGCCGCCGTGCTGATCGTCGCGATCAACCTGGTGGGCGGCATCGCCGTCGGCATGCTGCAGCAGGGCTACTCCATCGGCGACGCCGTCCAGCACTACTCGCTGCTGACCGTCGGTGAGGGCCTGGTGAACCAGATCCCGGCGCTGCTCATCTCGACGGCCACCGGCATCATCGTCACCCGCGCCGCCGGCGAGTCCGACCTGGGCCGCGACCTGACGGCCCAGCTGACGGCCCAGCCGCGCGCGCTCATGATCACGGGCGGCGTCGTCGCCCTCCTGGGGCTCATCCCGGGCCTGCCCCCGCTTCCGTTCCTGATGATGGGCGGCGGCGTGCTGGGCGGTGGCCTGATGCTGCGCAACCGTCGCCGCCAGGCCAGCGCGGCCGCCGTGGCGGAGGAGGCCAACGCGCTCGCCGCCGCGCCGTCCGAGCCCGAGAACGTCGCCGCGCTGCTGCCGCTCGACACCCTCGAGCTGGAGATCGGCTACGGCCTCATCCCGCTGGTGGACAAGGAGGAGGGCGGCGACCTGCTGGGCCGCGTCGCGATGGTGCGCCGTCAGACCGCCACCGAGCTGGGCCTGTCGCTGGCGCCCATCCGCATCCGCGACAACATCCAGCTGGGCTCCCACGAGTACGCCGTGAAGATCAAGGGCGTCGAGGTGGCCCGCTGGATGCTGATGCCGGGCCAGATCCTCGCGATGAACCCCGGCATGGCCGACACGCACCTCGACGGCGTGCCCACGCACGAGCCCGCGTTCGGCCTGCCGGCCGTGTGGATCGGCGAGGCCCAGCGCGAGCAGGCCGAGATCGCCGGCTACACCGTCGTGGACGCCACGTCGCTGCTGGTCACCCACCTGTCCGAGGTCATCCGCAACCACGCCGACGAGCTCCTGGGCCGTCAGGACACGCGCGTGCTGCTCGACACGGTGCGCGAGCGCAACGCCACCGCCGTCGACGAGCTGGTGCCCGACCTCATGTCGGTCGGTGAGGTGCAGCGCGTGCTGCAGCACCTGCTGGCCGAGGGCGTGTCCATCCGCGACCTCGTCACCGTGCTGGAGACGCTGGGCGACAAGGCCAAGCTCACGAAGGACGTCGCGATCCTCGCCGAATACTGCCGTCAGGCGCTCTCGCGCGTCATCTGCGGCCGGTACGTCGACGAGGGGGGGACGTTGCGCGCCATCACGATCGACCCGGAGATCGACCGCGAGGTCGCCGAGTCGGTGGCCCGCACCGAGGACGGCTCGGTGGTCGCGATGGACCCCGCCCGGGCCTCGCACATCATCGACGCCATCAGCCAGCAGGTGGACGCCGCGCAGGCCATCGGCGCGCCCCCCGTCGTGCTGACCTCCGGCGCCACGCGGCGTCACGTCAAGTCCATGACCATTCACGCCATCCCCAACCTGACCGTACTGTCGTACCACGAGATCCTGCCCACGGTGCGCGTTGAGCCCGTCGGCATGGTCCGCGTCGACTGACAAGGAGCACGCAAGCGATGAACACCAAGCAATTCGTGGGAGCGTCCATCGACGAGGTGCTTCGCGACATCCGCGCGGAACTGGGTGACGACGCCGTCATCCTGCACACCCGCAAGGTGGTCAAGGGCGGCCTCGGGGGCTTCTTTGGCAAGGAGATGATCGAGGTCACCGCCACGGACTCGCTGGAGGAGGGCGAGCAGGCCCCCGCGACCGCGTCGGTGATCGACGTGGTGGACGAGGAGCCCGCCCCCGCCTCGGCCGGGTTCGCCCGCCAGCTCGAGGGCCGCCTGGACACGCCCGGCGAGGCCCCCGTGGCGCCCGCCCCGGCGTCGGCCGCCAGCGCGTACGCCCGGGCCGCCTCCCGCACCGCCGTGCCGTCCGCCGCGGCCCGACCGGTCGTCGAGGACGACGCCGACCCGGCCGCCGCCCGCCCGTTCCCGGCCGACGCCCAGGACCGCACGCAGGCCATCATCGCGGCCGCCCGCGCGGCCATGGGGGTGACCGGCGCCGACGCCGCGGACGCCGTCCCTGCCGGAAGCGCGGTGCCCGCCCCGCCGTCGTTCATGCCCGCGGGCGGCGCGCCCGCGCAGGGCCCCGCGATCACCGACCCGGTGTGGGAGCGCGTCACGCCCGGCGCGTCCGCCCCGCAGGCCGCCCCCGCGCCGGCCGACGTCCCGTCCCCGGTGGCCGAGGCGGCTCCCGCCCCGTCCCCCCTGGTGGAGGAGCCCGTGCCGGCCGCCGCGCCGTCCACGGCTCCGTCCGGCGCCGACCTGGCCGCGGCCGTCGCCGCCGCCAAGGCCCGCCTGATGGCGCAGACCGCCGCCCTCGCGCAGACCGCGGCGCCCGCCATGCCGACGCCGCTTCCCGAGGTGGTCGCGGGCCCGTCCGCGGCGCCGCTGGTCGCCGAGGCCGCCATGACGGCCTCCCCGCCGGCCCCGCCGGCGTTCATGCCCGCGCCCGCTCAGGTCGGCCCCGTGACCACCGAGCAGCTCGAGGCCATGCTGGCGTTGCCGTCGCCCGCCGACCCCGCCGCCGAGGCGCCGGCCGCGTCCGCCCCCTCGTCCCCGGCGGCCACCGCCGTGGCCGAGCCGGACGTCGCCCCCGCCGAGGACGAGGTCGTGGACGACCCGTACCCGGCCCTGCGGGCCGTGCGCGACGAGCTGGCCGAGGCCGGGGTGGAGCCCCGCTACCTCGACCCGTTCATCGAGGGTTTCCGTCGCAACAACCTGCCGTTCATCGCCGACGACTCCGACGTGCGCGACGCCGTGCGGCGCGCGCTGTCGTCCCGCGTCCCGGTGGCCCGCGACTGGAAGGGGCGCCCCACCGGGCAGGCCCTGGCGTTCGTGGGGCAGTCGGGCGTGGGCAAGAGCACCGTGGTGCGCAAGCTGACGTGGCGCATGCACCAGGCGGGCATGACCGTGGGCATCATCTGCGCCGGCGCCGAGGTCGACTCGCAGGTGGCGTCGCTGGCCGAGCGTCTCGACCTGACGTTCACCCACGCCCCCGACGCCGAGGCCCTCGCGGCCGCCCGCCGGGACATGTCCGACGTGGACATCCTGCTGATCGACACGCCCGGGTGCTCCCACATGAACCTCGACGAGATGGAGGAGCTGGGCCGCCTGCTGAGCCTCACCCGCGTCGAGGAGGTGCACCTGGTGCTGCCCGTCGCCATCCCGACCGCCGACCTGGGTGACCTGTCGCGGCGCTTCCGCATCGCGGGCGTCAACCGCCTGACGCTGACGAAGCTGGACGAGACCCGCGTGCACGGCAACCTCCTCAACGTGCCGCTGCGCCTGGCCAAGCCGCTGGCGTTCCTGGCCGACGGCACGGCGACCACCGCCCACCTGAACCCCGTGGACCCCGCGGGCGTCGCGGACGTGTTGCTGCCGTGAGCCTCGCGGCCCGCAACGACGCCACCCGCGTCGGCCCCCTGCCGGCGCCGGGTCAGGCCGCCTGGATCGAAGGCATCCCCGCCGGGCCGCTGGAGGTCTGCGTGGAGCAGGTGGACGCCGCCATCGTGCGTACCGACCTCCCCCGCGTGGGCGGCGTCGTCATCCCCGTGCGCGCGCGCACGTCGCTCGAGCTGCACTACACCGCGGCGTCCGTGCCGTGCGTTGCGCGCGCGCGGGCGGTCGCCACCCCCGCCGGACGCCCGGACGGGCTCTGGTTGGTGGTCGACTCGGTCGAGCGCATG
The DNA here is from genome assembly GCA_963169235.1 of Actinomycetota bacterium. Classification (GTDB taxonomy): domain Bacteria; phylum Actinomycetota; class Thermoleophilia; order Miltoncostaeales; family Miltoncostaeaceae; genus JAGQUM01. The sequence continues at coordinate 36,759 of CAUJCX010000055.1, read as the reverse complement.
CAGCGCCGCGAGGCCGTGCGCGTGCCGCTGGCCGTGATGGCCCACGTGCGCTGCGACGACCCGTGCGTCGACGAGGTGGCGGCCACCGAGGACATCTCGTCCACGGGCGTGCTCTTGCGCACCACGAAGCCGATCGACGCGCGCGGCGTGCCGATGAGCCTCACGATCCACCTGGGGGACGGGGAGGACGACTTCGCGTGCCTCGCCGAGGTCGCCCGGGTGCTGCGCTCGCCGCACGGCGGCACGCGCCCATGGCAGGTGGGGATGTGCTTCTCCGGGCTCGAGCGGGTGGACGAGGAGCGGGTGACGCGGCTGGTGTTCGAACGCCAGCGGGAACTACGCAAGCGCGCGACGGGCAGGGAGTAGATGGCCGCCAAGGACGCCAAGAAAAGCGACGCCGACGCCAAGAAGGACAAGGGCGCCAAGGACAAGGGCAAGAAGGGCAAGGGCAAGGAGGCCGAGGCCCCCGGCATGATCGCCCTGTGGACGCAGCGCGCCCGCGGCGTCGGCCTGCTGCTGGGCTTCGCGTTCGCGTTCCTCGCCGCCCGGCAGGCGGGCCTGCCGTGGGCCGACGCCACGATCCGGGGCGTCATCGGCGCGTTCATCATGTCGGTCGTGGCCTGGTGGTGCACCCTCCTGGTGATTCAGAGCCTTCTGCGCACCGCGCTGGTGAAGCGCAACGAGGAGCGCTACGCCGCGGCCCATGCCGCGCAGCTCGCCGCCCAGGAGGCCGCCGCGGCGCGCAGCCGCGAGAACGACGACCCGCTGGGGCTGACGTGATGACACCCGCCGTCCACCATCAGGCAAAGGACACCGCATGAGTTCGTTCGCCACGTCCATCGGCGGCACGTACCGGCCGTCCACCACCGACGCCTACCTGGCGCCGGTGCGGCGCGGACGCTTCGCACCCGCCGCCGGGGACGACGAGGGCACCGCCGGCGACGGCGCGCCCGGGTCCCAGACCCCGCGCCCGTTCTCGGGCGCCCACGCCCCGGCCGCCAGCGACCCCACCGGCACCGCGGGCTCGCGCCTGGACCTGTTCGCCTGATGGCCGACGACGTCACGCCCGGATACCTGGTGGTCGACCTGTCGCCCGAGGGGGTCTGCGTCGGTGGCCTGATGGTGACCGACGAGAACGGCCTGCCGCTGGACTTCCGGTTCACCGATCCCATCACGCCCACCCGTCTTCAGCGCGTGCTGTACGGCGGCGCGCTCGAGCGCTACCTGCGGGCCGACGTGGTGGCCGGCACGCTGCTGTCGAGCATCGAGGTGCTGCCGACGGTGCTGTTCGTCGACGACGAGGCGCTGCTCGACCCGCCCAAGGCGGAGTGCCCGGTGGGCATGGTGCAGACCACGCGCCTCCCGCCCCTGGGGCCCGCGGGCACCGTGAAGGGCGAGCACGGCCACGCGCTGGTGCAGCCCGCCGACGACGTCGCGCCCGTACGGGTGACGGCCGTCGACGACGCCACCGTCGCCGCCGTGACGCCCAGCCTGGTGGCGGTCGGCGCCCGCATGGACGCCGTGGAGCCCCTCGACCGGGTGCGCAGGGCGCTGGGGCTCATCTCCAGCGGAGAGATGTCGTAGTGCTGCGCTCCCGGCGGCAGGCGCGCCGGACCCTCACCGAGGACCTCAAGCGGGTCGTCGCGTCCATCGGCGGCACCCCCGCGGCCCACGCCCCGGGGGATGACGCGCCGGTCACGCACCGGCCCGGCTTCGAGGGCGTGGTCGCCAGCCAGTCGGGCCGCGAGCGGGGCTTCCTCGACCCGGGGGGCCTGGGCGGCGTCGCCGCACTCCACCCCGAGGCCCCGCCCATGGCCGAGGTGAGCGCGATCGAGCGCCCGCTCAGCACCCGCGCGGCGCTGAGCGACGCGGTGTCGGTCGCGCCGCCCGTGCAGCGGGTGCCCGCGCTGTCGGCGCCTGCGGCGCGGGGCGGCCGCCCCGCCGAGGAGCTGGGGGCGCCCGCCGCCCGCGGCGAACGGGTGAGCGTGCCCGGGCCCACCCACGCCACCACCACGCTCGACGTGGACGCGGGCGACGTGCAGCGCCCGCGCGACCTCGACGACGAGGCCGTGGGCCACGCGGTGCCGGTGCTGGCGCGCCCGGGCGCCCGCAAGTACCGCACGCTGCCGCGCGCCTGCCACCTGGTGCGCCGGTCGCGCACGCCGGCCGCGTCGCTGCCCAAGAAGCGGCTGGCCACCATGTGGGCCACGCTCCTGCGCGAGCACCCCCTGCCGCCCGAGGAGGTGGCGTTCGTCGGCGTGTACGGCCCGTTCCCGATGGATCTCGTGGTCGGGGCCCGGGTGGGGCCCGACGCCCGCATCATCGTGGAGATGCGCCGCAAGGTGGTGAAGGGCAAGCTGGGCGACATCCTGCTGGCGGTCCACACGCCCACCGGCAAGCTCCTGCGCAGCATGTACCCGCGCTGAGACGTCGCCCCGCCGGGCTGCGGTAATCTCGCTGCCGTGAGCCGCCCACACGGCGGTGTGTTGTCGTGCGGGAGTGCATGTGAGCCTCAAGTCGAGGGTGAGTGTTGTGGGCGTCGTCGCGGCGGCAGCCGCCCTGGCGCCGGTATCCGGTGCCCTCGCGCAATCGCCACCCGCCGCCACGGCGCCCGTCGCGCCCACGACGCCCGCCGCCCCGCTGCCGCCCGGCATCATCGCTCCCGGCGTCACCATCGCCGGCGTGCCGGTGGGTGGGCAGACCGCGGCGCAGGCGCGCGCCACCGTGACCACCGCGTTCGCGCCCCGCATGGCCGCATTCGTGGTGGTGGCCCGCGGCAAGCGCATCACGCTGTCGCCGCGCACGTCCGGCTACACCGCCGACATCCCGCGGGCCGTCAAGGCCGCGATGATGGTGGGGCGCTCCAAGCCCAACGTGCCCACCGACATCCCGGTGACCGAGCGCGTGAACAACGGGCGCCTGGCAGCGGTGATCCGCTACCGCACCAAAGGCCGCGACGTGCCCGCGCGCGACGCGTCCACCGTGGTGAAGAGCAACCGGCTGGTGATGACCAAGGCCCGCGCGGGCATCGCCATCGACGTCCCGGGTGCCGTCACGCGCGTGCGCGCGCAGATGCTCAACCGGCGCACGTCCACCGTGCCGCTGCCCACCCGCCGGGTGCGCGCCGCCGTGGCCACGCCGCCGGACGCCATCCTCATCGTGCGCTCCAGTTTCCGCCTGACCGTCGCGCACAACGGGCGCCTGCGCGCGTTCCCGGTCGCGGTGGGCCAGCCCGCGTACCCCACGCCGTACGGCAACTTCACGGTCACCGACATGCAGCGCAACCCCACGTGGTACCCGCCCGACTCGCGCTGGGCCGCGGGCCTGGGCCCGGTGCCGCCGGGTGCGGGCAACCCGCTGGGCACGCGCTGGATCGGCACGTCGGCCCCGGGCATCGGCATGCATGGCACGCCGTCGTCGTACTCCATCGGCACGCGCGCCTCGCACGGCTGCATCCGCATGTACATCGGCGACGCGGAGCGCCTGTTCGAGCTCACGTCGGTGGGGACGCCGGTCTACATCCGCTAGTCGCCCTCAGAACGGGTCGTACCACTCCGACTCGAGTGAGATCACCAGCGTGGCCACGCCGTCGCGCTGCCTGCCCGCGTAGTACGCGGTGAACGTGAGCGGGCGGCCGTCGGCCAGAGGCACCTCGCCGGACAGCTCCCGCGTCCACGCCGGTATGCGCAGCGTGCCGTCGAGACCCTTCACGCGACCGGCGTAGAAGTGCCCGACCGCATCCACGCGGTCGGCTGGTACCACGAGCCGGCGGCGGGCGAACGTCTGGCAACGGCCCTCCTCGGTCTCGACGGGTCCCGCCGACACGCCGGCCGGGACGCCGGTCACCGGTGCCGGCGCGCTGACGAACGGAACGCCCAGCGCGGTGAGCGACGCCTCCACCTCGTCGGTCGACGCGCGCGGCGGGCACAGGTCGATCACCCCGGCGTCCACCGCCCACACCAGGGTGAGGGGGGACGTGAACACCAGCAGCGCCGCACCGGTGACGACCCACCAGTACCAGCTGACCGGCCGCCGCCCGTCGGGCTCGTCCGCGTACCACTGCCGGCGATCCATCGCGTCAGCCGGTCTCGGAGGATGCACGGGTGGTCACGGTGCTCCCGTTATCGGCACCGCGTATGTGGCGCAGCGTGGGCAGACCCTCGCTCGCGATGCGGCTACGCGCCCACCTCGCGGCGCAGTTCCAGGCGGCGGCCGGGAGGGACGTCCATCCAGTCCTCCTCGATCAGCGCGCCCTCCAGGGCCCACAGCAGCATCAGCGTGACGTCCCACGGGCGCCACGCCTTCACGCGCCGGTAGGCCTCGGCCGAGCCCAGGCGCCGCAGGTCGGCCGGCGTGTCGATGCCCACCTCGTGCAGCCACGCGGCCGTCACCGGGCCGATGTTGCGCATGTCCTCCGTGCGCACGCTCACGCGGCGCTCCCGTTGCGCGCGGCGGCCACGACGCGGGCCGCGGCCGGCGGCGGCATCAGCGCCGTCACCCTCACGCCGTCGTCGGTCTCGGTCTGCTGCACCTCGTGCCCGTGCGCGTACACGGCCGACAGCACGTCGCCCTGCGACCAGGGGAGCGTGAGGTCGATCGCCGTCATGCGGTCGCGGGCGACGTCGGCCAGGCGGTCGCGCAGCACGTCGACGCCCACCCCGGTCGCGGCCGACACCTGCAGGGCGTCCGGGTGGCGCGCCGCCAGCTCGCGGCGCTCGTGATCGTCCACCAGGTCGATCTTGTTCAGCACCGACACGCGGGGGATGGCCCCCGCGCCGATCTCCTCCAGCACGTCGTCCACGGTGGCGGCCTGCGCCAGGCGGCGCGCCTCCGGCTCGGACGCGTCGGCCACGTGCAGGATCAGGTCGGCCTCGCGGGCCTCGTCCAGCGTCGAGCGGAACGCGTCGACCAGCTGGTGGGGCAGGCCCCGCACGAAGCCGACGGTGTCGGACACCAGCAGGCGGTACCCGCGGTGCTCGACGGCCCGGGTGGTGGCGTCGAGCGTCTCGAACAGGGCGTCGTTCACCGACACCCCGGCGTCGGCCAGCGCATTCATCAGGCTCGACTTGCCCGCGTTGGTGTAGCCCGCCAGCGCGATGCGAGGGATACCGGATTCGTTGCGGCCCTTGCGCATGACGTCGCGCGAGCGCGCCACGTCGCGGAGGCGCCGGCGCAGGACGCCCATGCGGTTGCGCACCAGGCGCCGGTCGCTTTCCAGCTGCGACTCACCGGGACCGCGCGTGCCGACGCCGCCGCCGAGGCGCTCGAGGTGCTGCCACAGCCCCTCCTGGCGCTGGTACGAGTACTCCAGCTGGGCCAGCTCCACCTGCAGCTTGCCCTCCGCCGACGTGGCGTGCAGCGCGAAGATGTCGAGGATCACCGCGGTGCGGTCGACCACCCGCACCTTCAGGCGGTCCTCCAGCTGCCGCTGCTGGCCCGGCGTCAGCTCGTGGTCGACGGCCACCACGTCGGGCCGCAGCGCCTCGACGCGCTCCCGCAGCTCGTCCAGCTTGCCCTTGCCCAGAAACAGCCGGGGGTCGGGCATGGCGCGCTGCTGCACCATGCGCTCCACCACGTCCGCCCGGGCGGTGCGCAGCAACTCCACCATCTCGTCCATCGAGTCGGCGCCCTCCGCCGCGCGCGGATACGAGCCCACCACGATCGCCTGCTCGGGCCCCTCGCGCACACCACCGTCGTCGCGCTCGTCGTCGCCGGCGGCGCGTCCGCGGTACGTGCGCTGAAGCTCCCGGTCCTTACCGTGGTCGAGGTAGCGGTCCTTGCCCATTGAGGCCAGGATATCGCGCCCCGGCGGTCGGTCAGCCCTTCGCCTCCTGTGCCGCCACCATCAGCTCCATCGTGCGCTCGACGGCCGTGGCGGGCACGTCGCCCGTGCTGCGCACGATCAGCGCGTTGGGGCCGACGGCCCGCACCAGGATGGACTCCCGGTCACCCTGGTCGGTGCGCGTGCCCTGGCTGCCCGGCAGGCTCGACGGGGTCCACGCCTTGCGTCCGTCCTTGCCCACGCGGCGCTGCACCAGCTGCAGCGCGAAGTTCTCGGCCGTGAGGTTGCTGGGCCACACGCTGACCACCGCCGTCACCTCGCCGCCCCGGGCATCGGTGAACGTGCGGATGGCGCTTGCGCCCAGGCCGGCGCCGTGCGCGCGCGTGGCCTCGGCCTCGGTGGGTGGGCGCTCCAGCGTCGCCTCAAGCACGTCCATGGACGTCGCGGAGCGCTCGGGACCACCGTCGCGCATGCCCTGGGGCACCGGCAGCACGTGCAAAAGCGCGACCGGGTCGGCCGGGCTGCCCTTCGTCTCGTTGGGACCGGCGGGGCCGCACGCCGAGGCGGCGAGCGCCAGAAGGGCCGCGGCGACGGCGGCGAGGAGGGCACGGGGCATCGTCGGCGACGATAGCGGCCCCCGCCCGCCCGGCGCGTCCGTGCAGGCGGGGCGGGGTCGCCTGTCAGGCGTCGCCGGCCGTCACCAGGTCGGCCAGCGGCACGCCCGGGTCGCGCACCGCATCGGTGGCGGGTCGCCCCAGCAGCGGACGGATGAGGGCGGTGGCGTCCCAGTCGTTGGCGTGCATCCCCGCCGCCACCACGCCGCCGGCGATCCACAGCGCCGTCATGCGGAACGCGTCCGGGTCGCCCCGCACCACCACCGCCTCGGCGTCGGCGGCCGCCACGTGGCCGACGTACTCCATGCCCACGTCGTACTGGTCGCTGAAGAAGTAGGGATGCTCGGCGTAGGGCTCCACGCCGCCCATCATGCTGCGCGCGGCGTGGCGGCCCTGCTTGATGGCCGTGTCCCAGTGCTCCACGCGCAGGCGGCCGTACACGGGGTGGTCGTGCACGGCCACGTCGCCCGCCGCGAACACGTGCGGCACCGCGGTGGCCAGGCGCGCGTCGGCCAGCACGCCGCGGTCGGTGGGCACCCCGGCCTGCGCGGCCAGCGCGTCGTCGGCCGCGGCGCCGATGCCGACCAGCACCATGTCGGGGTGCAGCACGTCGCCGTCGCCGAGGCGTACGGAGGTGCGTCCGCCCTCGTGGGAGATCGCCGCGACCGACGCCCCCAGGCGCAGGTCGACGCCGTGCGCGCGGTGGAGGGCGGCGAACATGGGCGCCACCTCGTCGCCGAGCACGTTGTGCAGCGGCCACGGCAGCATCTCGACCACGGTCACCCGACCACCCGCCTCCCGCACGGCGGCGGCCACCTCCAGGCCGATCCATCCCGCCCCGACGATGACGACGCTGCCGGTGAGGTGACGCGCGACGCGCGCCGAGTCCTCGAGCGTGCGCAGGTAGACCACGTCCGCCCCCGACTCGTCGGCCATGGCCAGGTGGCGCGGCTGCGAGCCGGTCGCGATCAGCAGCTCGTCGTACCGCACCGTCTCGCCGCCCGTCACCAGCGTGCGCGCCCTGGTGTCGAGCCCGGTCACCGGTGCGCCCGTGCGCAGGTCGACGTCGTGCTCGGCGAACCACTCCTCCGAGTACACCGTGGTCGACTCCGGCGTCTCCTTGCCCAGCAGGAGCCCCTTGGACAGCGGTGGCCGGTCGTAGGGGGGATGCGGTTCGGCGCCGATCAGCGTGATGTCGCCGTCGTAACCGCGGCGGCGCAGCTCGCTCGCCGCGTTGACGCCCGCCAGCCCACCTCCGACGATCGCAAAGTTCACGTCGCGCTCCTTCCCGAGCCGGTGTGGACAACCCACTGTACGCCCGTCGGCGCGCGCCGCCCTTTACCCGGTGACAAGAAGCGGTTACCCGGGTCCGCACAGCGCCGTTCCTATACTCGTGACACGTTCGTAACCACCGGCGCGGGCCGGAGGATGGTGGAGGAGAGCAGTGGGGATGTACTCGACGACACAGCGCCTGAGTAATTCGCTGCGCACGTTCGTGCTGATGGCCGGCCTCACCGGCCTCTTGGTCGGCGTCGGCTGGTTCCTGGGCGGCAACGCCGGCATGGTGGCGTTCGTCGCCATCGCCATCGCGATGAACTTCGCGATGTACTGGTTCAGCGGCCCGATGGCGCTGCGCATGAGCAAGGCCCGGGAGGTGACGTCGGCCGAGGAGCCGGAGCTCCACCGCGTCATCGCCGACCTGGCCCGCCGCGCCGAGGTGCCGATGCCCCGCGTGTACGTCACGCCCGACGAACAGCCCAATGCGTTCGCGACGGGGCGTAACCCGGCACACGCCGCCATCGCGGTGACCGCCGGCATCCAGCGCTCCCTGCCGCCGGCCGAGCTGGCCGGCGTGCTGGCGCACGAGATGGCCCACATCAAGAACCGCGACATCCTCATCTCGAGCGTCGCGGCGATGATCGCCGGCGCCATCGGCGCGGTCGTCAACGTGCTGCAGTTCTCCATGATCTTCGGCGGCGGCGACAACCGCGACAACGGTCCCCTGGGGGCGTTCGGGGCGCTCATCGCCGTGGTGTTCGCGTCGCTGGCGGCCACCGTGATCCAGCTCGCCATCTCGCGCCAGCGTGAGTACCGGGCCGACGCCACCGGCGCCGAGCTCCTGCGCGATCCCATCCCGCTGGCCGACGCGCTGATCCGGTTGCAGCACGGCTCGCGCATGATGCCGATGGAGGTCAACCAGGCCACCGCATCGCTCTACATCGTCAACCCGTTCGGCGGGATGGGCCGCACCATGGCGGGCTGGTTCTCCACGCACCCGCCGACCGAGGAGCGCGTGCGCCGCCTGCGCCAGATGGCCGGCTCCGGCTATGCGGCCCGCGCGATGTCGTAGGGCCCGGGCGTTCGTCCCTGGGCGCGCGGACGGGACGGTTCGTCCGGGGGCGCGGCGCTAGACTCGCAGAGGGGCGAGAGCTTCGTCCCAGACGACGATGCCGGGGAGGCACCATGGGAATCCGGGAAGAGTTCGAGCGGCTCTTGAGCGACGAGACCGCCGTCCACCGGCGCCTGGTGGAGTACATCGCCCGCGAGGTGGGTGACGGCCGGTCGATCACGGAGGTCCTGGAGGACCCGTACGTGATCAATCGTGCGGCCACGCTGGGGCGCTACGCGCTGCTGGAGGAGCCCGAGGTGGTGGCCGCGGCGGGCGAAGAGGTGCTCAGCTCCATGCGCACCCGCCTGGAGGACGAGCTTCGGCGCGGCTGACCGACCCGCCCGCGTGAGCCACCCGTGCGCCCGCGGCCCCCGCGAGGGCGCCGCGGGCCTGCCGCGCTAAAATCCCCGGTAAGCGCGTGAAGCGCGCCGCCGGCGAGCGCCCCGGGGAGGCCCGTGCGTCAGTTCTTCGAACAGAACGAGACCATCATCCTGTTCGGGCACGGGCTGATGTTCTTCACGCTGGGCTTCGCCGTGTGGCTGCAGCGCCGCCGCGCCAGCCGCCTGCTTCTCACCCACGCACTCATCTGGCTGGCGGCGTTCGCGTTCATCGAGGCGTTCGCCGTGTGGGGGCGGGCGTTCGTGCCCATCCAGGAGGGCTACCTGCGGCCGCACCTGGCCGACGCGCTGGTGGTCACCCGCGGCGTGCTGCAGACGGCGGCGTTCCTGTTCCTGGTGCAGTTCGGCCTGCGCCTGCTGGCCGTGTCGCCGCGCACGCGCTACGCCGCGTCGGTGCTGAGCGTGGTGGTGTGGGCGGCCGCGCTGTCGGGGTCGGCCGTCATCGCCCAGTCGCGCGGCTGGGGCATCCACGAGTGGGAGTGGTCGGCCGTCGCCGTGTCGCGCCTCGCGCTGCTTCTGCCAGGCGCCGTGCTGTCGGCCGTCGGGCTGTGGCGCCAGCGCGGCGAGCTGGCCGCGGCGGGCATGGTGGCCATCAAGCCGTACGCCGCCGTCGCCGCCGGCGTGCTGCTGGTGTACGCGCTCCTGGGTGGCCTGGTGCTCGATCCCGCCCCGTGGCTCCTGGGCGTCGACGAGGCCGGCTGGTTCCGCAACACCGGGGTGCCGCTGGCGGTCGTGCGCGGCCTGGCGGGGCTGGTGCTGTGCGTGGTGTCGGTGAAGCTGCTCGACATCTTCGAGGTGGAGGCCAAACAGCGCCTCGACGCGCTGGAGCGCGCGCGGGCCGTGTCGGACGAGCGGGCGCGCTTCCGCCGCGACCTGCACGACGGCACCATCCAGACCATCTACGCCGCCGCGCTGCACCTGGAGGCCACGGCGCAGCGGTGCCCCACCGACGAGCTGCGCGCCGACGTGCGCAGCGTGGTGCGCGACCTCAACGCGGCCATCGACGACATCCGCCGCTACATCACCGACCTGTCCGAGACGCCCGACACGCCCGCGGGCGTCGCCACCCGGCTGCGCAAGCTGGCGGCCGAGCTGGCCGTCGAGGCCCACACGCCGATCCGCGTGAAGGTGGAGGGCGAGGACGTCGCGGGACCCATCCCGGAGGGCGCGGGCCGTCACCTCAAGCAGATCACCCGCGAGGGCATCTCCAACGCCGCCCGTCACGCCGGCCCGTGTGCCGTCGACATCACCCTGTCCTTCGGTGAGGACGAGCTGGTGCTCGTCATCAAGGACGACGGCGCCGGCATCGACCCCGCGGTCATCAGCGAACATGAATCCCAGGGAATGCGCAACATGCGCGAGCGAGCGCGTAGGCTGGGGGGCAGACTCGACGTCGACTCCGGCCCGTCCGGTACGCGGCTGGTGGTGTCTGTGCCCCTCGACATCGAGGTGCCCGCCCCCGCGCCCGTGCCTGCTACCCACCGCCAAGCCTCCGAGGTGATCACTTCATGACGAGTCCCAGTGCCGATCCCATCCGCATCGTCGTGGTCGACGACCACGCCGTGGTCCGCATCGGCCTGAAGACGCTCCTGGCGGGCCAGATGGGCTTCCGGGTCGTGGGTGAGGCCGGCACCGTGGCCGACGCCGTTGCGCTGGTGGGGCAGGCCCGGCCGGACGTCGTGCTGATGGACGTGCGCCTGCCCGACGGCAGCGGCGTCGAAGCGTGCCGCCGCATCAAGGCCGACCACCCCGAGGTGCGCGTCGTGATGCTGACCTCGTACCAGGACGAGGAGGCCATCGTGGGCGCCGTCATGGCGGGGGCCAGCGGCTACCTGCTCAAGCAGGCCGACTCCGACCGCCTCACCCAGGCCATCCGCGACGCCGCCGCCGGCGAGTCGTCGCTCGACCCGCGGGCCGCCGGCGCCCTCCTCAACCAGTTCCGCGAGCTGTCGGCGCGGCAGGCCGAGGCCGAGCTGGCCGGGCTGACCGACCGCGAGCGCCGCATGCTGGCGCTGATCGCCGAGGGCTACACCAACCGGGCCATCGGCGAGGTGCTGCATCTGTCCGAGAAGACCGTCCGCAACCACGTCAGCCAGCTGCTGCGCAAGCTCGGCTTCCAGCGCCGCTCGCAGGCTGCCGCATGGGCCGGGCAGCGCCGCCTCGAGCTGCCGCCGGCGTAACGCGCCGGGTGCCGGTCCGGTTGGCCGGGTAGGCTGGCGGTCGACGCGGTCACACCACGCAACCGGAGAAAGACGAGACGGCGATGAGCACTGCGGAAGGCTGGTACGACGATCCCTCGGCCCCCGGCCGGTTGCGCTACTGGGACGGCAGCGACTGGACCGAGTGGGTGAACGAGAACGACGAGACGCGCAGCGAGCCGCTGGGCGCCCCTCCGCCCGCGGGCCAGGCGGCGCAGCAGGCCGACGCGGCCCCCGCGCAGGCAGCCGCGACGCCGCAGCCCGCGCCCGCGGCCGACGCCCCGTACGCGGGCGTGCAGCCCGCGCCGCAGTGGGCCGACACGCCCCCCACCGCCGCGCCGGCGTCGGCGGGTGCGCCCGCGTCCGCGGGGCCGACGCCGATCCAGCGCCTGGGCTTCGCGATCATCGGCGTGGCCGGCGTCGTCGCCCTGTTCTCCATCGGGCAGGCCGCCACCCGCATGGCGGGCGGCACGCCGCCCGGCTACGACGTGGGCAGCGGTCCGTTCATCGTGGGCATCGGCTTCGTGGTGGCGGCGGTGCTGGCCCTCTTCGTCGCGCAGACGTGGGCCCGCGTGGTGGCCGTCGTGGGCGCCTCGCTGGTGCTGCTGATGAACCTGTTCTTCCTCATCGGGGCGCGCGGCGGCGACCTGTTCCCCGTGGACTCCAAGATCGAGATCAAGCCCGGCTGGTGGATCCTGGCGGTGTCGGCGATCATCGCGATCGTGGGCATCACCATGGCCACCGTCGGCTCGGGTCTCAAGCGCAAGAACGTGCTCATCAACATCGTGGCGGTCATCGCCGCGCTGGCGTTCATCGGGCTCCTGATCATGGCGTTCGTCACCGACCCGTCGGCGTCGTGGGTGAAGGACAGCCGGTAGCCGCACCCCGCTCACCCGCCTGGCAGGGGGCCGTACCCCGGCCCTCTGCCCTAAGCACAGCTAATCGCTGTTATCATCTCCGCCGATGAATCACCCGCCGGATCCCGTCCCCAGCGCCGAGGTCGCGCCCGCGCTCGAGATTCGCGGCGTGAGTAAGACCTACCCTGGCGGCAAGGCCCTCGACACCACCGACCTCGCCATCGCACCCGGGGAGTTCGTCTCGCTGGTGGGGCCGTCGGGATGCGGCAAGTCCACCCTGTTGTCGATGATCGCGGGCCTCCTGACGCCCGACACCGGCACCATCGTGCTGGACGGTGAGGACATCGCCGGCCGTCCCGCCGGGCGCCGGGCCGCGGGCGGGCGCGCGATGGTGTTCCAGGAGCCCGCGCTGATGCCGTGGCTGAGCGTCGGCAAGAACGTGGAGTACGGACTGCGGGCCCGCGGGGTGCCGCGTGACGAGCGCCGCCGGCGGGCGCTGGAGGCCCTCGCCATGGTGGGTCTGGAGGCCGTGGCCGGTCAGCAGCCCCACGAGCTGTCGGGCGGCATGCGGCAGCGGGCCGCCATCGCCCGGGCGCTGGTGCTGCATCCGCGCGTGCTGTTGATGGACGAGCCGTTCTCGGCGCTCGACGTGGGCACGCGCACGGTGCTGCACGAGGAGCTTCAGCGCATCTACCTCGAGACCCGTCCCGCCGTGGTGTTCGTGACGCACAACCTGATGGAGGCGGCGTTCCTGGCCGACACCGTCTACCTGCTGTCGCCCAGCCCGGGGCGGGTGGTGCAGCGCTACGACATCGACGTGGAGCGCCCGCGGGCCGAGTCCGACCCCCGGCTGGTCGCCATCCGCAACGACATGCTCGAGCGCATGCGGGCCGCCACCCGCGACACCGGCGCCGCGGCGCGCGAGGCGTCGATGGACGGCGTGGCGTGAGCGACCTCACCCCGGCGTCGGCGTCCCAGGCCGCGGGCAACGCCGCGCTCACCACCGTGATGTGGCTGGTGCGGCGCAGCTGGCTCATCGTCGCGCTGGCGTTCATCTGGTGGCTGGTGGCGCAGATGGGGTGGGTGGCGCCGTACCGCCTGCCCAGCCCGGGCTCGGTGCTGCAGGAGCTGCGCGCCGCGTTCGGCGACGAGCGCATCGACCTCACCGGCGCCATCGTCAGCACGTTCGTGCGCCTGCTGGAGGGCTGGTTCATCGGCGTCGTGCTGGCCGTCGGGCTGGGCGTCGCCACCGCCGCGCGGCCGTTCCTCGAGGACGGCGTACGCCCGCTGGCGGCGGGCCTGCAGGCGGTGCCCACCATCGCGTTCCTGCCGCTGGCCATCCTGTGGTTCGGCTTCGGGCCGTCCGCGGTGCTGGCCATCACGGCGTTCGGCACGTTCAAGCCCATGCTGCTGGCCACGTACGGCGCCGTGCACCAGGTATCGCCGACGCTGCGCATGGCGGGCCGGGCGCTGGGCGCGCACGGGCTGTTCTTCCACCGCACGCTGGTGTTTCCCGCCACCGTGCCCGCGCTGGTCACGGGCCTGCGGCTGTCGTGGGCGTTCGCGTGGCGCTCGCTGATGGCCGCCGAGCTGATCGTGGGCGGCACGCCGGGCCTCGGGCAGGTGCTCGAGGAGGGCCGCGAGCTCAACAACATCCAGCTGGTGATCGCCGTGATCGTGGTGATCGCCGCGATCGGCGTGGTGATCGAGCAGGTGGCGTTCGCGCGCCTCGAGCGCATGGTGCGCACCCGGTGGGGCCTTGCGGTTCCGCAGTAGCGTCGCCGGTGCCGTGGCCGCCGTCGTGGCCGCGCTGTCGTTGGCGGGGTGCGGGGGCGGCGACGGCGACGCGCACGAGCTGCGCATCGGCTACCTGGCCAACATCACCAACGCCGCCGCGCTGGTGGGCATCGACCAGGGCATCTTCGAGCGCGACATCCCGGGCATGCGGGTGACGCCCACCAAGTTCACCACCGGCACCGAGGAGGTCAGCGCCCTGCTGTCGGGCTCTCTCGACGCGGGCTACCTGGGCATGGGGCCGGTGATCACCGCAGCCAGCCGCGCCCCCGGCCAGATCACCGTGATCGCCGGGGCCAACGAGGGCGGGGCGCTGCTGGTGGCGCGCACGGGGTCGGGCATCCGCAGCGTGAACGACCTGGCCGGGCATCGCGTCGCGTTCCCCGGCTACGGCAACACCCAGGACATGTCGCTGCAGTGGGAGCTCGCGCGTGCCGGCCTGCGCGGCGGCCGCGACGCGCAGGTGCCCACCGTGCGGGTGCGCAACGCCGACCTGCGCACCGCGTTCGAGCGGGGGGCGCTGGACGCCGCGCTGTGCCCCGAACCGTGGTGCTCGGCCCTGGTCTCCAAGGGGCTCGCGACCGTCGTGATGCCCGCCGACAAGGTGATGGGCGACGGCCGCTACCCCTCCACCGTGCTGGTGGTGCGCACCGAGTACGCCCGTCGCCACCCGGACGTGGTGAAGCAGTTGATCAGGGCCAACGAGCAGGCCGTGGCGGCCTCGCGCGACCCCGCGGCGGTGGCCACCGCGTTCAACGCCGCCGTCAAGTCGTCGCTGCCCGACTCGGTGCTGCGCACCGGCATCGCCGCCAACGTGCCCACCACCGAGGTCAACGCGGCGGGCACGCAGAAGCTCATCGACGCGGCCCGCGACGCGGGCTACCTGCCCACGCCCGTGCGGCTGCGGGACGTGCTGCCGGCCCCGGCGCGCTGACGGGCAGGACTCGGGCCCCGGGCGGCGAACCTCGTCCCGAACCCGTCCATCGCACGACGTCTGCGAGAGAACATGTCCCGTGAGGCCCGCGTGCTCGCGCTCGCCAACCAGAAGGGTGGCGTCGCGAAGACCACGACGACCGTCAACCTGGGGGTCGCCCTGGCCGCCAAGGGCCTGCGCGTGCTCGCGGTCGACCTCGACCCGCAGAGCAACCTCGCCATGAGCCAGGGCATCGACGTGGAACGCCTCGAGGGCACCATGTACGACGTGCTGGTGGGCCGGGCCGCGATGCGCGACATCATCCATCCATGCGAGATCGACGTCGCGCCGGCGGGCATCGAGCTGGCCGGTGCCGAGCTGGCGCTGTCGGCCACCATCGGCCGCGAGCGGGCGCTCGACCGCGCGCTCCGCCCCCTGCGCGACGAGTACGACCTCATCCTGCTCGACACGCCCCCGTCGCTGGGGCTGCTGACGATCAACGCGATGACAGCCGCGCACGGTGTCATCGTTCCCGTGCAGTGTGAATACCTGTCGCTGCGCGGGCTCGCCCAGCTGCAGGGCACGATCGAGCAGGTGCGGGAGAACCTCAACCCGGACATCACCATCCGGGGGATCATCCCCACCATGTACGACGGCCGCACCGTCCACGGGCGGGAGGCCGTGGACCTACTGGTGCAGAGCTTCGGAGACGTGGTGTACGACGTGCGCATCGGCAAGACCATCAGGTTCGCGGAGGCCCCCGTGCGGGGCCAGAGCGTGATGTCCTACGACCCCACCGGCCAGGCGGCGCGCTGGTACCGGGCGCTGGCCCGCGAGGTGGCGGCGCGCGAGGGGCTCCCCCTCGCCAGCGAGGTGGCCGCATGACGTCGCCCCAGCGACCCACCCGCGCGAGCCTCCGCGAGGGGCCCCTGTCGGAGCTCTTCCGCAACACCGAGGCCATCTCGTCGGCCCCGCGCCCCCCGCAGGAGCTCATCGAGGACCCGCGTCATCCCCGCGCGCAGCCCGACTACGCGGCCACCATCCGCGTGGTGGGGGTGGGCGGGGCCGGCTGCAACGCCGTCGACCGCATGGTGGAGGCCGGCATCCGCGGCGTCGACTTCGTGGCCGTCAACACCGACCAGCAGGCGCTCGACGCCAGCGAGGCCGCCGTACGGGTGCCGGTGGGGCGCGAGCTCACCCGCGGCCTCGGCACGGGCGGCGACCCCGCCAAGGGCGAGCAGGCCGTGCGCGAGAGCGAGGACGCCCTGCGCCAGGCCCTGCGCGGCAGCGACCTGGTGTTCATCGCGGCAGGCGAGGGCGGTGGCATGGGCACCGGCGGCGCGCCGGGCGTCGCCAAGATCGCGCGTGAGCTGGGCGCCCTCACCGTGGCCGTGGTCACCCGCCCGTTCGCGTTCGAGGGCGGCAAGCGCACCCGCGTCGCCGACGAGGGCCTGAAGAAGCTCCACGACGCGGCCGACACCGTCATCGTGGTCCCCAACGACCGCCTGATGGCGGTGCTCGAGCGCGGCACCAGCATGGTGGACGCGTTTCGCGTCTGCGACGACCTGCTGCGCCAGGGCGTGCAGGGCATCTGCGACATCATCACGCTTCCCGGGCTCATCAACCTGGACTTCGCGGACGTGCGCACCGTCATCCGCGGGGCGGGCACGGCGCTGCTGGGCATCGGCTACTCGGGGGGCGGCAACCGCGCGGTCGACGCGGCGCGCGGCGCCATCTCGTCCCCGCTGCTCGAGACCCCCATCGACGGCGCCAAGGGCGTGTTGATCGGCATCACCGGCGGTCCCGACCTGTCGCTGATGGAGGTGTCGGAGGCCGCGAACGTGGTGGCGGAGGCCGCCGACGCGGACGCCAACATCATCTTCGGCGCCAGCATCGACCCGGAGCTCACCGGGCAGGTGTGGGTCACCGTGGTGGCGGCCAACTTCACGGGCACGCGCGCGCAGCCCGCCGAGGCGCCGCAGGCGCAGGAGATCCCCACGTCCCGAGGCGTGCGCCAGGTGCCGCGGCTGGCGTCGGCGCCGCCGTCGTCGGCGCACGGGCCGCGCGGCGCGGCACCGGTGACGGGCCCCAACGTGTTCACGCAGGGCGACGTCGCGTCGCACCCGGGCGGGCGGAGCTAGCCACGCGGCGTGACCTGGCCGGGGTGGTCGCGGCCGGCCACCCCGCAACCGCGCGGGCGGGGGCCGAGGTGCTGGCGGACGGAGGCAACGCCGTGGACGCCGCCGTCGCCGCCGCGTTCGCCGCCGCCGTCGCGGAGAGCGCGCTGACCGGACCGGGTGCCGGCGGCTTCCTGCTGTACGCGCCCCCCGCGGGCGCCCCCGAGCTGTGGGACTTCTTCGTGGCGGTGCCCGGCCTCGACCCGGCCACGCCCCCGCTGCGCCCCGACATGCTGCACGCGTTCACCGTGCCGTTCGGGGGAGCCGACCAGGTGTTCCACATCGGGCCGGCGTCCGTCGCGGTGCCCGGCATGGTCCAGGGCCTCAGCGCCGCGGCCGCCGCCCACGGAGCACTGCCGCTCACCCGGCTGGTGGAGCCCGCCGTCGCGCTGGCCCGCGCCGGCGTGGAGGTGTCGGCGCCCGTGGCGTACCTGCACGAGATCCTGGGCGAGATGCTGATGCACACGCCGGCCGCGGCCGCCGTCTACGGGCCCGGCGGGACCCTCGTGGGCGCCGGGGAGCGGCTGGTCTTCGCCGACCTGGCGGCCACGCTCGAGCGCATCGGGGCCGACGGGGCGACGTGCATGCACCCCGGCGGATGGCTGGCCGAGGCCATCGTGGCCCACCAGGCCGCCACCGGCGGCCGGGTGCGCCACGCCGATCTGGAGGCGTACCGGGTGGAGCGGCGGCGGCCGCTCGAGACGCGCTTCCGCGGCCGGTCGCTGGTCAGCAACCCGCCCCCGTCGGCCGGCGGCCTGCTGATCGCGGCGGCCCTGGCCGCGCTGGACGAGCATCCGCCGCCGCACACCGATGCCCAGTACTACCGCGCCGTCGCGTGGGCGGGGGAGGTGGCCAACGGCATGCGCGACGACGCGTTCTTCCACGACCTGCACCGCGACCTGCCGCGCGACCACTGGCGTGCGCTGCGCCGCACCGCGCAGGCCGCGTTGCCCGAGACCCGCAAGCCCGCCGGGTCGACCACGCACATCAGCGTGGTGGACGCCGCGGGCGCGATGGTGAGCCTGTCCAGCAGCAACGGCGCCGGGTCGGGCGTCATGGTGCCGGGCACCGGCGTGCTGCTGAACAACATGCTGGGCGAGGAGGACCTCAACCCGGACGGGTTCGGCACGGGCCGGCCGGGATCGCGGCTGACGTCGATGATGGCGCCCACCATCGTCGAGCGCGACGGCGTGCCCGCCATCGCGGTGGGGGCGGCGGGGTCCAACCGGCTGCGGTCGGCCATCACGCAGACCGTCGTGTCGCTCGTCGACCAGGGCCTCGACGCGGGCGCCGCGGTGCGCCGGGCCCGCGTGCACCCGGAGGGCGGGGGCCTCGACGTCGAGGGTGGCATATCCTCCGATCTCTGCGCCGAGCTCGGGCGCGCGGGGCATGCACTGCGGCGCTGGGACGGGATGAACCTGTTCTTCGGCGGCGTCAGCGTCGTGGCCCGCCACGGCGACGAGCTGTCGGGCGCCGGCGATCCCCGCCGTGGTGGCGGGGCGTTCGGCACAACGCGATCCGGGGAGGTCGTCGAGCTGTGAGCGAGACGGTGAACGTGGACGGGGTGGACTACGAGCTGGACGCCGAGCCGGCGCGCACGTCGCTCATCGGCGAGGGCGCCCCGATGCTGTGGGGGTTCCCGGTCAACGTGCGGCGCGACGGCGAGGTGGTCAGCCGCAAGACGTGCTTCGTGGGGCGCATCTCGGTGGCGGCCCGCAACCCCGAGGCGCCCGACGCGCCGTACGACGTGCTGGAGCCGGTGCTGCACGAGCTGGCGTTCGAGCGCATCGTCAAGCGCATCGAGGCGCAGGAGTTCGAGAACGAGATCGTCTTCGCCTGAGGCCGCCGGCGGGTCCCGGATCGCTCCGGCACCTATGCGGCGGTGAGGGGGACCGCGCGGACGACGGCGTCCACGTCGCCCGCGCGCACGCGCGTGCCGGGAGCGGCGTCGGTGCGGATGATGGCCAGGCCCACCCACCCGTGGCCGGGCACGTCGGCCACCGACGTCACGCTGCCGACGTCCTTGCCATCGTGCGTCACGGCCGCGCCCGCCTCGATCGGACCGTCGCCCACCACGGCGCGCAGCACCTTGCGCACGCCGCCGCGGTGCTGGGCCCGCGACACGGTCTCCTGCCCCAGGTAGCAGCCCTTCGTGAAGCTGACGTGCGAGCCCTCGAGGCCCGCCTCCTGCACCAGCGTCCGGTCGCCGGTGTCGGTGCCCACCAGGGGCACCCCGGCGGCCACGCGCCGGGCGTTCCACGCGTCCGGGCCGGCGTCGCCGGACGCGTCCGCCACCGTGACCGCGTCGCCCACGGCCTCCCACGTGCCCGGCACGAGGCCCGGCACCACCAGGTCGGCACCCGCTACGCGGCCCCGGTCGTCCACGATGACGCCGGCGGCCTCGTCAGGCCCCAGCACGTCGAGGTCCTCCGAGAAGTGAAGGCGCGCGAACGTCGCGGCGACGTCGTCGGCGCGGGCGGGGTCCATCAGCAGCGTGAACGCGTCGGCGGCGTCCCGCACCACCCGCATGTCCGCCTGGATCCGGCCGCGCTCGTCCAGAAGCAGCGCGGGGCGGGTGTCGCCGGGCGCCATGCCCGCGATGTCGTGCGACAGCAGGCCGTGCAGGAACGTGGCGGCATCGGGACCCTCCACCCACAGCATGGCCACGCGGCTGGGCGCGGTGAGGGACCCCCCGGTCACGGGTGCGGCCCCGCGCCGTTGGTGGGCGCCCGATCGCGGGCCTCCTGGGTGGCCTCGACGTGCTCGAGCACGCGCTCCAGCGCGTCGGCCACCATCCGCAGGCGCGTCGGCTCGGACCGCGTCTCGAGCAGCTGCTGCAGCACGTCGTCCGGCATCTCCACGCCCCCGGCGACGCGGTACGACAGCGGCGCGTCCCCGTCGTGGGGCGTGTCCCGGTCGGCGCCGGCGCGCGCGGCGAGGGCGCGGTAGCGCTCGCCCACCTCGGTCACCAGGGCGCCGTCGGCGGTCTCGTCGTCGTCGACCAGCCCGGTGACGTGCGCGGCGCGGTACAGGCGCCCGCCCACCGGTTCGCCGATGGCCACGACGTCGCGGCCCTCCACCAGCACCATCAGCCGGCCGTCCTCTGCCCGCTGCACCAGGCGGGTGAAATCGGCCTCGCAGCCCACCGCGGCGGTCTGCCCCTCGTGCTCGCGCACCAGCACGAACGGCTGCCCCTCCAGTACGCAGTCGGCGTAGAGGCTGCGGTAGCGCGGCTCGAAGATGTGGAGCGCCCGCGACTCGCCCGGCATCAGCACGAGGTCGAGCGGGAACAGCCCGCGTACGCGCGCGTCGTCCATGCCGACCAGCATAGGCCGCGACGCGCGGGCGGGCCGCCGCCCGGGGGCCTGCGACCGCCGCGCAACCGCCCCGGGATGCGTGCACGCACCCGCGGCCTGCGACTAGGCTGAGCGCTCAGAACCCGGGACAAAGGAGCGCACATGAGCGTGAGCGACCTGAGCGACGACGACCGCAAGCTGGTGCGATCGGCCGTGATGCGGGCGGGCGTGATGGTGTCGGGGGCCGAGGGCGGCTTCTTCGACACGTTCAAGGAGGCGTTCGCCGCATCCAAGGCCGTCTCCGGGGCCGACCCGGCGCTGAAGGACATCGTCGGCGGCTTCGGCTTCCCCGAGATGCCGAAGGGCGACAAGGCCGAGAACGAGGCGCGCACGCTCGAGCTGCTGCACGAGGCCGTCACCGTGCTGCAGGCCAAGGCGCCCGAGCTGCTCGAGCCGTTCAAGTCCGCCGTGCGCGAGAGCGCGACGCGGGTGGGGGAGGCCGCGGACGGCATCTCCGACAGCGAGCGGGCCGCCATCGAGAAGGTCAACGGCGCGCTGGCGTAGCGGCGCGCGGGTCGGCGACGTGGGTGGCGGTTGCTAGCATCGCTGCCCATGCCCGACCCCGGATCCCGCCCCCTGTTCCGCCCCGCCCTGGCGGACGTGGCCCCGTACGTGCCGGGCCGGCCCATCGAGGACGTGCAGCGCGAGACGGGCGTCGGGCAGGTGGTGAAGCTGGGCTCCAACGAGGGGCCGTACCCGCCGTTCCCCGCGGCGTGTGAGGCCATCGCGGCCGCGGCCGCGACCCAGCGCCTGTACCCCGACCCCGGGGCCTGGGCGCTGCGCGACGCGCTGTCGGCCGCCACCGGGGTCGGCGCCGACGGCATCCTGGTGGGCAACGGCGTCGACAGCCTCATCAAGCTTCTGTGCCTGGCCACGCTCGACCCGGGCGACGCGCTGGTGATGGGGTGGCCGTCGTTTCTGTCGTGGCGCCAAGGCGCCGGCATCCAGGGGGCCACGTGGCGCCCCGTCGAGCTGCGCGCGGATGGCGGCTACGACCTGGACGCGCTGGCCGGGGCCGTCGGCGACGACACCAAGCTGGCCGTGGTGGTGAGCCCCAACAACCCCACCGGCCAGGCCGTCACGCCCGCGGCGCTGGAGGCGTTCCTCGACCGGCTTCCCGATCACGTGCTGCCGGTGCTGGACGAGGCGTACTTCGAGTACCTGCCGCCGGGCGCGCACGACGGGGCCGCGCTGGTGGCCGCAGGGCGCCGCCTGGTGGTGATGCGCACGTTCTCGAAGGCGTACGGCCTGGCGGGGCTGCGGGTGGGCTACATGATGGCGCCGCCGGACGTGGTGGAGGCGCTCGGCCGGGTGCGCAACGCGTTCGACGTCAACGCCGTCGCGCAGGCCGCCGCGCTCGCCAGCCTCGCCGACGCGCCGCACGAGCTTCCCCACCGCATCGCCGAGGTCATCAGCGAGCGGGCGCGGGTGGACGTCGCGCTGCGCGGGCTGGGGTACGCGCCGCTGCCGTCGGCCGCCAACTTCGTGTTCGTGCGCATGGCGTCGCCCGACGCGGCGGGGGCGCTGAACGACTACCTCACGCGCCAGGGCATCATCATCAGACCGACCGGTCCGTTCGGTGCGCCGGACGGTATCCGCATCACCGTCGGTGCGCCGCACGAGAACGACGCGCTGCTGGCCGCTCTGCGCGCCTACTCCGGCTAGGCCCGGGTCTTCAGCAGCACCAGGCCGAGAAACTCGGAGAACCCGTCTGGATCGCGATCGACGTCACGGCACGCCTGTCGCGCGCTTCCCACCAGCGTTCGGGTGGACGCCCGAGAGAAATCGGCCATATGGTCATAGTCGGCCTGCTCGCGTGCCTCCTGCAGGTCGACGAACGCGGCGGCGATGGACGTGACCGGCGTGATCGCGCGCAGCCGCTCGACGCACGGTCGCACGTGCATCGGCACGTGATCCCCGCCGATCCACCGGCATGCGGCCTTGACAGCCGCGTGCCCGACATAGCGCGCGTACGTGAGCTGCTCGCGCTCGGGTGCCCTGGGGACCGCCTGGCGGGCGGCCGCGACGGCAACGGCGTGGAACACCGCGTAGTAGGCGGCCGATACGGCCCTGCGCAGATCGCAGTCGCGTGGATGCGCGCGTCCGGCGCGGTCGGCCGCCAGCTCGTCCGCCTGGTGCAGCAGGGCACCCGGCGTGATCGACCGTGGCACTAGGCGGCGGCCGCTTCGTCGTCCCGGCGTTCGTCGTGGTCGGGTGCGAGCACGATGTACCAGGGCCATTCCAAACCCGCGGCGAGCGCCCGGTCGCGGAACTCGTGCTTCACGCGGTTGATCGACGGCACATCCCACGCGCCATCGTCCGGCGGAACCGGAAGCACCACCTCGAAGAACCACGACAGCTCGTCGAACGAGTCCTCCCGCCGTTGCACGCGCACATCCCCCGGGGAGAGCCCACCGATGCGTTGACTCGCCAGCCACGCGGCGAGTGAGGCGGCGGCGGGATCGAGTGCGTCGGGGCGTGACATGCCCACACGATACCTCCGCCCACATGGGGTCCCAAGGCGGGCAGCAGGCCCGTGACGCCCCCGGCACGGAGGCGTCACGCGGTCGGCACACCTGCCCGCCGCAGGGCGGTCAGCCGTCGGCCATCGACTCGGCGAGCGCCACGCACAGGCCCACGCCGAACCCCGTGCCCGCGCCCTTCACCATGGCCGTGCCGGCCACGTCCACGTGGCACCACGGCACGTCGTCGGTGAACTGCCCCAGGAACTGGGCCGCGTACACCGCGCCCGGCGCCATGCGCGTCGCCGCCGAGTTCGTGAGGTCGGCCACCTTGCTGCGGATGAGCGGGTCGTACAGGCGGTGCAGCGGCATCGGCCACACCATGTCGCCGGCCTCGTCGGCCGCGGCCCGCACGCGGGCGGTGAACGCGTCGTCGCTTCCCCACAGCCCCGCGTAGACCTCGCCCAGCGCGATCACCATGGCCCCCGTGAGCGTCGCGAAGTCGACCATGTGCGTCGCCTTCGCCTTCGTGGCGGTGTAGTACAGGGCGTCGGCCAGCACCAGGCGCCCCTCGGCATCCGTGTTGGTGACCTCGATGGTGGTGCCGTTCATGGCCGTCACCACGTCGCCCGGGCGCGTGGCCGTGCCGCTGGGCATGTTCTCGGTGGCGCCGATGACGCCCACCACCCGCTGCTTCACGCCCAGCGTGGCGATGGCGCCCATGGCCTCCAGCACGGCGGCCCCGCCGCCCATGTCCATCTTCATCTCCTCCATGCCCCCGGAGGGCTTGATGGAGATGCCACCGGAGTCGAACGTCACGCCCTTGCCCACCAGGCCCAGCACGTCCCCGTCCTTGGCGGCGCCCGCGGGCGCGTACGTCATCACGATGAGCGCGGGCGGCTCGGCCGATCCGCGGGCCACCGACAGCATGGCGCCGGCCTTCAGCCGCGTCAGCTCGGCCACGCCCAGCACCTTCACCGACAGATCGGCGTGCTCGGCCGCCAGCTCCTTGGCCCGCGCGGCCATGGCCGTGGGGGTGAGGTCGTTGGCCGGCGTGTTGACCAGGTCCCGGGCCGCTGCCACGGCGGCCGAGACGGCCGTCGCGCGACGGGCGTCGGCGGCGCTCAGCGGGCCTCCCACCACGTTCAGCGACGTCGCCGCGGGCGTCTGCGCGTCGGCCGCCGTCTTGTAGCGGCCGAACCGGTAGTTGCCGTACGCGAAGCCCTCCGCGAACGCCGTCACCAGGGCGGCGTCGTCCTCGTCGGTGACGACGGCCGCGACGCGGGCCCCCACGTCGCGCGCGCGGCTGCCGGCCGCCACGCCCGCCTCGCGCCAGCTGCCCGCGTCGCCGTCGCCCACGCCCACCATCAGCACGTGGGCGGCCTTCACGCCCCCGCCCGCGTCCAGCAGGGTCGCGTACCCGACCCGGCCCTTCGCGTCGCCCCGCTCCACCAGGCGCGCCACGCGCCCGTCCATGGCGGCGTCGACGTCGGCCAGCACACCTGCGGACGCGTCCGGGGTGGACGGCACGGGTATCACCAGCACGTCGGCCTTGATGGCAGAAGCGGCGGACGCCTTCTTCGCGGAGATCTTCATGGGGTCCCTTCCGAGCGGTGCGCACCCGCTGCCGGGCCGCATGATGGGGCACCTATACTGCCCGTCCGGTCCCGTACACGAAAGGACCCCACGTGCCCGTCGATGTGGAACGCCACGGCGCCGTCACGCTCGCCCGCCTCGATCGTCCCGAGGCGCTCAACGCCCTGTCGCCCGACCTGCTGGACGCGCTGGAGGACGCGCTGACCGACGCCGTCGCCGACCCGTCCGTGCGGGCCGTCGTCATCACCGGGGCCGGCCCCAAGGCGTTCAGCGCGGGTGCCGACATCGCCCACATGCGCACGGCGACCCCGGCCGAGGCCCAGGCGTTCGCCCGTCGCGGGCACCGTCTGATGAACCTCATCGAGGGGTCCGGCACGCCCGTGCTGGCGGCCGTCAACGGCTACGCGCTGGGAGGCGGCTGCGAGCTGGCGCTGGCGTGCGACGTCCGTATCGCCGCCGAGGGGGCCCGCATCGGGCTGCCCGAGGTGACCATCGGCGTGCTGCCCGGATGGGGCGGCACCCAGCGGCTGCCGCGCCTGGTGGGGCCCGGCATGGCGAAGGAGATGATCCTCAGCGGCCGCCACCTGATGGCCGACGAGGCCCTCGCGGCCGGGTTGGTGAACCGCGTGGTGCCCGCCGACGCGCTGATGGCCCAGGCGCTCGAGCTGGCGGGCCAGATCGCGTCGCGGCCCGCCTGGCAGGTCGCCACGGCGAAGCGCCTCATCGACCGCGCCGGGGGTGACGCGGCCGCCGGGCTCGCGGCCGAGATCGACGCGTTCGCGCTGGCGTTCACGACGCCCGACCAGCGCGAGGGCATGGACGCGTTCTTCGAGAAGCGGCCACCGCGCTTCGCGGGCCATTGACGCGCGTGACCGGCGTGGTGCTACGCTGATTGGTCGAGGCCGGGAAACTCCGGCCGTCGTCATGAAGGGGTAGCCACCGTGAAGAGTGAGATCCATCCCGACTACGTCGTCTCCAAGGTGACGTGCTCGTGCGGCAACGCGTTCGAGACCCGCTCCGTCAAGTCGGAGATCCACCTCGACGTCTGCAACCAGTGCCACCCGTTCTACACGGGCAAGCAGAAGCTGGTCGACACCGGCGGCCGCGTCGAGCGCTTCCAGCGCAAGCTGGCCCGCGCCAAGAAATAGGGTCGTCGCCCACCCGTGGCGGGCCACCGTCAACGGCCCGCGACGGGGGGTAGGGTGATCGGGTGATCTCCGGTACCGAGCGCCTCGTCGAGCAGATCGAGCGATCGCGCGACGAGCTGTCGCGCGCGCTCGCCGACCCGGGCCTCGTGTCCGACCGCGCGCGCTACGCCGACGTCAACCGCCGCTGGTCACAGCTGCAGGACGCGTTCGTGCTGGCCGACCGCTGGCGCGACGCCCAGGCACGCTCCACCGAGGCCGCCGAGCTCTTGGCCGAGGGCGACGACGACGACGTGCGTGCCATCCAGCGCGAGGCCGTCGACGAGATGGAGTCCCTGGAGGCGCCCATCCGCGAGGCCATGATCGAGCCCGACCCCAACGACGATCGCGACACCATCGTCGAGGTGCGCGCGGCGGCGGGCGGCGAGGAGGCCGCGCTGTTCGCCCGCGATCTGCTGGACGTCTACACGCGCTACGCCCAGGGGCAGCGCTTCCAGGTGGAGACGCTGGCGCTCAGCGCGGCCGACGCAGGGGGGGTGAAAGAGGCGACGCTGTCGATCAAAGGCAAGGGGGCGTTCGCCGTCTTCAAGCACGAGGCGGGAGTGCACCGCGTGCAGCGGGTCCCCGAGACCGAGAGTCAAGGCCGCATCCACACGTCCACCGCGACGGTGGCGGTGCTGCCGGAAGTGGAGGACGTGGACGTGAAGGTGGAGGACAAGGACCTGAAGATCGACGTGTACCGCTCCAGCGGACCCGGTGGCCAGAGCGTCAACACCACCGACTCGGCGGTGCGCATCACGCACGTGCCCACCGGCATCGTGGTGTCGATGCAGGACGAGAAGAGCCAGCTTCAGAACAAGGAGCGCGCGATGCGGGTGCTGCGCGCCCGGCTGTACGACCGGGCGCTCGAGGAGCAGAACGCCGAGATCACCGCGGCCCGGCGCGCGCAGCTGGGCTCGGGCGAGCGCAGCGAGAAGGTGCGCACGTACAACTACCCGCAGAACCGCGTCACGGACCACCGTGTCAACCTGACGGTGCCGCTGCGCGAACAGGTGCTGCAAGGAGCGCTGGGTGAGTTGACGTCGGCGCTGGCCGCTGAGGAGCGGCGCGTGCTGCTGGCCGCCCAGGCCGACGAGGGAGGACTTGGATGACCGGCCCCGACCCCGAGCTGCTGCGCGCCGAGTTCCTCGGCATCACGGTGCGTCACGAGGCGGCCGACACGTCGCGGGCCGACCTGGCGGCGCTGTTCGCCGATATGAGCACGCGCTACGAGCTGAACCGCATGGAGTTCGTGGACGGCGGCGCCACGCTGGCCGGAGCGTCCGGCTCCGAGGTGGTCTTGCGCCCCGACCAGACGGCGTCGGCCGGCGTGACGGGGCTGGGCTTCCGCGAGGGCCTCGACCGCGTGTCCGGCATGCTGCGCGACGCGCTGGCGCGGGTCGAGACGCGCGATCGCCTGTGGATCGACGACGTCACGCTGGTGGCGGTGTGGGACTGCGAGACCGAGGACGGCGCGCGCCGCTACCTCAGCGACGACGTGCTGGGCCTCGGCGACGAGTCCCAGGAGCTGCTGGCGGGTGACGACGACGAGGCGTCCCACGGCCTGCGGGTGTGGCGCCGCCTGGGCAACGGCACGCTCGACGTGGCCGTCGAGCCGATGCACACCGACACCAGCAAGATCTACGTGCGGCTGGTCTACAGCGACGACGACGTCGCCGACGGCGCCGACGCGGTGATCGAGTCGGCCGAGGCCGTCAACGAGTATCTCCACGGCCCGCTGGTGGCGTTCGTCCGTGCCCGCGCCCGGCGCTGAGCCCCCACCTGCGGCGCCGCGTCACACCGTCGGCGACCTGGTCGCGCTCAGCACGCAGCACCTGACCGCCCGCGGGGTGGCGTCGCCGCGCCTCGACGCCGAGCTCGTCGTGGCCGAGGGCCTCGGCCTGGGGCGCCTCGACCTGTACACGGGCCCCGAGCGGCCCGTCACCCCGGCCGAGCGCGACGCGGTGCGGGCGCTGCTGGCGCGGCGGGCACGCCACGAGCCCATGGCGTACATCCTGGGGCGCAAGGGCTTCCGGCGCCTCGAGCTGGCGGTGACGCCCGACGTGCTGGTGCCGCGCCCCGAAACCGAGCTCGTGGTGGAGTGGGTGGTGGCGCACGCCCCGCCCGGCGCGCGCGTGCTCGACTGGGGCACCGGCAGCGGCGCGATCGCGCTGGCGCTCGCGGACGAGCGCCCCGATCTGGCCGTGACCGCCGTCGACGTGTCGGAGGCCGCGCTGAGCGTGGCCCGGGCCAACGCCGCCCGCCGGCGCGACGGGGCCGCCGACGTGGACTTCGTCCGCTCCGACGGGTTCGCCGCGCTGGCGGGGACGACGTTCGACCTGGTGGTGGCGAACCCGCCCTACCTGTCCGACGCCGAGCTGGCTGCCGCACCGCCGGAGCTCGCGTTCGAGCCGGCGGGAGCGCTCACCGCGGGCCCCCGGGGCGACGAGGCCCTGGCGCGGTTGTGCGCCGACGTCCCCGCCCACCTCGCGCCGGGCGGTGCGGTGATCACCGAGATCGGCGAGACCCAGGCGGCGGCGGTGTCACAGCTGATGGCACAGGCGGGCCTCACCGGCATCCGGGTACACCGCGATCTGGCGGGGAAACCCCGCGCGGTGTCGGCTGTCAAGCAATAAACGCCAAAATCGCCGACGATGGCAAAGAAAGTGCGTCACAGATGTCACGTGACGTCGGGCGCGGTCGATGGCGTACGTAATCAGCCCACCGACATGGAAGTTCGCCATGTTCGCCGTCCTCGATCGCACCGGTCTCCTCGTCGCCTACGACTCCTGGGACGAATGGCGGGACGAGTGCCGGGCCGCCGCCACGCAGGAGCCCGCACCGCTGTGCGCGTGCGACGTGGTGTTCTGCGCACACTGCTGGGGACAGGCACGCATCCTGTCGCCCGCCCGCAACGGGGAGGGCCTCGTGCCGCGCCCGTGCCCCACGTGCGCCGGCACCGGCGTGGTGCGCCGCTAGCACGCCGCCAGGCGCTCAGGCGACCCACCCCGGGGCGCGTGTACCGTGTCCGTGTCGATCCGTACCGGGCAGGGGGATGCGCGTGAGCTTCGCCGACGACCAGAGCTACCTGAGCAAGGACATCGCGGACGTCGACCCCGACGTCGCCGCACTGCTGGCCGCGGAGGCCCGGCGTCAGGGTGAGACGCTGGAGATGATCGCCAGCGAGAACTTCACCAGCAACGCGGTGCTGCAGGCCGTCGGATCGGTGCTCACCAACAAGTACGCGGAGGGTCTGCCCGGCCGCCGCTACTACGGCGGCTGCGAGGTGGTCGACCAGGTGGAGCAACTGGCCATCGACCGGGCCACCGAGCTGTTCGGCTGCGCGCACGTCAACGTGCAGCCTCACTCGGGCGCCACCGCCAACGAGGCGGCGTACATGGCCGTGCTGAAGCCCGGCGACCGCGTGCTGGCGATGGCGCTGGCGCACGGCGGGCACCTCACCCACGGCCTGAAGGTGAACTTCTCGGGGCGCCTGTACGAGTTTCACCAGTACCACGTGCGGCGCGAGGACTGCCGCATCGACATGGACGAGGTGCGCGAGCTGGCGCGTCAGACGCGTCCCGCCCTCATCGTCGCCGGCGCGTCGGCCTATCCGCGGGTGATCGACTTCCCCGCGTTCCGTGCCATCGCCGACGAGGTGGGCGCCCGCCTGATGGTGGACATGGCCCACATCGCGGGGCTGGTGGCGGCCGGCGCGCACCCGTCGCCCGTCGGCATCGCCGACATCACCACCACCACCATCCACAAGACGCTGGGCGGCCCCCGCGGCGGCATGGTGATGTGCACCGAGGAGCTGGCGTCCGCCGTCGACCGCGCGGTGTTCCCCGGGCTCCAGGGCGGCCCGCTGATGCACGTCATCGCCGGGAAGGCCGTGGCGCTGGGCCACGCGCTCACGCCCGAGTACCGCCAGCGCCAGCACCAGGTGGTGGCCAACTGCGCCGCCTTGGCCGAGGCGCTGACCGACGCCGGCGTGTCGCTGGTGAGCGGCGGCACCGACAACCACCTGCTGCTGATCGACCTGTCGGCCACCGAGCTGACGGGTGCGGACGGGGAGACGCGCCTCGACGACGCCGGCATCACCGTCAACAAGAACGGCATCCCGTTCGACGAGCGTCCGCCCACCGTCACGTCGGGCTTGCGCGTGGGCACGGCCGCGCTGACCACGCGGGGACTGCGCGAGGACGAGATGCGCGAGATCGGGGCCATCATCGCCGCGGCGCTGGCGCCCCAGGCCTCCGCCGACGATCTGGCGGCCCTGCGCGTGCGTTCGCGGGCCATCGGCGATCGTTTCCCGCTGTACGCGGGCGTCGAGTCGGGCACGCCGGTCGGCTGATCGCCGGGGCGCGGGATCGGCCGCGGGCCCTGGGGAAAAACCCGGCGGTGCGGCGAGATTTTGCCCATTCCCATCATTTACCGGCGGGCCTGACCGATGAACTGGAGGTGACCGCGACCTCCGCATCTCCCGGCGCGTTCGAGGCCCACCGTTGCCTGTGGCGCTCGGACACCGGCTTCGAGGCCCCGCTGCCGGTCCACCTCGACGGGGACCGCACCTTGGTGCTGGCGTTCGCCGACGCCGACCTCGGCGGCCCCGACGGGCCCGTGGCCGCGTTGCAGCGCGCGTTTCCGGCGTCCATCGTGCTGGCGTGCTCGAGCGCGGGGGAGATCAGCGAGGACCTGGTGGAGCTGGGCACGCTCAGCGGCGTGATCATGCGCTTCCGGCACGGCGCCCTGCGCTGGGCCCGCGCCGACGTGGCCGAGCGTCCGGTGCACGCCGTCGGCCTCGAGCTGGCCGCCGCGCTGGCCGGCGACGACCTCAAGGGCGTCTTCCTGGTGAGCGACGGCCTGGCCGTCAACGGGTCCGAGCTCACGCGCGGCCTGGTGGAGGGCCTGCCGGACGGCGTCCGCGTCGCGGGTGGCCTGGCCGGCGACGGTGAGCGCTTCGGCCACACGTGGGTCGCCGCGGGCGGCGCCGCCCAGCCCGGGGTGGTCGCGGCCGTCGGCATGTACGGCGACGGCGTCGAGGTCGGGGTGGGATCCGCCGGCGGGTGGTCGTCGTTCGGGCCGGGCCGCGCGGTGACGCGCTCCGAGGGCAACGTGCTGTACGAGCTCGACGGTGAGCCCGCCGTGCCGCTCTACCGGGCGTACCTCGGTGACTTCGCCGCCGATCTGCCGGGCTCGGCGCTGCTGTTCCCGCTGTCGGTCACGTCCGACCACGGCGACGGCGCGGTGGTGCGGACGATCCTCGCGATCGACGACGAGGAGGGCTCCATGACGTTCGCCGGCGACGTGGTGGCCGGCGGCGTCGCCCACCTGATGACCTCGACGCTGGACCAGCTCTCGGAGGCCGCCGGCGCCGCCGCGACCCAGGCCGTCGCCGGGCTGTCGCCCCAGGCCGGCCAGGTCGCCGTGGTGGCCGTCAGCTGCGTCGGTCGTCGCCTCGCGATGGGCCAGCGCATCGACGACGAGCTGGCCGCGGCGCAGGACTGCCTTCCCGCCGGCAGCGTGCAGGTGGGTTTCTACTCGTACGGCGAGATCGGCCCCGGCGTCGCCGGCGTGTGCTGCCTGCACAACCAGACGATGACGGTGATGGCGGTGTCGGAGCGCGAGGTCGCCTGACCCGGGTCATGCACCAGCTCCTCGCCCGCCAGCTGCGTCGCCTTCGCATCGACGGCGCCGCGCCGCCCGATGCCACGACGTGGAGCGGGTTCCTCGAGCGCATCTCCGCGACGTACGCCGACATCGATCGCGAGCGGTACGTCTACGAGCGCTCCATGACCATCGCGTCGCGCGAGATGGAGGAGATGGCGGCCCGCGTCACGGCCACGTCCGAGCTGGTGGCGGCCGAGCGTGATCGGCTGGCGGCCGTGCTGGGGAGCCTCGGCGACGGCGTGCTGGTGATCGGCCCCGACGGGGTGATCGAGTCGGCCAACCCGGAGGCCCACGAGCTGTTGGGCTACGTCGACGGGGCCCTGCCGGGCCGCCCGATGCGCACCGCCGTGCGCGTGTCGTCGGTGGAGGACGCGCCGGACGAGTGGGGCCGCCAGGACGCCACCGACCTCGTCGCCTCGGGCACCGACGGCCACACGGGCGCCGTGCGCGTCGCCAACGGCCGTGGCGGATCGTTCATCGCCGACCTCGCCACCCGCGCGCTGGGCGGCGCCGACGATCACCAGGCCGTCGTGATGGTGCTGCGCGACATCACCGAGGCGTGGCGGGCCGGACGCGAGCGCGAGGCGCTGGAGCGGCTCAGCCGCGCCGTGGCCCGGCGGGCCCCGCTGGCCGAGCTGCAGCAGCAGGTCGCGGCCGAGCTGGCCTCAGCTGCTGGGCGCGCGTGCCGCCGTCGTCGCCGCCGACGGCGGCACGGTGGAGGGGTGGGTGACGTCCCCGGGGGCACCGCTGGCGGACGCCAGGGTGGACGTGGCCGGTAGGTCCTGGGGCCGGGTCGTCGTCGACGTGCCGGTGTTCGAGGCCGACGAGGCGGCGCGCCACAGCCTCACCCGCTTCGCCGAGATCGTCGCGCTGGCGGTGACCAACGACGAGGCCCACCGGTCGCTGGTGGCGCTGGCGACCACCGACTCGCTGACCGGGCTCAACAACGCCCGCGCGTTCCACGAGCGCCTGGCCGAGGCGGTGGAGGACGCGGGCCGGTACGGGCACCACCTCACGTTGGTGGTGCTCGACATCGACCATTTCAAGCAGGTCAACGACGTGCACGGCCACCCCGTGGGCGATCAGGTGCTCGAGCAGCTCGCGCGGCGTCTGTCGCGCACGGCCCGGGTGGGGGACTTCCTCGGGCGCATCGGCGGGGAGGAGTTCGCCTGGCTGATGCCCGGCACCGACCTCATCGCGGCCGTGGAGGCCGCTGAGCGCACCCGCGCCGCCGTGCGGGCAACGCCGTTCCCCGTCGTCGGCACCGTCACCGCCAGCTTCGGCGCGTGCGGGCTCGAGCCCGGCATCGGCCGCAAGGAGCTGCTCGAGCGCGCCGACGCCGCGCTCTACTGGGCCAAGCGCTTCGGCCGCGACTCGGTGTTCCCCTACACCGTTCAGCTCCAGGCCGTCATCGAGGCCGTGGGATCGCGCGAGACGCGGGCCCGCAGCGCGCGCGAGCTGCTGGAGCGCGTCGGCACGACCATGGGCGGCGGCCACGCCGACCACGCGGCCCGGGTCGGGGAGCTGTCCCTCACGCTGGCCGGCCGCCTGATGTGGTCGCCCGGCGACCAGCGGCGGTTGCAGGAGGCCGCGCTTCTGCACGATCTCGCGGCCGTCGGCGTGCCTGGCCTGCCGGGTGGCGGCGCCGCGGGCACGGCCACCGCGTGGACCGGCGCACACCTCAGCGCGGGGCTCGCGGCCGCGTCCGGCGTGCTCGACGAGGAGCAGTCCCGCTGGGTGCGTGATCGCCACCGCCGCTGGTCGGAGCGCGCCGAGGCGGGAGAGGTCAACGGCCGGCCGACGGGGGCCTGCATCATCGCGGTGGCCGACATGTGGGACACGCT
The DNA here is from genome assembly GCA_963169235.1 of Actinomycetota bacterium. Taxonomy (GTDB): domain Bacteria; phylum Actinomycetota; class Thermoleophilia; order Miltoncostaeales; family Miltoncostaeaceae; genus JAGQUM01. Next base: position 3,525 of record CAUJCX010000055.1, on the reverse strand, counting down.
GGTCAACGGCCGCGACGGCGACCCGGGCACGTCGCACGACGACGCGTTCCTGGTGGTCAGCTCGCACGCGGGGGGCCTCTTGTCGCCCGTCGTCGTGCCGCACCTGCGGGACGCGGTCCCGGCCTGAGCCGGTCCGCCCGGCGGGGCCGGGCCGCCCTACGACACCAGCGAGACCCCCAGCCACAGGGCCAGGAGGGTCGCCAGCAGCACGCCCGCGTCGATGGTCGCGCCGACCTTGCGCCACCGCGTGCGGGCCGCCTCGTCGCCGTCGGCCTCGGCGCGGCGGATGCGGGGCGCCTGCACCACGCTGTGGAACACGACCGCGATGCCCATGAGCGTCACGAGCGCCAGCTTCTCCATCACCTTGCGGCCGTACTCGCCGTCGCCCAGCGTGCCGAAGCCGCCGGTGCGGTGGTGGAACATCGCGAGGCCTGTCGCGATCAGCACCACCCACGCGATGCCGCCCATCAGGCCGTAGCGGCGGCCGACGGTGGTGATGAGCGCGCGTGAGGCCTGCAGGCCCCCGTGCGCCCGCACGGACGGCACCACGATGAGGCCCAGGAACAGCATGCCTCCCAGCCACGCGGCGACGGCCAGCAGATGAAGGAAGCGCACCAGGGTCCACATGTCCATGCCGTCGATGCTAGGGACCCCCCGCCCGGGGCGCCGGGCGTAACGTGCAGGTATGGACACTGGTCACCTGGATCCCGGCAACGTCCCGGCCGACCCGATGGAGCTGTTCGCGCGCTGGCTGGCCGAGGCCCGCGCCGCGGGCTGCCACGAGCCCGAGGCGATGACGCTGGCCACCACGGGCGCCGACGGGGCGCCGTCGGCACGCATGGTGCTCCTGCGCGGCGCGGACGCCCGCGGGTTCCGCTTCTTCACCAACCGCTCCAGCCGCAAGGGCCGCGATCTGGCGGGCGACGCACGCGCCGCGCTGACGTTCTACTGGTACCCGCCGGGGCGCCAGGTGCGGGTGGAGGGCGACGCCGGCGAGCTTCCCCGCGACGAGTCCGAGGCGTACTTCGCGTCGCGTCCCCGCGGGCATCAGGTAGGGGCGTGGGCGTCGGCTCAGGGGCAGGTGATCGCCGGGCGCGCGCCGCTGGAGCAGGCGTACGCCGACGCGGCGGCCCGCTTTCAGGGCGGCCCCGTGGCGCTGCCCGGGTATTGGGGCGGCTACGTGGTGCGGCCGCGCGTCATGGAGTTCTGGGAGGCGCGCACCGACCGCCTGCACGACCGCGTGATGTACCTGCGGGATGGCGACGGCTGGACGCGTTCGCGGCTGTCGCCGTAGCAGCGGCTCATCCGGGACATTCCGGATGCGGGCCAGGAGGGTTCCCGATGGTTGCGCCCGCCCGGCGATGGGACCCTCGCAGGCATGAACGCACGACGCACGAACGGCGGGCCCCGCCCGGCCCCCCGCAGCACGACGGCGCGACGGGGCGACCGGCGCCGGCCGCGCAGCGTCCACCGGGGGCGCGCGGCCCGGGCATCGCGTCGCCGCGGGCGGGTGGCCGTCGCCGCGCTGGTGATCTGCACCGCGTCGGTGGGCGTCGCGGTGATCCGCGACGGTGCCGGAGGATCGACCGCGCTCGGCGGCGCACGCCCCGCCTCGCCCGTCGTCGAAGCGGCCACGGCGCCGTCGCCGGACGTGCGGGCGTGGGTCGTCGTGGACGGCGCCACGGGCGGCCGGTTGGGTGGCAGCCGCGCCGACGTGCGGGTTCCCATCGGCAGCATCACCAAGCTCATGACGGCGAAGGTGGTGCTGGCCGCGGGTCGTCCCGACCACCCGGTGACGGCGCCCGCGTACCCGGCCGCCGCCGACGAGTCGGTGATCGGCCTGCGGGCGGGTGAGGTGCAGCAACGTGACGTGCTTTTCCGCGCCATGGTGATCGTCAGCGCGGGCGACGCGGCCGACGCGCTGGCGGTTGACGAGGCGGGCTCCCGCGACGCGTTCGTGGCCCGCATGAACGCCGAGGCCCAGCGCCTGGGCATGACGTCGACGCGCTACGCCAACCCGGTGGGCCTCGACGCCGCCGGCCAGTACTCGACCGCGGCCGACACCGCCCGGCTGGCCCGGGACGTGATGCGGTACGCGCAGTTCCGGGACGCCGCGGTGCGACCGTCGGCCCGCCTGCACGGCGTGCCGATACCGGCGACCAACACGCTGCTGGGCGCCGTGGACGGGATGGACGGGGTCAAGACCGGCCACACGCGCGGCGCGGGCTGGTGCATGGTCGCGTCGGCGTCCCGCGGCGGCCACCGGGTGTTCGCCGTGGTGCTCGGGGCGCCATCACGGGCGGAGCGCGACCGGGCGGTGCGCGCGCTGCTGGAGTGGGGGTTCGCGCGCCGGGGGGCGTGACCGTCCCGTCGCCGGCGGCCGGGTGCCGTAGAGTGGCGCGGTGTCCGACTCCGTCCGCGTGCTCGACAGCACGCTCGCCGATGAGCACCTGGCCCTCCTGCGCGACCGCGACACCCCGTCGCCCGCGTTCCGGCGCGCCGTGGGCTGCCTCACCACGCTGGTGATCGCCGAGGCGCTGCGCGACCTCGAGGCGCGCGAGAGCACGGTGACCACGCCCATGGCCGTCGCCCACGTGCGCCGCGCCGCCCGCCGCATCACCGTCATCCCCATCCTGCGCGCCGGGCTGGCGATGCTCGACCCCGCGCTGGCGCTGATGCCCGAGCGGGCCCGCGTCGGCTTCCTGGGCATGGCGCGCGACGAGGCCACGCTGAAGCCGCGCGTGTACCTGGAGAGCATCCCCGACGACCTCAGCGCCGACGACGTCGTGGCGCTCGACGTGATGGTGGCGACCGGCGGGTCGTGCGTGGCCGCCCTCGACGAGATCGCGAAACTGCGGCCGGCGTCGCTGCGCCTGGCGGGCCTCATCGCGGCGCCGGAGGGCCTCGAGAGGGTGACCGCGGCGTACCCGGACGTGCAGATCACGGTGGCGGCGGTGGACGAGCGCCTCAACGAGCGCGGCTTCATCATGCCGGGCCTCGGCGATGCGGGCGACCGCCTGTACGCGCCGGCGCGACCCCCCGAGCCCTGACGCACCGGCGCAACGGGCGGCGCCGGACGGCTGGCCTAGAATCGGCCCAGAGGGCCGCGCAGGCGGCCCGGACCCGCCCCCGCAAGGACGTGACCGCGGCGTGATCACCACGTTCATACCGGTGCTGTGCGCCGTCGTCGCGGCCCTCGTCACGCTGGGCCTCACGCCGGTCGCCGGGCGCCTCGCCCGCCGCCTGGGAGCGGTCGACCAGCCGTCGGGGCGGCGCATCCACACCGAGGCCACCCCGCGCATGGGGGGCCTCGCGATCGCCGTCGGCGCCGCGCTGCCGATGCTCTACTTCCTGCCGGTCGACTCCGAGGCCCGCGGACTGTTGCTGGGCGCCGTGCTGATCAGTGCGCTGGGCGCCATCGACGACGCGTGCGACCTGCCGCCGCTGCTCGAGCTGGCCGGCCCGGGGGCGGGCGCGGCCGGCCCCGGCGCGGCGGGTCTGGCCGGCGAGCACGGCGCGGTGGGG
>CAUJCX010000054.1 GCA_963169235.1 Actinomycetota bacterium | reverse complement strand
TACTTCATGGTGCCCCGCTACATCCGCTACATCGACACCCTGCCCAAGACCCCCACCGAACGCGTCCAGAAAGTCAAGCTCCGCGAACAAGGCATCACCACCGACACCTTCGACCGCGAAGCCGCCGGCATCCAGATCAAGAGGTAGGGCCCGTCGTACCGGTGCGGGCGACGCTCACGTCGCCCGCACCATCTGACATCACGAGAAGGGGGAAGACGTGAGCTCCGTATCGCCCGATCCATCCGCAGCAGGCGGAGTACTGGCCGGGGCGCCCGAGGGCTTCCTCGATGCCCTGAACTACCCGTTCTTCCAGAGCGTGTTCGACCGCAAGAGCCGGCGCGTCGGCCTGGGCATGACCGTCGAGTCGGACACCATCCCGTACGTCAGCCCGTACCAGCCGGTGCCGCTGACCGAGTTGGAGGAGGCGCTGGTCTGCATCGCCGCCACCGGCCTGATGGGCATGGCGCTCAGCGACCTGGACGCCGCCCGCGGCGCGTCGACGCTGGTGCAGTGGACCAACCGCACGTGGCCGAGCGCGTGCAACAACCACGGCACCGAGCTGTTCTGGTCGAACGACGAGGGCCTGTGGTGGCTGGACATCCGCAACATGCAGCCCGAGCCGGGCGAGATCTCCACGCTGTCCGGCAAGTCGCGTGACTACCAGGCCGACTTCGTGGTCGACGTGTTCCGCCGCGCGAAGGTGCGCCTGGAGGAGGGCCGCGCGAAGCTGCCCGACAAGCTTCCGGGCCTGTTCGACTTCAACCACTGGAACGCCAACAAGCCGGGTACCAGCCTGTTCGTGCCGATCACGAACATGACGCTCGAGTACATCAACGTGCTGTTCATCTACCTGGCGCGCAGCTACAAGTTCTCCATCGTCGACGAGCAGAAGGGCTGGCAGTCGGCGGGCCTGCAGAAGTGGGTGGACGAGGGCCGCGTGGACCCCGCCCGCAAGATGGGCATGGTCGAGCTGGAGACCCGCGTGCTGTCGATGCTGGTGGTCGAGCAGGCGTTCATCTGCCAGAACATCAACCTTGCCCTCCAGGCCCTGGGCCTGGGCGGCTGGACGTTCACCGGCTACCTGCCGAAGTTCATGATGGGCGGCGGCGACGTGCCCGGCCTCGGCTTCCGGTTCGAGACCGACAAGCAGGGCAACGGCTTCGCGGTGGGCCGCGACGGGTGCTTCGAGACGTACACGGCGCCCTACCACGGCGACATGCGCAAGGCCGTCGACGCGTTCATGGTCGACAAGTGGGCGTCGTTCGACGATGACGTGCCGAAGCCGTTCAAGGACAACTCGCGCTACGTCAACGCCGTGCCGCGCCCGCACGACGAGACGGTGGAGATGGTGAAGGACTACTGCCAGTACGTGTGGGACACGTACGGCCGCTTCCCGTCGTACATCGACGCGGCGTACCAGCGCCTGACCGTGCAGGGCCAGCACGTCGACTGCGACTACTACGACGAGTACCACCCCGAAGGCGCCGTCAGTCCGCAGCACCGCGACCATTTCCGCAAGTGGCACCCGGAGCTGGTGGGCGAGGACGGTAACCCGCCGAAGAAGGCGTAGGGAGACCGCGACGGGCCAGGCGCCACGCCTGGCCCGGCGTCCAGGCGCGATGTGGCGGACGGGCCCTGAGATCCTTCGCACCATGGTCCGCGGGATCATTGCGGGCGCATCGCTGGTGCCGTTCGCGACGCTGATGGCGTTCCCCGTGTTCGTCCCGCCACCGGTCTCGGCCTGATGCCTCGGCGAAGCGCCGGCCTGCTGCTGTACCGCCGCCGGGGCGACGCCCTCGAGGTGCTGGTCGGACACATGGGCGGGCCCCTGTGGGCACGCAAGGACGCGGGTGCGTGGTCGATCTTCAAGGGGGAGTACGCCTCCGGCGAAGACCCGCTGGCGGCCGCGCTGCGCGAGTTCCGGGAGGAGACCGGGCACGCACCTCCCGGTGGGCCGACGCTCGACCTGGGCGAGTTCGTGCAGCGCGGCGGCAAGCGCGTGCGCGTGTTCGCCCGCGAAGGCGACCTCGACGCCGACGCGGTGCGGTCGAACACGTTCACGATGGAGTGGCCGCCACGGTCGGGCCGCACGGGCGAGTTCCCCGAGATCGACCGGGCCGCGTGGCTCACTCCCTCCGAGGCCGGGGCGAAGCTGGTGTCGGGGCAGGTGCCCGCGCTGGCGGCTCTGGTGGACGCCCTCGCCCGTGCGGGCGGTGCGGACGGGCGCTGACGCCCGCCACCCGCTATCCGCCACCGCCGACGCTACCGCGTTGGCCGCCCCCTCCGCCCCCACGACGGCGTGGCTCACAAGGCCGCGCGTCTCCGGGGCCGGAAACACAGGGCGACGGCACCCGACGCGAACTCCCGGCGCTCCACAGGCTCCAGCACGATGCGCTCGCGCAGGCCGGCGAGCAGCGTCGGCCCGTGCCCGGCAAGCACCGGATGCACGACGAACGTGTACTCGTCGATCAGCCCCAGGTCCGCCAGCGCCAGGGGCAGCGTCACGCCGCCGACCCACAGGTCACCACCCGGCTCCTGCTTGAGCCGCCGGACGGCCTCACCCAGATCGCCGCGCACGAGCTCGGCGTTCCAATCGACCCCGCGGAGCGTGCTCGAGACGACGTACTTCTTCGCCCGGTCGATGGCCTCGGCGAACGGGATATCCCACTCGTCCATCCAGCCGGGCCAGGCGCCCGACGGCGGTCGCCGCCACGCCGACTCCATCATCTCGTACGTCACGCGACCCAGCAGGAGGGCGTCGGCACGTTCCATCTCGATGCCCCAATGGCGCATCGACTCCGCGTCGGGAGGGAGCCCCGCCTCGTGATGGCAGCAGCCGTCCAGTGTGACGTTGATCGAGTATCGCAGCGATCTCATGACGTTCCTCTGCCGTGGTGCGCGCCGGCGGGGCCCGAACCCCGGCCGCGCGCGCGGACGAGAAACCTCAGGCTAACGCGCGACCGGGCGCGCGCCTGGCTGCCGCACGCGCCCGGCCCCACACCCGTAAGTGGCCTCTGCCAGGCCGGAACCTCACCGCCGTCGCCCGTCAGCGGCGCGGCGCGTCGCCGCCGGTGCGACGGGCTTCCAGGGCCTCGAGGATGAGCTCCAGGCCGTAGCCGAACTCGGCGCCGAAGCGGTAGCCGGGACGGAGCGCATGGTGCATGAACTCCGCCAGGTGCGGTAGGACGTCGACGGGCATCGCGGCGCCCACGTCGGCGGCGACCGCAGCGAGGTCGTCGCCGTCGTCGAACGGCAGCGCCAGCTCCTGCGTCACGAACCCGTAGAGGTGCGCGTCGAGCAGCGCGAACGCGTGCCCGGCCATCGGCACCGAGAAACCTCCGGCGCGCAGGCAGCCCAGCACCGCATCGTGGTGGACGAGCGTCGCCGGGCCCGGGTGGGAGCGCGAGTCCACCAGGCCGAGCGCCCACGGATGCGCCTTCAGCACCTCCCGGGCGGACTCGGCTCGCGCGCGCATCTGGTCGCGCCAATCGCCGCCCACCTCGGGCAGGTGCATCAGCCCGAACACCACGTCCACCATGCCGTCGAGGAGGTCGTCCTTGTCGCGCACGTGGTGGTACAGCGACATCGCCTCGACGCCCAAGGCGGTGGCCAGGCTTCGCATCGACAGCCTCGCCAGGCCGTCGTGGTCGGCCAGCCCTATGCCCGCGGCGACGATGGCGTCCCGCGTCAGTGGCGCCCGCTTGGCCATCTCGTATCCACCCCGGCTTGAACGGCTTACGTCGTAAGGTTATCGTACGCCGCATGACGACTTACACTGTAAGGCAGCTTTCCGCCGAGGCGCTTCCGGCGGGGCCCGCCCGCTGGGCCGGGGCCTCGTTCCTCGCCATCGCCGCGCTGGCCGTGGTGGCCAACTTCGCCGCGCTGGCGCCGGACGCCCCGTCGGTGGGTGCGGTGCGCCTGGGGCTGACGCTGTTCCTGGTGATCGTGGTGCTCGACCTCTTGGCCGCGTGGGCGCTGTACGTGGCGTTCGTGCCCGTTCACGCACACCTCGCGGCGCTGATGGCGTGGAGCCGGGTGGCGGCCGCGGTACTCACCGCAGCGGCGCTGACGCATCTGTTCGACGTGACCGCCGGGCGCGCGACGTCCGCCGACGGCGTCGCGGCCTTCACGGACGCGTGGCAGATCGGACTGCTCTTCTTCGGCGTCCACCTGGCGGCGTTGGGCGTGCTGGCACTGCGGCATGCCGGCGTACCGCGATGGCTGGCCGGGATGCTGCTGGCGGCGGGCGGCATGTACGCCGCCGACGCCCTGGCGCGGGCGGCCCTCGCCGACTACGGCCGCCTCGCGAGCGGGATGGAGGTCGCGGTGGCCGTCCCCGCGTTCGCGGGCGAGCTGGGCTTCGCCGTCTGGCTGCTGATGCGTCGCGCGCTGTCGCATCCGGCCACGGCGGGCGGACAGACCGATCTGGCGCACACATATTCCGGGTGACCGCCGCGCCGTGGGGACAGGCAGGATCGTCACCCGAGGTCGTGGCGGTGCCGGGGTGGAGGCGGGGGACGCAGCGGGCGAGATGCCACGTGGACAGCGCTCACCCCGCGCTCACCAGACGCGGTTCCATGCGGCGGTGCCGAGCACGGGAGAGCGTCCGGCGGCTCCCGGGCGGATGGGCGGCGGCTCCGGTGGGGCGACGTGCACGACCCGGCTCCATCGCGTCCCGCGTGCCGCGCACCGGCGCGCGCTCGGTCTCCGCGCCGGGTCCGTCCGCCGCGGACGCCTGGCGCGCACGCGCGATCGTTTCGTCGGAACGTCATCGTCCCCACCCCGGCGCACGGCTGTCAGGGTGAACGTCATGCCGCCCGAGGACGACGACCCCAGCCCAGATCCACGCGTCGCCGCGACCGGGGAGGCGGGCGGGTCGTGAGGACGTCCACGGCACTCGCCGCCCTCGCATGCACCGCGGCCGTCGGCACCGCAGTGGTCGGCATCACGCAGTCGGCCGACACCGAGCCGGCGGTCGACAGCCCCCACGGCGCCCTCGCGATCGAGCAGGTGCCGGGGTTCTCCGACTTCCCGCTGTACTGGCTGGGTACGTCGTTCGAGGGCCTGCCGCTGACGCGCATCGTGGCGGCCGGGCCGCGATCCGGCCGCGGGGGCGCGGGGCAGCCCGGGGCCACCAACCGCGTCTCGTTCACGTATGGCACGTGCCGCGGCGCGTCGTGCACGCCGCCGTTGCGCGTGCAGGTACGGCCCGCCTGCGCCCCGGCCGAGCGACCATCGACCACGCCAAAGCGGCACCTCCGCGTGCGCGGGGTCCCCGTCGTCAAGCGCGGCGACCGCTACGAGCTGCGCACGGGGTCGGTCACCGTCACGGCGTCCGGTCGCGACGCGCGCCGGCAACTTCACGCGCTCGAGCGCCTGCGTTCGGCGAACATGGGCGGTGAGGACGTGCGGCCCGGGCAGGCACTTCCGGCCGCGCAGGCGGCCACCGGCGAGGCGTGCCCGCCTCCCGCCGTGCCGTAGTACGTGGCTCACGAGGAGTCCGTGCGCGATCTGCGCGACAGCACGGCCAAGGTGGTCGCCGCGCTGCGCGGGGGCCAGGTGATGGCGCCGACCGCTCGGCGCAGCCCGTGGGTGCCATCGGCCCGGCGGCGCAGCATTCCCCCCGCGGACGCCGGCCTGCTGGCCGATCTCGCCGACGTCCAGGGGGCCATCATCGAGGAGTGACCCGGGCGATCGCCGACAAATCGTTGCTCATGTGCCCGGGAGGCGGGGCCGCCCCCCTCGGCGACGCGCCCGCCGGACGCGATGCCTCGGCGTTCACGTCCGTCGTAGGAGTGCGGGCGTGATCCCGGCACGGTGGTGCTCCTCCGCGCCGGCGGGACGTCGGCGGCCGGGGGAGGAGCCTGGCGCCTCTGAGCAGACAGGTCTGGTCGACAGATGATGAGGCGGCCGGGCTCGTTCAGCGCTGGACGATCACCCGGTGCGTGGCGGCGGCGTCGGGCCCGAGGCGGTCGAGCCAGGCCCGGTGCTCCTGCACCAGCGCGATGCGCAGGTCGTACTCCCCCGGTGCGGGCGGGTGCAGCGTGAGCGACACGGCGCGGCTGTGGCCGGGGCGTAGCGGGGGACGAAGGCGGGCGCGGGGTCCGTCGAGGGGTGGGGATCCGTCGGCGGGGAACCAGCGGGACGCCACGTAGACGGGGTGCTCCCCCGCGCTCGCCAGGCGCGAGCCCGTACCGTTGGTGACGAGCACGGGCAGCGTCACGGGGGCTCCCGTGCGGACGGGGGGCGGCTCCGGCGTGGCGACGTGCAGGCCCGTCTCCACGGCGTACTGCGTTCCGCGCGCCGGTGCGCGCTCGGCCAACGCCGCCGCGTGAGCCCTGAGCCCTCGCGAGCGGGCGGGGCGGGCGCGGAACAGCACGTCCCCCACGCCGTGGCGGCGCAGCGCCCGCATCATCGCGTCGGCTCCGCGCAGCGGCACCAGTCCCCCCGCGCGGGCGACCCAGTACGCGTACGGGTACACGTCCCGCAGGGTCTGCCACAGCGCCCGCGCGTCGCGGCCGTCCAGGTCGGCCAGCGCGGTGGGGTTCACCTCGATCAGCACGTCCGGCCGGTGGGTGGCGAGCGTCTGGGCGGCCCCGGCCAGCACCGCAGGCTCGGCGCCCTCCACGTCGATCTTCAGCAGGTCGACGCTCCCCTCCAGGTGCTGCCGCACCCAGTCGTCAAGCGTCACGGCGGGCACCGCGACGTCGCCGGCGTCGCCCACGCGCGTGCCCATGGAGTAGTCGTCGTTGTCGGTGACGAACAGCGTGCCCGGGGCGGCCCCGACCGCCGCGTGCGTCACGCGCACCCGCTCCAAGTCGTTGCGCACGAGGTTGTGGTGCAGCCAGTGCACGGACGCGGGCGACGGCTCGAACGCGTGCACCCGGGCGGTGGGGAGCATGCGGGCCAGCGCCATGCTCATGATGCCGATGTGGGCGCCCACGTCGAGGATCACGGCGTGCGGCGGCGCCAGCCGGGCCAACAGGGCCAGCGTGCCCGTCGCGTACCCACCGGCGTCGGCGATGAGCCCGAACGCCGAGCGCTCGGCCTCGCCCGCCTCCAGCTCGAGCGGCGCCGCGCCCGGCAGCGGCACGGTGACGCGGCAGGCCACGGTGGCGTCGCTCATGGGCGCCGGCTCAGGCGACCGCCCACCGGGAGCGCGGGAACGGGGTTGTGCATGGCACGACGCTACCGCGGCGGCGAGGTGGGCGTGACGGGTATGGACGAGGTCAGCGGCGGGCGAGGTGCAGACGCGCCGACACCAGCAGGACGGCCACGCCGCCGAGCGAGAGCACCAGCCCCACGAGCGCGGGGGCCCTCAGGCCCCAGCCGGCGGCGATCACCAGGCCACCCAGCCACGCGCCGAGCGCGTTCGCCACGTTGAGCGAGGCGTGGTTCATCGCCGCGCCCAGGGTCTGCGCATCGCCGGCAACGTCCATCAGCCGCAGCTGCAGGTTCACCACCAGCACGGACCCCGCGAACGTGATGAGGAAGGCCACGGGCAGCGCGGCCCACGCGTGTGGCGCCGTAACCCAGAACAGCAGCATGGTGGCCGCCAGACCCGCGCCGCCGATGAGCAGCGACCGGAACACCGAACAGTCGGCCATCGCCCCCGCGGCGAACGTACCCGCCACCATGCCGAGGCCGAACGACAACAGGAAGGCGGGGACGGCGCGCTCGCTCAGCCCGGCGACGTCGGTGACGACGGGGGCGATGTACGAGTACACCGCGAACATGCCGCCGAAGCCGACGGCCCCGGCCACGAGCGTCAGCCACACCTGCGGCAGCCGGAACGCCCCAAGCTCGCGGCGCCCGCGCGCGTCGGGGTCGCCGGGCGCCGACGGCACGAACCACAGCACCAGGCCCAGCGTCACGAGCCCCAGGCAGGACACCGCCCAGTACGCCGCCCGCCAGTCGAGTTCCTGACCCAGCACGGTCGCGGCGGGCACGCCCACCACGTTGGCCACCGACAGCCCGAGCATCACCAAGGCGACGGCGCGGCCCTTGCGCGCCTGCGGGGCCATGCTGACGGCCACCAGCGACGCCACGCCGAAGTAGGCCCCGTGGGGCAGCCCCGCCGCGAAGCGGGCGGCCACGAGCGAGCCGTACGACGGCGCCAGCGCGCTGGCCGCGTTGCCGATGGCGAACGCCAGCATCAGCCACACCAGCAGCGCCCGCCGCGGGAGCCGGGCGCCCACGAGCGCCAGGAACGGCGCTCCCACGACGACGCCCAGCGCGTATGCCGAGATGGCGTGTCCGCCCGTGGGGATCGAGACGTCGACGCCACGCGAGATCTGCGGCAGCAGCCCCATCGTGACGAACTCGGTGGTGCCGATGGCGAAGCCGCCCGTGGCCAGCGCGGTGATCGCGAGGCCGAAGTGGCGGGCGCGCACGCGGGGTTCGGCGAGTGCGGGCACGGTGGGCGCCCCGCTACGAACGGGCGAGCACTTCGCCGTGCAGGATGATGAGCGCGGCGTCGGGGTGCGCGGCCCACGCGTGCCAGCCGTCGCTGATGCGGCGCAGACGGGCGTCGTCGGCCAGGCCGTACTGCCGGGCCTGGTCGGCGAACGCCGAGTGGAGCGCGCGGTCGGCCCACAGGTCGCCCCACCACGCGCACGTCTCGGGGTCGGCGAACGTCCATGTGGACGACGTGAACGTGACTTCCTCGAACCCCGCGGCGCGGGCCCACGCCTTCAAGTGGCGCCCGGCGTCCGGCTCGGCCTCGTTGTGGCGCGTCACCGCCATGTACAGGTCGAGCCAGTCCTCCAGCGGCGGGCTGTCCGGTGACCACCGGAACGTGCCGTAGACGCTGTCGCGGGCCGCGGCCACGCCACCCGGGGCGAGCACGCGGCGCATCTCGCGCAGCGCGTCCACCGGCCGGGTCAGGTGCTGCAGCACCTGGTGGGCGTGCACCACGTCGAACGTGCCGTCACCGTAGGGAAGCGCGTACACGTCGGCCACGTCGAAGTGGACGCCCTCCGCGCCGTCCCGGCGGGCCTGCTGCACGATGTCGGGCGACGCGTCCACGCCCAGCACGTCGCCCGGGGCGACCCGCGCGGCGAGGTCGCGGGTGATGGTGCCGGGCCCGCACCCGACGTCCAGTACCCGCATGCCCGCGCGCAGGTGGGGCAGCAGGTACCCGCACGAGTTCTCGGCGGTGCGCCAGCGGTGGCTGCGCAGCACCGACTCGTGGTGCCCGTGGGTGTACGTGTCGCGCTCGCGCGCCGGCCCGTCGGGTGCGTGATCGCTCATCCCGGCTCCTCGTCACGCAGGTACTCGGCGTGCAGCCGCTTGGGGGCCTTGGCGAACCACGCCTCGGTGAGCACCTCCCGCAGCTCCGCCACCGTCATCTCGCCCAGGCGCGACTGTTGCACCAGCACCGCGTTGGAGCGGTCGAAGTGGGGGACGGTGAAGAACGGCAGACCGGGGTCGTCCACCAGTGCCTGCTTGTCGCCCGGGGTGCCCGTGTGGATCACCAGCAGGTCGGTGAACGGGTCGCCGGTGACCGGGTCAACGGCCGTCGCGTGCGGGGATCGGTACAGCACGAACCCCTTGCCCTTGGGCCCCTTGGGCACCTTGAACGTGGGTCGGTCGCCCCACGAGGTCCCCAGCTCCACGTCGGGCAGGCCGAGGCAGATCTCGCGGACGTCGTCCGGGGTGGCGGGGCGGTCGTCACGCATGACGCGACGGTATCGCGCGGGGCCGGTCGGCGTCGGTACGGTGGAGGCGTGCCCGCCTCGACAGCCAGCACCGTGACGGTCTTCCCGACGTGCCTGGGTGACATCGCCATGCCGGACGTGGTGGGGCAGACCACGCGGGCGCTGGCCGCCTGCGGCTATGCGCCCCGGCTCGCGCGCGGAGTGACGTGCTGCGGTCAGCCCGGCTACAACTCGGGGTTCGACGCCGACGCGCGCCGGGTGGCGAAGGCGTCGCTGGCCGCGCTCGATCGCACCGAGGGGCCCATCGTGGTGCCCGCCGGGTCGTGCGCCAGCATGATGCACCTGCACTGGCGCGAGCTCTTCCGCGGATCGCGCCACGAGCGCGCCGCGATCCGCGTGTCGCAGCGGGTACGCGAGCTCACCACCCTGCTGGCCGAGCGTGCCGATCGCCTGGCCACGCTGGGCCTCGCGTGGCCGGGCACGGTGGCGTACCACGACAGCTGCCACATGCTGAGGGAACTCGGCATCTCGGACGCGCCGCGGGCGGTGCTGGGAACCGTGGCGGGGCTCACCGTCGTTCCCACCGCCGTCGCCCCCCGCTGCTGCGGCTTCGGCGGCACGTTCTCGGTGCGTTACCCCGAGGTGTCGGTGGCCATGGCCGACGCCACCCTGGACGACGCCCGCGTGGCCCAGGTGGACGCCGTCATCTCGGCCGATCCGGGCTGCATCATGCACCTCGACGCGCGCAGCGGACGCCGCGGCGACACCCCCCGCGTGGTGCACATCGCGACGCTGCTGGCCGAGGCGGGCCTGCGGTGAACCGGCCCGGGCCCGACCCGCTGACGTCGTCGACGTTCTCGCAGCGCGCGCACGAGCAGCTGGGCAAGCCGTTTCTGCGGCGGGCCGTGCCGAAGGCCACCGACCACGCCTACAACGCCCTGCGCGACCGCTTCCGCGACCACGACTACGACGCGCTGCGCGAGCAGGGGCGGCGCATCCGCGCCGATGCAGTGGAGCACCTCGACGAGCACCTGGCCACGCTGGTGGCGGCGCTCGAGCGCAACGGCGTGAGCGTGCACCGCGCGGCCGACGACGCCCGCGCGCGGGAGATCATCCGCGGCATCGTGCGCGACGCGGGCGGCCGGCGGGTGGTGAAGGTGAAGTCGATGGCCAGTGAGGAGATCGGCCTCAACCCGGCGCTGGAGGCGGACGGCGTGGAGGTGGTGGAGACCGACCTGGGCGAGTACGTCGTGCAGCTCGACCACGACCGCCCCTCGCACATCATCGCGCCCATCATCCACAAGACCCGCGGGGAGGTGCGCGACAGCCTGTCGCGCGTGGCCGGGCGCGAGCTGCCCGACGACGCGGCCGCGCTCACCGGTTTCGCCCGCGACACCCTGCGTGAGGCGTTTCTCACCGCCGACGTGGGCATCAGCGGCGCCAACTTCGGCATCGCCGAGACCGGAACGATCTGTCTGGTGACGAACGAGGGCAACGGCCGCATGTGCACGTCGCTGCCGCGGGTGCACATCAGCCTCATGGGCATCGAGCGGGTGCTGCCGCGGCTGGAGGACCTGGCCGTGATGCTGCCGCTTCTCACCGGGGCGGGCACGGGGCAGCTGATCACCACGTACGTGAGCCTCTTGTCGGGTCCGCGCCGCCCGGGCGAGCCCGACGGCCCGCGGGAGATGCACGTGGTGCTGCTGGACAACGGCCGCAGCGCCCTGCGCGGGGGCGCGTACCAGGACGTGCTCCACTGCATCCGCTGCGGCGCGTGCCAGAACGTGTGCCCCGTGTACCGCCAGGTGGGCGGGCACGCGTACGGGTGGGTGTACGGCGGCCCCATCGGCGCGGTGCTGACCCCGCTCTTCCGCGGCATGGACGCCGGCGGCGAGCTGCCGCACGCAAGCACGCTGTGCGGGGCGTGCGACGACGTGTGCCCTGTGAAGATCCCCATCCACGACCTGCTGCACGGCCTGCGCAGCGACCGCGTGCGGGGCGACGCCGCGCCCCGGGCCGAGCGCGTCGCGTCGAGCCTGTGGTCGCTGGCGTGGAGCAACCCGTGGACGTACCGCGCGTCGGTGACGTTCGCGCGGGTGGGTACGCGGGCGGCGGCCCGCGTACCGTCCGGGCTGGTGCGGCGCGTGCCGGGCGCGGCCCGCTGGCTGGACGGGCGCGACCTCCCGGGAGGGCCACGCCCGGGCGGCCGCCGGTGAGGCCGCGCATCGATCCGGCGCGGCTGGCGGCGATCGCCCCCACCGAGCTTCGTCCCGGCGAGGACGCCGTCGCGCGCTTCGTCGCCGAGGTCGAGGCCGTCGCGGGCACGGCCGAGGTGGTGGCGCGCGGCGACGCGGTGGACGCCGCCGAGCGCGCGGTGCTCGCCCACCGCCCCCTGCGGGTGGTGCTGGCCGCGGACCTCGACGCCCGCCGCGAGGCGCTGGCCGGGCGGCTGGAGACCGTGGGGGTGGAGGTGGTGCACTACGAGCAGGCCGACCGGGCGACGGTGGCCGAGGCCGACGTCGCGGTCACGGGCTGCGTGGCGGCGGTGGCGGCCACCGGCTCCATCGTCACGGGCGGCGCGGCGGGCCGCGGGGGTGCGCTGATCGCCCCGGTGCACGTGTGCCTGGTGGAGCGCAGGCGCCTGTTCGACGGCCTGCTGGACGTGCTGCGCGCGCTGCCGGCCATCGGGGTCGGGTCGGCCCTGTCGTTCCAGAGCGGGCCCAGCCGCACGGCCGACATCGAGAAGACCCTGATCCTGGGGATGCACGGCCCCAAGGCGGTGCACGTCGTGGTGGTGGAGGGCGACGCGGACTCCTAGAGGCATTGCCCGTCGTCCCGGGCACGTGGTCACGCCGATGGGGGAATGAACGTTCCACCATCGTGGGGTGACGCCATGCGCATACAACGAACGCTGCTCTGCTCTCTTTTCGCGGGCGCCACCGTGGCAGGCGGTTCGGCGCTGGGCTCAACCTGCGGAGCCCGCGGACCCGTCGTGCGTCGACGTCGACGTGGTGGCCCTCGTCGTCGATCAGGACGACGTCCCCGACGATGTCTGGAAATGGGCGGACGGCGACGAATGCGAGTTCGTCACCGTCCTGGCGTCGGACTTCACCGGCGACGCCGTGCCGGACGCTGTGTGGCGCGGCAACAACGGCACGTCACACGGCTTCTACTTCGTCGTCGACGGAGCCACGTACCGCGTCATCCTGCCCAGCCGGTACTTCACCGGGGGCGGCTACGAGGTCAAGGACGGCCTCCTCGTCGAGCGTGCGCCGACGCTCCTCAGCGGGGACGCGTTCTCCGCCCCGACGGGCCCGGTGGTCCTCACCACGTTCCGCTGGGACGCGGCCGCCGCCGCACTGGTGCCCGCCACCCGCCGCACGGAGCGGACGCCGCCGTCGGCCGCTCCCGACACGCTCCCCGGCGTGTCGTTCCCGCCCCAGGACTACACCCTGCAGCGGGTCGTGAAGCCCAGGGCGTTCTCGTTCGGCAGCTCCGCGTGCTCGGTGCACGTCGACGGCGTGCGGTGGCAATGGGGCTCGACCCGCGCGGTGGGCGTCGGTCGCGCGAACTTCCCCGTGTTCCGCGAGGGCGTGCAGTGTGCGGAGGCGAACGCGCGCGCGAAGTGGAAGCGGGTCCGCATCACGCTCACGCGCCCCCGGGCGTGCAAGGGCACCGTGTTGTTCACGCGCATCGGGGTGTCGTCCCCCGGCCATCGCTTCGCCGTGACGGCGAACTGCCGCCTCAGCTGAATCGCTGGCCGCCGCAGCGAGCGGCGCGCGAGGGCATCGCGGGCGTGGCATCACCGGGAGCGGACTATGATCGGTGGTGTCCGGGGCGCTCCGGTGGGCGAGCCGACCGGAGGGACAGCGGAGATGCCATGAGCGATCGACCGGTGGGCCAGGGCTTCTCGGACCTCGTCGGCGTGGAGCCGCAGGAGGGCGACGACGGCTCCGTGCGCCTGGGCCTCCTGGCCGAGGAACGCCACCTGAACCCCGCCGGCACCGTCCACGGCGGCGTGATCGCCACGCTCATCGACGTCGCCATGGGCCGGGCGGCCGAGTCGCAGATGGACGACGACCAGGTACCCGCCACCATCGAGCTCAAGACGAACTACCTCGAGCCCGGCCGCACCGGACGCGTCGTCGCCACGGCCCACGTGCGCAAGCGCGGCCGTCACGTGATCGTGGTGGAGGCCGAGGTGCACCAGGAGGACACCGGCGAGGTGATCGCCCTGGCCATCGGGACGTACGCACCCGTCTGACGCCCGTGCGGGGGGCGCGACGGCGGCGCGGGCCCGGTGGGGGTGCGCCGCGGAGGCCGCGAGGGGATAATCGCGTGACGGGTCCGCTGCCCTACAGGTGTCCGCCCGGCGCAGACCCACTGCCCCTTGGGACCAAGGAGACGCCGTGGCCTCATCCGTACAGCAGCTCGTGATCCTGGGCGCGTCGGGCGACCTCACCCGGCGCCTCTTGCTGCCCGGGCTGGGGACTCTCTTGGCCGCCGAGCCCGAGCGGAAGGTGGAGGTGGTGGGCGTCGCCCGCACCGAGATCTCCCGCGACGATTGGCGCGCGACGCTGGCCGCCGCGCTCGAGGACGGCGGCGCCTCGGAGCCCGTCATCAAGGCCACGGTGGCCCGCGCCCGGTTCGAGGTGGCCGACTCCACCGACGCCGGCGACCTGCAGCGCGTGGTGGCGGGGATGCGCCCGCACGCCGTCCTGTACTTCTCGCTCCCGCCGCACGTCACCGTGAAGATCTGCGCGCTGCTGGAGGGCATGGAGCGGCCCGACGGCCTGCGGCTGGCCCTCGAGAAGCCGTTCGGCGAGGACCAGCAGTCGGCCCGCACTCTCAACGAGCAACTGCTGAGGGTGGTGCCCGAGGACGACATCTTCCGCGTCGACCACTTCCTGGGCCGGGCGACGGTGCTCGACCTGCTGGGTTTCCGCTTCGCCAACCGCATCTTCGAGCCGGTGTGGAACGCCCAGAACGTCGAGCGCGTGGAGATCACGTACGACGAGACGCTGGCTTTGGAGGGGCGGGCCGGCTACTACGACGGCGCGGGCGCGCTGGTCGACATGCTGCAGAGCCACCTGCTCTTGGTGCTGGCGATGGTGGCGATGGAGGAGCCCAGCCGCATCGACCACGTGGAGCTGCGCGACCTGATGGTGCACGCGCTGCGCGCGACGCGGGTGGCGGACGCCGACCCCGTGGCCTCGTCGCGCCGGGCGCGCTACACGGCGGGCGTCGTGGACGGCAAGGAGGTGCCCGCGTACGCGTCCGAGGACGGGGTCGATCCGAAACGCGGCACCGACACGCTTGCCGAGCTGCTTTTGCACGTGCGCAACGCCCGCTGGGAGGGGGTGCCGTTCGTGTTGCGCTCCGGCAAGGCCCTGGGGCGCGACTGCAACCACGTCACCGTGACGTTCCGCCCGGTGCGGTACGTGCCCGACGGCCTCACGGGCGAGCCCACGCCCAACCGCATCACGCTCGACCTGCGGCCGCAGCGCATCACGCTCGACATCACCACCAACGCCGCGGGGCGCAACCTCGAGCTCGAGCGCACCACTCTGGCCGCCGAGCTGGGCGAACCCGCCATGCGCCCGTACGGCGAGATCCTGGGGCGCATCTTCGACGGCGATCCGCTGCTGTCGGTGCGCGGTGACGCCGCGGAGGAGTGCTGGCGCATCGTCGACCCCGTCGTGGCCGCGTGGCGGGCGGGGAAGGTGCCGCTGGACGAGTACGCCGCCGGGACCGAGCGCCCGGCCGCGTGGGCCGCGCGGTTGGGCGAGGGTCCGCCGCTCTCCCCGCCCGACCCTTAAGTCTTAGTGAAGTCGCATCAGATCCGACCGCGTTGGACTTGACATGTGGGGACTCAGGTTTAGGGTACGGAACGTTCCCCGCAGAAGGCGGGGCCATGGAAGCGCCTAGGGAGGCACGAAGACAGCATGGGAAAGATCCTCGGAATCGACCTCGGCACGACCAACTCGGCGATGGCGGTACTGACCGGTGGTGAGCCGGAGGTCGTGCCGAACGCCGAGGGTGGTCGCACCACCCCGTCGGTGGTCGGTTTCTCCAAGACGGGTGAGCGGCTGGTGGGCACGGTGGCCAAGCGCCAGGCCGTGACCAACCCCGAGAACACCGTGTTCAGCGTCAAGCGGTTCATGGGACGCAAGTTCGACGAGGTCGACGAAGAGATGACCATCGTTCCGTACGAGGTCGAGCGCGGCCCCAACGGCGACGTGCTCATCGACGCGGGCGGCAAGAAGTACAGCCCGCCCGAGATCAGCGCGATGATCCTGCAGAAGCTCAAGACCGACGCCGAGGCGTTCCTGGGTGAGACCATCACCGAGGCCGTCATCACGGTGCCCGCGTACTTCAACGACGCGCAGCGCCAGGCCACCAAGGACGCCGGCAAGATCGCCGGCCTCGACGTCAAGCGCATCATCAACGAGCCCACCGCGGCCGCGCTGGCCTACGGGCTCGACAAGACCAGCGACCAGACCATCCTGGTGTTCGACCTCGGCGGCGGCACGTTCGACGTGTCGGTGATGGAGATCGGCGACGGCGTGTTCGAGGTCAAGTCCACGGCGGGTGACAACCACCTGGGTGGCGACAACTTCGACAAGGCGATCGTCGACTGGATGGTGGCCGAGTTCAAGCGCGAGCAGGGCATCGACCTGTCGGTCGACAAGATGGCCCTCCAGCGTCTGTACGAGGCGGCCGAGAAGGCCAAGATCGAGCTGTCGACCACGACGTCGAGCCAGATCAACCTGCCGTTCGTGACGGCCGACGCCACGGGCCCCAAGCACCTCGACCTCACGCTGACCCGCGCGAAGCTCGAGGAGCTCACCCACCCGCTCCTGGAGCGGCTGATGGGCCCCACCAAGCAGGCCATCAAGGACTCCGGCGCGGGCGCCAAGATCGACCACGTGGTGCTGGTGGGCGGCATGACGCGCATGCCGGCGGTGCAGGAGCGCGTGCGCGAGATCACGGGCAAGGACCCGCACAAGGGCGTCAACCCGGACGAGGTCGTCGCCATCGGCGCGGCCATCCAGGGTGGCGTGCTGGCCGGCGAGGTCAAGGACGTGCTGCTGCTCGACGTGACCCCGCTGTCGCTGGGCATCGAGACCAAGGGTGGCGTGTTCACCAAGCTGATCGACCGCAACACCACCATCCCCACCCGCAAGGGTGAGGTGTTCTCGACGGCCGACGACAACCAGACGCAGGTCGAGATCCACGTGCTGCAGGGCGAGCGCGAGATGGCGGCCAACAACCGCACGCTGGGCAAGTTCAACCTGGTGGGCATCCCGCCGGCGCCCCGCGGCGTGCCGCAGGTCGAGGTCACGTTCGACATCGACGCCAACGGCATCGTCAACGTGTCCGCCAAGGACCTGGCCACCGGCATCGAGCAGAAGATCGAGATCAAGGCGTCGTCCGGCCTGTCGGATGACGAGATCGACACGATGGTGCGCGACGCAGAGTCGCACGCCGACGAGGACCGCAAGGCCCGTCACGTCGCCGACGCCCGCAACCAGGCCGAGGCCCGCGTGCACGAGGCGGAGCGTCAGCTGAAGGACAACGGCGACAAGGTCGACGAGGCCACGCGCGGCGCGGTCTCGGACGCGCTCGCCGCCGCCAAGACGGCCATCGACGGCAGCGACGGCGACGAGATCGAGGCGAAGGCCTCGGCGCTCACCGAGGCGCTGCACAAGATGTCCGAGCAGATCTACCAGCAGGCGTCCGCGCAGCAGGGTGGCGACGCCGCCCAGGGCGGCACGGGCGAGCCCCCGGTGGAGGACGCCGAGTACGAGATCGTCGATGACGACGAGGACGAGGGCAAGAAGTCCGCGTCGTAAGCGTCACCACCACGATCACGAGGGGAGAGACGAGATGAACAACACGACACGCGACACGGACGAGCGGTGACCCAGGGCGACGACACGACGCAACCCGGATCCATGCCCGGCGACGTCCCTCAGGGGGCCGAGCCGGAGGCTCCCGACGCGGATGCCGCCGCCCCGCAGCCGGCGACCGGGGACGACCCGGCCGCCGCCGCGGCGGCGGAGCTCGACGAAGCCCGCAGGGAGCGCGACGAGTACCTCGACGCGCTGCAGCGCCTGAAGGCCGAGTTCGAGAACTTCCGCAAGCGCAACGAGCGCGACCGCATCGTCCAGCGCGACGGCGCGGTGCGCGACGTGGTGCTGGACGTGGTGCCCGTGCTCGACAACCTCGAGCGCGCGGTCGACGCCCTCGGCGCGGCCGATCCGTCGCTGGCGGAGGGGGTCGAGATGGTGCGCCAGCAGCTCGCCGCGGTGCTGGGCGGGCGGGGTTTGCAGCACATGGAAGTGGTGGGGCAGCAGTTCGATCCCAACCAGCACGACGCCGTCTCGATGGCGCCCGCGGCCGAGCCGGAGGGCACCGTCATCGCGGAGGCGCAGAAGGGGTATCGCATGGGTGACACCGTCATCCGTGCGGCGAAGGTGGTCGTCTCGTCGGGGCAGTGAGCCCCGGCGAGGCCTGAGTCGGAGGCTTGATGAAGGACCTGTACTCGACGCTGGGCGTCAGCAAGGACTCCAAGGCGGAGGACATCAAGAAGGCGTACCGCAAGCTGGCGCGGAAGTACCACCCCGACCAGAACCAGGGCGACGCCAAGGCCGAGGAGCGCTTCAAGGAGATCTCCCAGGCCTATGACGTGCTGTCGGACGCCAAGAAGCGGGCCGAGTACGACGCGCAGCGGGCGTACGGCGAGCGCATGCCCCGCGGTGGTGGCGGCGCGGGCGGGGACGGGGGCTCCGGCGGCGGCTTCGGCGACTTCGCCGACGTGCTGTCGCAGATGTTCCGGCGCCAGGGCGGCGACGGCGGCGAGGGGCCGTCCGCGCGCCGCTCGGCCACCACGATGCGCGGCCGCGACCTCGAGGCCGAGGTGCGGGTGTCGTTCGATCAGGCGATGGCGGGTGCCCAGGTGCCCATCACCATCGAGCAGCGCGTCACGTGCGAGACGTGCGGCGGGTCGGGCGCCAAGCCCGGCACCAGCCCGCGCCTGTGCCCCGAGTGCCACGGCCGGGGCGTCGTGGGCCGCGACCAGGGCAGCTTCTCGATCGGGTCGCCGTGCCCGCGGTGCGGCGGCAACGGCACCATCATCGACGACCCGTGCACGACGTGCCGCGGCGTGGGCAGCGTCACCAAGCGCGTGCGCCACGACGTCAAGGTGCCCGCGGGCGCCAAGGACGGCACGAAGATCCGCATGAAGGGCAAGGGCGAGGCCGGCGAGCGGGGCGGTGCCGCGGGCGACCTGTTCGTGATCGTGCGCGTCACCCCCAGCAGCGTGTTCACCCGCCAGGGCGACGACCTGTTGCTGGACGTGCCCGTCACGTTCCCCGAGGCCGCGCTGGGCGCGCAGGTGGAGATCCCCACGCTGAACGGGCGGGTGAAGCTGAAGGTGCCCGCCGGGTCGGCCGACGGGCGCTCGCTGCGCCTGGCCGGCAAGGGCGCACCGAAGCTGAAGGGCGCAGGTCACGGCGACCTGATCGCCCGGCTGAAGGTGCAGGTGCCGGGCGACCTGTCCGACAAGGAACGGGCGGCGCTCGAGACGTACGCCGACATGCGTGACGACCACCCCCGCGCGGGGCTGTTCCGATGACGGGCGAGTGGTTCCTCATCGGCATCGCCGCGCAGATGGCCGGCATGCATCCGCAGACGCTGCGCGTGTACGAGCGCCGGGGGCTGGTGCAGCCCTCGCGCTCAGCGGGCAACACGCGCCGCTACTCGCCCGACGACGTGGCGCTGTTGCGGCGCATCCAGCAGCTGTCGGACGAGGGGCTCAACCTGGCGGGGGTCGAGCGGGTGCTGGATCTCGAGAAGCGGCTGGCGCGGGCCGAGGAGCGCGCACGGCGGGCGGAGCGGCGCCTGACCGACGAGCGGGAGTGGGCGCGGCACGAGATCGCGCAGGCCCGCAAGGCCGGCAAGGCCGAGCTGGTGAGGGTGGTGAAGATGACGACGGCGCTGGTACCGATCGCGCCGCGAGACCGTAGGGGGGAGACGTTTCGATGAGTGTGGACAAGCTGACCCAGAAGAGCGAGGAGGCCGTGCAGGCGGCCGTGCGCAGCGCCGAGGACCACCGCCAGCAGGCGGTGGAGCCGCAGCACCTGCTGGGTGCGCTCGTGTCGCAGCGCGAGGGCGTGGTGGAGCCGGTGCTGACGGCGGCGGGAGCGAACCTGGCCGCGTTGGTGGACGGCACTCGCGCCGCCATCGCGAAGGTGCCCGAGGTGAACGGGCCCAACGTCGAGCGCCGGGCGTCGCCCGCGTTCGGGCGGGTGGTGCGCGCCGCGGGCGACGAGGCCGAGCGGATGGGCGACGAGTTCATCAGCACCGAGCACCTGCTCCTGGCCCTCGAGTCGCAGCCGTCGCCGGCGGCCGACGCGCTGCACGGGGCGGGCGTCACCCGCGACGCGCTGCTTGCGGCGGTGGCGGGCGTGCGCGGGTCGGCGCGGGTCACCGACGCCAACCCGGAGGAGAAGTACCAGGCCCTCGAGCAGTACGGCCGCGACCTGACCCAGCTGGCGCGCGACGGCAAGCTCGACCCGGTCATCGGACGTGACGAGGAGGTGCGCCGGGTCATCCAGGTGCTGTCTCGCCGCACCAAGAACAACCCGGTGCTCATCGGCGAGCCCGGCGTGGGCAAGACCGCCATCGCCGAGGGCCTCGCCCAGCGGAGCGTGGCGGGCGACATCCCCGAGAGCCTGCGCGACAAGCGCGTGGTGGCGCTCGACATCGGCTCGCTCATCGCGGGCGCCAAGTTCCGCGGCGAGTTCGAGGAGCGCCTCAAGTCGGTGCTGCGCGAGGTCACCGAGTCCGATGGACAGGTGATTCTGTTCATCGACGAGCTGCACACCATCGTGGGCGCCGGTGCGGCCGAGGGCGCCGTGGACGCCGCCAACCTGTTGAAGCCCATGCTGGCGCGCGGCGAGCTGCGGGCCGTCGGCGCGACGACGCTCGACGAGTACCGCATGCACATCGAGAAGGACCCGGCCCTCGAGCGCCGGTTCCAGCCGGTGCTGGTGGGCGAGCCGTCGGTGGACGCGACCATCGGCATCCTGCGCGGCCTCAAGGAGCGGTACGAGGTGCACCACGGCGTGCGCATCCAGGACAACGCCCTGGTGGCGGCCGCGCGCATGTCCGACCGCTACATCAGCGGGCGTTTCCTGCCCGACAAGGCCATCGACCTCATCGACGAGGCCGCCAGCCGCCTGCGCATCGAGATCGACTCGGTGCCGGTGGAGCTCGACGCCGTCGAGCGCCGCATCGTGCAGCTCGAGATCGAGGACCAGGCGCTGTCCAAGGAGACGGACGCCAACTCGGCCACGCGCCGCGAGGCGCTGGGCGAGGAGCTGGCGAACCTGCGGGAGGAGCGCGACGGCATGCGCGCCCGCTGGGAGGAGGAGAAGGGCGGCATCGTCCGCATCCAGGACCTCAAGGGGCAGATCGAGCAGGCCCGCACCGAGCTGGAGCGGGCCGAGCGGCAGGCCGACCTCGAGGTGGCCGCGCGCCTGAAGTTCGGCGTGCTGCCGGAGCTCACGGCGGCGCTCGAGCGGGCCAACCAGGAGCTGGCCGAGGAGGACGAGCTGGGCGGCCGCATGCTGAAGGAGGAGGTCGACGACCAGGACATCGCCGAGGTGATCTCGGCGTGGACCGGCGTGCCCGTCAGCAAGCTGATGGAGGGCGAGGTCTCGAAGCTGGTGCACATGGAGGAGCGCCTGCACGAGCGCGTGGTGGGGCAGGACGATGCGGTCGAGGCCGTGGCGAACGCCCTGAGGCGTGCGCGCGCGGGCCTGTCGGACCCGGTGCGTCCCATCGGCTCGTTCATCTTCCTGGGCCCCACCGGCGTGGGTAAGACCGAGCTGGCGCGGGCGCTGGCCGAGTTCATGTTCGACGACGAGCGCGCGATGGTGCGCCTGGACATGAGCGAGTACATGGAGAAGCACACGGTGGCGCGCCTCATCGGCGCTCCCCCCGGGTACGTCGGGTTCGAGGAGGGCGGCCAGCTGACCGAGGCCGTGCGGCGGCGCCCGTACGCGGTGCTGCTGTTCGACGAGATCGAGAAGGCCCACCCGGACGTCTTCAACGTGCTGTTGCAGCTGCTCGACGACGGCCGCCTGACCGACGGCCAGGGGCGGGTGGTGAACTTCTCGAACACCGTGGTCATCATGACCAGCAACATCGGCAGCCAGTTCCTGGTGGAGGGCATCGACGAGACCATCGCCCACGAGCGGGTGCTGGGGGCGCTGCGCGACAGCTTCCGCCCCGAGTTCCTCAACCGGGTCGACGAGATCGTGGTGTTCGACCGCCTGAAGCGCGAGCAGCTGGACGACATCGTCGGCATGCAGCTGTCGGGCGTGGTGCACCGTGCGGCCGAGCGCGGCATCACGCTGGAGGTGACCCCCGCGGCGCTGGGCGCGCTGGCCGACGAGGGCTACGACCCCGCGTACGGCGCCCGGCCGCTGAAGCGGGTGATCCAGAAGCGCGTGCAGGACCCGCTGGCGCTGGCGATGCTGTCGGGCGAGTTCGTCGACGGCGACACGGTCATCGTCGACGCCGGCGGCGAGGGCGGGGTCACGCTCTCGGCGGGCGGATCGCCCCAGGAGTAGGGCCGGTTCGGGGCGGGTGGGCGCAGGCGTCGTCCACCCGCCCCGTTCTTTGCGTGCGACCCCGCGCTACGAGGAGGCCACGGGGTTCACCCACGTCACCTCAGGCCACCGGGCGAAGTCGGCGTCGGCCGACGCCACATGCACGCCGTGCTCGATGGCGATGGCCGCGAGCTGCGCATCGGGCACCAGGTTTCCCGTGATCCCGTGTCGGCGGGCCAGCCCGGCGTAGATCCGCGCGGTCGCCTCCGTGGCCGACGGGATCCAGGCCGGGCCGGCCGCGAGCCATCGATCGACGAACCCCTGCGCCGCGTCGGCGGACAAGGGGGTGGCGGTGATACGGGGATGCGTGGCCAGGCGCAGGAACGCACCGAGCGTCTGCCACGGCAGCCCCACCCGCTGGTCCCCGTTGAGCGCGCCGGTCAGCCAGCCGGCCGCCCGTTCGTGATGGGGCGAGAGCTCGTCGACGGCGTAGAGCAGCAGGTTGGCGTCGACGATCACCCGTGCTCGTCCAGCATGTCCAGCACGTCGCCGATGTTGCTGACGTCGACGCGGATCCCCAGGGGCGCGCTGACATGGCGGTACGCCGCACCGAATGCCGGCGGCGCGGTCATACCGCGCCGGGCGAGCTGGTTCAGGGCGTCGCTGATGCCGACGCCGTCGTCGCGGCGCATCCGCACGATCTCAGCCGCCACGTCGTCCGCCAGGGTCACCGTCGTCCGCATGCCTTCATCGTAGCATCATGATGCGTACGCGTGAGCACGAACGTGCGTGGCGACGGCAAGCCCCCAGCGGTGCGGCGACGGCGGCTGGGTGAGGGCGAGCGCCGGAGCGGCCTACTCCACGCGCGACAGAACGGCGATCGAGGTGAGGGAGATGACGTTCCACAGTTGGGGGATCAAGCCTTCGCTCGGCACCGTGACGTTTCCCGCCGGCACGTCGTATCGCGAGGCGCTGGGCGCGATCTTCATGGGCGAGACGGCCGGAATCGCCGCCGGACCTGCGGCGACGGTGACCGACGCACCCATGCCCGACGGCGTGGTAATCGATACGCGCCGCGACGGTGTGCGCGTGAGCCTGGCGACCCCGCACGGCGACGACCCGGCCTCGCGGATCCCGCTGTTGCTTCCGCTCGTGGCGCCTCCGCCCGGCACGCCGGCGCATCGCGATACACACGGCTGGCTGCAGGGCTCGGCGCTGCCCATCCCCACCCTGCCCGCGTGCATGACGGCCGTGGACGGGGTGCGGCAGGCCCCCGCGTGCGGACCGAAAGACCTGTCGGTCATCGGTGGCCCGTCCCATGAGCCGGACGTCCCCCCGCCCTGACCGCGCGCCTCATGCCGTGATTGTCCGGAGTTTGCGCGATAATCCCCCGCATCGTGCGGGCCCACGCGAGCCCGCGGTGACCCACGCCCACCAGGGGACGCGCAGATGAGCCTCGACCACCGGCACGGCAACGGCGACTGGACCGACGACCCGCGCGACCTGCTGCGGGTGGGTGAGGGCTTCGACCTGGCGGCGTTCGACCGCAGCGCCACGCCCGGCTGGGGCAGCGGCAAGACCGAGGCGCGCGACCACATGACGGCCCGCGGTGAGCTGATGTCAGAGCTGCAGGAGCGCCTGTTCGCCGAGGGCCGCAACGGCGGCTCGCGGTCGCTCTTGGTGGTGGTGCAGGGGCTCGACACGGCGGGCAAGGGCGGCGTCACCCGCCACGTGATGTCGATGGTCGACCCGCAAGGGGTGGCGCTGCGCTCGTTCGGCGTCCCCAGCGCCGAGGAACGGCGTCACCACTACCTGTGGCGCATCCGGCGGGCGCTGCCGCGGCCCGGCCTCATCGGCGTGTTCGACCGCTCGCACTACGAGGACGTGCTGGTGGTGCGGGTGGACGAGCTGGTCGAGCGCGATGTGTGGGAGAAGCGCTACGACGAGATCAACCGCTTCGAGAAGTCGCTCATCGACGCCGGCACCACCGTGATCAAGTTCGCGCTGATGGTGGGCTACGAGGAGCAGGGCCTGCGCCTGATGGAGCGCCTCGACCGGCGCGACAAGCACTGGAAGTTCAGCACCAACGACCTGGTGACCCGCAGCAAGTGGCAGGCTTACCAGGAGGCCTACCAGGCGGTGTTCTCGCGCACGTCCACCGACGCCGCGCCGTGGTACGTGCTGCCCGCCGACCGCAAGTGGTACGCCCGCCTCGCCATCACCGAGATCGTGGTGCAGACGCTTCTGGACATGGACCCCCAGTGGCCCCGGCCGCGGTGGCGCGAGGCCACGCAGCGCACCCGCCTGGCCGCGACCATGAGCACCGCGTCGCTGGCCGAGTCGCTGGCCGACACCGAGGAGGTGGTGAAGGGGGCGATCGCCGAGAACCTGCAGTTCGAGGAGGCGGCCGCCGTCGCCGCGTCGCTGGGCGACGACGATCCCGTGACGAAGGCCGAGCGGGAGGCCGCGCGGGTCGCCGCCCAGGCCGTGCGGGCCGAGGGCATCGCGCGTCTGGAGGCGATGCGCGAGCAGAAGGCCGAGCTACTCGACGCCCGCGAGGACGCGCCCGCGAAGCCCTCCAAGAAGAAGAAGGGCAAGGGGAAGGGCAAGGGGAAGAAGTAGCGTGCGGGGGCTCCCCGCGGGTCGTCAGCCGGCGGCGGGATCCGCGCAGCGCACGTCGGTGGTGAGGGCCGCCTCGGGGTAGTCCTCACCGCTGCGCCGGGGACCCGCGACCACGCCCTCGGCCACCGGGCCCAGGTCGTGAAGGCGCATGCGGGCCCGGCACACCGGCTGCGTCACGCCGCCGAACGCGGCCTCCGCGTGCACGCGGGCCGTCTCCAGGTCGGGGGCCGCGACCAGCACCTCCTCGTACTGGAACGGGCCGCCCCAGCCGGACGTCACGCGCCACAGGTGCAACCGGATGTCGCTTACGCCGTCCACCCCATGAACGGTACCGGCCCGGACGTCGTCGGCGCCGCGTCCGGGTCGCGGGGGTCCAACAGGGTGTGGAAGTGCTGCTCGTCGCCGCGCGTCACGGGCGCCGGCACCGACCAGTTGACGACGTCCACCTCGCCCGTGCCGTCGGCGACGGCCAGGCGCAGCACCCGCCATGCGCCCGTGGTCGCGTCACGCCGTTCGCGCTGCCAGGCCCGCCACCCGGAGTTGACGCCGATGGGCACGGCCCCGTGGGTGGTCCACTCGGCGATCTGTGCCTGCGCCTCCGCGGCGGACAGGCGCCTGCGGCGGGTCATCCGCTCCTGCACGTACGGCACCGCGTCGGGGGCGTGCGACTCGACCAGGTGTGAGCCGTCGTCGTGGCCGATCGGCATCACGGCGCCGATGTGCGAGCCCCCGGAGCGGGTGAAACGCGTGTATGGCAGGTTGGCGTTCGACATGTGAATGTGAGATGGGTCGTGTCTTGTCTCTATCGGCGTGCGCGGCGCTTTCCCCGAGCCCGCCGGGGCTCGTCGTCGGGGCTGAGCGTGAACAGGAGCTGCACCAGGGCCGCCATGACGCCCAGGATGCCGGCCGCGAGGGCGAGGTACAGGCCGATCTGGCGCGACAGCAGGTCGGCGGGTTCGGGGATGCGGATGGCCCGGAAGCCCACCATGCCCGCGGCGACCGCGATGCCCGCCACGCACACGATCGCCAGGGCGGCGGCACCCACCTGGTCGAGGCGCATGCGCCCCAGCGCGTCCAGCAACAGCACGCCGCCCGCGATGGTGGCCACCACGGCCCCCACCACCATCAGCTTGGCCGCGAACGTCGCGTCCCAGCCGCTGACGCTGTCGGGGGTGAGCGGCGGGGCGATGTCCGGCGAGTACCACGGCAGGAACGCCGAGACCGCCACCACGAGGCCCATCACCACCACGACGACGGTCGGCAGGAGGGGGCGGGCGGAGGCGAGGCGGGGCATCGGCCCGCAATCCTAGGGAAGCACCGCGCGGTCACGGCGCCCCGGGGTGCCGCCGGGCCCGAGCGGGGTGCGTGCTAACCTCAGCGACGGCCTCAGACGCGCGAACCGAAGGGGAAGTACGTGCCGACCTACATCCTGCTCAGCACCCTGAGCCCCCAGGGCGTGGGCACCCTCAAGGCCAACCCGGACAGGCTCAAGGAAGTCAACACCGAGATCGAGCAGATGGGCGCCCGGGTGGTCGAGCAGTGGGCGGTGCTGGGCCCGTACGACTTCGTCAACATCGTCGAGGCGCCCGACGAGAAGGTGATCGCGCGCGTCTCGATGGAGCTGGGTGCCCGCGGTACCGCCCATTTCCAGACGCTCACGGCCATCCCGGTCGACGAGTTCCTGGCGCTCCTGAAGTGACCGAGCGCCGCAGCGTCGCACGACACCTGGTGGTGCTGGGCGGATTGCTGGGGATCGCGGCCACGCCGGTGGCCACGCGCCTGACCGACCGGGTGCGCCGCCGCGTGCGGCAGGCCGCCCACGGCGGTGACCCCGTCGCGGCGTTCCGGGAGGCCCCGTGCTACCGCTCGCCCGACGGCTGGGTGGCCGACGAGGAGAGTCGCGCCGAGGCGTCGTCGTAACCATGTCGGCCGTGGATGGCCGTAACATCCGGGCAGACGCCGGGTAGAACGGCGCAGAAGGATTACGTGCAAACCGTCCGGGAAGGCCACGTCGGCCCGTCCCGTCCTTGTGAGGAGACGTCGTGGACTTCGCCAACATGACGATGGGTCAGAAGAAGATGCTCGGGGCGGCCGCGTGCTGCGTCATGTTCATCATCTCGCTGTTCATGCCGTGGTTCGGTGCAGGAGGGTTCAGCCGCAACGGCTGGGAGAGCATGCCGTCGAGCTGGATCTTCCTGCTGCTCGCGCTGGCTGCGGCCGCGATCCTGGTGATGGCCGCGCTGGACATGGACCTCCCCATCCCCGTGCCGCCGTTCGCGACGTCGTTCTACCTCATCTCCATCCCGTTCTGGGTGACGCTGGCGATGCTGCTCGAGGGTGACTACCCCGGCAAGAAGATCGGCCTGTTCATCGGCCTCATCTTCTCGCTGGCCGCGGCTGCGCTGACGGTGATGATCGGGCGGGAGGAAGAGGGCTAGGCTGGGCGCACAACCCGAACGGAGGTGCGGGCATGGGACTGATGGACAAGGCACGCGAAGCCGCCAAGCAGGCGGCCGACGTCGGCAAGCGCGGCCTCGACGAGGCCAAGACCACCGGCGAGCGGGCCATGCAGAAGCGACGCTGCACCCAGCTGACGACCGAGCTGGGTGACGTGGTGTTCCGCCAGCGCAACGGCGAGGCGGGGCTGGACCCCGAGATCGACCGGCTGGTGGCCGAGCTGCGCGCCGCGCGCGAAGAGCTCGATGCGATGAGCCCGGACGCGCAGGCCACCATGAGCGAGGAGCACGGCTCCCCGCTGTGACCCCGTGGGCAGGGGCGCCGCCGCGGCGGCGCCCCTCCGCGTCAGCCCTTCTTCGCAGGCGGCAGGGTGAGCGCGGCGGTGAGCCCGGGCGTGCCCATGGAACTGCGCGCGATCACGGTGATGCGCACGGATCCCTGGGCGACCTTGCGGCCCACGAAGCGGTCCCACACCAGCCGCTGGCGCCCGGCCTTCATGCTGCGGCCCGCCCGCAGCGTGCGCACGCGCTTGCCGGCGCTGTTCTCGATGCGCACCGTGACGTTGGCGCGCCGGGTGAGCGTGAAGTCGATGGACACGGACGGGCGTGCCGTGCGCCGCCCGGCCTTCAGCCGGAACGGGCGCACCTTCAGCGACCCGAGCGTGCTGTCGAACACCATCGGCCGGTCGGCGTGGGTGGCGGCCGACCCGTCGGCAGGCGTGAGCTCGGCCACCAGGCGGTACGGACCGTCCTTCATCTGCGAGTTGCGGGGGTCGACGGTGAGGCGGGTCGTGCCGGCGGCGACGGGCTGACGCAGGAGCGGCGTCGCGGTGGACGCGCCCCGGCGTACGAGCGCCACCGACAGCACGCCGGGGCGCGGCACCACGATGTCGGCGTCGGCGGTGTCGTCGACGCGGTCGCGGTTGGGCGACAGCCGCTCCGGCAGCGGTGCGATGCGCACGCCGCCCACGTCGACCGCGACGGCCGTGGTGACGCGCCGCGGCGACGACCACGCCACCACCGGCGCCCCGCCGACCACCATCTGGGCGGACCCGCCGGCGTCCATGGCCACGGCGAGCCGCGCCCCCAGCGACGCCATCAGCGCGGCCTGCTCGGCGACGCTGATGCCGGGGCCGTTCTGGCCCGGGCCCTCCGCGGTGACCAGCACGTAGCCGCCGTCGGGCGACTGGCCCACCGCGGTGCGCGACGTGCGCTGATCGGTCTGGGACGGGCTGAAGCCCTCGCCCGCGGACGGCACGGCGGCGCCGCCGTCGACCAGCAGCGGGCCCCCGCCGATGGCCTGCGCCCCGGCCGGGAAGCCGCCCGTGGTGGTGTCGATGCGCACCCGCTGGCCCGTCGCCAGGTCGGACACGATCTGCGCCCGGTTGGCCCCCAGCCCGGTCAGCACGACCCCATCGGCGGGCGGCGTCACCCCGCCGCCGTCGGAGGTGGACACCACGGTGCCCGTCACCGATCCCGTCGCCGCGATCCCCGGGATGCCCGGGTCGAGCCGCACCACGGCCTCGTTGCGCGATCCCCCGGTGGGCGTGGGGCCCGCGTAGTCGGGCGTGTACAGGAGGGACTCGTTGGCGCGCTCACCGGGGCGGTTGAGGCCCGGGAAACGACGCAGGGTCCCCAGCGGGCTGCCGTCCGGGTTGATGGTCTGCCAGGCGCCCGCGAACGTGAACCGGCCGGCCTCCAGGCGTCCGTCCGCGGCCATCACCAGGGCGGAGCGGCTCGCCTCCGGCTCGCTGATGAGGCGGTTGCCGATCACGGTGATGCCGCTGGGGTAGCCGTTCTGGAGGTTGAAGAAGTCGCCGTTGACGGACGCGACGCTGGTGAGGCGCGCCGCCGTGCCGGCCTGCAGGTCGCCCGGCGTGCGCGTGTTGCCGCCCGGCATGAACGGGGAGAGCGTCGCCGCCCCGGGGCGCGTCCTCACCACGTGCAGCACCACCCCGCCCGGGCGCACGACCCGCTGGTACGTGACCCCGGGGGCCACCTCGCTCACCGCCGGCGGCGGCTTGGGCAGTGACGTCACCGTCACGGCGCCCGCGGCCGGCGCCGCGGCGGCGGCCACGGCCGCGGCGCCCAGGGCGAGGGCCAGCGGGCGGGTGTGGCGGCGAGGTTGCAGGCGGAGGCGGCGGGGCGTCATCACGGGCATCGGTCCTTGGTGGTGGGGCGCCCCCAGGATGTCAGGACCCTCTGTCGGCGCGGTACGAGCCAGGTAACGGTTGCGTGTACGCGATACTGGGGACGTGGAGACGCTCGCCATCATTCTCGCTGCGGTGGTGGTGACGCTGGCGGTCGTGGTCGTGCAGCAGCGACGACGCCTGGCGCGTCCCACGCCGCCGGGTGCGGCAACGGCCGCGGTGCCCGGCACGCCGGGCGACAGCGTGTTCGCCGTGATGCCCATCTCCGGCCTGCGGGTGAACGCCGCGAACCAGATCATCGAGGCCAACGCCCGCACGCTCGAGCGGTTCCCCCACGTGGCGGCGGGCATGGGGGTGCTGGATGCCTTCGGCGAGCACCGCCTGGCCGAGATGGTGGCGCACACGCTGGACGACGGCGAGCCTCGCTCCGAGCAACTGCGCCTGTTCTCGTCGGATCGCCGCACGTATCGCGTGCAGGTGGAGCGCCGCCGCCACGACGGCGCTCCCGAGGCGCTGGTGTACCTCACCGACCTGACGGAGGCCGTCGCGTACGAGGAGCTGCGCTCGCAGTTCGTCGCCAACGTCTCGCACGAGCTGCGCACGCCCCTGACGGGGCTGGGCGGGCTGCTGGAGGCCCTCGACGACCCCGACCTCGACGAGGACACGCACTCCCGCTTCGTCGCCCGGGCGTCGGCGGAGATCCGGCGCCTGGACGCCCTCATCACCGACATCCTGTTCTTGTCGCAACTGGAGTCGGAGCCCAGCCGCTCGCACCGCGACCACAGCGACCTGCGGGACGCGATCCTGCGCTCGGCGCACTCGCTGGCCGACCTGGCGCAGCGCCAGGACGTCACGATGGTGCTGCCCGACGGCCCGCCCGTGCTGGTGCCTCTGACGGAGGGCATGGCCGAGACCGTGGTGCGCAACCTGCTCGAGAACGCCGTCAGATACGCCGGCCCGCAGGCCACGGCCACGGTCACCGTGGAGCCCGCGGACGGGCCTGAGGGACGCGGCGGCAGCTGGGTGCGCCTCGCCGTCGCCGATGACGGCGTCGGCATCCCCGAGCGGCACCTGGCGCACGTGTTCGAGCGGTTCTACCGGGCGGATCCGTCGCGCAGCAAGCAGATGGGGGGCACCGGCCTGGGCCTGTCCATCGTGAAGCACATCGTCGAGCGCTTCGGCGGGCACGTCGCGGCCGAATCCCGTGAGGGCTTCGGCACGACGGTGTCGGTGACGCTGCCCGTCGCGGCGGCGTCCCGGGGGTCGGATGCCACCGGCGAGGAGGCGCAGGAGGACGGGCTGGTAGGGTAGGGGCCTGCCCGCGCCTGTCGTCGCGTCGCGCCCACCGGGCGTGGCCAACGCCTGCGAGACCGCGCGCCATGAGCGCGCGTGCTGACTCAAGACACAGCTCGATCATCGGGAGCGAGAGTGAACGTACCCCTCATGGACATCGGGTCCCAGTACGGCCCCCTGCGCGCGGAGATCGACGCGGCCATCGCCGGCGTCCTCGACAGCGGGCGGTTCATCCTGGGACCCCACGTCACGGCGCTGGAGGAGGAGATCGGCGCCGAGGTGGACGGACGCCACTGCGTGGGCGTCGCGAACGGCACGGACGCGCTGGTGATCGCGCTGAACGCGCTGGACATCGGCCCGGGCGACGAGGTCATCACCACGCCCTACACGTTCTACGCCACGGCCGAGGCCATCGCGCGCATGGGCGCCACCCCGGTGTTCTGCGACATCCGGGCCGACGACTACTGCATCGACCCGGCCCTGGTGGAGGCCAAGATCACGCCCCGCACCAAGGCGATCATGCCCGTGCACATCTTCGGCCACCCCGCCGACGTCCGCGCGCTGCGGCCCATCGCCGACGCGCACGGCCTGCCCATCATCGAGGACGCCGCCCAGGCCTACGGCGCGTCCGACGCGGGTACGCCCGTGTGCGCCATGGGCGACATCGCCACCCTCAGCTTCTTCCCCACCAAGAACCTGCCGGGCATCGGCGACGGCGGCATGGTGGTGTGCAAGGACCCCGAGGTGGCCGCGCGCGTGCGCCGCCTGCGGTTCCACGGCTCGAAGGACAAGGTGGTGTTCGAGGAGGTGGGCTACAACTCGCGCCTCGACGACCTGCAGGCCGCCGTCATCCGCATCTTCCTGAAGCACGTGCACGACTGGAACGACGGCCGCCGCGCCGCCGCCGCCGCGTACGCCGCCGCGGGCCTGGGCGAGTACATGACGCTGCCCGGCGTGCGGGCCGACGCGCACCCCATCTACCACCTCTACATGGCCCGCCACGAGAACCGCGAGGCGGTGCAGGCGGCGCTGAAGGAGCGCGGCGTCGCGAGCGCCGTGTACTACGGCATCCCCATGCACCTGCAGCCGGTGTTCGCCCACCTTGGCTACCGGGAGGGCGACCTGCCGGTGGCCGAGGAGTGCGCGCGCACCGCGCTGGCGCTGCCGATGCATCCCCACCTGACGGCCGAGGAGGCCGCGTACGTGGTGGACGCCGTGGCCCAGGCCCGCGAAGCGGTGGGGTGACCTGACGCCCGGTCACGACATCGCCGCCGGGCGGCGCCTGCGCATCTGGTTCGACGTCACCAACTCGCCGCACGCCGTCATCTTCCGCCCGTTCATCGCACGGCTGCGGGAGCGCGGGCACGACGTCACCGTCACGTCGCGTGACTTCGCGCAGACGGTGGGGCTCCTGGACCGCTTCGGCATCGCCCACACCGTGGTGGGCGCCCACGGCGGGGCGGGGGTACGCGACAAGGCCCGGGCGATGGCCGAGCGCACCGCGACGCTCGTCCGCTTTGCGCGGCGCGAGCGGTTCGACCTTGCCGTCGCCCACGGCAGCACCGACCAGCCCGTCGCGGCCCGCCTGGCGGACACGCCGCAGGTGACCATGTTCGACTACGAGTACGCGGCCGCCATGCACCACACCAACGGCCGGTTCGCGCGGCGCGTGCTGGTGCCGGCGGCCATCCCCGAGTGGAGCCTGTGGCGCTACGGCATCCGGTCGCCCAAGCTGTTGCGGTATGCGGGCCTCAAAGAGGAGTACTACCTCGCCGACCACGCGCTCGACCCGGGGGTGCGCGCCGAGCTGGGGCTCGACGACGACACGGTGACGGCCGTGCTACGCCCGCCTCCCGAGGTCACGCTGTACCATCGGGGCCTGTCGAACGACGTGTTCGCCGCGACGCTCAGCCGCCTTCTGGACGACAGCGAGGTGCAGACCGTGGTGCTTCCGCGCACGGAGGATCAGCGTCGGCAACTGCGCGGCACCCGCGCCATCGTGCCCGAGCGCCCCATCGACGGACCCAGCCTGGTGGCCGAGGCCGACCTGGTGGTGAGCGCGGGCGGCACCATGAACCGCGAGGCGGTGGCGCTGGGCGTGCCCGCGTACACCCCGTTCGCCGGCACCATGGGCGCGGTCGATCGCCGCCTGATCGCCGAGGGACGCCTGCGCCGCCTGGACGCGGCCGGCGACGTGGCCGTGGTGCCGCGCGACCGCACCGCGCCGCCGCCGTTCCGCGACCCCGACGTGCTGCTCGACCTCATGCTGGAGGCGGCGCGATGAGGGACTGGCTGGTGGCCTGGATCCCGCGCCGGCTGACGCCCCGCACCGGCGTGCACCGCCTGGCCCAGGTGGTGGCCGACGCGTGCCTGGTGGCGTTCGCGTACTGGCTCGCGTTCCAGATGCGCTTCGACGGCAACCCCGCCCGCCGCTACGAGCGCCTGTTCGAGGACACCGTGTGGCTGGTGGTGGGCATCACGCTCCTGGTGTTCGTGGTGGCCCGCTTCTACACCAAGTGGTGGCGCTTCACGAGCCTGCGCGACATCCAGACCATCCTGGCCGCGTGCGCGCTGGCCGGCCTGGTGGTGCTGGCGGTGTTCACGCTGTGGCGGCCCGACCGGGTGCCCAGCGTGCCGCGCGGCGTGCTGGTGGCGCACCTGCTGTTCAGCATGGTGCTGGTGGCCGGCGCCCGGTTCCTGGTGCGCAGCCTCATCGAGCGCCCGCCGCGGTCGGAGGCCCTCAGCCGCGGCCGCGAGGTGCTGGTGGTGGGTGCCGGCGAGGCCGGCAACATCATGATCAAGGAGATGAAGCGCAACCGGGCCCTGGGCTACACGCCCGTGGGGCTGGTGGACGACGACATGCGCAAGCAGGGCATCCGCGTCGTCGGCGTGCGCGTGCGCGGCACCCGCGCCGACCTGCCGCGCCTGTTGCGTGAGCTCGAGATCGACGAGGTCATCATCGCGATGCCGTCCGCATCCGGCGCCGTGCGCCAGGAGATCGTGGACGCGTGCCGCGAGGCCCGCGTGCCGTGCAAGACGCTGCCCAGCCTGCCCGAGCTGATCTCGGGCGACGTGACCGTGCGGCGGCTGCGCGAGGTGCAGGTGGAGGACGTGCTGGGACGCGCCCCCATCGAGGTCGACCTGGCCAAGGTGGCCCGCTACCTCAACGGCCGCACGGTGATGGTGACGGGCGCCGGCGGATCGATCGGCAGCGAGCTGTGCCGCCAGGTGGTCGCCCTGGGCGTGAAGCGCCTGGTGCTGGTGGACCACGCCGAGAACAACCTGTTCCAGATCGACCTCGAGCTGCGCGAGCGCGGCTGGACCGGCCTCACCCCGGTGGTGGCCGACTGCAAGGACGAGGTCGCGATGGCCCGGGCGTTCGCCGAGCACCGACCGCAGATCGTGTTCCACGCCGCCGCGTACAAGCACGTGCCGATGATGGAGCTGAACCCCCTGCAGGCCGTCGCGAACAACGCGCTCGCGACCGAGCTGATGACCACGCTCAGCGAGCAGTTCGGGGTGGAGCGCTTCTGCCTCATCTCCACCGACAAGGCCGTGGAGCCCAAGACCGTGATGGGGGCCACGAAGGCCCTCGCCGAGCGCGTGATCGAGTCGCGCAACGCATCGTCCACCACGCGGTTCGCGGCGGTGCGGTTCGGCAACGTGCTGGGCAGCTCCGGCTCGGTGCTGCCCATCTTCCGGCGCCAGATCGCGGCCGGGGGGCCGGTGACGGTGACGCACCCCGAGATGACCCGCTACTTCATGACGATCCCCGAGGCCGTGCAGCTGGTGATCGAGGCGACGGGCATCGCGGACGGCGGCGACATCTTCGTGCTCGACATGGGCGAGCCCGTGCGCATCCTCGACCTGGCGCACCGCATGATCGAGATCTCGGGGCACGAGCCCGGCAAGGACATCCGCGTGGAGATCGTGGGCATCCGGCCGGGGGAGAAGCTGCACGAGGAACTTTTCAACGTCGACGAGCAGGTACGTCCCACCCGCTACGCGAAAGTGATGCGGGCCACGCGGACGCCGCTCGATCCCCGGCGGCTCCAGGAGGGTCTGGAGGCGCTGCGTGACCGCGCCGAGAGCCGCGACGGTGAGAGCGTCGACGCCCTGTTGTGGGGGGCGCTCGGTCTGGGTAGGGACTTCCGCCTGGACCACGAATCCACTGACCACGCCAACGCCGAGCGAAAGGGCTGAACACCATGACGACGACAGCCACCCTCGAACGGACCATCCCCGCCCACGCGCGCGTCGCGCCCGACGGCCTCTTGAACGGGGTGCAGCGACCCTGCCCCGAGCACCGCCACGACGGATCGTGCGTCGCCCGCACCGATGCCGGTCGCCTGGTGTTCTGGTGCGCCCGCGGCGGGCACCACTTCACCTCTCCGCGCGCGTAGCGCGCCGCGCACGGCCGGATCCCCCGGCCCGTCCCCCTGCCGGCCCCCGCCCCGGCCGGCTCCCGCCGCGTGAGGTGCCTCAGCCCTCGGCGGGAAGGCCCACCAGCCGCTCGAGCATGACCCTGAGGGCATCGTCCACGGGCGGCCACGCGAACAACGGGTTCGCCACGCGCAGCATCACGATGCCGTGCAGCGCGCACCACACCATCGTCGCCACCTCCAAAGGCGTGCCGGGGATGTCGCTGCCGGCGGCCTGGCATGCCGCGACGCCGTCGATGAGAAGCCCCAGGGCGGCGTCGGCGGCCGCGGAGGCGTCCGGGGTGAACGGCTCGGCGGGGGAGTCGAACAGCACGCGATAGGGCCCGGGATGGTCCAGCCCGTACGCGACGTACGCCGCGCATCCGGCGAACAGGAACTCGGCCGCGGTGGCCTCGGGACCGCTCGACTCCAGGGCCTCGGTGATGGCGTCGTGCAGGTCGTTGAAGCGCTGCTTCAGCACCGCCTGCACCAGCTCGTCGCGGTCGGCGAAGTGCAGGTACACGCTGGGCGCGCTGACCCCGGCGCGCCTCGCCACGGCCCGGATGGAGGCGGCGTCCACCCGGCCCGCCTCGGCGATGAGCTCCCCGGCGGCGTCAAGCAGGTCGTCCCGAAGGCGGCCGCCCTCGCCGCGCGGGTTGCGCCGCCGCGCGGGTCGGCGCTCGTCGGAACCGATTCGCCGAGATGTCATGGGGAGACCTTGACAGATCGCTGAACGCTCGTAAAGTAACGGCCGTAAGGTTACGCCCGTCACCCAAGGAGCGCATCGACATGCAATGGCTTTCGCGTCTCGTCTCTGCCCGGCCCCGCACCGTCATCGCGGTGGCCGCATTCGTGGTGTTCGCCTGCGCGGTCATCGGGGGGCCGCTGCCCGGCCTGCTCGACGGCGGCGACGACTTCGACGACCCCGGCTCACCGAGCGCCCACGCCGCGGCGCTGATCGCGCGCGCCACCGGCGCCGAGGCCACGCCCGGCGTGGTGGCGGTGGTGCCCACGCCCACCGGGGCGACGTCACCGCAGGCCCGCCGCGACGTCGCCGCCGTGGCCGCCCGGCTGCGGGCCGTCGACGGCATCGCGTCCGTGGGGCTCCCCGCGGCGGGCGACGCGTCGAGTACCGCCCGCGACGGGTCGTCGGTGCTGGTGACGGCCACGCTGAGCTCGGACGCGTCGGAGGCCGACGTCGCCACCGACGCGCAGGCCGCGCTGGCCGGCACGCCGGCCATCCTCGGCGGCGGTGTCGTGGCCGGCGAGCAGGTGGGCGCGCAGGTGCAGTCCGATCTCGCGCGGGCCGAGCTGCTGGTGATGCCGCTGCTGTTCGTGCTGGCGTTCCTGATCTTCCGCAGCCCTGTGGCGGCCCTGGTGCCCGTGGTGGTGGGGGCCTCGACGGTGATGGTCACGTTCTTCGCGCTGCTCGTGGTGGACGCGGCCGCGATGAGCGTGTCGGTGTTCGCGCTCAACCTGGTCACCGGCCTGGGGCTGGGCCTCGCCGTCGACTACAGCCTGCTGATGGTGTCGCGCTTCCGTGAGGAGCTGGCCGGTGGTCTGGCGCCGCGTGCGGCCGCGGTGGCCACCGTGCGCACCGCGGGCCGCACCGTCGTGTTCAGCGCCCTCACCGTCAGCACCGCGCTGGCGTCGCTGCTGGTATTCCCGCAGAACTTCCTGCGCTCGATGGGCGTGGCCGGCATCGTGGTGCCGCTGGCGGCGGCGCTCGTGACGCTGACGCTGGTGCCCGCCACGCTGGCGCTCCTGGGGCGCCGCATCGACGCGTTCACGCCCCGCCGCTGGGTGCGTCGCGAGCCCACCTCCGCCGCGTTGCCGCGCACGGGCTGGTACCGCCTGTCGCACCGGGTGCTCGGCCGCCCGGTAGTGGTGGCCGTGGTGGTGGGCGCCGCCCTCATCGCGCTGGGCTCCCCGTTCCTGGGCGTACGCTTCACCGCGGTGGACGCGTCGATGCTGCCCACGGACCACTCGGCCCGGCAGGCGCAGGACGTGATGGAGCGCACGTACCCGGGTGACGCGTCCGCGCCCGTGCTGGTGGCGGTGAACGCGGGACCGGGTGCCGCGGCGCAGGTCAAGGCCTACCGGCAGGACGTCGCCCGCGTCGCCGCCGGGTCGCTGGTGTCGCCCGCCCGCGAGGTGGCCGAGGGCGTCTGGCGCATCGACGTGGTGCCGCCCGGATCGCAGCTCGACCAGGGCACCAAGGACCTGGTGCAGAACCTGCGCGCCATCGAGTCACCCTTGCAGGCGGAGGTCGGTGGCCAGACCGCCCGCTTCCTCGATCAGCAGGACGTGCTGGCGCAGCGCATCCCGTGGGCCCTGGCGCTCCTGGTGGGCACCACGTTCATCATCCTGTTCGTGATGACCCGCTCGGTGGTGCTGCCCATCAAGGCCGTGCTGCTCAACGGCCTCACCATCGCCGCCACGTTCGGCCTGCTGGTGCTGATCTTCCAGGACGGGCACCTGGAGGGACTCCTGGGCTTCACGTCGCAGGGGGCGCTCGAGGCCACGCAGCCGGTGCTGCTGTTCGCGATCGCGTTCGCCCTGTCCACCGACTACGGCACGTTCCTCTTGGCCCGCATCCTCGAGGCGCGGCGGGCGGGCGCGTCCGACCGCGAGGCCGTGTCCATCGGGCTGGCCCGCACGGGGCGCATCGTCACCGCCGCCGCCCTGTTGATGGTGGCCGCGATCGGGGCGTTCGCCACGTCGGAGATCGTGTTCATCAAGCTGGTGGGCGTGGGCACCGCCCTGTCGGTGCTGATCGACGCCACCGTCATCCGCGCGTTCCTGGTGCCCGCGCTGATGGGCCTCCTGGGCCGCGCCAACTGGTGGGCACCGTCGTGGCTGGGTGGCCCGCGCCGCGCCGCGCGCGCGGGGCGCGAGTCGACGGTGTAAGGGGGGACGCGCGCGCCGGGGCGATCACCGCACCGGCGCGCCACCCCTCACGGGCTAGTCCCAGGCGTTCGCCCACATCTCCAGTTCGGAGATGACCTGGGCGAGCGCCTCGCCCTTGGGGGTCAGGCGGTACTCGAACGTGCGCGGCCCCACCTGGAGGCGCTCGAACACGCCGAACTCCTCCAGCTCGCGCAGGCGCTCGGCCAGAAGGCGCGCCGACAGTCCGTCGACGCTGGCCCGGAACTCGCCGAACCGGGCGGGCCCGTCGAGCGCCACCCGGATGACGGCCAGGCTCCAGCGGCGGCCGAGCACTTCGGCCGCCGACTGGTACCGCCTGCACACGGGGTTGTGGTCACCGCATTCCATTACCGGACGCCAGCCTACGCGCCCGGCCGGCTAGGCGGAGGCCAGGGCATCCCGGCGGCTGCACGCGGGCTCCAGCGCCAGGTCGAGCACCTCGCCCACGGTCAGCACCGGGTGCACCGTGAGGTCCTTGAGCACGTCGGCCGGGACGTCGTCCAGGTCGCCGCGGTTGCGCTCGGGGATGATGACCTCGGTGAGGCCCGCCCGATGCGCGGCCAGCAGCTTCTGCTTGACCCCGCCGATGGGGAGCACCCGCCCCTGCAGCGTCACCTCGCCGGTCATGCCGACGCTGGGCTTCACGGCGCGGCCCGAGTAGAGCGACGCCAGGGCCGTGACCATGGTGACGCCCGCCGACGGCCCGTCCTTGGGGATCGCTCCCGCCGGGACGTGCACGTGCACGCTGCGGTCGGTGAGGCGGTCGTCGGCGATGCCCAGCTCGCCCGCGTGACCCCGCATCCACGACAGCGCGATGCGGGCCGACTCGCGCATGACGTCGCCCAGCTGGCCGGTGAGCACCAGGCCGTCGCCGCCGTCCTTGGGCATCTCGCTGGCCTCGACGAACAGCACGTCGCCGCCCGTGCCGGTGACGGCCAGGCCGGTGGCCACGCCCGGCGTCGCCGTGCGCTCGGCCGCCTCGTGGTGCACCTTCGGCCGCCCCAGGGCGGGCACCAGGTCGCCGGCGTCGATGGTGATGGGGTCGGTGGCACCCTCGGCGACGCGCGTGGCCGCCTTGCGGATGACCTTGCCCAGCTCCCGCTCGAGTGTGCGCACGCCCGCCTCGCGGGTGTAGTCGCCGATGATGGCGCGGATGGCGTCGGCCGTCAGCGTCACCTCGCCCTCGCGCAGGCCGTTGCGCTCGATCTGGCGCGGCACCAGGTGGTCGGTCGCGATCGCCCGCTTCTCGTCCTCGGTGTAGCCGTCCAGCTGGATGATCTCCATGCGGTCGAGCAGCGGGGCGGGGATGGTGTCGACCATGTTGGCGGTGGCGATGAACAGCACCTCCGACAGGTCGAGGTCGACGTCCAGGTAGTGGTCGCGGAACGTGTGGTTCTGGGCCGGGTCGAGCACCTCGAGCAGCGCCGAGCTGGGGTCGCCGCGCCAGTCGGAGCCGACCTTGTCGAGCTCGTCCAGCAGCACGACGGGGTTGCGGGTGCCGGCGTCGCGCAGGGCACGCACGAAGCGGCCCGGGAGGGCACCGACGTACGTGCGGCGGTGGCCGCGGATCTCCGCCTCGTCGCGGATGCCGCCCAGGCTGATGCGCACGAACTCGCGCCCGGTGGCGCGTGCCACCGACTCGCCCAGCGACGTCTTGCCCACGCCGGGCGGACCGACCAGCGCCAGGATCACGCCGGTGGACGCGTCGCCCATGTCACGGTCGCGCCGCAGGCGGCGGACGGCCAGGTACTCGAGGATGCGCTCCTTCACCTTCTCCAGGCCCGTGTGGTCGGCGTCCAGCACCGTCCGCGCCTCGGCGACGTCCAGCGTGTCGTCCGAGCGCTTGTCCCACGGCAGCGACACCATCCACTCGAGGTACGTGCGGATCATGCCGGCCTCGGCGCCGTCGCCCATGCGCTCCAGGCGGGCCAGCTCGCGGTCGGCCTCCTTGCGGGCGGCCTCGGGCATGCCCGACTCGGCGATGCGCCGGCGCCAGTCGTCGGCCGACTCGTCGTTGGTCTCGTCGAGCTCCTTGCGGATCGCGTCCATCTGGCGGCGGAGGATCGCCTCCTTCTGGGTGCGCTCCAGGTTCTCGCTGACGTCCTCGCGGATTCGCTTGCGCAGGTGCAGCTCGGCCAGGCGCTCGCGCTGGGCTGCGATGGCGGCCTCGAGGCGGGCCTCGATGTCGACCGCGGCCAGCACGCCGGCCTTGCGGGTGGCGTCCACCTCGGGGGCGTA
The DNA here is from genome assembly GCA_963169235.1 of Actinomycetota bacterium. Classification (GTDB taxonomy): domain Bacteria; phylum Actinomycetota; class Thermoleophilia; order Miltoncostaeales; family Miltoncostaeaceae; genus JAGQUM01. The sequence goes on along the minus strand of CAUJCX010000054.1, from coordinate 5,453 downwards.
GCCCACCGTGTCGGCCAGGCGGCCGGGGTGGTCGATGGCGCGCAGGAACGCGCTGACGCGGCCACCGTCGCCCCTGGTGGCGGCCACCTCGCCCACGACCGCGCGGTACTCGGCCGCCAGCTCGTGCGCGCGCTCGGACACGTCGTCGGGGTCGAGGATGGGGGTGACGGGCACCACCAGCGTGTCGCCGCGCTCGGTCGCCTGGCCCAGCTCGGCCCGGTGGAGCGCCTCGATGGACACGCCGCGGCTGCCGTCGGGCAGTGCGATCTGGCCGGTGATGGTGGCGACGACGCCCAACGGCGTGAACGCGCCGTCGATGTGGGGGACGCTCACCAGCATGCCGTCGGTGTGCTCCAGCGCGTGGTCGACGGCCGCGGTCTGCTCGTCACCCACGAGCGGCGCGGTCACCGACATGCCCGGCAGAAGCACGGCTTCCTCAAGGGGAAGCAGGGGAAGATGCGTCGGGTGGTCGGAACGATCCATGGAGCGGTGCCTTTCGAACGGAGACGGTTACGGTGCGTAACCAGTTGTCGGAGGTTACGCTGGGTAACTTGAGTCGTCAAGGCTGAGATGAAGGCGACGGGCCGAGGGTTGACGAGCGCTTAACCCTCCGCGCTCCCATGATCCGTAGGTTCGGCCGCGACCCACCCCGCCTCGGAGGATGCGAATGCTCGCGGCGTGCGCCGACCGGTACGGACCGCCCGACGTCGTCGTGGTGCGCGATGTGCCGCTGCCCACGCCCGGTCCCGGTCAGGTACTGGTGCGGGTGGCGGCGACTCCGGTCACGGTGGCCGACGCCCGCATCCGCGGGGCCCGCTTCCCGAAGGGCTTCGGCCACCTGCCACGCCTCGCCCTGGGCGTACGGCGCCCGCGCGCCACCGTGCTGGGAGGCAGCTACGCGGGTGAGGTCGCGGCGGTGGGCGCCGGCGTCGTGGTCCACTCCGCGGGGGACCGGGTGTGCGGCCTGACGGACGGGCTGGGTGGCGCCCACGCCGAGTACGTGCTGGCGGCCGAGAACGGAGCGGTTGCCCGCATCCCGGACGACGTGACCGACGTCGACGCCGCCGCGATGCTCTTCGGCGGCGTGACGGCGCTGTGGTTCCTGCGCGACCGAGGACGGGTCGCCCCGGGCATGCACGTGGTGGTCAACGGCGCGTCCGGGGCGGTCGGGACGAACGCCGTGCAGATCGCGAAGTACTTCGGGGCGACCGTCACGGCGGTCTGCAGCGGCGGCAACGCGGCGCTGGTGCGGTCACTCGGTGCCGACCACGTCATCGACTACGCCCGCCAGCCGCTGGCCGGATCGGGAGGCCGGTACGACGTGGTGCTCGATGCCGTCGGCAACCTCTCCATCGCCGAGGGCACGGCGTTGCTGGCTCCGGCAGGCCTGCTGCTACTGGCCGTCCCCACGCTGGCGCAGCTCGTCGTGCCACGCAGCCGCGTGGTGAGGGGCGGCGCGCCCGAGCGCCTCGCCGACGTCCAGTGGCTGCTGCAGCGCGCCGCGCGCGGCGAGCTGCGGGCCGTGGTCGACCGCACGCTGCCGCTGGCCGACGTCGTCGCCGCGCACCGCATCGTGGACGGCGGTCACAAGCGCGGCAACGTGGTGCTCACCCTCCCCGCCGGGGACGGCCCCGGTCGCTAGGCTCGCGCGGTGGACGTCGCCGCGGTCATCTTCGACATGGACGGCACGCTGGCCGAGACGGAGCACGTCTGGGACCGCGTGCGCGAGGACCTCGCCCGCGCGCGGGGCGGGCGGTGGACCGACCGCGCCCACACCGACATGATGGGCATGAGCTCGCCCGAGTGGACCGGCTACATGCACGCCGAGCTGGGCGTGCCGATGACGCCGGACGAGATCCGCGACGAGGTGGTGGCCCGCCTGCTTGAGCGCTACCGGGCCGAGCCGCCGTTTCTGCCCGGCGCCGTCGCCGCCGTGCGCCGCATGGCGCGGGAGTACCCGTGCGCCATCGCGTCGTCGTCCAACCGCGAGATCATCGCCGCCATGATCGACCTGGGCGGCCTCGGCGACGTGCTGCCGCAGTACGTCGCCTCCGAGGAGGTGGCGCGCGGCAAGCCGTTCCCGGACGTGTACGTGGAGGCGGCCCGCCGCCTGGGACACGATCCCGCCGCATGCGTCGCCGTGGAGGACTCCACCGCCGGCCTGCGCTCGGCGTTGGACGCCGGCATGCGCGTGGTGGCCGTCCCCAACCCGGACTACCCGCCCGACCCGGCGGTGGTGGAGCGCTGCCACCTGATCGTCGACCGCATCGCCGGCCTCACCCCAGATCTGGTGCGCGCGATGCCGCCTGCCTGATCCCGGCGTGCCACATCCGTGGTGGCACGGGTGGTCCGGCGGGGTCGGGAGTCCTATCGTCAGCGCATGCGCCAGGCTCCCATGTTCGTGCGGCTCGAAGGGGTCACGGTGGCGGCCGTGGTCGCCGCCGCAGCGGTGGTCGCGCGGGCGGCCGGGCTGCCGGGCGACGCGTGGGCCGCGCTGATCGTGACGGCCGTGCTGGCGGGTGCGTCGGTGGCGGTGGCGTACGTCGTGTCCCGCACCGCGCCCGGGAACCCCGTGGGCCCGCTGCTGGGCGCCAACGGCGTGGTCAGCAGCATCATGGGTTTCATGGACGCGTACCAGGCGGCATGGAGCGCGCTGCCCGCGTGGGTGCCCCGCTCGCCCGAGGTGGTGGGGTTGTCGCAGTTCGGCTGGATGTGGCTGTATGTGCCGTTCGCGTGCCTCTGCGTGGTGTTCCCCACGGGCCGGGCCGACGGGCGCGTGGCGCGGACCCTGCTGTGGGGCCTGCCCGCGCTGGCGCTGGTGGCCCTGCCCGTGGGGGCCGTGGCGCCGTTGGCCTACGCGCCGCCGCTGGAGGGTGTGCCGCACCCGTGGGGGCAGTACGCCTGGGCCAACGTCGCGCACGCATTCCCGTTCCTGACCATGGCGGGGCTCATCGCGGCCGCCGTGATCCTGGTGCGGCGCCTGCGCTCCGAACCGTCCGCCGTGGTGCGCGCCCAGCTCACGTGGATGGCGGCCGCGGGCCTGACCATCCCGATCACGCTGTTCCTGTGCTGGGTCAGCTACCTGCTGCTGGACGGTCCCGACCTGGCCGTGATCGGGCTGATGGTGATGTTCGTCGGCATCCACGGCGCCACCCTCATGGGGATGATGCGTTTCCGGCTGTTCGACGCCGACCGGGCGTTCGTCGGAACGGCGCTGTACGTCGCCCTGGCGCTCCTTGCCGTGACGACGTACGTCGTGGTCAGCGCCGTGGTGGGCTCGCTCGTGGCCGACGACTCCGTGGTCCCCGCCGCCCTCGGGGCGGCCGCGTGCGCGGCGTGCCTGGCGCCGGCCCGCGCGTGGCTGAGGCCGAGGATGCGGCGCGCGCTGCTGCCCGCCGAGACGCGCGCCGTGGACGCGCTCGCGCGCTTCTCGGACCTGGTCCGCCGGGGCGAGGCCGAGCCCGAGGGCGTCGAGGGCGTGCTGCGGGCCGGCTGCCACCATCCCGCGCTGGTGGTCGCCTACGCCGACCGTCACGGCGACGGCTGGGTGGACGCGGCGGGCGCGCCGGTGTCCCCCGGCGACGACTGGTCGCGCGTCGCCCTGGGTGACGCACCGGTCGCGGCGCTCTCCCCGTCGCCGGAGGGCGTGCCGGTCTCCCGGACGGTGTCGGATGCCGCCGCGCTGCTGCTCGACTCCGTGCGGCTGCGCACCGAGTCGCGCCGGCTGCTGCGGGAGGTCGACGCCAGCCGCGCGCGCCTCATGGCCGCGTCCTACGAGGAGCGGCGCCGACTAGAGCGTGACCTGCACGACGGAGCCCAGCTGCGCCTGGTGTCGCTGGGGGTCAACCTGCGGGTCGCGCAGCACCAGCTGGCGCGCGGGGTGGCCCTGCCCGCCGGTGACCTGCTGGATGATGCCATCGCCGAGATCGGCACGACGGTCAGCGAGCTGCGCCAGATCGCGCACGGGTTGCGGCCGAGCTGCCTCGACGATGGTCTCGGGCCCGCCCTGGCGGAGCTGACGCGCCGCACCGCGGTGCCGGTCGATGTGCAGTGCCAGGCCAGCGTCCTGGCCGACGACGTCACGACCGTCGCGTACTTCGTCGCGGCAGAGGCCGTCGCGAACGCGGTCAAGCACGCCGCGGCCGGGCGCATCGCCGTGGGCGTCCTGCAGGACGGCGGCGAGGTGGAGATCTCGGTGCGCGACGACGGCCGCGGCGGCGCGGTGGTGCGCCCGGGCTCGGGGCTCGCGGGACTGGCCGACCGCGTGCACGCGCTGGGCGGCCGCCTGACGCTTCAGAGCCCCCCGGGCAAGGGCACCGAGTTGCGGGCGGTGCTGCCATGCGCGTCGTCGTAGGCGAGGACTCCGTGCTGTTCCGCGAGGGCCTTCGGCGGCTGCTTGCGGAGTTCGGGCATCACACCGTCGAGATGGCGGGCGACGGCCCGTCTGCCGTCGCGGCCGTCGACGAGCACCGGCCGGACGTGGTGATCCTCGACATCCGCATGCCCCCGGGCAACGCGTCCGACGGCGTAGAGGCCGCGGCGATCATCCGCGAACGCCACCCGCGCCTGGGCGTGCTGCTGCTGTCCCAGCACATCACCCACCTGCCCGCCGGGCTCGTGGCGGGAGGGGCGTTCGGGTACATGCTCAAGGACCGCGTGCTGGACGTGGCCGACTTCGTGGACGCGGTCGAGCGCGTGGCCGCCGGAGGGTCGGCGCTCGACCCCGAGGCGGTCGCCGGCCTGATGAGCGCTCAGCCGACCGACGGGCCCATGGCGCGCCTGACGGCGCGGGAACGCGAGGTGCTCGACCTGATGGCACAGGGGCTCACCAACGCCGGGGTCGCGCGGCGCCTCTGGCTGACCGAGCGCACCGTCGAGACCCACATCTCGAGCGTGTTCGCGAAGCTGGGCCTGTTGCCCGACGCGAACGAGCACCGCCGCGTGAGGGCGGTGCTGACGTATCTCGAGGAGCGGCCCGGGACCTCCTCAGCGCCGAGGTGGCCTTCCACGCACTGACGCGGCCCGCGACCCAACCGGGCGCGACGCGGGTCGTCACCCCCGGTGCGCGGGCATGCCGACCGTCCGGGACGTGGCCGCGTCGAGACCCGCACCGGGCCGGGGCACCACCACCCGGTACACGCCCGGGCGCGGTGTGGTCAGCATCGCGGCACCGCCGCGGTCGGTGCGCCCGACGCCGACGGCATGCCAGCGGTAGCGATCGAGGTCCAGCCGTTGCAGCACCACCGTCGCACCGGCAGACACCGGAACGAGGCGTGCGCGCAGGTGCGTCCCCGACCGGCGCAACGCGACGCGGGCGCGCACCGACACCCGCGCGCCGGTACTGACGGCGTCGGCGGTGCGCGCCCGCACCCACGTGGAGCGCCCGACGCGCAGGTGCGCCGAGAAGCCACCGTCGGCCCCCGTCGACGTGACGAGTACCTGCACCCATCCCC
>CAUJCX010000053.1 GCA_963169235.1 Actinomycetota bacterium | reverse complement strand
GGGTGCCCGAGGAGCCCAGGAAGATCACCAAGCTGCTGGTCGCCAACCGCAGCGAGATCGCGATCCGGATCTTCCGGGCCGCCAACGAGCTGAAGCTCGGCACCGTGGCCATCTACAGCCGCGAAGACCGCTTCGCGCTGCACCGGTTCAAGGCCGACGAGGCCTACCAGGTGGGCAAGGAGCAGGAGCCCGTCCGCGCCTACCTCGCCATCGAGGACATCCTCAGGGTGGCCCACGACTGCGGCGCCGACGCCATCCACCCCGGCTACGGCTTCCTGGCCGAGAACCCCGAGATGGCCGCCGCGTGCGTGCGCGAGGGCATCACGTGGATCGGCCCGCCCGCGTCGGTGATGGAGGCCCTCGGCAACAAGGTGGCCGCCCGCGCCATGGCCGAGCGCGCCGACGTGCCCGTGATGCCCGCCACCACGGCGCTTCCCGACGACCCCGACGAGATCCTGCGCCTGGCCGACGAGATCGGCTTCCCCGTGATGGTGAAGGCCAGCTGGGGAGGCGGCGGACGCGGCATGCGCGCCGTGTACGACCGCGACAAGCTGCTGGAGGAGGTCGCCGCCGGGCAGCGCGAGGCGAAGGCCGCGTTCGGCAACGGCGAGGTGTTCCTCGAGAAGCTGGTTCAGCACGCCTGGCATCTGGAGGTGCAGATCCTCGGCGACATGCACGGCGACATCGTGCACCTGTGGGAGCGCGACTGCACCGTGCAGCGTCGCCACCAGAAGGTGGTCGAGCAGGCCCCGTCCGCGCGCCTCACGCCCGGGCAGCGGCGCGAGCTGTGCCTGGCCGCCGTCAAGCTGGCCCGCGAGGCCAAGTACGTCGGCGCCGGCACCGTCGAGTTCCTGATGGACGCCGACACCGGGCGCTTCTACTTCATCGAGGTCAACCCCCGCATCCAGGTGGAGCACACGGTCACCGAGGTGGTGACGGGCATCGACATCGTCAAGGCCCAGATCCGCATCGCCCAGGGCGCCACGCTGGGCGAGCCCGAGAGCGGCGTGCCGCCGCAGAGCCAGATCACCACCAACGGCTACGCGATGCAGTGCCGCATCACCACCGAGGACCCCGAGAACGGCTTCACCCCCGACTACGGCCGCATCACCGCGTACCGCGAGGCGTCGGGCTTCGGCATCCGGCTCGACGGGGGCACGGCCTACTCCGGCGCCGTCGTCACCCCGTTCTACGACTCGCTGCTGGAGAAGGTGACGGCCTGGGCGCCGACGCCCGAGGAGACCATCAACCGCATGGTCAGGGCCCTGCGCGAGTTCCGCATCCGGGGCGTCACCACCAACCTACCGTTCCTCGACGCGCTCATCCTGCACCCGCGCTTCCGGTCGGGCGACTACACCACCCGGTTCATCGACGAGACGCCCGAGCTGTTCCACTTCACGCCGCGGAAAGACCGCGCCAACCGCCTCCTGCGGTTCCTGGGCGACACCATCGTCAACGGCAACCCCGAGATGGAGGGGCGCCAGCCCCCCGCCACGCACCCCGAGCCCGTGGTGCCGAAGGTGCCCGACCGCAGCGTCGAGCCGCCCGGCGCGCGCTCGATCCTCGTCGAGCGGGGCCCCGCGGGCCTGGCGCAGTGGATGCTCGACGAGAAGCGCCTGCTCATCACCGACACCGCCATGCGCGACGCGCACCAGTCGCTTCTGGCCACGCGGGTGCGCACGTACGACATCGCCCGCGTCGCCCAGGCCTACCAGCGCCTTCTGCCCGGCCTGTTCTCGCTGGAATGCTGGGGCGGCGCCACGTTCGACGTGTCGATGCGGTTCCTCAAGGAAGACCCGTGGGACCGCCTGGCCCAGGTGCGCGAGAAGGCCCCCAACCTGTTGCTGCAGATGCTCCTGCGGGCCTCCAACGCCGTCGGGTACGCCAACTACCCCGACAACGTGGTGCGCTACTTCACCCGCCAGGCCGCCGCGGCCGGCATCGACGTGTTCCGCGTGTTCGACTCGCTCAACTGGGTCGAGAACATGCGGGTCGCCATCGACGCCGTCGTCGAGAGCGGCGCGGTGTGCGAGGCGGCCCTGTGCTACTCGGGCGACATCCTCGACCCGGGTGAGGACAAGTACACGCTGGCGTACTACGTCGACCTGGCCAAGCAGCTGGAGGCCGCCGGCGCGCACATCCTGGGCATCAAGGACATGGCGGGCCTGTGCAAGCCCGAGGCCGCGCGCCGCCTGGTGACCGAGCTGAAGGCCGAGGTCGGCATCCCCATCCACTTCCACACGCACGACACGTCCGGCATCGCCGGGGCGTCCGTGCTGGCCGCCGCCGAGGCGGGCGTCGACGCGGCCGACGCGGCCATGGACGCGCTGTCGGGGCTCACGTCCCAGCCCAACCTGGGCTCCATCGTGGAGGCCCTGCGTCACAGCCCCCGTGACACGGGCCTGTCACGGGAGGGCCTCGACGCCATCAACACGTACTGGGAGGCGGTGCGCCACCAGTACGCGTCGTTCGAGGCCGACAACCGGGCCGGCGCGTCCGAGGTGTATGAGCACGAGATGCCCGGCGGCCAGTACACCAACCTGCGCCAGCAGGCGCGCGGCCTCGGCATCGAGGCGCGCTGGCCCGAGGTGGCCAAGGCGTACGCCGACGTCAACGACATGTTCGGCGACATCATCAAGGTGACGCCCACGTCGAAGGTGGTGGGCGACCTGGCCGTCTACATGGTCACCAACGACCTCACGCCCGAGGCCGTGCTCGACCCCGACAAGGAGATCGCGTTCCCCGAGTCGGTGGTGGAGTACTTCCGCGGCGACCTGGGCCAGCCCATGGGCGGCTTCCCCGAGGCCCTCCAGCGCAAGGTGCTGAAGGGCGAGGCGCCGCTGGCCGGCAGGCCGGGCGAGATCCTGCCGCCGGTCGACCTGGCCGAGGCCAAGGCCTCGCTGGCGGCCGAGATCGGGCGCGACGCCACCGACCAGGACCTGGCGTCGTACCTCATGTACCCGCGGGTGTTCCTCGACTTCGCCAAGCACCGTGCCGAGTACGGCGACGTCAGCGTGCTGCCGACCCCCGTGTTCTTCCAGGGGCTCCAGCGCGACGAGGAGCTCATCGTCGACATCGAGAAGGGCAAGACGCTGGTCATCCGGCGGCTCACGGTCAGCGAGCCCGACCACGAGGGCAAGCGCACCATCTTCTTCGAGCTCAACGGCCAGCCGCGCACCATCAAGATCGACGACCACCAGGCGGCCCCCACCGGCGAGCCCGTGCGCATGGCCGAGGAGGGCAACCCCGCGCAGGTCGCGGCGCCCATGCCCGGCCTGGTGGTGAAGGTCACGGCCCACGTCGGCGACACCGTCGCCCGTGGCGACCGCCTGCTTGCCATCGAGGCGATGAAGATGGAGACCGCCGTGTTCGCCGAGCTCGACGGCACCGTCACCGAGGTGCTCGTCGATGCCGGCACCCGGGTGGAGACCAAACAACTGATGCTGGTCATCGAGCCGTCGTGAAAGGAGGCGCCATGGGCGCCGAACGCTGGGGCAAGGTCAACGAGCACGACGTCGAGCTGCGCGAACGCCGGGGAGGGGGCCCGGGGTCGCGCGACCTCAGCGGCGCCATCGGCACCGAGGCCATGAAGGTGCGGGCCTGGCGGTTCGGGCCGGGCGACGAGATGCCCCTGCACCGCCACCACGTGCAGGAGGAGGTGTACCTGCTGCGCTCCGGCGGCCCGCAGACGCTGCAGATCGACGACGCCGACGTGCAGGTGGACGACGGCGACTGGGTGCGCGTGGCCCACGACGTGCCGCGCCGCATCCGCAACACCACCGACCGCGACGCCCACTGGCTCATCATCGCCGCGCCCCCGGGTGACGGCATCACCGACGGCATCCGCCTCGATCCCGAGACGGGCCAGGAGATCCCCCGCACCTGAACCCCCTCGTCCTCCGGCTGGCCCGTATCGCCGCGCGCCGGCTGGGTCCCGTGGTGGCCGCGGCCCTGCTGCGGGCCGCCCGGGACTGGACGGCCGACCCCGCCAACGACGAGAAGAAGCGGCAGCTGATCGCCCAGGCGCGCAACGTCGGGCAGCGCCTGGGGGGCCCGTCCGGGCGCCTGGCGGCGGCGATCGTGGGCCGCCTCGAGGGGCGCCGCACCGCCCCCGCGTCGTGGGAGCGGGAGGCCGTCCGCCTGCGCGGGCACGTGGTCGGGGTGCCGTCCGGCCCCGAGCGGGCCCGCCTGTTCGACGCGTACGTCGACCTCTTGGCGCGGGGCCCCGCGCGCGACGAGACGCCGGCCCGGGCGCGCACGGCGTGCGAGCGGGAGGCGCAGGCCGTCGCCACCGACCCCCTCGGTCCCCGCGAGCGTGAGCGGGCCCTCGAGACGCTGCGCCGCGTGCGCGCGCACCTGCCCCACGACTGACCCGGGTCGCGCGTCGTGCGTGAGGCGATCTCACGCACGAGTGAGGCCGCCTCACGCATCCTCCGGCACGCGGCGGTGCCGGGTGCGCGAGGCCGCTGGGCGCCGCGGTGCCGACACAACTCATGTCGGGGGCGAGGAGATGCCCACTCGCCGCCTGAGTGTCCACCACATGGGAGTCCATTCGCCGATGCCCTTCGCCACCCGCCGTGTCGTCGCCGCCGTCGCCGCCGCAGGCGTGCTTCTTCCCGCTGCCGTCGCCGTGCCGTCCGCCACCGCCGCGAAGAAGAAGGCGGTCCCCGCGGCCGCCCTCGCGGCGAAGGTGGCCAAGCTCGAGAAGCAGCTGAAGACGCTCTCGGCCGCCGTCGCCGTGCAGGGCCGGATGGTGCAGGCGCTCGAGGCGAAGGTGGGCTCCGGGCCCACGCAGACGTCCGCCGCGGCGCGTGGCCCCGTCGGCCCGGCCGGTCCGGCGGGTCCCGCGGGCCCGGCCGGCGCACCCGGTGCGGCCGGTGGCCGGGGCGAGGCCGGGCCGCTGGGCCCGCGTGGCTTCGAGGGTCCCGCCGGGCCCGTCGGACCGAAGGGCGACAAGGGCGAGGTCGGCCCCGAGGGCCCCCGCGGGCTCCAGGGCATCCAGGGCCCCCCCGGTGACGGCGCCGCCAGCATCAGCGTGGCCGAGCCCACGTCCCTCACGTGGGACGCCTCGGCCGTGGGCCTCACCCACCAGGTGCAGGCGCGCTGCGGCGCCAACCAGGCGGCCACCGGAGGCGGGGGGTACGTCGACGTGCGCAACGACGCCGACGTCATCGCCTCGTACCCGCTGTTCAACGCCAACAGCCAGCCCATCGGCTGGGTGCTCGAGATCAAGTCGAAGGTGGCCAACCGCATCGCGTTCCACGCGTACGCGCTCTGCATGTCGTGACCGGTGCACCGCTCGGGCCCCCGCGATCGTCGGGGCCCGCGGCGGTGTGACCGTGCCCGGGAGGGGTGAGGAGACCCCGCGAACAGGTGGCGGGCGCCCGCAGGGGCTGCGTGTATCCTGCCTGTCGTGAACCTGGGAACCATCCTCACGGCGCTCGTGACGCCGTTCGACGCCGACCACCGCGTCGACGAGCGCGCGATGTGCGCGCTCATCGCCCACAGCCTCGACAACGGCTCCGACGGAGTCGTGATGTCGGCCACCACGGGCGAGGCCTCCACGCTCACCGACGACGAGAAGATCGCGCTGTTCCGGTGGGGCAGGCGCGAGGCCGGCGACAGCGTCGTCATCGCCAACACGGGTTCCAACGACACGGCGCACTCGGTGCACCTCACGCACGCGGCCGCGGAGATCGGCTGCGACGCGGTGCTGGCCGTCACGCCGTACTACAACAAGCCGCCCCGCGCGGGCATCGTGGCCCACATGGCGTCCATCGCCGAGGTCGGGCTGCCGGTGATCGTCTACAACATCCCCGGGCGCAGCGTCGTCAACCTGCCGCCCGACTGGATCGCCGAGATCGCCCAGATCCCCAACGTGGTGGGCGTCAAGCAGGCCCACAACGACCTCGCCGAGCTGGACGCCATCATGGGCATCCCCGGCCTCAGCGTCTGGGCCGGCAACGACGACCTGTACGCCCGCGTGCTCGAGCGCGGCGGCGCCGGCGTCATCTCGGTCGCATCCCACCTGGTGGGCCCCCAGATGGCCCGCATGGCCGCCGAGGCCCGCGGTGGCGACATGGACGCCATGCGCGCCGTCGACGCCGAGCTCGCCGACCTCTACGAGGCCCTGTTCGTGACCTCGAGCCCCATTCTCATCAAGGCCGCCGCCGAGATGGCCGGCCTCATCCCCTCGGACCGCGTCCGCCTGCCGCTCGTCGAGGCCACGGCCTCCGAGCGCGAAACCCTGCGCCCGGTCCTCGAAGCCCACGGAGTACTCGCCCGCGCGTGACACCAACATGACGCGGACCACCCGTCGTACCAGGAGTTCGCGTTGACCCCAGCAGTGCCCACATCGTCCGCCATCCGCGTCGTCGCCCTCGGCGGCACGGGGGAGATCGGACGCAACATGTACGTCGTCGAGTGCGACGGCCGTATGGTCGTCATCGACTGCGGCGTCACGTTCCCGAAGCCCGACCAGCTCGGCGTCGACCTCGTGCTGCCCGACTTCAGCTACGTCGAGGACAACATCGACGCGCTCGAGGCCGTCATCCTCACCCACGGCCACGAGGACCACATCGGCGCGCTGCCGTACCTCGTGCGCACCGTCGGGCGCCTGCGCGTCATCGGCCCGCGGTTCGCGCTGGGCCTCGTGCGCAGCAAGCTCGACGAGCACCGGCTGCTCGACAAGGTGACCCTCGAGGAGGTCGGCCCCGGCGACGGCCCCGTGCTGGGCCCGTTCCGCACCGAGTTCGTGCGGCTCACGCACAGCATCCCCGACTGCCTCGCCGTGGCGCTGCACACGCCGGTGGGCACGGTGGTGCACACCGGCGACTTCAAGTTCGACCACCACCCGGTTCCCGGCTCGCCGTCGTCCGACATCGAGTCGCTGGCGCGCCTGGGTGCGGACGGCGTGCACCTGCTGCTGTCCGACTCGACGTGCGCCGAGGAGCCCGCCGAGCCCCAGAGCGAGGCGTCGGTGGGCAAGCAACTGCGCCGCGTCATGGCGACGGCGCCCGGCAGGGTCATCATCACCACGTTCTCGTCGCACATCCACCGGGTGCAGCAGGCCATCCAGGCCGCGTACGACGATGGGCGCGTGTGCCTGCTGCTGGGCCGCTCGCTCAGCCGCAACGTCGGCATCGCCACCAACCTCGGGCTCATGACCATCCCCCCGGGGGCCGTGGTGAAGAAGCCCCGCGACCTCGACGACTACCCGCTCGACGAGCAGGTCGTCATCTGCACGGGCTCACAGGGCGAGTACATGGCCGCCCTGTCGCGCATGGCGCGCGGCGAGCACCACCAGATCGCGATCCAGCCCAGCGACACCATCGTGTTCAGCTCGCGCACCGTGCCGGGCAACGAGCTGGCGGTCAACGACACCATCAACCGGCTGGTGCGCATCGGCGCGTCGTTCATCACGCCGTCGTCGCACCCCGGCATCCACGTGTCGGGGCACGGCACGTCCGCCGACCTCATGTGGATGCTGCAGCTGCTGCGGCCCCGGTTCATGGCGCCCATCCACGGCGAGGCGCGCCACCAGCGTGCCCACAAGGCGCTCGCCGTGCAGTCGGGCGTGGCCCCGGACGCGGTGTTCTGCCTCGACAACGGTGACGTGCTCGAGGTGACGGCCGACGGGGCCGAGGTGGTCGACCAGATCCCCGCCGGCGTGGTGTACGTCGACGGGCTGGGCATCGGCGACGTCGCCGACGAGGTCATGCGCGACCGGCGCACCCTGGCCGACGACGGCGTGGTGATCGTCGTGGCCACGGTCGACGGCCAGACCGGCGCCCTCATCAACGACCCCGAGATCATCGCCCGCGGTTTCTCGGCGGCCGAGGACGAGGCCCTGATGGCCGAGACGCGGCTGGCGGTGGAGCGCGCCCTCGACGAGGCCGGCCCTCAGCGGATCGACGACGTCAGCGTGGTGCAGCACCAGATCCACGACGCCGCCGCGTCGCTGCTGAAGAAGCGCACCGGCGCGCGCCCCATGGTGCTGCCGGTGGTCGTCGAGGCGTAGCGCGCCTGCCGTACCGCCGCCGGGCTTCCACGTCCACCTACGTGGAAGCCCGGCGGGGGCGCACTAGACGGTGTTCAGTGCCTCGGCGGCTTCGGCCACCGAGCGCGACATCTGGTTGAGCTCGCCCGCCGAGCGGGAGACCACCTGCATGCCCTCGACGATCGCGGCCAGGGCGTCCGCCGTCGTGCGTACCGACTCGTTGACGGCCTCGAACCGCTCGCCGGCCTCCTGGGTGCGGTGGCTGGCGGCGTCGGCGCGCTCGGTGCTGCGCGCGACCGCGTCGCGCACCGCGGTGATCGCCTCCACCGACGCGCGGTTGAGGTTGGTGATGTCCTGGAGGGACGAGTGCGTGGTGACCGCGAGCTTGCGCACCTCCTCCGCCACCACCGCGAAGCCGCGGCCGTGCTCACCGGCCCGCGCCGCCTCGATGGCCGCGTTGAGGGCCAGCAGGTTGGTCTGGTCGGCGATCTGGTTGATGCCGGCGACGATCTCCGAGTTGCGCTCGATCTGCTCGGTCAGAAGCGCCACCTGCTCCGTGATGCCGCTGACGGCGGACCGCATCGCCTCCGCGGCCTCGGACGCGGACGACACGGCCCGCTGGCCGTCGTCGGTGCGCGCCAGGCAGTCGTCCACCGCGTCGCGCCCGCGCGACGCGTCGTCGGCCACCTTCACCGATACCGCCGTCAGCTCATCGGCCGACGCGTTGCTCTCCTGGGCCACGGCCGCCAGCTGCTCGGCCCGCTGCCGCGTCTGGGCCTGGATGGCGGTGACGTCGGCCACCTGGGCGTCGCGGGCGTCGATGAATGACTGCGTCACCAGCGCGATGTCGAACGTCAACAGCTTGCGCCACGCCATGACCGCCCGGAACAGCTCCTCCCGGTCGTCGATGCTGTCGATCAGGTGCCCCAGCACCACCTGGTCCACGCGCACGGTCGCCCCGATGTGGGCCCGCACGGGCAGCTGGATGCGGTCGTGCACCGTGCCGATGTACTCCACGCCCTTGGCGCGGTCGTCGTCGAGCACGCCGGACAGCAGACCGCCGACGTAGCGGTAGAGGGCCTTGGAGTGGCGGTCCACCGACGAGTGCTCGTCGATGATCGCCTTCAGCCCCGGCTGGGCCAGGACGGGCGGGTAGAACGCCTCGGCCAGCTCCGGGGCGACGGCGTCGATGCCGGCACCGGCCACCAGGTCGAGGTCTTCCTGGTGCAGGTCGGCCAGGTCGATCAGGTGGTTGTAGTCGGGCTTCGACAGGTGGGGCTTGCGTCCGGACGTGGCGCAGCGGACGCGCAGAGAGGCGCTCGTGGTTGCGGTCATGCCCCGCGCATCGGCCGGGAACGCCATTTCTTGAGCATCGAGCCACCAAAATGCGGGTGGCCCCGCGTGGTGCCTGCGGCGGCGCCGACGCGGGCCGGTGCGGGGGCGGTGGCCGCCACCCCGCACCGGCCTCGGCGCATCAGCCCTTGGCCGCGGCGTACTTCTCGGCGACGGCGTCCCAGTTGACCGTGTTCCACCACTCCTTGAGGTAGTCGGGACGACGGTTCTGGTACTTCAGGTAGTACGCGTGCTCCCACACGTCGACGCCCAGGATGGGCGTCTTGCCATCGCTCACCGGGGAGTCCTGGTTGGGCGTCGAGACGGCCTCGAGGTTGCCCGAGCCGTCCACCACCAGCCAGCTCCAGCCCGAGCCGAACCGGCCCGCGCCGTTGGCGTTCATCTTCTCCTTGAGGGCGTCCAGCGAACCGAACGTGGAGTCGATGGCGGCCTTCAGGTCGCCGGAGGGCTCGCCGCCACCGCCGGGGCCCATGATCTGCCAGAACAGCGAGTGGTTGGCGTGGCCGCCCGCGTTGTTGCGTACGGGGCCCTGCTTGTCGGCGGGCAGCTTGTCGAGGTTGCGCAGCACGTCCTCGACGGGCTTGTCGGCCCACTCGGTGCCCTCAAGCGCCTTGTTGGCGTTGTCCACGTACGCCTTGTGGTGCTTGTCGTGGTGGATCTCCATCGTCTTCGCGTCGATGTGCGGCTCCAACGCGTCGAACGCGTAGGGGAGGGGGGGAAGCTCGAACGGCATGCGCGCACTCCTTCCGATTCGGACACAGGTGCGGCCGCGGTCGTGCGTGCTGCCGCGGGCCGGGTGGCACGGTTTCGATGCTACCCAACGGGCTTCGCGGGATGACCGGGGCAGGGAAAGGCGTGTCACGCGCGAACACGTGATGTGCACAGTCACGAGCCGCCACAGGGAGGCCCGACGCAGTGAGCAGCACCCAGGTTGCGCGTAGCAAGACAAGCCGTGCCCGCTCCGGGTCCACCCGGGCGCAAGGGGCACGACGGACGGGACCCGCGTCCGCTCCCCCCACGCAGACCCGCGAGCTGGTGGGCGTGGGCGTCGTGGCGGTGGGCGCGTTCCTGGCGGCGCAGCTGTTCCTGGGCATGGGGGTCGGCCCGCTGGGCGCCTGGCTCGAGACCGGCGTGCGCTACGGCGTGGGACGCCTGGTGTGGCTGGCGCCGGTGCTGCTGGCGACGGCCGGTCTGCTGTTGCTGCTGGACAGCCCGCTCCTGGCTGCGCCGCCCGTGCGCACCGGCGCCGCGATCGGCGTGCTCACCGCCTGCCTGGCCCTCGCGGCCGGTTCGTTCGGCCTGGGCGGCGAGTCGCGCGAGATGTGGTTCGACGGGCACACCATGGCCGCGCTGGGCGGCTTCGTCGGCGAGGCCCTGTACTTCATCACCGCCCACCTGGCGGGAGGTTTCGGCACCGCGCTGCTGGTGGGCGTGGGGGCGTTGACGGCGGTCACCATGATCACGGGCGCGTCCATCGCGACGCTGGCCCGCAGCTCGGGCACCGCCACGGCCCGCGCGGGCCGCACGGTGGGCAAGGGCGTGTCCACGGCCACGGTGCACGCCCTGCGCAGCAGCGGGTCGGTGTCGCGCCAGGTGCGCTCGGTGGTCTCCGAGCGCGACGCCACGGGAGGGCTGCGCCGCCGTCGCAGTCCGTCGCGTCCCCTGGTGGACGGCGCCGACAACTTCCCCGACCTGTTCGAGGGCGACGACCACCTGCCGCCGTCGCCGGCGCTGGGCGCGCTGGCGCACCGGGCGCCGCTGGCCGACCCGCTGGACGAGCCCGTCGCCGATCACGTCGACGACGAGGACGTGCTGGTGGAGGAGCCGGCCGCGACGCGGGGCGTCATCGACCGCTCGCGCTTGACGCCGCCGCCCATCCCGCGGCGCGCGGACGAGGCCGCGGACCCGTTCGGCGACGCCGGGGAGGCCCCGGCGGACGACGACGATCCCGGCGCCGACGAGCCCCATGACGACCACGACGAGCTCCCGGACGAGGACGACGCACCCGAGGCCCGGCGCGCGTACCGCCTGCCGCCCACCGGCATCCTGAAGCGCACCGGCGGCCCCGGCCGGGTGCCCGCGGAGATCATCAACGAGACGTCGCGGCGGCTCGAGGAGACCCTCGGCCACTTCGGCATCACGGCCACCGTGTCGGACGCCGTCAGCGGTCCCCGCGTCACCCGCTACGAGCTGCAGCTGGCCCCCGGCACCAAGGTGGGGCGCATCACCGCGCTGCGCGACGACCTGGCGTACTCGCTGGCCGCCCGCGAGGAGCTGCGCATCCTGGCGCCCATCCCGGGCAAGCAGGCCGTCGGCGTGGAGGTGCCCAACCCGGACGCGTCGCTGGTGACGCTGGGCGACATCTACCGCAAGTTCCCCGAGGGCTCCAGCGCGCTGATGGCGTGGCTGGGGCAGGACATCGCGGGCAAGCCCGTGTACCTCGACATCGCCCGCATGCCGCACCTGCTCATCGCGGGCTCCACCGGCACCGGCAAGAGCGTGTGCCTCAACTCGCTCCTGGCGTCCATCCTGCTGCACTCGAGCCCGGCCGACCTGAGGATGATCCTCATCGACCCCAAGAAGGTCGAGCTCAACCACTACGAGCGCATCCCGCACCTCTTGACGCCCGTCGTCACCAACATGCGCGACGCCGCGGCCGTGCTGGCCAACGTGGTGCGCGAGATGGAGTCCCGCTACGAGCTGATGGGCATGGCCCGGGCACGCAACCTGCGCGACTGGAACGTGGCGCGCGAGGGCGAGGGCAAGCCCCCGATGCCCATGGTGCTGGTGGTCATCGACGAGCTGGCCGACCTGATGATGGTGGCCCCCGCCGACGTGGAGGACGCCATCATCCGCCTGGCCCAGAAGAGCCGGGCGGTGGGCATCCACCTGCTGCTGGCGACGCAGCGCCCGTCGGCCGACGTCATCACCGGCATGATCAAGGCCAACGTGCCGTCGCGCATCGCGTTCGCGGTGTCGTCGCAGGTCGACAGCCGCGTGGTGCTCGACGCCGGCGGCGCCGAGACCCTCCTGGGAAGCGGCGACATGCTGTTTCGCCCCGTCGGCACCAGCCGCCTGCAGCGCCTCCAGGGGGCCTACGTGGGCGAGGACGAGGTGCTGGCCATCACGGAGCACTGGCGCAAGCAGGGGCGCCCGGAGATGCGGGAGGAGCTTCTGGAGCGTCCGCCCGACCCGGCCAAGGCCGAGCCGGACCCCGAGGCCGACGAGATGCTCACCCGGGCCATCGAGATGGTCGTCAGCCAGGGCACCGCATCGGTGTCGCTGCTGCAGCGCCGGCTGGGCGTGGGCTACGCGCGTGCGGGCCGCCTGGTCGACGCGATGGAGCAGCTGGGCGTGGTCTCGGGCTACGAGGGCTCCAAGCCGCGGACGGTGCTGATCGGCGAGCACGACCTGCCGCGGGTGCTTCACAACGCCGCCGCGGAGGGGGGCGCAGACCCCGCCGACGACGAGCAGCTTCGGCTTCCGGAGGACGAGGACGCCTGACACCTGAGGGCGGCGCGCGACGGCCGGCGTTTGATTCACGCCGACCCGGTGGCTACGGTGGTGGGGCCCGCCCCTGCCCCGAGCGGATCGACGCCCTATGTTCGAGATCGGAAACACACTTCGCGAAGCGCGTCTTCGGCGAGGCCTCAACGTCGCCGAGTGCGAGGTGGGCACGAAGATCCGGGCGAAGTACCTGCGCGCCATCGAGGACGAGCACTTCGACGTGCTGCCCTCGCCCGCGTACGTGCGCGGCTTCCTCACGACGTACGCCGACTACCTCGGGCTCGACGGCCGGCTGTTCATGGACGAGTACGAGTCACGCTTCGGGCTCGGCTCCGTCAGCGAGCGCCGGGTCGAGCGCGACATCCGCGCGCGCAGGCGGCGTGGGCGCCGCAGCTCGCCGCGGGTCAGCACCGAGGCGCGCCTGGGGTGGCTCGGGCTCGGCGGCCTGGTGGTGCTGGGCGTCCTGATGATGCAGGGCATGGGCGACGGGCCCAAGGCCACGCCGTTCACGCCCCCCGCGGCGACCCCCGAGGTTCCCGCCAGCGCCTCGCTGGTGTCGTCCGACGAGGCCCCCGAGCCGCTCAAGGTGACGCTGCGCGGCGAGGGCGACAACGGCACGTTCATCGAGGTGCACCAGACGTCCGAGAGCGGCCCGCTGTTGTTCGCCGGCATCCTGAAGGGCGGCGGCGAGCGGCCGTTCCCGACCCAGCACCCGCTGTGGCTGCGCACGTACAACGCCGCCGGCCTCACGGTGATCATCAAAGGCAAGGCCCGCACCCTCACCGGTGGCGTCGCCACGTACCGGGTCGACCGCCGGGGCGTGCACCTGCTGGGGACCGGCAGCTGACGCAGCCACGCCAGGCGCCGGTGCGCGCCGTGGTGGTGGTGACCGGCGACGAGGTGCTGGAGGGGCGCATCGGCGACCGCAACGGCCGCTTCCTCGCCCAGGAGCTCTTCGCCGCGGGCGTCGAACTGGACGCCGTACAGTTTGTGGGCGACGACATGGCCGTCATCCGTGACGCCGTGGCGTCGGGGCTGGGCGCGGGCGCCGAGCTGGTCATCACCACCGGTGGGCTGGGTCCGACGCACGACGACCTCACCATGTGGGCCGTCGCCGAGGCGGTGGGCGTGCCCCTGGTGGCCGACCTCGCGCTGGCCGAGGTGGTGCGCGAGCGCTCCAGTCGCCACGCCCGCTGGGCTGACATCTCCCCGGAGGTGCAGCACCACTCGGTGATGCACCAGGCCTCCCTGCCCGGCGGCGCCCTGGTGCTCGACCCCGTGGGCACGGCACCCGGCGCCGTGGTCGCGCACGGCGGGTCCGCGGTCGTCGTGCTGCCCGGCCCGCCCTCGGAGTGCGTGCCCATGTGGCGGTCGGCGGCCGGCGTCGAGCCCGTGGCGTCCATCCTCGCGCGCGCCGGCGGCGGGGGGGTGCGGGTGGTGCGCGTGGCCAACCTCATCGAAGCCCAGCTGATGGAGTACCTCGCGACGCTGCCGCCCGACGCCCTGTCGGGCGTGCGCATGGGCGTCTGCGCGCGGGCGGGTGAGCTCGAGGTGACGCTGCGGCAGCGGCAGGGAACCGCGGCGGCTGATGCGGTCGCCGACCGGCTGGTGGCCCGGTACAGCGACGACGTCATCAGCGCCGACGGGCGCGACCTCGACACCGTGGTGGCCGACGCGCTGCGGGCGCGGGGGGCCACGGTGGCGGTGGCCGAGTCGTGCACGGGGGGCCTCCTCGGCGCGCGGCTGACGGCGCGGCCGGGCAGCTCCGAGTACGTGCGCGGCGGGGTCATCGCGTACGACAACGCGGTGAAGACCGCCCTCCTTGGCGTGCCGCCTGAGGTCATCGACACCGCGGGCGCGGTGTCGCCGGAGTGCGCGATGGCGATGGCCGAGGGCGTGCGCCGCGCGTGCGAGGCCACGTACGGGGTGTCGATCACCGGCATCGCCGGGCCGGGGGGCGGTACCCCCCAGAAGCCCGTCGGCACGGTGTTCGTGGGCGTCGCCGACGCGTCCGGGGCGTGGGCGGAGCACCTGCTCTTGCGGGGCGGGCGCGACATCGTGCGCGAGCGCGCCGTCGCGCAGGCGCTCCTGGCGCTGCGGCGGGCGCTGGTCGCGTCCTGACGCGTCGCGTCGCGAGCCTTCCGGGGCAGTGGCGCGCGGGTTCCGGCGCCGTGCGCGCGGCATTCGTCACGCCCGGCGCCTTGTCTGTCGTCCGAGGCGTGTGCGAACATGCGTTCGTCGTCGGCCGGGGGTGACAGGATCCCCGGGCACGCGCCGCACAGGCGGACGTGTTCCGGTCACGGCACCAACCCGGAACCCGATTTTCGAGGAGCGTGGATGATGGAGAAGGAACAGGCGATCGGAGCCGCCCTGGCGCAAATCGAGCGCCAGTTCGGCAAGGGCTCCATCATGAAGATGGGCGACGCGGCCAACGCCGAGACGGCCGTGATCCCCACCGGGGCCCTGCCGCTCGACATCGCGCTGGGCGTCGGTGGGCTGCCGCGCGGACGCATCGTCGAGGTGTTCGGTCCCGAGAGCTCCGGTAAGACCACGCTCCTGTACCACCTCATCGCCCAGGCCCAGAAGCGCGGCGGCATGTGCGCGTTCATCGACGCCGAGCACGCCATGGACCCGTCGTACGCCAAGCGCATCGGCGTCAACGTCGACGAGTTGCTGGTGTCGCAGCCCGACCACGGCGAGCAGGCGCTCGAGATCGCCGACCTGCTGGTGCGCTCCGGCGCCATCGACGTCGTCGCCATCGACTCCGTCGCGGCGCTGGTGCCGAAGGCCGAGATCGAGGGGGAGATGGGCGACACCCACGTCGGCCTGCAGGCGCGCCTCATGTCGCAGGCGCTGCGCAAGCTGGCCGGCACGCTCAACCGCACCGGCACCATCTGCGTGTTCACCAACCAGCTGCGCGAGAAGATCGGCGTCATGTTCGGCTCGCCCGAGACCACGCCCGGTGGTCGCGCGCTCAAGTTCTACGCGTCCGTCCGGCTCGACATCCGCCGCATCGAGACCCTCAAGGAGGGCAGCGAGAGCATCGGCAACCGGGTGCGGGTCAAGGTGGTCAAGAACAAGGTGGCGCCCCCGTTCCGCCAGGTGGAGTTCGACGTCATCTACGGCGAGGGCATCTCGTACGAGGGGGGCCTGATCGACCTGGGTGTCGAGCGCGGCATCGTCGCCAAGAGCGGCGCGTACTTCTCGTTCGGCGACGACCGGCTGGGGCAGGGACGTAACGCAGCCCGGGCGTTCCTGCGCGAGCACACCGACATCGCCGACCAGATCGACGCGCGCATCCGCGAGGACGCGGGTCTCAACGCCCTGGCGGGGGCCGCGTCCGGCCTGCGGGTCGACCCCGAGACGGGCGAGGTGCTCGACGACGCGCCGGTGGTGAAGGCGTCGTAGTCTTGCGGCATGCCGCCCCTCACCCGTGAGCAGCAGAAGGCTCTCATCTGGGCCGAGGTCCACCGCAAGTTCGCGTACGTGCTTGCGGCGGCCTCGGGCCTGGTGATCCTGGTCCTGCTGCCGTGGGGCGTGTGGTGGGCGTTCACGGGCCGTCGCGAGTCGGCCATCGGAGCGTTCGTGCCGGTGGTGCTGCTGGGTCTCATCACCTGGGCCGCCCTGGCGGGCGCACGTCGCGATGCCCGCCGGGCGGCGCGGGTCGCCGACGCCGCCGGGGAGCCGGACCACCTGGAGTGACCCCGTCCGCCTCGCCTGCCGTGCCCTCCCGGGCGTGGGAGGGGAGCGTGCGTGAGCCATCGCAGCGGTCTCGGATGTGGCCACCACGGCGGCGACGAAGCCCGTGACGGACGCGGCGTCGCCGTCGTCCCGGGCCCGGGGGACCTGCGCCACGCGCGCGGCGGCGTGCTCCACGTGGGGGGGCCCGACGATGGGGTACGGAACCGCGACACCCGCGCGGTGGCGTGTCCGCGCCCACCGTGCGTCCCGCGCAGGGTGCCCTCGATGGCCGCCACACGCCCCGGGGCGTGCTGGCGCGTGACGCGCTTTCCGTCGACCACCCCGGATCGCGAATGCACGGTGGTCCTGACGGACCCCCCGTCGGCCACGGTCCGGGCGTTCCGGGGCCCTCTGCACGCGCGGCGGTATCATCTTGCGGATGAAGTACCACCTCACCAGCTTCGGCTGCCAGATGAACGACCACGACGCCGAGCGCATGCGGGGCGTGCTGGAGGACCTGGGCTACGAGCGGTCGGACGACCGCGACGGCGCCGACCTGATCCTGTTCAACACGTG
>CAUJCX010000052.1 GCA_963169235.1 Actinomycetota bacterium | reverse complement strand
GACATCCCCGTGATGTCGCGGCCGACGATCAGCGCGTGCACCGAGTCGGTGCCCTCCACGGTCGACACCACCTGGGCGTCCACGAAGTGCCGGGCCACGTGGTTCTCGAGCAGGATGCCGTTGCCGCCCAGCAGGTCGCGGGCCTCGGCGGTGATGCGCAGTGCCTGCTCGGCGTTGTGCATCTTCGCCATCGACGCCATCGCGGGCGTCACGACGTCGTCGGCCACCAGCTCGGCCAGGCGCAGGCACACCAGCCACATCGACGTGAGCCCCGCCAGCATCTTCGCCAGGCGGAACTGCACCAGCTGGGTCGCGGCGATCGGCTGGCCGAACGACTCGCGCTCGTGGCAGTACGCCACCGCCAGGTCGTACGCGGCCTGCGCGTGGCCCAGCGCCCCCCACGCGATGTTGGGGCGGGCGGCGGTCAGTACGCGGGCAGCGTCCGCGAACGTGTGGGAGTGCTCCAGGCGGTTCTCGGCCTCCACGTGCACGTCGGTGAACGTGATGTCGGCCTGCCACGACGCGCGCTTGGCGATCTTGCCGGTGATGAGGCGCATCTCGACGCCCGCGGCCCCCTTGTTGACGACGTACGCGCCCACGTCGTCGTGCGCGTCGCGCGCCCACACCACCATGTCGTCGGCGAACACGGCGTTGCCGATCCAGCGCTTGGCGCCGTTCAGCACGTAGCCGTCGCCCAGGCGCCGCGCCGTCGTCTCGAGCGCCACCACGTCAGACCCGTGCTGCGGCTCGGTCAGCGCGAACGCGCCGATGCGCTCCAGGCGGGCCAGCGGGGGCAGCAGGCGCTCCTTCTGTTCCTCTGAGCCCAGCAGCGCGATGGCGTTCATCACCAGCCCGGACTGCACGCCCATGAACGTGCTGAGGCTGCCGTCGCCGCGGGCCAGCTCCATCGACACCAAGCCGGATCCCAGCGGGCTGAAGCCGGGGCAGCCATACCCCTGGATGGTGCCGCCGGTCACGCCCAGCGCGGCCAGGGGCTCCAGCAGCGGAAACGGGAACTCGGCCCGCTCCCAGTACTGGTTGATCACCGGCAGCACGCGGTCGTCGCAGAACCGGCGCACCTTCGCCGCCAGCGCACGCTCGGCCTCGGGAATCGTCTCGCGCAGCCGGAAGATGTCGGAGTCGTCCATGACCTACGATCCTAGCCCGGACGCCGACCAGGGAGACGACGTGGAGTTGACGGTGGTCAAGGGCGACATCACGTCGCAGCGCGTGGACGCAGTCGTGAACGCCGCCAGCACGGCGATGCGGGGTGGCGGCGGCGTCGACGGCGCCATCCACCGGGCGGGCGGCCCGGACGTGCTGGCCGACTGCATCGCGCGCTTCCCCGACGGCCTCGCCACCGGCGACGCCGGCTTCACGACCGCCGGCGACCTCCCCGCCCGCTGGGTCATCCACGTGGTGGGACCGAACCACGCCGCCGGGCAGACCGACCGTGGTCTCCTTGAATCGTGCTACCGCCGCGCGCTGGCGGTGGCCGACGAGCTCGGTGCGCGCGTCGTGGCGTTCCCGCTGGTGTCGGCGGGCGTCTACGGCTGGCCGCTGGACGACGCCGCCGCCACCGCGATCGCGACGCTGCACGCCACCCCCACGCGCGTGGAGGAGGCCCGCATGGTGGCGTTCGACGACCGCGCGCTTCTGGCGCTGCGGGCCGCGCTGACCCACGAGGCCGCCTGATGCCCGACGGGCTGGCCCTGACCGCCACCGACCGCGTCGACGTGGTGCCCGCCGACCGGTGGGACGCCACGCTGGCCGCCGACGGCTTCGGCGACGTGTACCTGCGCCACGGATACCACGCCGCCTCGCTCCATCTGGAGCCCGACGCCGCCGGGGCGCTGCTGGTGCGCGTCGCCGACACGGACGGGGCGTTCTGCCTGCCGCTTCTGGCCCGCGCTCTGCCGGACGGCACCGGCCTGGATCTCACCAGCGCGTACGGCTACGGCGGGCCCGCCGTCACCGGCACCCCCGACCTCGCCGGCGTGGGCGCCGCCCTCGACGAGTGGGCGCGGGAGAACCGCGTCGTGACCACGTTCCTGCGCCTTCACCCCGTGCTGGGCAACCACGTGTACACGCCGCCGCAGGCGCAGCTGGTGCCGCTGGGGGCGACGGTCGCGTGGCGGCTGGACGCGCACGACGACCTGCGCGCCGCGATGCACAGCCACCACCGCCGCGCCGCCAACAAGGCCGACCGGGCCGGCGTGGACGTGCGCATCACCGTCGCCCCGGCCGACCTGGACGCGTTCCGCGCCCTGTACGACGTCACCATGCAGCGCCAGCAGGCGGCCGCGTACTACTTCTTCCCCGACGCGTACTGGCAGGCGCTCCTGGATGACCCGGGCGGCGACCTGGTGCTGGTGGACGGCCTCGTCGACGGCGAGGTGGTGGCCTCGCTTCTGTGCCTGGCCGACGACCGGTCGCTTCACTACCACCTGGGCGCCACCGCCGACGCGGCCCGCCACATCGGCGCGTCCAACCGGCTGTTTTTGGCCGCCGCCGAGTGGGCGCGCGACCGTGGCCTCACCCGCTTCCACCTCGGGGGCGGGGTCGGCGCCGACACCTCCGCGCCGTTGTTCGTGTTCAAGCACCGCTACGACCCCGCCTCGGAGCCGCTGCCGTTCCACATCGCCAAGTGGGTCCACGACCCCGCGGGCTACCGGGCGCTCACGGGCGGCGACGCGACGGACGGCTTCTTTCCCCCGTGGCGGGCGCCCGGCTCTTAGCCCCGTCGTCCTCCGCGCCAGTTGCGCTCGAACGAGCCCACCAGCACCTCGGCGCCCTGCTTGACCCGCTCGTGCGGCGTGACCGTGTTCCAGTTCTTCCACGCCACGCCGCGGGTTGCCACGACGCTGCGTCCTGCCACGATCTGCACGCCGATGTCGCCGCCCGTGCGGCTGGTGAACGTGCCGTCGGGAT
>CAUJCX010000051.1 GCA_963169235.1 Actinomycetota bacterium | reverse complement strand
CAGGCCCAGACGTTCAGCGTCAACATCACGAGCGACCGGCTGATGAAGCCACCCGGGGCGACGCCGGACCTGTTCACGACCCTGCGCGACCTGTCCACCGCACTGCGTGCGGGCGACCTGCCGTCCATCAACACCACGGCGTTCAACCGCCTGGACGCTCACCTCAAGAACAACCTGGCGCTGCGCAGCGAGAACGGCGCGAAGATCAACCGCATGGAGATGAACCTCGGCCGCTACGCCATCGACGACGTCGCCCGCCGCGACACGCTGTCGAAGATCGAGGACGCCGACATGGCCGAGGTGAGCATGAACCTGATGACGCGGGAGAGCGTGCTGAAGGCCTCGCTGGCCGTGGGCGCGCGCATCATGCAGCCGAGCCTGGTGGACTTCCTGCGCTAGTTCCTCACCGCATCGGAGTGGTCACGCCCGAGGGGCCGGACGCGGTGGCGCACCGTGGCCGGCCCCTCGGTGGTTTCAGCGCCAGCGGCCCTGCTCGTGCACCAGCACGGTGGCGCCGCGGGTCACGCGCAGGGTGCCGCTCTCGGACACGCGATACCGGTAGCGGCCGCTGCGGAAGAGGTACCCGGCCACGCCGCACGGCGTCACGCCGTCGGCGCACGGGCGCACCAGGTGGCGGCCGCGCAGCACGATCCCCTGGCCCGTGCGCCGGTTGACGCCCTGGTAGACCACGTTGGCGCAGCCCACCGTGCCCTCGGCGCACCGCTCGGTGAGCGTCACGCGGAAGTGCGCGGTGATGAGCGTGGACGTGCTCGCGGCCTGGCCGACGCCCGCGCTTGAGGCGAGAGCGGCGGCGAGCACCGGGGCGAGGACGGCGAGGCGAGGCATGTGGCTCCTGTTCGTCGCGATCGCCGAGGCGGCTCGGCGGCGGTCGTCCGTGCAACCCGGCTCCCGTCCACCCGTTACCCGCTTTGTCATCATGCCCGGCGTGACGGCCGACGTTGCCACGCCGGAGCACCTTCCGGCGCCCGTGGGGCGCTGGGCCGCGGGGCTGCCCGCCGAGGCGGTGTGGCGTAACGAGCTGGGCGGCGTCACGTACCGGCTGGGCCCTCCCGGCTCGCCTGCCCGGTACGTCAAGGTGGAGGACGTGGGGCCGGAGTGGGACCCCGCGGCGGTCGTCGCCCGCCTGCGCTGGGCGCACCGGTACGTGCCGGTGCCGGTGCCCGTGGCGCACGGCCGCGCGTCCGGTGCGGCGGGGCCGCGGGCGTGGCTGGTGACCCAGGCGGCGGCGGGCGAGAGCGCGGTGGCGCCGCGGCACGCGCGGCGTCCCGGCACGACGGTGCCCGCGCTGGGGCGGGCGCTGCGCGCGTTCCACGACGCCGTGCCCGCGCGGGACTGCCCGTTCTCGTGGTCGGTCGCCGACCGCATCGCGCGCATGGGGCTCGACCCGGCGCGGGCGGACGGGATGCCGGCGCTCGACCCCGTGGTGTGTCACGGCGACGCGTGCAGCCCCAACTTCCTGCTTGACGACGCGGGACGCCCGTGCGGGTACGTCGACCTGGGCGCGCTCGGCGTGGCCGACCGCTGGGCCGACCTCGCGCCCGCGCTTGCCAGCCTGCAGTGGAACTACGGGCCCGGCTGGGAGCCCGCGTTCCTCGACGCGTACGGTGTGGACGCCGACCCCGGCAAGCGCGCGTTCTACTGGCGCTTGTGGGACGCGGAGCCCACCGCCGACGCGGGGCGCGCGGCTCAAGCCGCGCCCGCCGCGTCCGATGAGGGGGCCGTACCGGGGTGAACCCCGGACGCCGCACGGCGCGGGGGCACGCGGGACGCGATGCCCGCCCCGCCACCGGCCCACCACGTACCGCAGCCCGGCACCGCCCGGACGAGAACGACAAGGACAGGGACGTCCCGCCCCGTGTGAGACACGGTCCGCCCTCGCGCGACAGACCGTTCGGCAGGCGAGAAAGGTCCCCGGCATGGCTCTTCGGATCGACGACAACCCCGGCGCGCCGCACTCGCGCCGGAACCTGGGCGCCAACGCCATGCCGACGGGGACCCCGACGTCGCGGCCGTCGTCCGGCCTGCGCGTCCACGGTGCGGGAGATGACGCCCCCGGCCTGGCGGTCTCCGAGGCGACGCGCACCCGCATCCGCGGCCTCGATCTCGCGGCCCGCAACGCGCTGGACGGGCTGTCGCTGGTGCAGATGGCCGACGCATCGATGGACGAGGTCGACGCATTGCTGCAGCACATCCGTGCGCTGGCGCTGCAGGCGGCGGACGGCGCGCTGACCGAGCCGTATCGCGCGTACCTCGACAACGAGGTGCAGTCCATGCTGGCGGAGATCAACCGCGTGGGCACGGACACGGAGTTCAACGGCCGCAAGATCCTGGCCGGCGCGGGAGCCGTCGCCGCATGCGCGGTGAACCCGCGGCCGGGCCTCCGGGACGACCCGCCCATCACGTTCTCGATCCCCACCGTGAGCACGACCCACCTGACGATCAACGGCCTCGGCGTGGCGTCGGCCGATTCGGCGGCCGACGCCATCGCATCGATCGACGCCGCGATCCGCTCGGTCAGATCGACCCGCGCGGACTTGGGCGACGTGCAGGACCGCCTCGGGCAGACGATCACCCGGCTGACCCCGGCGGCCGAGGACGCTCCCGCCGGCACGCCCGTCATCCGCGACGCCGGCACGGCCGCCGAGATGGTGCAGATCGCCCGTCGCCGGCTGCTTGATCAGCCGGGTAGCGCCATGCTGGCGCAGGCCAACCAGGCGCACGGGGGCGTGCTGATGCTCCTCAGCTAGCCGGTGCGACACCCCCACGTGGTGGTGAGCATCCACCGCGCGAACGCCGTGGGGTGCGACGGGGCGATGCGCCTGGTCGGCGACACGAGTGCCGAACGGGCCGGAATCGTGAATGAAGTGGGACGGAAGCTCAACCGAGCCCGCCTGGCTGCCGAGAATGAGAAGGCAGCCACATCGCGGGTCGAGGGCGGGACGTGGAGCGGGTGAGCCCCATCCCTCGTCAGATCACCGGTGCGGCGGGCGCGGCGATGCCGGCCCAGGCCACACCGGCACGGCGCCCTGCGACTGCTGTCCCAGCCCTGATGTACGCGCTTTCCGTATATCCCCGAGGAGGGGAACTTGACCACCATCAGCACCGCCAGCGACGCCGGCAACGCCGTCGACACCACGATCACGCTCACGTCACGGGCGCTGGGCAAGATCACGGTCGACGTTCGCGACCGCATCGCGTTCTGCGAGCCGGTCCTCGGCTTCGACGACTGCGACGAGTATGTGCTCATCCCGCACACGCTGCCGGACGGCACCCAGAACGACACCGTGATGTGGCTGCAGGCGATCACCGCGCCGTATCACGCGTTCATCGTGACCGACCCGTGGACCGCGCGGGCCGACTACGCGCCGGAGATCTCCGACGCCGACGCCGAGCAGCTGGGCCTCACCCGCTTCGAGGACGCCAAGGTGATGGCCATCCTGACGGTGCCCGCCGACGGGGACATGACCATCAACCTGCGTGCCCCCATCGTGTTCAACGTGGCCAACCGCACCGCCAAGCAGGCCGTGCTCTTGAGCGACCAGTACCACTCGCGCCACGCGCTGGGCGGCTGAACCGCCGCTTCCCGCATCACCGAGGGGCGCCGTGAGGCGCCCCCGGCGCGCATCGATCAGTCGAGCTCCTGGTCCTCGTCGTCCTCGTTGAGCTCCTGCTCCTGAAGGTTCTCGAGGCTGGCCTCACCCAGGTCGTCCTCGGGGTCACCGGCCTCCTCGGACTCGTCGTCCTCGTCGGCGTCGGCGGCCGCGGCCTCGCCCTCGAGCACCTGCGACAGCGCCGGCGTCAGCGCGGCGTCGTCGCCGGCCAGGTCGGTCTCGTCGTCGTCCTCGCCCAGGTGGTCCAGCAGCAGGTCGTCCTCGACCGCCGTGCCGCCCATCTCGGCGCGCTCGGCCGGCGTGCCGTCGGGGTTCCACCGCACGCGCACCTCGCCGTCGAGGATCTCGGCCTCGGACAGCGCGACGGGATCGCGCGTCACCAGCTCCCCCGCCGCGGGCGGCGGTGCGTCCTCGGCGCGCAGCTCGGCCGGGTCGGCCGTGAGCCACAGCGTGATCTGCCGCGCGCGCTTCGACACGGCGTGCACCAG
>CAUJCX010000050.1 GCA_963169235.1 Actinomycetota bacterium | reverse complement strand
CGCCTTCTCGACCCGCTCCAGCAGGTCGTCGTCGGGCATCACGCCGCTGTCCTCCGCGAGCGAGAAGAGCACGGCCTCGGCCAGCGAGAAGTCAGCCATCACGATCCTTGACGAGTGGGTGGGCAGCGGTGGTGAGTATGACGTCCCGGGCCGCGGTCGGACGGCACGCTAGGCTTCCCTGGTGCGCCTACGTCCCGCCGTCCTCCTGGGCCTCTGTGCGGCCTGCGCCGTCGCCGCGGCGGCCGACGCGGCCCCCCGCGCGCGGGTGGTGGCCACGCAGACCGGCGTCGTGCGCCAGGTGGTGCAGAGCGATCGCTACATCGTGTGGACCCGCTGCCTGGGGCCCACCGGCCCCACCGAGGTGTGGGCCGCCCGCCGCAGCGGCGGCAAGGCGCTGCGCGTCAAGGGCATCCGCGCACGCGGCGCGTGCGACCCGGTCACGCTTGTGGGCGCGTACCGCGACCGGGTGGTCACGCTGATCACCGGCAACTCGGGGCTACGGCGCCTGGACGCCGTCGAGATCCGCACGGGACGCCGCCACCTGCTGGAGGCCGAGACCACGGCGGCCTCCGGTTTCCGCATCACCGGCGCCGACGTCGAGGGCCCGCGCGTCGCCTGGCAGCGCGACGTCGGGGCGGGCGACGGGCGCGTGAGCGAGACGCTGGTGGGCGACCTGCGGGCCGCCGACGCCGACGGCTTCGCCGGGGCCCCGCGGCGGGTGGTGTACCGGCGCTCGCTGCAGTGGACGCCGGTCGTGCCCACCGGAGCGTGGGTGGCCCCCAACGGGGCGGTCGCGGTGCGCGAGGCGATCCGGGGCGCGCTGTACGGCTACGGTGACGGGGGGCGCGACCGGGTGACGGTGGTGACGCCGGGCCGGGGCGTCACGACGCTGGCCCGCCCTGGCGACGACTTCCACATCGCGGGCGCCGACCTGTCGAGCCGCTTCTTCGCGTACACCCTCACCCGCACGTCCAGCAGCCGCGTGTGGATGTACGTCACCGACACCGTCACCGGTCGCCGTCGCCTGGTGCGCCGCCTCACCCGGCCGGCCCAGCTGCCCGAATCGTCCCCCGCCGTGCCGGTGGCGACCATCTCGGGCACCCGCATGGCGTGGCGCGAGCGCATGCGCGTGCGGCGCGGCTACGTCGACCGCGTGGTCTACCGGTCGCTGCGCACCGGCAAGGTACGCCTGGTGGCGCGCATCGACGACACCCGCGGGCAACGACGGTTCGTCACAGCGCCGGCCCTCCTGGGACGCCGCGCGGCCTGGGCATCGGTGGCGCTGCCGTTGTCCGGCGGGGCGCGGGGCGGCTACTACGGCGTCGCTCCGCCGGGCGCCCAGTCGCAGGTGCTCACGGCCGTCGTGCGCTAATTTCGGCACGCTCGAGAAACCGGCCCTGGGAGCAACGTGAGCCTCGCCGACGTCGATCCCCAGCACTTCCGCGCCGCGCTGGCCCGCTGGGCCAGCGGGGTCACCGTCGTGACCGCCCGGTACCGCGACGAGCCCGTCGCCATGACGGCGTCGTCGTTCTCGTCGCTGTCGCTCGACCCGCCGCTGGTGCTGGTGTGCGTGGCCGAATCGGCGCACAGCCACGAGGGGCTGGTGGGGGCCCCGGGCTTCACGGTGCACGTGCTGTCGCGTGCGCAGGACGACCTGTCCACCCGTTTCGCCCGCTGGGATCCCGGGCGCTGGGACGGGCTGCAACCCGACGAGGGCCCGTTCGGCGAGCCGCTGCTGCCCCTGGGCGTCGCCCGGCTGTCGTGTGCACACCACATGGCGCTCGACGGCGGTGACCACACGGTGCTGGTGGGGCGCGTGCTCCAGGCCGTCACCAGCGACGCGACCCCGCTGGTGTACTGGAACCGCGGCTACCGCTCGGTGGCGGACTGACGTGAGCGCGGCGCGGGAGGCTTTCCGTGGCGGTTGACCACCGCCTCGTCACGCTGACCGCGATCGACGGGGCCACGCACGACGCGTTGCTGGTGATCGACGAGCGCGCCACCCGGCACCGCGAGCGGGCCTCGGGACGTCGCACGGCCTGCTACCACGTGCACGGCATCATGGGCAACTTCCTGGTGGGCACGCTGAGGTTCATCGCGCCCCAGGTGGCGCGCGCGGGCTTCCCGGTGCTGGTCATCGAGACCCGCATGGGCAACGTGGGCCAGCTGTTCGGCCCCGGCATCTTCGACAAGGCGCGCCGCGACATCGACGTGGCGGTGCGGTGGCTGCGCGAGGAGGGGTTCACCGACCTGGTGGCGATGGGCTACTCGAGCGGCGCGACGCTGGCGACGCGCTGGGCGGCCACCCGGCACGTGCCGTGGCTGCGCGGGCTGGTGCTGTTCGGCGCGCCGTGGGGGCTGCCGGAGTCGCTCGAGCTGCGCGCCCGGCGCTGGGGCGCCGAGCCCGACTACGAGACGCTGTACGCCACCGCCGAGCCCATCGTGCACAGCAAGCAGGGTGCCGAGGACGACCGGCTGTTCGTGATCGAGCGCAGCCGCGGGCCCACCCGCCAGCCCAAGGACAGCGAGGTCTACACGTACCGCACGTGGTGGCACTCCCGCGGGCCCGAGGCGTACCCCGCCAAGACGCACCTGCAGATCGGGGGCGTGTGGGCCCCCATCCTGATGCTGCAGGGCACGGCCGACACCGTGGTGTTTCCCGAGGAGGCCCCGCGGCTGGCCGACGTGGCCCGGCGCGCCGGCAACCGGGACGTGACGTTGCAGATGATCGAGGGCGCCACCCACTTCTTCAAAGACCGCGAGATCATCACCATGCAGCACGTGCTGCGCTGGCTGAGGGCGCACGCGTGAGCACCGACGCCCCCAGCCCCAGCGCCCCACGGCGTGCCCGGCCGCGCCTGCCCCGCGGGCCCCGGTTCGGGCGCGACGATCACCGGCTCGAGACCCGCATGCACGTGCTCGAGACCGAGGACGGCCACTCGTGGGACGCGATGATGTTCCGGCCCCACGACAAGGACGCGCCCCATCGCCGGGTGGCGGTGATGGTGGTGCACGGCTCGGTGGGCAACTACCTGTCGGGCTTCCCCCGCCGGCTGGCGTTCGGCCTGGCCCAGCATGGGTTCAGCGTGCTCACCATGAACACGCGCATGGCCAACTTCGGCGCGTTCTTCGGCACGGGGCTGGTGAACCGGGTGCCGCTGGACATCGACGCGGCCATGGGCCTCCTGCGCCGCATCGGCTACCGCCGGGTGATCCTGGCGGGGTACAGCATGGGCGCCACGCTGGTGACGTACTACCAGGCGGTGCACGAGCCGCCCGAGGTGGTGGGGGTGTGCACGTTCGCGCACCCGCTGTCGCTGCCCGGGGCGCTGCGGCACCGCTGGGAGAAGTACGGGTCGGAGCCCAGCTACTCGGAGATGACGATACGCGCGCACCGCAGCCTGTCGGTGGTGACACCGGAGGACAACGGCGACCGCATCGTCATCGTGCGGCGCGCGGCGGGCCCCACCGACGCGCCCGAGCACGCCGAGGTGTGGACGTACCGCACGTGGTGGGCCTCACGCGGCCCCGAGGCCACCGCCGCCGTCTCGGGACGGTGGGTCGGGGCGCTGCGGGTGCCTCTGGCCATCCTGCAGGCCGACGCCGACCGCCTGGTGCCGGCGTCCGACGGCACCAGCCTCGAGCGGGCCGCGCTCCTGGGCGGCTGCCCGTCGGTGTACATGCGCTACATCCCCGACGCGGACCACGTGTTCTCGACCACCAGCGACGAGGCCATCGACGGGGCCGCCCGCTGGATGCGGGGCGTGGCCGAACGCTCGCGCAGGGAGCGCGAGGCCCCGGCGGGCGAGACGGCATGAGGCGATCGGCCGCCGCCGTGCTACCCTGCGCGCCATGCACGAGCCCTCCCACATCGCGTCGCCGCCGTTGGCCGGCCGCCTGCTCGTGCTCGTGATCCTCCCCCGGTAGGGGGAACGCTTCGACATACCCGTCACCCTCCGTGCCCGCGTGTGCGTGCACCCTTCATGCCAGGAGACGAGCGATGCCGATGCCTTCCCACAAGTACGCCCCCCAGGCCCCCGTGCGGCTGACCGACCGCACATGGCCGGACGCCGTGATCGACCACCCGCCGGTGTGGGTCTCCACCGACCTGCGCGACGGCAACCAGGCGCTTGCACGCCCGATGGACGTGGAGCGCAAACGACGATTCTTCCGCCTGCTGGTGGACGTGGGCTTTCGCGACATCGAGGTGGCGTTCCCCTCGGCGTCCCAGGTGGAGTTCGACTTCGTGCGGCACATGATCGAGTCGGGGGACGTGCCCGACGACGTCACGCTGGTGGTGCTGACCCAGTGCCGCGAGCACCTCATCCGCCGCACGTTCGAGTCGCTCAAGGGCGCCCGCCGGGCGATCGTGCACTTCTACAACTCCACCAACGCCGTGCAACGCGAGGTGGTGTTCGGGCTCGACCGCGACGGGGTGAAGCAGATCGCGGTGGACGCGGCGACGCTGTGCCGTGAGCTGGCCCCCACGCTCGACGGCACGGATCTGCGCTTCGAGTACACGCCCGAGAGCTTCGTGCTGACCGAGCTGGACTTCGCCCGCGACGTGTGCGACGCGGTGGTCGACGCGCTCGACCCTGAGCCCGGGCGGCGGGTGATCGTCAACCTGCCCGCCACCGTGGAGGTGGACACCCCCAACGTGTACGCCGACCGCATCGAGTGGATGTCGCGCCACCTGACGCGACGCGACGACATCGAGCTGAGCGCCCACACGCACAACGACCGCGGCTGCGCGGTGGCCGCCAGCGAGCTGGCCGTCATGGCGGGGGCCGAGCGCGTGGAGGGCACGCTGTTCGGCAACGGCGAGCGCACGGGCAACGCCGACCTCATCACCATGGCGATGAACCTGCACGCCTCCGGCGTCGCACCCGGCCTTGACCTGAGCAGCATCGACGACGTGCGCCGCGTGGCCGAGGAGTGCACAGACCTGCCCGTGCATCCGCGTCACCCGTACGCGGGCGACCTGGTGTACACGGCGTTCTCGGGATCGCACCAGGACGCCATCGCCAAGGGGATGAAGGCCCGCACCGAGCCACTGTGGACGGTGCCGTACCTGCCCATCGACCCGGCCGACGTGGGCCGCACGTACGAGGCCATCGTGCGGGTCAACAGCCAGTCGGGCAAGGGGGGCGTGGCCCACGTGATGCGCGAGGAGCACGGCCTCGACCTGCCGTACGACATGCGCGTGGAGTTCGGCCGCCGCATCCAGCAGGTGGCGGAGGAGGACGGCGCCGTGATCGACGCCGAGCGCGTGCGCCGCGAGTTCGACGCGCTGTTCATGGAGCCCCGCGGCCTGGAGCTCGTGAAGTGCACCCAGGCGTCGGTGCGCGGCGGCGACGAGGTGGTGTCGGTGCTGTACGACGACCGGGGCCAGCACGTCGTGCGCGCGTGGGCCGACGGCCCGGTGGCCGCGTTCGTGGCCAGCCTCACCACCGTGGCCGGCGGGGTGGTGGAGGTACACGACTTCGCCCAGCACGCGCTGGGTGCGGGCAGCGACGCCCGGGCCGTCGCGTACGTCTACGCCGGGGTCGGTGACCGCCGGGCGTGGGGCGCCGGCGTCGACGGGGGCATCACCATGGCCGCGTTCCGCGCCGTGGTGGCCGCCCTGGGGCGCTGCCGCGAGGACGCGCAGTAGCGACGGCGGGGGAGGCCCGGGCGCGCACCGCGCCGCGGGCCTCCCCTCAGGTCTCCCCGAGCGCGGCCACCACGGCGGGCAGGTCGGTGCCCACCCGGCCCCGCAGGCGCACGGCGCACTGCCGGTCGTACGGCGTGTCGCTCTCGGTGAGGATCATCACGGTGCCGCCGCGGTCGAGCACCATCCCGGGGATCTGGTTGACGGGCGTCACCGCCAGCGACGACCCGGCCACCAGCACCACGTCGGCCTTCATCGCGTGGTCGTACGCGCGGCTGATCGCCTCCTCGGGCAGTGGCTCGCCGAACATCACCACGCCGCTCTTCATCTGGAAGCCGCACTGGGTGCAGCGCGGCACGCCGTCCTCGGCGGCGTCGGCGCGGGCGAGCAGCTCGTCCATGGACACCCGGGCGTCGCAGCGCAGGCACATGCCGCGGTCCATCGCGCCGTGCACCTCGATGACCTCCTGCGAGCCGCCGGCCCGGTGCAGGCCGTCGATGTTCTGGGTGATCACCGCCTTCAGCACCCCGCGGCGCTCGAGCTCGGCCAGCGCCAGGTGGGCGGGGTTGGGCTTCGCGTCGCTCAGCATGCCGACGCGCGGGCGGTGGAAGTCCCAGAACCGCTGGGGGTCGGACATGAACGTCGCCAGCGACCCCACCTCCATGGGGTCGTACTTCTCCCACACGCCCCCGGCGGAGCGGAAGTCGGGGATGCCGCTCTCGGTCGACATCCCGGCCCCGGTGAGGGCGATGGCGTGCGTGGCGTCGCGGAGGACCTGGGCCACGTCGGCGGGCGTGCCGGGCACGCGGGGCTCCTCTCGTCGGTGGCGAAAGCGGTGTTCCCCGGACGGTAGCCCATGAGTTGTGCGGCGGCGCGTAACCATCCGGGCGCGGGCGCTGTCTACATCCCCGGGAGGGCGTGACCCCTCCCCGCCCGGGCGACGTCCCGGGCGCGCGAGGGCGGCGAGGAACGGCGAACCGGACGGGGCAAGGGACCGGGGCGTCGCACCTCACCGCCTCTCGCACGATGCGGCTACGCGGCGGGCTCCCCGGCGGGCCGGATCTCCACGATCTGGTCGAGGATGTCGCGGTTGGGCACGCGCAGAAGTCGCCCGTCGCCCGGGTCGAGCACCACGGCGGCGCTGGTGAGCTGCCGCACCACGCCCTCGGAGTCGCCCACCCGCAGGTGGTCGCCCACCCGCACCTGCTCGCTGACGTAGCGGCCGGCCGTGAAGTGGTCGACCACGCCGCGGCTGCCGAGCCCGAACGCCAGCGCCGCCGTGAGCGCCACGCCCGCGACGACGGTGGTGGCCACCAGGATGAGGAACAGGGTGGGGATGCCCACCATGGACGCCGCCACGATCACCGTGACGAGCAGGATCAGCACCTGCGCCATCACGCCCATCGGTCCCGCCACGTTCATCTGCTCGCACACCGCGTCGATGCGGTCGCGCACGGCTCCGCTGGCAAGCGTGCCCGCCGCCAGGATCACGATGGCGACCAGCAGGCGGGGCAAGAACAGGATGGCCTGGGTGATGGCGTCGTTCAGCGCCGGCAGGCCCAGCACCGACACCGCGATGACGATCACCAGGAACAGCACGACGATGCGGGTGATGCCGGCGATCAGCGCCGAGACGCTCGATCCCAGGCCGACGCGGCTGAGCGACTCGCCCGCGCCCCAGCGGTCGGCGAGCTTGTCGACCCCGGCGCCCTCCAGCACGCGCACCACGATCTTGCTGAGGATGCGGGCCGCGATGAGACCGGCGATGAGGATGGCGAGCGCGGCACCGAGCCGCGGCAGGAACGCCCCCAGGGACGTGCCGGCCGAGTGCAGGATCTCCATCAGTCGTTCCCCCCTCG
Organism: Actinomycetota bacterium; assembly: GCA_963169235.1. Taxonomy (GTDB): domain Bacteria; phylum Actinomycetota; class Thermoleophilia; order Miltoncostaeales; family Miltoncostaeaceae; genus JAGQUM01. The sequence continues at coordinate 25,007 of CAUJCX010000050.1, read as the reverse complement.
GGTGTCGTGGCGCCGCAGGCGCAGGAGCGTGGCGACGGCGTCGCCGAAGGCCGCCAGGAACCCGTGGCCCCCGTGCAGGAACCGGCGCGTGCCCACCTGCCAGCGGGCGGTGCGCATGGTCTCGTCGGTGCGGCGGGGGTCGGCGTCGAGCGGATCGTCACGCACCAGCGCCAGCAGCTCGCCGATGCGGCGCTCGAGGGCGGAGGCGGGCGGGTCCGCGGGGCCGGGCGCGTCCGGGTCGTCAGGCGCCATCGGCCGGCAGCTCCCAGTCGTACGTGTTGTGCCGCAGCAGGTCGACCAGCTCGGCCCGGGCGCGGTGCAGGCGCCCCTTCACGGTGCCGATGGGCACGTCGACCACCTCGGCGATGTCGCCGTACGACAGGCCCTCCAGGTCGCGCAGCACCAACACGGCGCGGTGCTCGGGGCGCAGCAGCGTGATCTTGGACGCCAGCCGCTCGCGCGCCTCGGAGCGCTCCAGCAGCGACGCCGGGGACAGCGCCTCGCCCTCCGGCGACGGCTCGGGCTCCTCGGGGTTCTCCACCGGGATGGGCCGGCGCCGCGCCTTCGCGTTGAGGGCCGTGTTGGTGACGATGCGCATGAGCCACACGCGGAACGGCGCGTCGGCCCGGAACGAGTCGATGCGGTGCAGGGCCCGCAGGAACGCGTCCTGGGCCACGTCCTCGGCGTCGTCGCGGCCCACGATGCCCGCGGCGATGCGCACGGCGGTGCCGCGGTAGCGCACCACCAGCTCCTCGAACGCCCGCAGGTCGCCGTGCTTGACGCGTGCGACGCGCGCGGCGTCGTCGTCCACCGGGCGCGCCGCGAAGGCATCGGAGGGGTTGTGGGGGGAGACCGTCGCCATCGCCGTCATCTTAGGCACCCGGACCCGTCCCGCGCGCCGCGGCCGGGCGACCGCGTGCACCGGTATCGTGCGTTCCCGATGAGCACCCCGCGCCCCGACGGCCGCACGCCCTCCCAGCTGCGCCCCGTCACACTCACCACCGGCTTCGTACCCACCGCGGCCGGCAGCGCGCTGGTCGCCGTGGGCGAGACCCGCGTCATCTGCACCGCGTCCGTCGAGGAGGGCGTCCCGGGCTGGCGCCGCGGCACCGGCAAGGGCTGGCTGACGGCCGAGTACGGCATGCTGCCCGCCTCCACGGGCTCGCGGAAGGCACGCGACATCAGCCGCGGCAAGCTGGACGGGCGCTCGTCGGAGATCCAGCGCCTCATCGGCCGCGCGCTGCGGGCCGTGGTCGACCTGGACGCCCTGGGTGAGCGCACCGTGTGGATCGACTGCGACGTGCTGACCGCCGACGGCGGCACGCGCTGCGCGTCCATCTGCGGCGCGTACGTCGCGCTCGAGCTCGCCGTCGCGGGCCTCATCGCCCAGGGCAAGCTGGAGCGCTCGCCCGTGCGCGAGGCCGTGGCGGCCATCAGCGTGGGCATCGTCGACGGCGAGCCGCGCCTCGACCTGGCGTACGCGGAGGACTCGCGCGCCGACGCCGACGCGAACGTGGTGATGACCGCGTCCGGGGGCATCGTGGAGGTGCAGGCCAGCGCCGAGGGGGCCGTGTTCCCGCGCACCCAGATGGACGCGCTGCTCGACCTCGCCACCGCCGGCATCGCGCAGATGATCGAGACGCAGCGCGAGGCGCTCGGCGCGTCGTGAAGATCGCGCTCGCCACCGGGAACCCCCACAAGGCCGAGGAGTTCACCCGCATGTGGGGCGGACGGGTGGACATCGACGTGGCCCCTGACGGCTTCGACCCGGACGAGACGGGCACCACGCTGGTGCAGAACGCGCTGATCAAGGCCACCGCGCTGCGGCCGCTGGTGGGCGACGACACGCTGGTGGTGGCCGACGACTCGGGCCTGGCGGTGCGGGCCCTCGACGGCCGTCCCGGCGTCTACTCGGCCCGCTATGCCGGCGAGGACGCCACGTTCGCCGACAACAACGCCCTGCTCCTGCGCGAGCTGGAGGGCAGCGACGACCGCCGGGCCGCGTTCCTGTGCGTGCTGGTGGCCCTGGCGGCGGACGGCTCGATGCGCGTCAGCCAGGGGACGCTGGCCGGCCACATCGCCCCCGCGGTGATGGGGGAACGGGGCTTCGGCTACGATCCGGTCTTCGTGCCCCTCGACGACGAGCGCAGCATGGCCCAGATGAGCGCCGACGAGAAGAACCGCATCTCCCATCGCGGCCGCGCCGCCCGTGGCATGGCGCGCCTGCTGGGCTTCGCCGCGGACGCCGCATGAGCGAGGCCCGGTCGGGTGTGTCCCGGCTGGCGTGGTGGGCCGTCGGCTGCGTGCTGGGCGGATGGCTGATCGTCTACAACGCACTGCGGCTGGGCGGCGACTACCCGTCGCAGGCCGCCACCCCGGCGCTGGTGGGCGCCGCAGCGGGCGCGGTGGTGTTCGTGGCCGGCCTGCTGGTGGTGCGGCGCATGGCCGCGTCGGGCACCCGCGTCTACGCACGCCCGTCGCCGGGGGACGAACCCGCCCCGGGCGCCCACGCCGCGTGGCGCGCCGCCGCCGTGGTGCTGCTGGCCGCCGCCGCGGTCGCGCTGGTGGTGGGCCTGCTGATGGCCCGCGATTACCTGGCGATCAGCGGCCCGCGTCCGCGGTCGACGCTGCTGCTGATGGTGTGGGACATCGTGTTCGCGGTGTGGGTGGGCGAGGAGGCGGTGCGGGTGGTGCGCGCCCGCGGCGTGGGCGACGTGGACGCGTCGGGCTTCGACGCGGTGTGGTTCGCCGGCCTGCTGACGTGCGTGCTGGCGGGCGTCGCGTTCAGCCGCGACCTCTTCCCGGTGGCACAGGTGGTGCTGGTGGCCCTGGCCGGCGTGGCGTCGGCCGCCGTCGCCGTGGCCCTGTGGCGCCATCGCGGCCACGGCGGGGTGCCGCTGGGCGCACTGGGCGCGCTGGCGCTGGCCGCGCTGTCGATCGCGCTCCCCGCGCTTCTCTAGCCCCCGTCGGCGCGCCTCAGGGGCTGCTTGCGGCCGCTGTGTTGGCGCTCGGCTAAGACGACTGCCAAAAAGTGACCGTGCCACTGGCGATGGAATCGTCGCTTCGCTAGTGTGCCTTGGCACTCGATGAGCGTGAGTGCCAAACGGCGGCCGCCGAGGCCGCCGCGAAACCGATGAACCGGGACATCCGGGAGGATGCATGAAGCTTAAGCCGCTGGGCGACCGCGTGATCGTGAAGGCCGTGGAGCAGGAAGAGGTCACGGCGAGCGGCCTGGTGCTGCCCGACACCGCCAAGGAGAAGCCGCAGCGCGGCAAGGTGCTGGCGGCAGGTGACGGACGCTTCGTCGACGGCGCGCGCGTGGCGCTGGACGTCGCGGAGGGTGACGAGGTCATCTACTCCAAGTACGGCGGCACCGAGATCAAGGTCGACGGTGAGGACCTGCTGATCCTGTCCGAGCACGACATCCTCGCCAAGGTCGAGGCCTGACGGCCTCCCTTCAGGGGAACCGCGAAGGACGCACACACTTCCACGAGAGGACTTGAGCCCACATGGCGAAAGAAATTCTGTTCAACGAGGACGCCCGCAAGGCGCTCGAGCGCGGTGTCAACGTGCTGGCGGACGCCGTCAAGGTGACGCTGGGCCCCAAGGGCCGGTACGTCGTGCTCGACAAGAAGTTCGGTGCTCCCACCATCACCAACGACGGTGTGACCATCGCCCGTGAGATCGACCTGGCCGACCCCTTCGAGAACCAGGGCGCCCAGCTGGTACGCGAGGTGGCCACGGCCACGAACGACGTCGCCGGTGACGGCACCACCACGGCCACCCTGCTGGCGCAGGCGATCGTGCGCGAGGGCCTGCGCAACGTGGCCGCCGGTGCGAACCCGATGGGCCTGAAGCGCGGCATCGAGGCTGCTGTCGACACCGTCGTCGAGCAGATCAAGGGCATGGCGAAGGAGGTGTCGGGCAAGGAGGACATCGCCCGCGTCGCCACCATCTCGGCCCGCGACCGTCAGATCGGCGACGTCATCGCCGACGCCATCGAGAAGGTCGGCAAGGACGGCGTGGTGAACGTCGAGGAGGGCCAGACCTTCGGTATGGAGCTGGACTTCACCGAGGGCATGCAGTTCGACCGCGGCTACATGAGCCCGTACATGATCACGGACCAGGACCGCATGGAGGCCGTGCTCGAGGACCCGTACATCCTCATCGCGAACGCCAAGATCAGCTCGGTGCAGGACCTGGTGCCGGTGCTCGAGCGCGTGATCCAGTCGGGCAAGTCCCTGCTGATCATCGCCGAGGACGTCGAGGGCGAGGCTCTGGCCACGCTCATCGTCAACAAGCTGCGCGGCACGTTCACGGGCATCGCCGTGAAGGCCCCGGGCTTCGGCGACCGCCGCAAGCGCATGCTGGAGGACATCGCCATCCTGACCGACGGCGAGGTCATCGCCGAGGAGATGGGCCTCAAGCTGGTCAACACGCAGGTGGAGCAGCTCGGCCGCGCCCGCAAGGTCGTCGTGGCGAAGGACACCACCACGATCATCGACGGTGCCGGTGACGGCGCCGCGATCCAGGGCCGCATCAAGCAGATCCGCTCGGAGATCGAGAACACCGACTCCGACTTCGACCGCGAGAAGCTGCAGGAGCGCCTGGCGAAGCTGGCCGGTGGCGTGGCCGTCGTGAAGGTCGGCGCCGCCACCGAGACCGAGATGAAGGAGAAGAAGCACCGCGTGGAGGACGCCCTTCAGGCGACCCGCGCCGCGCTGGAGGAGGGCATCATCGCCGGTGGCGGTGTGGCGCTCGTCAACGCGATCGCCTCGCTGGACGGCCTGAAGCTGGACGGCGACGAGGCCACCGGTGCCGCGATCATCCGCCGCGCGCTCGAGGAGCCGCTGCGCCAGCTGGCCGACAACGCCGGCCTTGAGGGCTCCATCGTGGTCGGCAAGGTGAAGGACCTGGCCGCCGGCCAGGGCCTCAACGTCGACTCGGGTGAGTACGTCGACCTGGTCAAGGAAGGCATCATCGACCCGGCCATGGTGACGCGCTCGGCGCTGCAGAACGCCGCGTCGATCGGCAAGAACATCATCACCACCGAGGCGCTCGTCGTCGACAAGCCCGAGGCCGAGGGCCCCATGGGCGGCGGCCCGATGATGAGCCCGAACATGGGCGGCATGGGCATGGGCGGCATGATGTAGCAGGCGGAGAACCCCGGTTTCTGCGGGGTTCCCGGCGGGACCCGCGTCCTCGGACGCGGCGGCAGGTGTGTGAGGTCCACGGGCGGGGCGCGTCATGCGTCCCGCCCGTGGCCGTTCTGGGGGCCGGCGGTGCGGCGGGGCACGACCTGTCTGTGCGACACCACTCGCCGCCGCTCGGCGACCCGTCGGCGTGGCTCGCGTGGCATCGGAGATCGCGACGGGAACCCGCTCGATGCAGGGGAAACGGGCGCCCATCGTGCCCGTGAGCCCGGTGCGTGGACGCGCCGTCACGGCGCACGCGCCCCCGGGGGTGGCGCCCGCCGGGACGTCCTTCGCGCCCACCCCGCGACGGGCGGCCCCGAAATCGCGTGAATTAGTCAAATCGGCCTTCGGGATGCCGATACGGGCGTAGGGAAACCGTACCCAGCCCTGGAGCGCGACCGGCACGCCGGACGCGCGCCGCCCGAGGATCATTGCCGCACCGCCGCCTACATCGCGAGAGCTTCCACGTAGGCGACGAGACGCTCGCACGAGGCCTGCGCCTGGTGCGGGTGATCTTGTCGCTGGTCTTCGCGACCCTGATCTCCATGAACCCGGCGGGCGGCGACGTGGTCGCGACCCGGGGCGCGGTGGTGGTGGTGCTGGTGATGGCGGCCCTCAACGTCGCGTGGAACGCCTTCCGCGTGGTGCGGCCCCCGCGCCGCGCCGAGCCGGCGGCGGTGCGGGTGGGCCAGGCGCTGGTGGACGGCGCGCTGGCGCTGATCGGCGCCGTGCTGCTGGACCCGACGGCCACGCCGCTGGCGTGGGTGGCGCTGCTGATGCCCGTGCTGGACGCCGCGGCGCTGAGCCCCGTCGCGGCGGCCGTCGCATGGCTGGTGGTGAGCCTGGCGTATATCTCCCTGCGCATGCGCATGGGCGGCGGCGACGACGAGATGCTGCGGCTGGGGCTGCAGCAGCTGGCCGCCGTGGCGGCGTTCGCGCTTCCCGCGGGCTACGTGGCGGCCCGCATGCGCGACGACCTGGAGCGGGCCCACGACACGCTGATGGCCGCCCGCGGCCACGCGGCCGAGCTGCAGTCCGTCGCCGGGCATGCGACGCGGCTGTCGGCCGTGCCCGAGCCGGACGGCGTCATGGCCGCCACCGTCAGCGCGGCGACCACGCTGGGTTTCGTGCGTGTCGACGTGTGCCGCCGCGTGGCCGGCGGGGTGTGGATGCCCGTGCACGGCATCGGTCAGGGGACGTCGCCCGAGCCGGACCCCGCGATGGGCCTGGACGAGGCGATCGCACGGGCGCTGCCGGTGGTGCTGGGCACCCGCGGCGACGCCGCCGAGGACCAGTGGCTTCACCTCACGGGCTACGCGGGCGGCGTGGTGGTGCCGGCGTGGACCATCGACGGGGACCCGCTGGCCGTGCGTGCGTGGAGCGCCGACGAGCTGCCGCGTGACGCCAGCCGGGTGGAGGCGCTGTCGCTGCTGATCGCGCAGGCCGGCGCGGCGTGGGGCACCGCCCGCCGCTTCGCCGAGCTCACCCGCTGGTCGCGGCGGCTGGAGTACGACGCGACGCACGACGCCATGACCGGCCTGGCCAACCGCGCGCAGCTGCTGGCGCGCCTGGCCGACGTGTCGACCCGCGCGGCGCGTGGCGGCCCCCCGTTCGGCCTGTTGTACCTGGACCTCAACGGCTTCAAGCAGATCAACGACACCCACGGCCACGACGCCGGCGACGAGGTGCTGCGACGCGTCGCGACGCGCCTGCGCGAGATCGTGCGGGCCGGCGACGTCGTGGCACGCCTCGGGGGCGACGAGTTCGTGGTGCTGCTGACCCGGCCAGCCGAGCTGGGAGACGCCGTCGCCGTGGCCAAGCGCGCGTGCCTCACCCTGAGCCGGCCCGTGCCGCTGGAGGACATCGAGGTGCCCATCGGCACCAGCGTCGGCATCGCCTGGGGCACGGGCAGCACGTCGCCCGAGCAGATCATGCGGCTGGCCGACGACGCCATGTACCGCGCCAAGCGGCTGTCGCGCAGCGGCTTCTCGCTGGCGTCCGACCTGCGCGAGGCGCACGCCGCCGAGGCCGTGGTGGGCGGGGGTGACGTGCCGTGATGGAGCGCTGGATCCCTCGCGAGGGGCTGCGCGGCTGGACGCACGCGCGCTCCGCCCGGCCACAGCACGCGCAACGGCGGCGGGCCCTCGTGCTGGCCGCCGCATGCGGCCTGCTGATCGCGCTCGTGGCGGCGAGCGTGTTCTCGCTGGGACAGCGGTCGCGCGACGTCGCCGCACAGGCCAACGAGCTCCACGCCGTGGACGAGGGCCTGCGCGCGGCGACGCTGGCGCGGTCGCAGTTGCTGATGGCCCACGTGCTGATGAACGTCGACCGGACGTACGCGACCGATTCGACCACCGCCATCAAGGCCTCGCTGGTGGACGCGCGCGGTGCGCTGGCAGCCCTCGATGCGACCTGGAGCGTGACCCAGGACCCCACGGCCACCGAGCGCCGGTTCCGCACCGCCGCGGGCGCGGCGTTCGACACGCTCCAGGACGGGAAGCCGTCGGCGGCCCGCATGGAGCGCCTGGCATCGTCGTTCGACGCGGCCCGCAAGGAGATGACCGACCGCCGCACCGTCGTGATCGAGCGGCTCGCCTCCATGGACGAGCGCACGTCGAGCCTGGGGGCGCTCGCGACGTTCGTGGTGGCGTTCCTGTTGCCCCTGTGCGTCGTCGGCATCTACATGGCGCTGACGCGGCACTCCAAGACCGACCTGCACCGCGCCATCACGTCCACGCGCCTCACCGCCGACCGCTCGCGGCGCGGCCTGGTGACCAGGGCCGCCCTGGCCGACGTGCGGGCCGCGATCGTGCGCCCCGACGCCCACCCGGACGACGCGGTGCGGCGCCTCGACGCGCTGGGCCGGCTGCTGGCCGTGCTGGACGACGACATCGGCCAGCGCTTCGCGACCGTGCCGCTGGAGCCCGTCGTCGACCAGGCCGCGTCGGCGTACACGCAGGGCGGGCTCGCGGTGCGCGTCGACCGCGCCGACCTGGACGCGCTCACCGATCCCCGGGCGCTGCGCGAGCTGCTGGCATCGCTGCTGGACGATGCGTGCGACCGCGGGGCGTGCACGGCCGAGATCGCCATGGTGCACGGTGCGCAGGGCCCGGAGCTGTGGGTGTCGCACGACGGCACGCCCGCCGACGATGCGCTGCGCCGGGTGGTGCACGCCGGGCAGTGGGACGACGCCGCCGTGGGCGCCCGCATCACGGCCGCGCTGCTGGTGGGGGAGGCCCTGGGCGTGACGATGGAGATCGGCCCCGCGCCCCGCGCCGCCACCGTCGTGCGCATCCCCGGCCGTCCCGCGGCGCCCGCGCGGGCCCGCGCCGCGTGACGCCCCGCCGCCGCACGGCGTGGGCGCGGTGGGCGCCGGCGTTGCTGGCGCTCGCGGTCGCCTGGGCCCCCGGCGCGTCCGGACAGACCTCCACGCCGACAGCCTCGGCGGCCCCGGCACCGATCACGGTCAACAGCCCCGGTGACCTGCCGGACGCCGACCCGGCGGACGGCGTCTGCGACACCGGCCTCGTGGCCGTGGATGGCACGCCCGAGTGCACGCTGCGGGCCGCGATCGCCGACGCGAACGACCGCCCCGGCGACGACACGGTGACCGTCGACCCGGGCCTGTGGGGCACCGTCGACCCGGCCGGCGTCGACGGCGTGCGGCTGACCCCGGGCACGCCGTACCCGGCCGTGACGGAGCGCCTGATCATCGACGGCACCGGCGGAGCCGCGGGCCGCGCGTTCGCCCCGGACGTGACGCTGGACGGCAGCTGGATGATGGGCGCGCCGGGGCTCCAGGCCGACGCGCCGGTGATGCTGCGGGGCGTCGGGACGGTGGCGTTCCCCATGGCGGGCGACGTGGTGATGCGGGACATCGGCATCCACACGCCCGGCCCCGCGGTGGAGCCGGACCCCGCGGCCACCCCGCTCGACCCCGGCCCGGAACCCACCGCCACGGCGCCTACCCCGGCCGTCACGACCCCGGGTCCCGCCTCCACCACCCCGGCGCCCGGTCCGGCGGCCACGACCCCCGCCCCCGCGTCCACCACGCCGGCGCCCGCGCCCTCCTCGTCCCCGACGGAGCCGGACCCCGGCGTCCCACCGCCAACGACCACCACGACCGGCCCGTCCGACCCGCCCGTCACGCCCGCCGACCCCGCGGTCGCCGACCCGGCGCCGGAGCCGGTCGCGGCGCCGCAGCCCGTCACGGTGCCGTCGACTGTCAGCCGCATCGCGCTGGCCGTCACGGTTAACAGCACCGGCGACGGGGCGGACGCCGACCCCGGCGACGGCGTGTGCGCCACCGGAGGCGTCACCCCCGGCGGCGCCCGCGAGTGCACGCTGCGCGCGGCCATCGAGGAGGCCAACGCCGACCTGCGCGTGGGCGCCGTGGTGTTCGCGATCCCGCGGTCGGACCCCGGCTTCCGCGGTGATCCCTCCGCCACGTGGACCATCCGTCCCCGCAGCCCCCTGCCGTCCATCGCGTCGCCGATGAGCCTCGACGGCAGCGTGCAGGACGGTGCGCGCTGCGGCCTCGCCGCGGGCGGGCCGGCGCCCAGCATCGTGATCGACGGCCGCGCTGCGGGCCCGGTGGGCCTGCGCGTGAGCGCGGCCGACGTGCGCCTGCACGCGCTGGCCGTCGACCGCGTCGCCACCCCCGTGAGCATCGCCGCCCCGGCCACCGGCACCGCCGTGACGTGCTCGGTGCTGGGCGTGCCGGTGGGCGGCCAGGCGCCGACGGACGGGCTGCGGGCCAGCGTCGCCATCGACGGGGCGACCGGCGCCACCATCGGCGGCGTCACCCCCGTGGACGGCAACCTCGTGGCCACCGGCGCGTCGGGCACGGCGGTGCGCGTCACCGGCACGACGGCGGCCGAGAACACGGTGATCGGCAACGCGATCGTGGGCGGCGGCACCCTGATGGACGCGGGCCCGCGCGGGGACGCCACCGGGGCCGGGGCACCCGCGACCCCCGCCATCACGTCGGCCCGGCCCACCCGCGCCGGGGTCGCCGCCACGCTTGCGGCCCAGGTGCCCGCGGGCGAGTACGTGGTGGAGTTCTCGTCCGTGGCGGGCGCCGGGACGCCCACCGCCACCACCGCACCGGTCGCGACCTTCCCCCTCACCAGCACCGGCGCCGCCCTGGAGCGCGCATATCGCCTGGACGCGCCCGGCGACGCGCCCGTGGTCGCCACGCTCACCGCGGCACCGAGCGGCGCCTCCCGCCCGCTGGGCGCCACCAGCCAGCCCTCCGCGGTCGTCACGCCGATGGCGGCCCGCACCGTGTCGGGCACGGTGCGCGAGGACGTCAACGGGGACGGCGTCCTGACCGACGCGGTGGCGGCGTCCGGCGCCGCGGTGTGGGTCTTCCGCGACCAGGGCGACGGGGTGCCGGACGCCGGCGACCCGGTGGAGGCGTCCACGCGCACCGACGCCGGCGGCGCGTGGTCGGTGACCGTGAACGGCGACGGCACGTACTGGGTGGCCACCGACTCCCGCTCGGTGCTGCCGTCCCAGGGCTTCCGCGGCGGCTTCGCGCGCGGGGACGCGTGGGCCGACCAGACGTACGCGTCGGCCGGCGCGATGCGCGTGGCCGCGGGCGACACGTCCGCGACGCCGACGGCGGCGGCCGGCCCGCTGCCCGGAGGCATGCGGGCGGACGTGGCCGACGGCTTCCCCCTGCTGCCCGCGTCCGAGCACGTGCAGAAGGTGGTGGTGTCGGGCGGCAACGCCGGCGGCATCGTCCAGGCGTTCTCGTTCGCCTCCGTCACCCACACGCGCGACGCCACGACGCCGCCCAAGTTCACCGACCCGGCCTCCTGGGCGTCGATCGACCCCAACGCGCTGGGGCTCGGCGTCGACCCGGTGGGCTACGCGGGCGCCGCCACCGACGGCCGCTACGTCTACTTCGCGCCGTCGCGGCGCACGTCCGGCATGCACGGGGAGGTGCGCCGCTACGACACCCGCGCCGCGTTCGGCGACGTCGCGTCGTGGAGCACGTTCGACCCGGGCGACCACGGCGTGGGCTCCGACCCGGACGGGTATCAGGCCGCGCTGTTCGACGGTCGCTACGTCTACTTCGCGCCCCTGTACAACGGCACCGCGGCCCACGGCGAGGTGCTGCGCTACGACACGACGCTGCCGTTCGGAGCGGCGTCGTCGTGGCTGGCGTTCGATCCCGGCGCGAACGGCGTCGGCGCCGACGCCGACGGCTTCTCGGGCATGGCGTTCGACGGGCAGTACGTCTACTTCTCGCCTCTGGACAACGGCACCGGCGCGTCCGGCGAGGTGCTGCGGCTCGACACCCGCGGCGCGTTCGACAACGCGGCCAGCTGGGGCACGTACGACCCGTCGGCGAACGGGGTGGGCAGCGACGCCCGCGGCTTCAGCGACGTGATCAAGGCGGGGCCGTACATGATCTTTGCGGCCAACGGCAGGTCGGGCGGCGCCGGAGAGGTGATGGCGTACGACACGCGCCAGGCGTTCGGCGCGGCGTTCTCGTGGACGGCGTTCGAGCCGGCGGCGCACGGCCTCGGCACGGGGCCGCAGGGGTACACCGCGCTGGCCGGCGACGGCCGCTACGTGTACTTCGCCCCGTACGACAGCACCACCGGGGCCTCCGGGCTGGTGCTGCGGTTCGACGCCCAGGCCGCCGGCGGGTTCGCCGACGCCGCGTCGTGGTCGACGTTCGACCTCACGGCCGTCGACGCGAACGCCGTCGGCTTCCGCACCGCCACGTTCGACGGGCGCTACGTGTACCTGGGCCAGGACAGCTCGTCCACCGGGGCCGCGTCCCGGGTGGCGCGCTACGACACCACCGCGACGTTCGGCGCCGCCGGTTCGTGGACCGTGATGAACCTGGGCGCGGCCGGGGTGGGCACCGACCCGGACGGGGCCCGCGGCGCGGCGTTCGACGGGCGCTACCTGTACGTGTCGCACCTCTACAACGGCACCGACTACAGCGGCGAGGTGGAGCGCTACGACACGGGCCGCACGGGGCAGGGCTCGCTGCGGCAGTTCCTCCTCAACGCCAACGCCCTGGTGGGCGTGCAGACGTCGGCGTTCCGCATCCCCGACGCCGACGCCGGTCGCGACGTCGCCTCCGGCCGCTTCGTCATCCGCCCCGTGGCTCCGCTGCCGGCCATCACGGACCCCGTCACGCTGGACGGGCGCACCCAGCCCGCCGGCTCGGCGGTGCCCCGCATCGTCCTCGACGGCGCCTCCGCCGCCGGTGCCCCGGGCATCGACGTGGCCAGTGGCACCGGGACCACCGTCGCCGGCCTCGCCGTCGGGGGCTTCGCCGACGTCGCCGGCGTGCGCGCGGGGGCCCCGTCCACGACGCTGGAGGCCAACTGGATCGGCCTGGGGGCGAGCGGTGCGGCCAACCCCAACGCCGCCGCGGGCGTGCGCGTCGCGGCGGACGCGGTCGTCATCGGCGACACCCCGGCCGCGTACGGCAACGTGATCAGCGGCAACGGCGGCGCCGGCGTGCTGGTGGCGGCGGGCGGCACCAGGGTGGACATCGTGGGCAACCGCATCGGCACCAACCCGGGCGGTACCGCGGCCGTGCCCAACGCCGGCGGCGGCGTCGACGTGGCGGCCGCCGGGGCCGGCATCGGCGGACCCAACGCGGGCGAAGGCAACGTCATCTCGGGCAACACGGGCGCGGGCGTGGCCCTGCGCGCGGGCGCGTCCGGCGCGACGGTGGCGGGCAACACCATCGGGGCGGACGCGGCGGGCACCGCGGCCCTCCCCAACACCGGGCCCGGGGTGTGGGTCGGGGCCAACGGCGCCGCCATCGGCAGCAACAAGACCAGCGACGCCAACGTCGTGGCGCACAACGGGGGGCCGGGCGTCGCCGTCGACGGCGCGGCGAGCGGCGTCGGCGTGCTGGGCAACCACATGTACCTCAACGGTGGCCTCGGCATCGACCTGAACGCGGCGACGACGGGCCCTGGCGGGCCGTTCGACGGCGTCACCGCCAACGACGCGCTGGACGCCGACTCGGGAGGCAACGGCCTGCTGAACCGGCCGGTGCTGCAGCCCCTGCTGGAGCACGGCGGCACCGTCGACGCCGTCGCGGCGCTGGACGTGCCCGCCGGGACGTACCGGCTGGAGTTCTTCCGCAACCCGCGCGGGGCCGACCCGTCGGGCAGCGGGGAGGGCGAGACCCTCGTGGCGACCGCGAGCGTCACCCATCCCGGGGGCGGCAGCGTCGACTTCACGGTGCCGCTCACCGTCTCGCCCGGGACGGTGGTGACGGCCACGGCCACGCGCATCGCCGCCACCGACACCACGTCCGAGTTCTCGGCGGCGCGCACCGTCGCCGCCGGCAACGACCCGCCCGTGAACACCGTGCCGGCCGACCAGGCGATCACCGACGACGACACCCTCACGTTCGCGTCCGGTACGGCGACCGCGCTGTCGACCCGCGACCCCGACGTGGGGGCGGGCACCCTCGAGGCGACGCTGACGGTCACCGCGGGCACGCTGACGCTGGCCGACATCACGGGCCTGACGTTCACGGCGGGCGACGGCACGGCCGACGCGACCATGACGTTCACCGGCGCGCAGACCGCGGTGAACGCCGCGCTGAACGGTGCCGTCTACACGCCGCCGGCCGGGTACGGCGGCACGGTGACGGCCACGATGACCGTCGACGATCAGGGCAACACGGGCGCCGGCGGCGCGCTGAGCGACAACGACACGTTCGACATCGAGGTGACGTCGGTGAACAGCGCGCCGGTGCACACGGTGCCGGCCGACCGCACCGTGGCCGAGGACACCAACGTGACGTTCTCGGCGGCCGGGGGCACCCGCATCGCCGTGGCCGACAGCGACGCCGGATCGTCTCCGGTGAAGGTGACGCTGACGGCCGCCAACGGCACGCTGACGCTCGGCGGCACCGCGGGCCTCGTGTTCACCACGGGCGACGGGTCGCTGGACGTGTCGATGACGTTCCGCGGCACGCTGGCGTCGGTCAACGCGGCGCTCGACGGACTGCAGTTCACGCCCACCGCCGACGTCGCGGGCGCCGCGAGCGTCACCATCACCACCGACGACGAGGGCAACACCGGCACGGGCGGGGCCAAGACCGCGACCGACACGGTGGGGATCACGCTCACCGCCGTCAACGACGCCCCCGTGAACCGCATGCCCGCGCCGATCACGGCGTCGAGCGGGTCGGCGGTGACGCTGTCGGCGGCGCGCGGCACGCTGATGGGCGTGGACGACGTCGACGCGGGGACGTCGCCGCTGCGCGTGCGGCTCACCGCGACGCACGGCACGCTGACCCTGGCGCGCACGACGGGCCTGTCGTTCGCGACGGGCGACGGGTCGCTGGACGCCGCGCTGGAGTTCACGGGTGCGCAGGCCGACGTGCGCGCCGCGCTCGACGGCATGACGTTCCTGGCCCAGAGCGGCTTCTCGGGCTCCGCGTCGATCGCCGTCGACACCAACGACCAGGGGGCCGCGGGCGCGGGCGGTGCCAAGAGCGATGCCGACACCCTCGCCATCACGCTGACGCCGGCGTCGAACCCCCCGGTGCTGGACGCCATCCCCGACATGCGGGTGGACGAGGAGCGGACGCTCGCGTTCACCGCCCACGCCACCAGCCCGACCCCCGCGCGGACCATCACGTACAGCGTGGTCGGTGCGCCCGCCGGCTTCACCGGCGACCCGGCCGCCGGCACGGCCCAGTGGACGCCCACCGAGGCGCAGGGACCGGGCACGTACACGTTCGTGGTGGTCGCCACCGACGACGCGGTGCCCGCGGCCAGCGCGCATCAGACCGTGACGATCACCGTGGACGAGGTGAACCGCCCGCCTGTGCTGACCGCGCTGACGGCGCAGACCAACGGCGAGGGCGACACGGTGAGCCTGACGCCGTCGGCGACCGACCCGGACATCCCCGACAACACGTTCACGTGGTCGGCCACCGGGCTGCCGGACGGCCTGTCGATCGACCCCGCCACCGGCCTCATCAGCGGCACCATCGCGCGCGGGGCGGCCCAGGGGAGCCCGTACCAGACCACCATCACGGTGCGCGACGACGCGGGCGCCTCGGCGACCCGCACGGGCACGTGGACCGTGACCGGCGGCAACAACGCCCCCGTGATCGACGCGGTCGCCGCCGCCACCGTCCCGGAGCTGGCGCTCGCCTCGCACCGGGCCACGGCCCGTGACCCCAACGGCGACACGGTGCGCTTCTCGCTGCGCGGGGCCCCCGCCGGCGCGACCGTCGACCCCGTCACGGGTGAGATGTCGTGGACGCCCACCGAGGCCCAGGGGCCCGGCACGTACACGTTCGCCGTGATCGCCACCGACGACGGCGTGCCGGCGATGCCGGCCGAGACCCCCGTGCAGGTGACCGTGACCGAGGTGAACTCGGCGCCCGTGGTGGCGGCCATCCCCGACACCACGGCCCGGGTGGGAGACGACCTGGCGATCACGGTGCGCGCGTCCGACGGCGACCTGCCGGCCAACACGCTGACGCGGCGGGTCGCGGGACCCCCCGGCGTACGCATCGGCCCCACGGGCAACGTGCTGTGGAGCCCCAAGACCACCGACATCGGCCGCAACGTCATCACGGTCACCGTGACCGACGACGGATCCCCGGCGCTGTCGACGACGGTGACGTTCGTGGTGACCGTCTCGGCGGCCCCGCCGCCTGCGGGCGCGGACCCGTCCCCCGGCGCGGCGCCGCCGGACGCGCCGGGTTCCGGTCCTGAGGCGCCGGCGGCCGCGCCGCCCGCGCCGGCCACGCCCGCCCCCTCGGGCCCCCAGACCGACACCGCCCGCGGCCCGGCGCCGTCCCGCGCGGCCCCGGACGGTACGGCGTCGGTGGAGCCCGGTGCGGGCGACGACCCCCGTCCCGCGGCGGACCGGCCGTCACGTCCGCAGCCCGCCGGGGCTCCCGCCGCACCCGGCGTCGTGACGCCCGGCCCGGCGCTGACGCCCCAGCAGATCGCGTCGCGGCGGCTGGGTACGGGCCTTGCGCGCCGGCTGAGCCCGCCGCGCGTGGCCGTGCCGCCGTCGCCGCGCTCGGCCCCCGTCGAGATCAGCGTCAAGGCGCCGCTGTCCGCGCTGGTGGCGGTGCGCGACATCGACGTCCCCACCGCCGCGCTGTCCCTGTCCGGTGCGTCGGTGCTGACGGGGGCGATGCTGGTGTGGTGGCGTCGCCGCCGCGTGCTGCCGTACCTGGTCGCCGACGTCGACCCCCGGCACCGGCTGGTGGTGCGCACGCGCCGCGACCGCCGGGGTGACGTCGCGTTCCTCCTGCGCCACGACGCGGGTCCCCTGTGGTCGGTGGGCCGCCGCCGCCGCGGCCGGCGCACATGGGTGAAGGTGCTGACCCCGGGCGGGGTGGGGCACGTGGACGCCCGCCGCCTCGCCGACGCCCGCGATCTCGCGCCGGACGCGTCCGACCCGGAGGGCCCCGCGGGCTCACCGCGGTAGGCCGAGACGTCCGCCGGGGGCACACTGGAGCCTCCGCCACACCCCGGCCCGCCCAGCGCGTCGGCGTTCCCTCGTCTCACGGACCGCCGGAGGGGTGCGCGAACGGGACCGGGCCCATCCTGGTCACCGGCGACGGCACGGCCGCCTCGGAGGGCTACCGGCGCACGCCGGGGGCGGGCAGCACGATGCGCACCCGCACGGTGCGGGCGTTGCCCGACCGGTCGGTGGCGGTCACGGCCAGGCGGTTCACGCCGGGCACCAGGCGCACGCCCCGGCGGGTGACGGCCCGGACGCGTCCCGGCCCGTTGCGCCACACCAGCGTGGCGATGCCGGAACCCGGGTCGGTGGCGGTGACGAGCGCGATGCGGCCGCGGCGGCGCACCACCACGCTCGGCGGCGTGCCGTCGACGGTGATCTGGGCCAGCGCGGTGATCGTCTGGCCGTCCGGCAGCGTCGCCACGGCCGTCACCACGTAGCGCCCGGACTTCGCGAACCGGGCCCGCGTGCGCGTGCCGGTAGCCGCGGCGGACCCGGGCACCGTCCACGTGACCGGCAGGCCCGACGGGGCGCCCGCGGTCAGCGTCACCTGTGCACCCGGCCGCACGAACAGGCGGTCGGCGGTCAGCGCCATCCCGCCGGGGGACGCGGAGGACGCGGGAATCGTGATCACGATGGCGGGGGACGCCGCCGACGCGTTGCCGGCCCGGTCGATCGCCACCACCTGCAGCGAGTGGGATGCGCCCGGGGCCAGCCCGGCGACGGTGTGGGACGTGCCGGCCACGTCGGCGACCGGGGCCCCGTCGGCCATCACGCGGTACGTCCCGACGCCCGTGGTCGCCGACAGCGTCGCTCCGGGGGACGGGGCGCTGCGGTTGCCCGCCGCGTCCTCGGCGGCCACGGCGTACGTGGCCGAGCCACCGGCGTCGGTTGCGGCCGCCCACGTCAGCGCCACCCCGCCGTCGGCGGTGGTGCTGGCCACGATGCCGGCGGGCACCGTCGGGGCCTGCGCGTCGGTGAGCGCGGGGTCGAGGAACGACGTGGCGGGGGAGGGCGCGCCCTGCGCGACGCCGTCCTTCAGCACCACGTAGCCGGCCGCGTCCGCCACGGGGGACCACGCGACGGCCATCGGGCTGCCGCCACCGGTCGGGGCGGCGGGCGTGGCGGGGGCCGTGCGGTCGGGCGTGTCCGCCGCGGCGGTGGCCACGGTCGAACGGTTACCGGCCGCGTCCACGGCGACGGCGGCGTACTCGTAGCGGGCGCCGTCGGCGAGCCCGGCGTCGGTGACGGTGCCGGCCGCGCCGGAGTGCACGACGCGGGCCCCCGACGTCACCTCCACCCGGGCAGCGTCGGCCGGGGCGGTGGTCGTCAGCGACACCCGCCCGCCGCCGCCGGTGGCCACCGCGGCGTCGGCCGTGGCCGTCAGCGTCGGCGCCTCCGGTGCCACGGTGTCGACGGTGAACGCGCGGTGCACCGGGCTGGCGTCCACGTTGCCGGCGGCGTCGATGGCGCGCACGTCGAACGTATGCGGGCCGTCGGCCAGCGACGGCGCCGTCGCGGGCGACGTGCACGCCGTCCACGGACCGTCGTCGAGGCGGCACTCGAACCGGGCCGCCTCGGTGGCGGCGAACTCCACGGAGGGGGTCGGGGTGGTCACGAACGCGCCCGGTCCCCGCGTGATGCGGGTGTCGGGGGGTGTCACGTCGACGGGGTCGTACGTCACCGTCACCGCAGCCGACCAGGGCGACACGTTGCCCGCGGCGTCGACGGCGGCCACGCGGTACACGTAGTCGCCCCCGCCCGGCAGCGCCGCGTCGGTGTAGGCCGCGGCCGTCCCCGACGCGATCTGTACGCCGTCGCGGGTGAGGCGGTACGACGCGGCGTCCGCGACGGGGTCCCAGCGCACGTGCGGGGCGTCGGTGACCGGGTGGGACGAGGCCACGCCCGTCGGCGCGGCGGGGGCCGTGCGGTCGATGACCACGGTCGCGGCGTCGGTGCCGGGCTCCGGTCCCCAGGCGGAGGCGTTGCCCGCGGCGTCCACGGCGCGGAACTGCACGCTGGTGGTGCCCTCCGCGGTGACCGACGCCGACGTGCCCGGCGCCGCAGCTGTCCACGTGGCGCCACCGTCGCTGCTGGAGCGGTGCTGCATCATGCCGCCGCCGGACGGTGCCGCGGCGGACGTGGCCACCGTGACCGACGCCGCGTTGGTGGGCGTCGGCGACCCCCCCGTGAGCGACGCGGCCGGCACGGCAGGGGGCGGGGTGGTGTCCACCACCACGGTGACGGCGGCGGACGGCGTGCCGCGGATGCCGGTGGGGCTCACGCCGACGACGCGGTACGCGTACGTGCCGTCGGCGGGCCTGGGTGCGTCGGTGAACGTGGTGCCGGTCGCCGTGCCGACGTCGGTGCCGTCGCGGGTGACGACGTACGACGCGACCCCCGCGGTGGCCGTCCACGCGAGCCCCGGGGCGTCCTTCGTCGCGGACGGGCCCGAGAGGCCCGTCGGGGCGGACGGCGCGCCGCGGTCGATGCGGACGGTGGCCGCAGCGCTGCCGACGGACGGGCGCCACGCGGACGTGTTGCCGGCCCCGTCCACGGCGCGGAACTGCACGTGGGTGGTGCCCGCGGCCGTGACGGTGAGGGACGCGCCCGCGCTCGCAGCCGACCAGGTGGTGCCGCCGTCGGTGCTGGTGCGACGCTGATAGCCGGACAGGCCCGCGCCGCCCGCGTCGGAGGCGCCGGACGCGGCCACCGTCACGCCCGCGACGTTCTGCCACGCGGCGGAACCGCCCGTCGCCACGACGCCGGTGGGAGCGGTGCGGTCGATCCGCACGGGGGCGGACGCCGACCACGCCGACTCGGCGCCGACCGCGTTGACCGCCCGCATCTGGACGAGGGTCTCACCCTCGGTGCCCACCGTGACGGAGCCGCCCGCGACCGGCGCCGACCAGGTGCCACCGCCGTCCGTGGACGTCCGGTGCCAGTACGTCACGGGGGAGATGGAGGTGGAGGTTCCGGTCACCGTCACGTCGCCCGGGCGCCACGCCGCCGACCCGCCGGCGAGCACCGGCACGGTGGGCGTACCGCGGTCGATGCGGACGACGGTGGTGGCCCAATCGCCCGCGTCGCCGTAGCCGTTGGCGGCCCGGAACGCCACGACGGTCTCGCCCTCGTCCGTGACGGTGACGGTGCTCGCGCGCGTGATGTCCGACCAGGAGATGCTGTCCGTGCTGGTGATCCACTCGTACCTCAGCACGCCCGACTCGGCGTCGGCCGAACCGGACGCGGTCACGGTGACCGATGGCGCGTCGACCCAGTCCCCGCCGCCGGTGAGCGTGGGCCCGGTGGGGCCGGTGGTGTCCATCGCCAGGAGGCGGGTGTGCGCCTCGAACGACGGCGACGTCTGCCCGGACGACGTGTCGGCGCCCACCCACGTCATCAGGAACGACGGCCGGCCCACGCCCCCGGCGACGGCGGCGTCGTGCGCCCCGTACGTGGGGTTGTCGTCGGGGCCCATGTACGAGATGCGCGCGTCCGCGCCGATCTCGGTGCCGTCGACCCGCATGCGCTGCGCGTAGATCTCGGTCTTGCGGTCCGAGATGCCTGGCGCGTCGGTGGTGCCCGTCCAGAGCACCAGGTACTGGCGGAGGTTCGGCTCCCACGCGACCCCGGGGGACGCCGCCGAGAAGCGCGCGTCGCCGTCCGGACCCATGGTGCTGAGACGGGCGTCGTCGGCGCCGGTCTCGGCACCCGTCGACGAGACGTGCTGGCCGAAGACCTCGCGCTCGCCCGCCGCCATCGTGCCGGTGCCGGGGCTGCCGCTCCAGACCACCTGGGCGCTGCCGTCCGTCTCGTCCACGGCGATGGCGGGGTCGTCCGCGCCGGCCTCGGTGGACCCGTCGGTGCCCATGTGGCTGATGCGCGCGTCGTCCGTGCCCGCCTGCGTGCCGTTCGACGCCAGGCGCTGCAGGAAGATCTCGGTCTCGCCGTCCACCTGGGTACCGCGGTCGTCGTCGCCGCTCCACGTGACCATGAACTCGCCCGTGACCGGGTTGCCTGCGGCGGCGGGGCGCTGCGCGTCGAACGACGGGTCGCCGTCGGGGCCCATGCTGCTGATGCGCTGGTCCTGCGTGCCTATGGGCGCCAACGTGTCCGTCAGGCGGGTGGCGAAGATCTCGAGCTCGTTGTCGACCAGGCCGCCGGTGCGGGTGTCACCGCTCCAGGCCACCAGGTACTGCTGGGTGGCGCGGTTGTACGCCACGCTGGGGTCCCACGCGTCGAACGCGGCGTTGCCGTCCGGGCCCATGTGGCTGATGCGCTGGGGCGTGCCCTGCAGGACGCCGTCGGTGCGGACGCGCTGCGCGTACACCTCGAACTCGTTGTCGGCCAGGCCGCCCGCGTCGGTGTCGCCGTACCACACCACCAGGTACTCGCTGGCGTCGGGGTTGTAGACGACGGCCGGTCCGCGGGCCTCGAACGCGGGGTTGCCCGCGGGGCCCATGGTGCTGATGCGGAAGGGCTCCGCCATCCATCCGCCGACCCCGTTGGTGAGGCGGCCCCACACCTCCACCTCGTTGCTCGCGTTCCAGCGGGCCGTCGCCACCACCAGGTACCCGTTGTGCGTGGTGTCCCGGGCGATCGCGGTGTCGGTGATGCCGCGCAGGGTGGTTCCCCCGCCCGAGACGTGGGATGCCGGCCGCGTGGGGCCGAGCGTGGGGTCGCCCAGGCGCACGGTGCCGCCGGCCCCGCCCGCGCCGGAGTGGTCGGGGCTCCACGCGCTCACCGCGTTCGTGGTGTCGTAGGCCAGGAAGCGCACCAGGGTCTCGCCCGGGGTGCTCACGGTGACGCTGTCCCCGGCGAGGGGCGCCGACCAGGTGGTGCCCCCGTCGGTGCTGGTGGAGTACCGGTAGCCGGCGATGCCGCCCACGCCGCCGGTCGATCCCGACGCCGTCACCGTCATGGCGTCCGCCCCCGTCCACAGCGCCGAGCCGCCGGTGACCGTCGGCGCCGACGGCAGCGACCGGTTGATGCGGGCGGTGGAGCCCGCGCCGACCGTGCTCCAGGCCGACGTGTTGCCGGCGTTGTCGACGGTGCGGGCGCGGACGACGGCCTCGCCCTCGTCGCTGATGGTGACGCTGGCCCCTGCGGTGGTGGCGCTCCACGTGCCGCCGCCGTCCGTGCTGGTCTGGTGCTCGTACCCGGCGACGCCGCTGTGGGCGTCGGTGCCCGCCGAGGCGGTGATGGTGACGGACGCCACGGCCTGCCAGCTGGACGAGCCGCCGGTGACGCTGGGGACGGTGGGGGCGGTGCGGTCGATGCACACCGTGGATCCCGGCGACACCGCGCTCCAGGCGGAGGCGTTGCCGTCGGCGTCCACCGCGCGGAAGCGGGCGACGGTCTCGCCCTCGCCGGTGACGGCGACGGAGGCCCCGGCGGTGGTGGCGCCCCAGGTGGTGCCCCCGTCCGTGGACGTCTGGTGCTCGTAGTGGTCGACTCCCGAGCCGCCGTCCGTCGACCCCGAGGCCGTCAGCGTGACGGAGGCGACCGACTGCCACGTGGCGGACCCGCCGGTGACGGTGGGGACGCTCGGCCCGATGGTGTCCGGCACCGTGAACGACAGGTCGTCGCCGTACGCGCGCCGGCCCTCGGCGTTCTCGGCGACCACCCGGAAGTGGACGGTGCCGCCGTACGCGAGGCCCGTGATGCCGGCGTCCACCGCGGCGACCTCGGTGTCCGAGTCGAGGTCCTGGGCCGGGGTGGCGGACCCGTACGCGGTGGTGGCGCCGTACTCGAACCAGAATCTCGTGGCCGACCCGTTGGGGTCCACGGTGCCCGCCAGCAGGGCGCTCTGCGACGTGACGTCCGTCGCGGGACGGGTGGTCACCGCCGGCAGCGCGCCGACGTCGTACAGGCTGAAGACCCGCACGTTGCCGGCGGACGCGCGGCCGGCGGCCTCGGAGTTGTCCACGGCGGCGATGTCGACGATGCCGTCGCCGGTGACGTCGGGGACGATGGCGGCGTCGGTGCCGAACAACGCGCTGGCGGAGGGGCCGTCGATGCGGATGGTGCCCGGGTGCGTCTGGCGCAGGTCGACCGTGCCGGTCGTCGCGCGTCCGGTCACCACGTACAGGGTGCCGCCCCAGTCACGCCCGCGGTGGCCCTGCGACTGCCCCAGCAGCATGTCGTTGATGCCGTCGTTGTCCACGTCGCCGGGGGACGCGTTGAGGCTGTAGCCGATCGCCGAGTTGCTGGCGGCGCCGTTGATGCGCAGCGCCACGCCGTCCGGGTCCGACAGGTCGACCGGGCCCGTGCCCGCGCCCGACACCACGAACACGCTGCCGGCGTTGGTGCGTCCGTAGGGATCCGACAAGGTGGCCCCCACCAGCAGGTCGGGCACCCCGTCGCCCGTGACGTCTCCCGGGGCCGCGACGGTCTCCGCGTTCTCGGCGGTCGCCCCGGGGGTGATGGCCCGCCCCCGTGCTCCCAGGCTGGTGACGTCGATCTCCAGCTCGTTCGTCTGGCCGTACACCACGTACGCGGCACCCGATTGGGACTGGCTGCTGTCGGCATCGGAGGCGCTCACGGCCATGTCGGGGACCCCGTCCCCGTTGACGTCGCCCAGCGACGTGAGCGTCTGCCCGAGGTGCGCTTCGGTGCCCCCGCCGATGACGCGGTAGCCCTGGGACAGCGTCAGCGATGCCAGCGAGATGGTCGACGACGTCGTCTTGCCGTACACGACCCAGGCGGCGCCGGCGCCGGCCCGGCCCGGCGCGTTGGTGGCCGCGACGCCCATGAGCACGTCGGGAGTGCCGTCGCCGTTCACGTCGCCGGCACCCGCGACGGAGTTGCCCGAGTTGTACGCATACGGAAGCGGGGGCGCGTCGATGCGGTAGCCCCAGGCCCCCTCGGAGGCCGTGGTGACATCGGCCCCGTCGGCCTTGCCGAAGACGACGTACGTCGCCCCGGCGTTCGGCACCGGGCCGTTGGTGAGGGCCGCGGCGACGGCCACGTCGTCGAACCCGTCGCCGTTGACGTCCCCGATGCCCGCGACGTCGCGGCCGAAGTCTCCGTCCGAGCGCGCTCCGACGATGCGGAAGCCGCCCGTCCCCAGCGACGCCAGGTCGACGGTCCCCGGCGTGCTGCGCCCGAACACGACGTAGGCCGTACCCACGGAGTCGCCCGCGACCGCGTCGTCCGACGCACCCACGATCAGGTCGTTGAGGCCGTCGTTGTTGACGTCGCCCGCGCTGCTGACGCCGCCGTTGCCCAGGTACGCGCCCTCATCGCGTCCCTGGACCGTCAGCCGCACGTTCGCCGTCGCGATGTCGACGCCCGGCTGGGTGGTGACGCGCACCCGGTCCTGCGTGTACGTCGACGACCACGTCCCGACGTTGCCGACGGCGTCCGTGGCCCGGAACTGCACGTACGTGTCGCCCAGGTCGCCGATGGTCACGCTGGCGCCGCTGGTGGCGGCGGTCCAGGTAGCGCCGTTGTCGGTGCTGGTGCGGTATTCCAGGCTGGCGCTGCCGGAGTGGGCGTCGGAGCCGGTCGCGGTCACGGTCAGCGAGTGGGGCGCCTGCCACCACGACCACGACCCGCCGCTCATCGAGACGGTCGGAGCCGTGCGGTCGAGCTTGGCGGTGGCGCCGGCGCCGGGGACGCTCCACACGGACGTGTTGCCCGCGTTGTCGACAGCGCGGAAGCGCACGATGGTGGTGCCCTGGGCACTCACGGCGGCCGTGGCCCCCGTGGTCGTGGCCGACCAGGTCGAGCCACCGTTCGTGGACGTCTGGCTCTCGTAGCGCAGGATGCCGGACAGCGGGTCCGACCCGGAGGCCGTGATGTCGAGGGACGCCGCGGCCTGCCAGCTGGACGAGCCGCCGGTGACGCTCGGCGCGCCCGGTGCGGTGCGGTCGATGCGCGCCGTGGAGCCCGCCGCGACCGTGCTCCACGCGGACGCGTTACCGACGCTGTCGACGGTGCGGAAGCGCACGAGGGTCTCGCCCTGCGCCGAGACCGTCACGCTCGATCCGGAGGTGGCGCTTGTCCACGACGTGCCGCCGTTGGTGGACGTCTGGTACTCGCGGTGGTCCAGGCCGGCGCCGGCGTCGCTGCCATCCGTCGCGGTCAGCGTGATGGAGGCGACGGACTGCCAGCTCGCCGAGCCGCCGCTGACCGTCGGTCCGGTGGGGCCGGTGCGGTCGATCTTCGCGGTGGCGTCGCCGTCCGGGGTGGTCCATGCGGACGTGTTGCCGTCGGCGTCGACGGCGCGGAAGCGCACCAGGGTGGTGGCCTCGGCGGTGATGGTGGCGGTGGCGCCGGTGGTGGCGGCGCTCCAGGTGCTGCCGCTGTTGG
>CAUJCX010000049.1 GCA_963169235.1 Actinomycetota bacterium | reverse complement strand
GGGCGCCGTGCACACGTACGTCACGGTGACGGGCACGCGGAACCAGCCGTTGTCGCCGTTGCCCGCGGCACCGGGCACGTACGGGGGCGTCAACTGGTAGTCGAGCGTCTGGGCCGACGCGGGCGCGGCGATGGCCAGGGCGCCGAGGCCGATCATCGTGAGGCCGCGGAGCGCGGTGCGGGGGCGTTGCATGGCGGCCAGGCTACAACCGGCCGCCGTCGCTGCGCACCGCGTTTTCTCCCAACGAGCGGCGAAAAACTGAGGAATCTTTACAATTCGTCCCCGCACGAACGCCCCGAGAGATACCGCCGCGACCCGTCACGCGGATGTTGCGACCGCCGTACCCTCCCCCCACCGCCGCCTTCTCTAGAGTCGTGGCATGAACATCGGAATCCTCACCGGGGGCGGCGACTGCCCCGGTCTCAACGCGGTCATCCGCGGCGCCGTCCACGCCGGTTCGCGCCGGTATGGCCACACCTTCGTCGGCCTGCGCCGGGGCTGGAAGGGCCTCCTGGAACGCGAGACCATCCCGCTCAGCCAGGAGTCGACGTACGGCATCCTGGGGCAGGGTGGCACCATCCTGGGTAGCTCGCGCACCAACCCCTACTCGCGGGACGGCGGGCCACAGGCCGCCGTGGACGCCATCCGCGACCTCGGCCTGGACGCCGTCATCGCCATCGGCGGCGAGGACACGCTGGGCGTCGCCAACAAGCTGCACGGTGACTTCCAGGCGCCCGTCATCGGCGTGCCGAAGACCATCGACAACGACCTCTCGGGCACCGACTACAGCTTCGGTTTCTGGACGTGCGTGCAGATCGGCGTCGCCGCCATCGACCGCCTGCAGACGACCGCCGCATCGCACGACCGCGTGCTGGTCGTCGAGGTGATGGGCCGGCACGCCGGATGGATCGCGCTCGAGTGCGGGCGCGCGTCCGGCGCCGATTGCGTGCTGATCCCCGAGGTGGCGATGAGCGTCGACGAGGTGTGCGCCGTGCTCAAGGCGCGCCGCTCCGCCGGCCAGCACCACGCCGTGGTCGTCGTCAGCGAGGGCGTGGAGTTCACCAGCCACAAGGTGGAGACCGAGCTGGACGAGTTCGGCCACGTGCAACTGGCCGAGCGCGGCGTCGGTGAGTTCCTGGCCACGTCCATCGAGCAGACGATGGACTGGGACTGCCGCGCGGTCGTGCTGGGCCACGTGCAGAGGGGTGGCACGCCGCTCGCGTACGACCGCTCGCTAGGCACCCGCATGGGTGTGCAGGCCGCCAAGATGGTGCAGGAGGGCAAGTTCGGGCGGATGGCGTCGCTGCGCGGTGAGCAGGTGACGGACGTCCCTCTGTCCGAGGCCGTCGGGCGCCTGCGCACCGTTCCCCCCGCGGAGTACGAGGACGCCCGGGTCTTCTTCGGGGCCTGACTCGACACGCGCCCGTCACGCCGTCGGCACGTTCCGGCGCCGTGGTGTGACGGGCGCCGTTTGGTGACGCTGCTAACCTCGCCAGCCGTGAGCATGGTCATCATTTGTGAAAAGCCCTCGGTCGCCCGTGACGTGGCGTCCGCCCTCTTCGGTCGCGCCGCGCGCAAGGCCGGTGACTTCTGGCAGGGACCCGACGGCGACGTCGTCGCGTTCGCCGTCGGTCACCTGCTCGAGCAGGTCGACCCCGACCAGTACGACGAGCGCTTCAAGAAGTGGCGCTACGAGGACTTGCCGGTGATCCCGGACGAGTTCCGGTATCAGCCCCGCGACGCGCGCGCCAAGAAGCAGCTGGCGGCGCTCAACAAGGTGATGGGCGCGGCGGGCGTGGACCTCATCGTCAACGCGTGCGACGCCGGGCGCGAGGGTGAGCTCATCTTCAAGCTCATCCTGCAGGCGGCGCCCGCCAAGGTGCGCGCGCTGCCGGTGAAGCGCGCCTGGTTCTCGTCGATGACCGCGAAGGCCATCCGGGAGGCGTTCGACGCGCTGCGCGACGACGCGCAGATGCTGCCGCTCGAGGCCGCCGCGCGGGCCCGCAGCGAGGCCGACTGGCTGGTGGGCATGAACGCCACCCGCGCCGCCACCACGCGGGCGGGCTCGGCGCGCAAGGTGCTGTCCATCGGCCGGGTGCAGACCCCGACCCTGGCCCTCATCGTGCAGCGCGACCTGGCCATCGACGCGTTCGTCCCCGAGGACTACTGGGAGGTCGAGGCGACGTTCCGCACGGCGGGCGACGCCGTGTACAAGGGCATGTGGCACGAGGGCTCCACCACGCGCCTGACGTCGGCCGACGCGGCCGACGCGGTGGTGGGCGCCGTCGCGGGCCGAGACGGCCGCATCGCGTCGCTCGAGACCAAGCCGCAGGTGGAGCAGCCGCCGCTTCTGTACGACCTCACCACGCTCCAGCGCGAGGCCAACAGCCGCTTCGGTTTCTCGGCGCAGCGCACGCTGTCGGCGGCGCAGGCGCTGTACGACCAGCACAAGCTGCTCACGTATCCGCGTACCAACAGCCGCTACCTGTCGGGCGACATCGTCGCGCAGCTGAAGCCCACCGCATCGGCCGTGGGCGCGGCCGGGGCCGTCTACGCCGACGGAGCCCGCTACGTGCTGGGCCTCGAGCGCCTGCCCCTGGGCCGCGTGGTGAACGACGCGAAGGTCACCGACCACCACGCCATCATCCCCACCGAGGGTGACCACGACCTGTCGGGCCTGTCGCGCGACGAATCGCGCATCTACGACATGGTGGCGCGCCGCTTCCTGGCCGTGTTCCACCCCCCGGCCCGCTTCGAGCGCACGGTCGTCGAGACCGAGGTCGAGGGCCACATGTTCCGCAGTCGCGGAAAGGTGATGCTGGACGCCGGTTGGCGTGCGGTGTACGGCGAACAGGCCGACGCTCCTGCCGAGGGTCAGGCCGCGGAGGCGCCGTCCGACGAGGAGCGCGAGCAGTCCCTGCCGGCGCTGACGGCCGACGCGACGGTGGCGTGCCCCGAGGCGGAGTCCCTGGCCAAGCGCACCAAGCCGCCCGCGCGGTACTCGGAAGGCACGCTCCTGCGCGCCATGGAGACGGCCGGCCGGCTGGTGGCCGACGACGAGGCCGCCGAGGCCATGAAGGACGCCGGGCTCGGCACGCCGGCCACCCGCGCCGCCACCATCGAGCGCCTCTTGGACGCCGAGTACATCGAACGCGAGGGGCGCGCCCTGCGGGCCACCAGCAAGGGCGTGGGCCTCGTCACGATGCTGGGCGACCACGTGCTGACGCGGCCCGAGCTGACGGGCGTGTGGGAGCAGCGGCTCAACAAGATCGAGCGGGGCGAGGACCGGCACGACGCTTTCCGCGGCGACGTCGAGTCGTTCACCCGCGACGTGGTGGCCTGGTTCGCCGACAAGGAACGCGCCGACCTGAGGGTGGAGCGCAAGGTGCTGGCGCCGTGCCCCACCCCCGGGTGCGAGGGCCACATCGTCGAGTACCCCAAGAGCTACGGGTGCAACTCGTACCGCGGCAAGGACGACCCCGGGTGCGGCTACACCCTGTGGAAGACCAACAACGGCCGCACCATCTCGCTGGAGGAGGCGCTGGAGCACATCGCGGCGGGACGCTCCAGCAAGGACCTGCAGGAGGAGCGCGAGGTGCTGGGGCCGTGCCCCACGCCCGACTGCGGCGGCGAGATCATCGAGCGCTCCCGCAGCTACGGCTGCACGTCGTGGAAGTCGCGCACCGAGACGGGTTGCGGATTCGTGATCTGGAAGAAGGTGCGCGGCGGCCAGGAGGTCGACGTCGAGACCGCACGCCAGATGGTGGCGCGCGGCGAGACCAACGCCGCGCCGGCGCCCAGCAAGGAGCCGGTGGGTGAATGCCCCACCATCGGCTGCGACGGCAGCATCATCGAGAACAGCCGGGCGTACGGCTGCACCAGCTGGAAGAGCCGTCGCAACCCCGGGTGCGGGTTCGTCATCTGGAAGCGCGACAAGGGCCACGAGGTCACCCGCGACGAGGCCGCCGCCCGCATCGCGCAGGCGCACGCCGACGGCGGCGTGACGCCCGACGCCGACGAAGCCTCCGAGAAGCCCGCCCGCAAGGCCCCGGCGAAGAAGCCCGCGGCCAAGAAGCCCGCGGCCAAGAAGGCGGCCCCCAAGAAGCCCGCGTCCACCACGCGCAAGACCGTGCCCGCACGCGGTGCGGCCGCGCGCGCAACCGGGACGAAGACGGGCGAACCGGTGCAGTGACCACCGCCGCGCAGCGGGTGGTCGATCACCTGCTGGCGGTCGCGCGGTGGACGTACTCCCGCTCGTCCGGGCCCGGTGGTCAGCGCCGCGACCACGTGGAGACGCGGGCCGAGCTGACGATCACCGCCGGCGACCTGGAGGGGCTGCCGCCGCACGCGGCCGAGCGGCTGCACAGCGCGTTCGGGCTGGACCGGCGCCCGCTGCGGCTGCGCTGCGGCACGGAGCGCAGCCGCGAGACCAACCGGGCCATCGTGGAGGGCCGCCTGCGGGCACGCGTGGAGGCCGCGCTGTCGCCTCCCGCCCCGCCGCGCCGGGCCACGCGGCCGTCCCGCGCGGCTCGCGAGCGGCGCCTTGCGGCCAAGCGCATCCAGACCGTCCGCAAGCGCGGCCGCGGCCGGGTGGACCCGTCCGCCGACTGACGCGCGCCGCGGCGGACCGTGGCGTACAGTGGTCGCCACCTTTCGGATGTCGACGACGGGAGTGACCATGGACGCGTTGAAGGCCATCCGCCATCGCCGTTCGGTGCGCAGCTACACCGATCGCCCGGTGCCCGACGACGATCTCGACCAGATCCTGCGCCTGGCGCTGCTGGCGCCCACCGGCAGCAACGCGCAGGCGTGGAGCCTCATCGTGGTGCGCGACGCGGACAAACGCCGGCAGCTGGCCGACCTCATCGTGCGCGGCGCCGGCAAGTACTTCGCGATCATGCGGCCGCCGGCGGACGGGGCCACGCCCGACGAGCACGCCGCGTGGGCCGCCGACTACGCCGAGCAGGTGCTGGGCACGTACCGCCAGGTACCGGTGTGGGTGGTGGGCCTCATCGTGCCCCGCCACCTGTTCCCCGACGGCCACGAAGACGACGAGCGGCTGTCCGACGTCCAATCGCTGGGCTTCGCGATGGAGAACCTGTTCGTCGCGGCCCGCGCCAAGGGCCTGGGCACCGTGCCGACCGTGTTCCACTGGTTCGAGCGCGACGCGTTCCGGCAACTGTTCGACCTGCCCGCCGACGTGGACTCGCCGGTGCTGACCCCGGTGGGCTACCCGACCGAGTTCCCCAAGGGCCTGCCGCCGCGGCTGGCCGACATCCGGCGCCCGTGGCGCACGTTGGTGCACGACGAGAGCTGGGGCAACCCCCGCCAAGAGGCCTGAGCCGCCTGCGTGCGGGGCGTGCGCGCCCCGCACCGCATCTGCGCCGGGTGTCCCCTCACCCACCCTCGCGCGCGCGTCTGTGCCCGGTGATTACCCGATCAGCCGTACCGTTGTGCTCCGTACGACGTACCCGATGCGCTGTGCCGGGAATCGAACCCGTCGAGCCCATGAGGAATGCACACGTTTCCCGGTGTGCGCGGGGTGTGGCACACGCCCGTCGCGCGCTACCGACTGATCCCGGCGGCGCTCGGCTTGTCAGGTCAGATCATGCGACCAGTTGGCCTCCTGGATCATGGTGTCGACCTCGCGCTGGCGTTTGGCCAGCCCGTCGCGCTCGCGCTGCAGCGCCGCGACGTCCACCGTGCTGACGAGCCGGATCTCGGCGCCGCGCTGGCGGAAGGGCTGCGACGCGGCCCCGCGCACGGCGTCCAGCACGCCGACGCGGTGGCGCAGCACGTCGCGCTCGGCGATGGCCTCCATGATCGACCGGCCGTCCGCGATGCGCACGGCGATGTTGGTGCGGTTGATGGCGATGATGAGGGCCGTGATGCGCTCGGCCACCTCCGCCAGCTCGCGCCGCAGCGTGGCCGGGTCCTCGGCGGGCGCCTCGCCCTCCTGCACCAGCGCGACCGCCTGGAGGCGCGCGCTGAGGCTCTCGAGCTTCTCGAACGCGGCACGGCGCTCCACGAGCGCCTCGGCGAGTTTCACCGGCAGTCCTTCCGACGTCGGGAGCACCCACTGTAGCGGCGCGGTCCGCCGCGCCCCCGCGCCCGCGTCGCGTCAGGCGGCCAGCTCACCCGCGGCGGCCGCCACGTCGGACAGCGACCGCGTGACGCCGTGCACCCCCACCGCGCCGCTGGCCACCAGCCGGCACAGCGCGTCGACCGCCTCGGGCCAGAACTGCGAGCCCCGGCAGCGCCGGATCTCGGTGATGGCGCCGTCGAGCGTCACGGGCTCCTGGTATGCGCGCACCGACGTCATCACGTCCCACGCGTCGGCCAGCGCCAGCACGCGCGCCTCCTCGGGGATCTCCTCACCCACCAGCGCGTCCGGGTAGCCCTTGCCGTCCCACCGCTCGTGGTGCCCGCGCACCCACGACGCCTGCTCGGGCGACAGCACGTCCGCGACGATCTGGGCGCCGACGCCGGGGTGCCGGGTGACGAGGGCGAACTCCTCGGCGTTGAGGCGGGTGGGCTTGAACAGGATGCGGTCGGGCACGGCGATCTTGCCCACGTCGTGCACCAGCCCCGCCTCCCGCAGATGGGTGGTGCGCACGGTGTCCCACCCCAGCGCCGTCGCGATGCGCACGGCCAGGTCGGCCACCCGCAGCGAGTGCCGGTGGGTGTGCGGGTCACGGGCGTCCACCGCCCACGCCAGGGCCCGCATGCCCCGCAGGCTGGGGCCCTCGGCGGTCAGCTCCGCCTTACGGGCGAACACCTCCTCGGCCAGGCGGAACGAGTACGACACGCAGCGGTTGCCGCCCGACACCTTCGCCCAGTTGAGGGCCACCTCCGCCTGCTGGCGCAACTCGTCGATGCTGTCGGCCTGCGCCGCGACGGCCTCCGAAAGACCGAGCGACGCGGTCACGCGCACGTCCCCGACCGCGCACTCCGCAACGGCCCGACGGGCCTCCCGCACGAGGTCGAACGCGTCCTCCAGCGGCGTGTTGGGCAGCAGCCAGCCGAATTCCTCGCCGCCCAGGCGGCCCAGCGAGTGCCCGGGCGGCGTCACCGAGCGCAGCTTCTCCGAGACGGCCGCCAGGATGCGGTCGCCTTCCACCCGCCCGAGCGCGTCGTTGACCCTGCGGAAGCCGTCCAGGTCGATGATCGCCAGCGACACGCGCTCGCCGCGCTCCTTGGCGCCCGCGAACGCGCTGTCGAGGCGCCCGAAGAACGCCCGGTTCGACAGCAGGCCGGTGAGGGGGTCGCGATCGAGCTCGGGCAGGCGGGCTCCCGACAGGGACGCCGTCGCGATGGACGCGACCCGCGTGAAGTGCTCCAGGCGCTCGCGGGCGTCGTCCGACTCGTCACCGGTGCCCGCGACGGCCAGCACGCCCCACGTGCCGCCGGCGCTCTGCAGCGGAGCCGACCGCACCCACGCCGCGTCCGGTGCCGCGCGACGCATGAACGCCGCGGCCGCCGCGGTGGGATCGCCGATGGGGACGATGCCGTCGTCGCCGCGTCCTTGCCCGCCATGACGCGCCGCGATGGCAAAGCCCCGTTCCTCCGCACGCATCACCACGCCGCACGTTCCGGCGAGGAGGTCCGCCCCCTCGCGGGCGATGGCGGCGCACACGTCGCCATCGCGGCGACTGGCCGCCACGGCCACGGCCGCCAGCGCGTCGGCGATGCGCTCGCGCTGGTTGCGCGGCCGCAGCGACAGCATGAACGCGCTCACGCGTCCGCCGTCGTCGCGGGTGGCGGTGAGGTCGGCGACCACCACGCGGCCGTCGCCCGGCCCGACGCGGAAGACGTCGGACGCCCGGCCGGCCTGCTCGGCCGCCGCGAACAGGGCGGCGGTGCGGGTGGCCGAGCGCGCCAAGAGGCGATCGTGCACGGCCCGCGTGCCCACCAGGTCGGTCCGCGAGCAGCCCTCGAGGGCGCACAGGCGGGTGTTGACGGCGTTCACGGTGCCGTCGGCGGCCAGCACCGCGACGCCCGACGGCAGCGCATCGAGCACGGTCGCCGGGCCCGCGTGAGGGGCCTGTTCGCGGACGGCGCCGTCCACCACGCCGGCCAGGCGGGCCCGCAGCTCGTCGCCCCTCCGCGACAGCACGTAGTCGCGCGCACCGCGGCCCAGCGCCTCGTGCGCGCCGGCGGACGATCCGTCGGCGACGACCGCGATCCACGGGATGCCGTCCGGGGCGGACGCGCCGTCCTTCGGCGGCCACCACACCAGCGCGACGTCGGCGGGTTGATCTTCGCCCACCGGGTCGTATCCTGCCCCGGCCACCGCGCGCGTGAGCGCGCGCCGGCGCCAGCCGGAGGTCCCGGCGACGGCCACGCGGGGTACAGAGGACGAGTGGGTCACCCCGCTCCCGTCGGTCGGTGCGTACCATTCTTGAGTCCCGGGCACCACCCGGGGGGTTTTCGGATCACGGCGGGACGCCGTGCGAGGAGTACCACGCCCGACCAGCCATCACCGCCTGTGACGCCGCCCGGCGACGCGCCCCCGCCGGGCGGCGAGCCCCGCAGGCGTCCGCCGCGCGTGCGACGCGTGTTCACCCTTCCCGAGCGCAGCCGCTGGCGCACGCGCGTGCTGGGAGTCCCGCTGGCCTGGAACGCGCAGGACGACGAGTTGCTGCCCAAGCGCCTGGCGCTGCCGGTGTTCTCGTCGGACGCGCTGTCGTCGGTGGCGTACGCGGCCGAGGCCGCGCTGGTGGTGTTGCTGGCGGCGTCGGTGGCGTCGTACTCCCTCATCGTGCCCATCGCCATCGCCGTGTCGGTGGTGATGGCGATCGTGGTGCTGTCGTACCGGCAGACCGTGGCCGCCTACCCGCAGGGCGGCGGGGCGTTCGCGGTGGCGGGCGACAACCTCGGACCGATGGCAGGACTCGTCGCCGCCGCCGCGCTCGCGATCGACTACCTCCTCACCGCCACGGTGTCCATCGCGGCGGCCGTGCTGGCGCTGACCTCGGCGTTCCCGACGCTGTCACCGGTGCGCCACGAGATCGCCCTCGCGGGGGTGGCGCTGCTGGCCGTCATCAACCTGCGCGGGCTGCGCCAGACCGGCCGCACGGTCGCGGTGCCGGTGTACGGCTTCACGGTGGTGGTGGCGGTGACACTGACCGTCGGCCTCGTCCGCGCCGCACAGGGGACGCTGGAGACCGCCGTGGTGGACCATCCGCTGCCCGTGGGGACCGCGGCGGCGGCCACCGGCATCGTGATGATGCGGGCGTTCGCGTCCGGGTGCAGCGCGCTGACCGGCATCGAGGCGGTCGCCAACGGCGTACCGGCGTTCCGCGCCCCGCAGGCCCGCAACGCGGGCGCCACGCTGGTGATGATGGCGGGCATCGCCATGACCCTCCTGCTGGGCGTGTCGTGGCTGGCGTACGAGGCGCACGCGCTGCCGTCCGAGACCGTCTCCGTGCTGTCGCAGCTCGGCCGGGTGGTGTGGGGCGACCACGGCGTGTCGGGGACGGGTTTCTACCTCCTCCAGTTCTTCACCCTGGCGATCCTGCTGATGGCGGCCAACACCGCGTACCAGGGCTTCCCCCGGCTGCTGGCGTCGGTCGCCGCCGAGGGCTCCGCGCCGCGCTGGTTCCAGTACGTCGGTGATCGCCTGGTGCTGTCGAACGGCGTGGTGGCGCTGTCGGTGCTGGCGGGAGCGCTGCTGATCGGGTTCGACGTGCGCGTCGACCTCTTGATCCACCTCTACCTGCTGGGCGTGTTCCTCGCGTTCACCCTGTCGCAGGTGGGCATGATGGTGTACTGGCGGCGTCATCCCGACCACCCCGGCGCGCGGATGGGCCGGCTCATCAGCGCGCTCGGCGCCCTCGCGACGGGGATCGTGCTGCTGGTGATCCTGTTCACCAAGTTCACGGCCGGTGGCTGGCTGATCATGATCGCCATCCCGCTGCTGGTGGCCGCCGCCCACGTGACCGGTACGCACTACCGGGGCGTCGCAGAGCAGGTGGCCGACGAGACCGGACGGGAGGCGCCCCCGCAGCCGGGCAGCGTCATCGTGCTGGTGGACCGGCTCGACCAGCACTCCGCCGCGGCGGCCCAGGCGGGTGCGCTCTTGGCGGGAGGGCGCCCGCACAACGCCATCCACGTGGGCGACCGCGACCGCTGGGAGACGGTGGCGAAGGCGTGGCGGCGCGAGCCGTCCATCCGCGTGCCCATCGCGCCGCTGGCCGCCGTGTACGGCGACGGCGCGGAGGGCGTGGCGGCCCAGCTGCGCACGGTCGCGGCCTCCGAGGGCGGCACGGTGGTGGCCGTGATGCCGCACGCCCCGACGTCGTGGCGGTTGCGCGACCTGCGCCGGCGCCTTCTGTGGCGACGTATCCGGAGGCGCCTGGAGCACGAGCCGTCGGTGGCGGTCACCGAGCTGTCGGCCTCCGTGTCGGGCGGATGGTGGCAGGCCGACCGCATCGCGACGATGGTGGCGACGGCCGGCCCGTACGGCCCGGCGCGGCGGGCGATCGCGTTCGCGGAGGGGCTGGACGGCGGCGACGTGTGGGCGGTGCACGTGGCCGGCAGCGAGCAGGAGGCCGAGGCGGCCGACGGGTGGCGCGACCAGATCCCCGTGCCCCTGGAGGTGGTGGAGTCGGCGTACCGCGACCTGGGCGCGCCGATGCTGGCCGCGGTGCACGACATCACCAGCGCCGAGCCGTCGACCGTGTGCCTGCTGGTGGTGCCCGAGGTGCTCACCCGCCGCCGCTTCCGCTGGCTGCACAACCAGCGCACGGCGATCCTGCGGCGCGCGTTGAGCGATGAGGACCGCACCATGCTGATGACGTTGCCGTTCCCGGTGGACGTCTGACGGACGGACGGCGGCGCGGGGACGGCGGGTGTCGCTGGGAGCGGGGTTTTCCGTGTTGTGCGCCCTCGCCCACCATGCGAACATGTGTTCGTATGATCGTCTGCGTCCTCCTCCCCGCGCTGCCCCTGGTCGTCGCGCTGCGCCAGGCCCGGCGGCCGTCCGACGCGGTGGCCGCGCTGGGCCCGCTGCCGGGCGATCCCCAGCTGGTGGGCACGCCCACCGACGCGGCCCGTTCCCGGGGCGTCGTGGCGGGGCTGCGGGTGGGCGAGGCGCTGGCCCGCTGCCCCCAGCTGGAGATCGTGCCGCCCGACCCGGCGGCCGTGGCCCGGCAGCACGAGCTCATGCTGGTGGGCCTCGAGCGGCTGGGCGCCGCCCCCGAGCCCGGCCCCGACGGCGTGGCGTTCTTCGACGCCCGCGGGCTGGTGCGCCTGTACGGCGGCCTGGGCGGGGTGATCACCCGCACCCGGGCGACGCTGCCGGTGGGGCTCGGTGGCCGGGTGGGGGCCGCCCCCAGCCGCTTCGGCGCGCTGCAGGCGGCCCACGCCGCGTCGGCGCGCGCGCCACGCGTCGTGCAGCCGCACGAGCTGGAGGACTTCCTGGCCCCGCTGCCGGTGGACCGCCTGCCGCTCGAGCCGCGCACCGTCGCCGGCCTGGACGCCCTGGGCATCCGCACGGTCGGCGACGTCGCCGCGCTGTCCCAGCGGCACGCGCTCGAGCGCCTGGGCTTCGCCGAGGTGCGGTCGTGGCGCGTGGCGCGCGGGGGCGACGACCGCGCCCTGCGCCCCCGCACCCCGCCCGACGTGCTCAGCGCCCACCTGGGCTTCAGCGACCCCATCGGATCGCTCCCCGCCCTGCAATCCGCGCTGCGGCTGCTGCTGGCCGACCTGGCGGCCTCCGCCCGCGGGCGGGGCACGTCGCTGCGCAGCGTCACCGTGCGCGCGCTGCTCGACGGCGACGGATCGTGCAGCCACGCCGTGACGCTGCGGGAGGCCACGTGCGACCCCCAGCGCCTGGCCCTCGCGTGCCTGGGCGGCCTCGAGCGCATCACGGCGCCCGTCACCGCGCTGGTGGTCAGCGGCGACGCGTCCGGGCCGCCGTCGCACGGGCAGCTGTCGGTGCTGGACATGCGCGGCGACGAACGCCGCAGCCGCGTGCACGCCGCGCTCGGCCAGGTGCGCGTGCGCCTGGGCGACGAGGCCCTGATGCGCGCGGTCGAGTTGCAGCCCTGGTCACGCCTTCCGGAGCATCGATGGGCGCTCGTCCCCTTCGATACCTCTCCTCTCCGCGACCCGTCCGCGTAGCCGCCGGCCCGTCGGGCGTGCCGTGCGCGGTCATCACCGACGGTCGCCGCCGGGGCGTGGTGGACGTGCGCGACGAGTGGCTGGTGCAGGACCGCTGGTGGACCGACCAGCCCGTCGACCGCCACTTCTTCGAGCTGGTGCTTGACCCGGGGCGGGTGATGACGGTGTACCGCGACACGCGCACGGGCGAGTGGTTCGGCTACTGACACCCCCTCACGCTCCGGCGTCGTGCACACTTTTCCTGATGCCGACGCTATCTCTCATCGATAACACCTTGATGACGCTTTCACTGCCGCCGAAGGCCCATTCGGGACGACCGCCGACCGCCGCACCCTCTGCCCGCTTTCCTCCCCCTCGCCCGGCGCCTACGATGGGCCGTGATGCCGCCGCCGCCCCAGAGTGCCCGCGCCCTGAGGGGTGCCGTGTCGGCGATCGTCGTCCCGGCCGGCGCCACCCGGCGGCAGACGGCGTGCGGGTGACCCGGTGAGCCGCGCGGTGCGCCTGCGGCGCTCGTGCCACGTGGTGCCGGGGGCACACGAGCGGATGCTGGCCAAGGCGCTCACGCTTCCCGCGGACGAGGTGATCCTCGACCTCGAGGACGCGGTGGCCCTGCAGCAGAAGCCCACCGCGCGCGGCATGGTGGCCTCCGCGCTCCGCCGCGGAGGCTTCGCGGCGCCCACGGTGGCGGTGCGCATCAACGCCGTGGACGGTCCCCACGCGCACCGCGACCTGATCGACGCCGTCGGCGCCGCCCCCTCGGGGGTCGGCATCGTGGTGGTGCCCAAGGTGGAGAGCCCCGCCGAGCTGGCGTTCGTGGACCACCTGCTCGCCGGCATCGAGCACGACCACCGCATCCCCGTGGGCACGATCGGCCTCGAGGCGCAGATCGAGTCGGCCGCCGGCCTCGTCGCCGCCGACCGCATCGCCGCCGCCTGCCCGCGGCGCATGGAGGCGCTGGTGCTGGGCCCCGGGGACCTCGCCGCCGACCTCGGCATGGTCACCACCACCATCGGCGGGGACGTCGAGGGATACCCCGGCGACGGATGGCACGCGGTGCGGATGGGGCTGCGGGTGGCGGCGCGCGCCGCCGGCCTCCAGGTGGTGGATGGCCCGTACGCCCAACTGGATGATCCCGGCGGGCTGGAGCGCCACGCGCGCCACGCCCGCTCGCTCGGGTACGACGGCAAGTGGAGCATCCATCCCGCCCAGATCGCCGTCCTGAACGACGTCTTCTCGGTGTCGCAGGCGGATTTCGCGCGCGCCGTGGCGCTGATCGACGCCTACGAGCACGCGCAGCAGCAGGGGCAGGGAGCGGTGCGCCTGGACGATGCGATGGTGGACGAGGCCACGCTGCGCATCGCGCAGGGTGTCGTGGCCCGCGGCCGGTTGGCGGGCCTGCACCCGGCGTAGGCCCGCCGGGACGGGGCCCCACCCCCATCCCCCGAGGCCGGACGGTCCGCGGCCCCGTCGCGCGTGCCCACCCGACGCGGACGATGCCGTTCGCGACGCGCACTCTTCCCCGACCCCGCCTTTGCGGGACACCCGCGGTGCGGTTGACGGGCACGCCGCACGGTGGCATCGTTACTGGAATCGATTACGAACACCCGGGGGCACCCCTTGTCCGAGAAGTCCATGACGCGCGAAACGCCAGACGACGCTGCTGCGGGCCCGCTCGGAGTGCTCACGATCGACCGCATCGAGACGATCCCCATCCGGGTGCCGCTGGGGCGGCCGTACCACGGCAGCAACTACTACATGACCCACCGGTCCACGGTGATCGTGCGCGTCCACACCCGCGAGGGCATCGTGGGCGAGGCGTACGCCGGCGACGAGGACGCCGCGCTGCTGCAGATCATCGACATCATCGAGCGGGAGATCGCCCCCGCGTTGATCGGCGAGGACGCGTCGCGCATCGAGCGCTGCTGGCAGCTGGCGCGGCCCGCCACCTACGACATCCTGCGCGACCGGCGGCTGGGCCTGGTGGCCTGCGCGTGCATCGACACGGCCCTGTGGGACGCCGTCGGCAAGGCGCTGGGGCAGTCGCTGTGGCGGCTGTGGGGGGGCTTCCGCGATCGCCTGCAGATGATCTCGATCGGCGGGTACTACCGGGAGGACGCCGACATCTCCGCCGAGGTGCAGGGGCTGCGCGACCGTGGCCTCGCCGGGATGAAGTTCAAGGTCGGCGGCCGCAGCCCCGACGTCGACGCCGAGCGCTTCCGCGAGGCCCGCAACGCCGGCGGACCCGACTTCATCCTGGCGGCGGACGCCAACCAGGGATGGACGCCCGATGAGGCGATCCGCTTCTGCCGCCTGGTGGAGGACTGCGACCTGTACTGGTTCGAGGAGCCGTGCCGGTGGCACAACGACCGCCGCGCGATGCGCGACGTGCGGGCGAAGACCGGCGTGCGCGTCTGCGCCGGCCAGAGCGAGGCGTCCACCGGCGGGTGCCGCGACCTGATGGTCGACGGCTCCATCGACGTCTGCAACTTCGATGCCTCGTGGTCGGGCGGCCCCACCGAGTGGCGGCGGGTCGCCGCGATGGCGTACGCGTTCGACGTGGCGATGGGACACCACGAGGAGCCGCAGGTCGCCTCGCACCTGCTGGCGTCGATTCCCCACGGCACGTTCGTGGAGTGCTTCGACCCCGACCGGGACCCGGTGTGGTGGGGGTTGGTGGCGAACAGGCCGCCCCTGCGCGACGGGTGGCTGACGCTGCCCGACGGCCCCGGCCTGGGGTGGGAGCTCGACGCGGACTTCATCGCGCGGTACCGCATCGACGGCGCGTAGTGACCCCTGGCGCGTGCGGCGCGGCGGCGGGGACGTCGCCGGCGCCCCGCGTGCCACGCCCGCGATGACCGGCCGCCGGCCCGCCCGATGATCGTCGTCGCCCTGAGCGCGTTCGCCGCGATCGCGGTGGCCGCCGGCCAGGTGCTCACCAAGGACATGGTCGACCGCCTGCCTCCGCGGCGGCTGATCGGCGTGCTGTTCGCGCTCAACGCGTCGATGGTGCTGCCCGCAGCACCGTTCATCGACTGGTCGATGACCCCCGGCGTGGTGGCGATCCACGTGTTCTCCGCGGTCCTGCTGGCGGTCGGGACGCTGTTCACGTTCGACCTGTTCGTCCACGGGACCGCGTCCGCCACCACCGCGGCGCTGGCGCTGAGCCCCATCCCGGCCGCCGTGATGGCCGTGCCGCTGGGCCTCGAGCGCCTCAGCCCGGTGCAGTTCATCGCCTGCGCGGTGGTCTTGACCGGGGTGCTGGTGGCGCTGCCGGCGGCGTTCTCGGCGATGAACCGCGTCCGCGCCGTGGTGGCGGTGGTGGGGGTGGCCGTCACGGGGGCGGCGATCACGGTCGTCTCCCGGGTGCTCGCCGACCGGGGCGTCTCCACCGTCGAGATCTACCTGGTGCGCACCAGCATCTGCGCGTTCGCGTTCATGGCGATACTCCCCCCGCGCGGCATCCCCGTGCGCACCACGCCGCTCTTGGCGCTGCGCGCGGCGTTCATCACCACGCAGTTCGTGCTGGTCATCGAGGCCGTCCGCCGGGGCAGCCCGGTGATCGTGCAGACGCTGGTGGCGACGGCTCCGCTGGTGGCGCTGACGATGGAGATGGCGCGCAGGCGGTCGTGGAGCGCGTCCCCGCGGGTGGTGGTGTCGTCACTGCTGGTCGTGGTGGGCGTCGTCGTGGTGGCGCTCGTCGGCTGACGGACGCCGCGGCGCCGGCCTGGTCAGACGCGCACCGCGAGCATGCCCAGGGCCTCCGCCACGACCGGGATCTCGACGTCCAGCCGGCCGGGTGCCAGGGCGCCGTGGTGGGTGGCCCCGGACGTGATCCAGCGCGTGGCCGCGTCCATCGCGTCCGCCGAGTCGAACCGGAACATGCCGTTCGGCCCGCGCAGCTCGCCGTAGCGCGCGGCCTCGATGCAGCCGGTCGCCCAGGCCAGCACCCAGCCGTCGGCCGTGGGTGACGCCGACATCATGGTGGCCGGGCCCTCGCGCAGCCGGAAGCTGAGGCCGGCCCCCTGCCCGGCCTGGCCCGGGTAATGCACGTTGTCCACCCAGTCCACGCGCCCGTCGGCGCAGGCCGGATCGGCCTCGGGTCCCCCGACGA
This sequence comes from Actinomycetota bacterium, assembly GCA_963169235.1. Lineage (GTDB taxonomy): Bacteria > Actinomycetota > Thermoleophilia > Miltoncostaeales > Miltoncostaeaceae > JAGQUM01. Next base: position 12,959 of record CAUJCX010000049.1, on the reverse strand, counting down.
CCAGCATCAGGCCGGTAGCCGGCTCGGGGGCGTAGCACTCGTGGTACAGCGCGGCGCCCGCCAGCCGCCGAGCCAGCAGCATCGTGATGGCCACGGGCTGGTTGCCGGTGCACGAGAACGGCCGCCCCTGGGACGTCTCGCGGGCCACGGCCAGGCACGCGGGGATGCCGACGCAGGCACCGAAGCGCAGCATGGGCCCGTGGCAGTTGACGGTGCCGGCCACCGCCCCGTGGCGGCACGCCAGCGTGGTGAGGGCGTGCGCGAGCCGGGCGGACCGCATCGCGGGCGCGTCGTCCTGGCCGTGCCATCCCGCCGCCCGGCACGCGTCCAGCACGGCGCGTCCGTCGGCGTCGCCCGCCGCCAGGAAGGCCTCCTCCAGCTCGCCGGCCGGGACGTCGCGCTCGCGCAGCCCCAAGGCGGCCAGGTCGTCCGCGGTCGCGGTGACGTCCGCGTACCCGTCGAGCGGTGCCCCCACCCGCAGCACCGTCGCGCCCCGCAGCCGCCCGGCCGCGGCGGCGGCGATCACCGTGCGCCTCAGCACGTCGAGGGTGCCGGGCTGATCGTCCGACGTGGTCACGGCGGCGTAGGCCCGGCCGGCGCGCGCACACACGTTGCCCAGCATCAGGCAGCCCACGGTGGTGGTGTTCTCGGTCGCCTGGGCCTGGGTGAGGTGCGTGGGGAGAGACGCCTGGGTGAGCGCGTTCCAGATCACCACCGGCGTGTCGGGCCGCGCGCTCAGGACGGCCCAGGCGAACGTGGGTGGCGCGGCCATGCACGGAGCCACCACGATGGCGTCGAGGGTCTCGGCGGCGAGGCGGGTGGCCGCGTCGTCCGCGGACGCGTCGCTGTCCACCACCAGGGTCGCCGCGACATCACACCACTGCCCCAGCACCCGCTCGGCGTAGGCCGCCACCGCGCGCGTGCGGGTCACGAAGCCGGCGCCCAGCTGTTCGTCGAACAGGGTGAACCGCGGGCACACGACGCCCACGCGCGGACGATCCTCGTGCGCCCTGGAATCCATTCCATCGAGTGTACGCGGCGAAGGGATGGTTGCCCAGCGGTGAGCCGGCACCGCGCACGGCGCAGACGCGCAGCAGGGCATCGAATCCGCCGCGGATCGCGCTTGACACGTGTGTCCAACGGGTCCTAGTCTTGCAACCGGAATCGAATCCGGGAAGGTTTCCCGGTTGTGGCGGGGGTCGGCGCCAATGCGATCTCCGGAAATCGCACGAGGGGGCTGAGGTGGGGACATGAGGAAGCGGACGCGCGTACTGACTGCCGCGGTCGCCGGCGCCGTGTCGTTGGCGGTACTGGCCGGGTGTGGCAGCGATGACAAGGACGCGGCGAGCACCGCCGCAGGCGAGAACACCACCGCCGCGGCGGGGGTCAAGATCGGCTACATCAGCCTTGGCGAGACGGTCCCGTTCGTGGGGCTCGTCACCCAGGGCATCCGTGACTCCGCCAAGAAGGCGGGGGTCGAGCTGGTGTTCTGCGACTCGCAGTTGGACGCGCAGAAGGCGATCGACTGCGCCCGGCAGATGAAGACGCAGGGCGTCAAGGGCATCCTCAACTTCCAGGTGGACGCCAGCGCATCGCCGCGGGTCTGCGCCGCCGGCCCCGACGTGCCGGTGGTGGCGATCGACATCCACCAGGCCCCGTGCGAGAAGGTCTTCTACGGCGCCGACAACAAGAACGCGGGCACGTTCGCCGGCAAGGCGCTCGGCGAGTACGCCAAGAAGAACTTCAACTGCGAGATCGACGCGCTGCCGGTGCTCGACCAGGCGGCCGCAGGCGAGGTGGTCGCTCAGCGCCTGGCCGGGATGGTCGACGGCGTCAAGGCCTCCTGCCCCGACGTGAACGGCGAGAAGGTACCGTACAAGGGCACCACCGACTCGGCGATCCAGCCCATCCGTGACACCCTGTCGCGCCTGCCGAAGGCCAAGCACATCCTGCTGGTGGCGGTGAACGACGATGGCGTGATCGGGGCGATCAAGGGTGCGGAGCAGGTGAACCGGGCGAACGACATCTACGTCGCCGGCCAGGGCGCCGACCCCACGTCCTTCCCGTACCTGTGCGGCACCAAGACGTTCAAGAACTGGATCGCCGACACCGCGTACTTCCCGGAGCGCTACGGCGAGACGGTCGTCCCGCTGCTGCTGAAGCTCATCAACGGTGAGACGACCGAGGACACCGTGTTCGTGTCGCACGAAGCGGTGACCCAGGACAACGTGCGTGACGTCTACCCGGACGCCTGCACGTCATGAGTACGGCCGTGGGCGCCAGCGTTGACACTGCGCCGACGCTGCGCGCCCGCGGTATCCGCAAGTCGTTCGGCGGCGTCGAGGTGCTCCACGGGGTGGACCTCGACGCCGTCGCCGGCTCGACGCTCGCCCTGCTCGGTGAGAACGGCGCGGGCAAGTCGACGCTGGTGAAGATCCTGGCGGGCGACTACACGCCCGACGCCGGTGAGATCGAGGTGGGCGGTCAGACGTACCGCGCACTGAGTCCTCGCGAGGCGCAGTCCAACGGCGTGCGCATGATCTTCCAGGAGTTCCAGGACGCCGACACGCTCAGCGTCGCCGAGAACATCATGCTGGGGCGTCTCCCCCACCGCATGGGCCTCGTGCGCCGCTCCGAGATGCAGCGGCGGGCCCGCGAGGTGCTCGACCGCATGGGCATCGACCTCGACGTCCGCGCGCTGGTGGGAAGCCTGCGCGTGGGCGAGCGCCAGATCGTCGAGATCGCCCGCGCCCTGTCGGCGGACGCGCGCCTGCTGATCCTCGACGAGCCCACCGCCGCGCTCAGCCAGCAGGAGACAGACCGGTTGTTCGTGTTCCTGCGCCGGTTGCGGGAGCGGGGCACGGCGATCATCTACATCACCCACCGGCTCGACGAGGTGATGGCGATCTCCGACCACGTGATGGTGCTGCGCGACGGCACGGTGGCCGCGTCCGGGGCCACCGGCGAGTTCGACCGCGCGTCCCTGGTGTCGGCCATGATCGGCCGGTCGGCGGGCTCGGTCGGCAGGCCGCCGGCGCGCACGTGGGAGCGTGGCTCCGAGCCGATCGTCCGCTTCGACCGGGCCGCGAGCGACGGCGCCTTCGAGGACGTCAGCCTGGACGTCCACCCGGGCGAGATCGTCGCGCTCTACGGCAAGCTCGGTTCGGGCTGCGGCGAGGTGGCCGAGGCCGCCTTCGGCCTGCGGCCGCTGCGCGACGGAACCATCGAGATCGCGGGCCGGGCGGCGCCCGCGCGCGGCCCGGTGCGGGCGATCGCGCGCGGCGTCGGGCTCGTCCCGGCCGACCGCAAGCGCGAGGCGGCGTTCCTGGTGCGCCCCGTCGCCGAGAACGTGGCGGTGGCCAGCTGGTGGCGCCTGGCATGGCTGCGGTCGGTCATCCGGCGGTCGTCAGAGGCGCGGGCGTATCGCCGCTGGCACGACGAGCTCGGCATCCGCTCGCGCAACGACCCCATGCAGCCCATCGGCGCGCTGTCGGGCGGCAACCAGCAGAAGGTCGTGCTGGCGCGCTGGCTCGAGCGGGGCTCGCCGCTGCTGCTCATGATCGAACCCACCCGCGGCGTGGACGTCGGCGCGCGGGCAGATTTCTACCGTGCCATGCGGCAGCTGGCCGCCGAGCAGAAGGGCATGCTCGTGGCGACGAGCGACTACGAGGAGGTGGTCCAGGTGGCCGACAGGGCGCTGGTGATGAGCCGCGGCAGGGTCGTCTCCCACCTGGAGGGCGACGAGATCACGACGAGCCGCCTGCTGGCGGAAGCGGGAGGATGACGGTGTCCGACGACCACACCACACCGGGGGAGCCGGCCGCGGCGGCCCCGGTCGCCGAGCCCCTCGCCCCCGCCGCGCGCGAGCGTCGCTGGCTCTCCCGCATCCCCGACGAGGCCGCGCTGATCGTCGTTCTCGTGGGCCTGATGGTCTTCTTCTCGGTGAAGTCCGAGTTCTTCCTGACCCAGGACAACATCACCAACGTGCTCAGCGCCGTCGCGGTGCTGGGGATCCTGGCGTGTCCCGCGACGATGCTCTTGATCTCCGGACAGTTCGATCTGTCTGTGGCGTCCGGCGTGGCCTTCACGTCGGTGCTCATCGGCTACGGGCTCTCCCAGGGCGACGCGACCATGACGATGGTGGCCCTCGTGGTGCTCGCCGGTATCGCGATCGGCGTCGCGAACGGCTTCCTGGTGACGCTGGTGGGCATCAACTCGATCATCACCACGCTGGGCACGCTGGCCGTGCTGCGCGGGCTGGCGCAGCTGCGGACGGACGGCCAGTCGATCGGCTTCGACGGCTTCACCCAGCTGGGTCTGGACCGGCCGTTTCTGAACGCCCCCTGGTCGGTGTTCATCTTCCTGCTCGTGGTCGTCGCCTCGTCGTTCGTCATGCGCTACACCACGTTCGGGCGCTCGCTGTACGCCATCGGGGCGAACCCCACCGCCGCGCGCCTGGCCGGCATCCAGGTGCGGCGCGTGATCTTCACCGCGTTCGTGCTGTCCGGCCTGGCCATCGCCGTGTCGGGGCTCATCGTGGCGTCCGAGACCGGCCAGGCGTCGGGCAACGCGGCGCTGGGCCTGGAGCTGTCGGTGGTCACCGCGGTGGTGCTGGGCGGGGCCAGCCTCGCCGGTGGCCGCGGCACGATTCTGGGGACGACGCTCGGCGTGCTGATCCTCGGGGTCATCAACAACGGCCTGACGCTGCTGAGCATCAGCACGTTCTGGCAGGACGTGACCCGCGGGTCCCTGCTGATCCTGGCGGTCTCGTTCGACCAGATCCGGCTGCGCCTCACGCAGTCGCTGTGACCGTGGGCGCGGCCGGCGCCGACGAGGCATCGGGGGCGCCGGCCGACGCGGGGCCGCCGCCCCCGGTGCGCGGCGTTCACCACGTGGGCATGAGCGTCGCGTCGCTCGACGCGGCAGTGGCGTTCTGGCAGCAGTTCCTGGGGCGGCCGCCGCGGTTCCGCGGCCGCCTCTCGCGTCCCTACCTCGGGCAGAGCGTGGGCTACCCCGGCGTGGTCATCGACGCCGCGCTGGTGGACCTGCCCGGAGGCGGGTTGCTGGAGTTGCTCGACTACCAGGTGGACGCGCGCGTCGCCAACCCCGAGGCGACCGCGAACCCCGGCAACGTCCACCTGTGCCTGGAGGTCGACGACGCTGACGCGGTGTGGCGGCGGGCCGTGGCGGCCGGCGCACGACCCGTCAATCCGTCCGGTCCCGTGACGGTCGACGCGGGGCCCAACGCCGGGGCCCGGGCCGCGTACCTGCGCGTGCACGACGGCATCAGCCTCGAGCTGCTGCAGCCCGCGCCGCGGTGACCGGCGGGCGCCAGTACGCACGACTGCGGCCGGACGAGCTGGAGGCGCTGCAGCGCGCCGCGCCCGTGGCGTACGTGCCGCTGGGACCGCTGGAGTTCCACGGCCCCCACCTGCCCGTCGGCGTGGACCGCTTCATCGCGCACGCGCTGTGCACGCAGACCGCGGCGGTGGCGGGCGGCGTGGTGCTGCCCACCAGCCACATCGTGTGCGGCTGCCTCGATCTCCCGTTCACGCTCGACTTCGCGCCCGAGCTGGTGGAGGCGACCGTGCGGGCCACCATCGACCAGCTGGTGAGCCGGGGCTACCGGGTGGTGGTGGTGCTCACCGGGCACGGGCCGCTTGATCTCATCCACCTCATCAAGCGGGTCTGCCGCGACGCCGAGAGCGGCACGCCCGACCTGCGCGCGTACGGCCTGTGCTGGCTGGAGCTGAACGCCCACCGCGGCGTGGCGGAGCGCGCGGGCGAGCCCGCGATGGTCGACCACGCGGCGCTGGTCGAGACGTCGTGGATGCAGCACCTGTACCCCGACCTGGTGGAGGTGGCGCGGCTCGATGACGACCCCGAGGCGGCCCACGTCGGCGTGTACGGGCGCAACCCGCGCTTCACGGCGCACCGTGACTTCGGCGCCGGGCAGGTGGCGCAGGCGGTGGAGCTGCTCGCCCACCGGGTGCGCGACATGCTCGAGGGCGGCCGCGTGGACCCGCTCGCCGATCTGCACCGTTTCGTGGAGCTGGCGTGGCCCGAGCCGCTCGAGCTCACCGGGCAGGGGGGTGACGCGGCCACGGCGATGTTGCGCCTTCACAACCCCGGGCGCGCGTCGCGCTACGTCTCGGAGTGCCGCCTGGAGATCGACGGCCGGGCGCTCGACCCCGCCTCGGTGACGCTCGTCAACACCTCCCCGGGCGAGCGCGGGGTGCCCGTGCCGGCCGCCGCGCTGGGCCCCGAGTCGGGCTTCTACATCCGGCGCGGGCAGACGGCCACGGTGCGGCTGGGCGAGCCGGTCGCCGACGGCGTGCACCGCGTGGCCGGCCGCCTGGGCCTCGGCGGGGTCGCGACGCAGGAGATCGGCGAAGACATGCACTTCCCGACGTAGCGGACGTCGGGGGTGCGCTGCGCTCGATGGCGCAACAGGTTGACGCCCCACCTCCCCAGACGGTAGCGTTCTGGAAAGCATTCTGGAATCGAGACCAACCGCGGGGGGATCGAGGACATGAGCAGGATCCGAGTGGGCGTGATCGGTGCCGGGTCGTGGGCGGTGGCCTCCCATCTGCCCGCCCTCGCGGCCCACGCCGACGAGGTCGAGATGGTGGCCGTCGCCCGCAAGGGCCCGGAGATGCTCGAGAAGATCCAGCGCGACTTCGGCTTCGCGCACGCGTCGGAGGACTACCGCGACGTGATCGATGCGGGCGTCGACGTCTGCGTCGTGGCGAGCCCCAGCAGCTTCCACCACGAGCACGCCAAGGCGGCGCTCGAGGCCGGCGCGCACGTGATGTGCGAGAAGCCCGTCACCATCGACCCCGCGCAGGCGTGGGATCTGGTCGACACCGCGCGGCGGGTCGGACGCGAGCTGATCATCGCGTTCGGCTGGAACTACCGGCCCATGGTCGTGGAGGCCAAGCGGGTGATGGACGAGATCGGCATCGGCACGCTCGAGCACATGACGGTGCACATGGCGTCGGTGACGCGCGAGCTCTTGTCCAACACGGGCGCCTACCCGGAGTCGTCGCCCGAGACCATCCCCGAGCAGTCCACCTGGACCGACCCGGCCGTGTCCGGCGGTGGATACGGGCAGGCCCAGCTGTCGCACGCCCTGGGGCTGGCCCTGTGGCTCACCGGGGCCCGCGCCAGCGAGGCGATGGCGATGATGGCCCCCGCACTGGGCTCGCAGGTGGAGCTTCACGATGCCATCGCGATGCGCTACGAGGGCGGCGCCGTCGGCGTGGTGTCGGGGGGCTCGTGCCATCTCGGCTCGGGGGGCAACAAGCACCAGCTGGAGGTGCGCGCCATCGGCAGCGACGGCCAGCTGCACGTCGACGTGGAGCGGGAGCTCGTATGGCTCTACCGCCCCGACGGCCGCGAGGTGCGCCTGGAGGTCGGCGCCGGCCTCCCGCACGACGCCGGCCGCTACGACTGCAGCGGGCCGATCGGCGCGCTGATCGACGCGGGTGCGGGGCGCTCGGGAGGCAACCAGTCGCCGGGTGAGCTGGGCGCACGCACCGTCGAGGCGCTCGACCTGGCGTATCGCAGCGCGGGCTCCGGCCAGCGGGAGCGGCGCACGTGAGGATCGCACGCGTCGAGGCGATTCCCGTCGCCTACCCCGAGCCCAACGACCACGGCGCCACCCGCCACCTGTGCCTGGTGCGCATCACCAGCGACGACGGGCGCGAGGGCTGGGGCGAGGCCGTCACCATGTGGCCGGAGGCGTCCCGCGCCACCGCCGAGATCGTCCGCGCCATGGGCGAGCTGATCGTCGGCCGTGACCCCGTCGACTCGGCCGCCATCTGGCAGGAGCTGCGGGCCCACGCGTGGTGGTACGGCATGGGCGGCATCGCGTCGTTCGCCGTCGCCGCCATCGACATCGCGGTATGGGACCTGAAGGGCAAGGCCCTCGACGCGCGCGTGCTCGACCTGCTGGGCGGGCCGGTGCACGACCAGATGCCCGCGGTGGCCTCCAGCCACGCGACCCACGCCGAGATCCCTGCGATGGCCGAGCAGATCGCCGGCTGGCTCGAGACCGGCCTGCGCGGGGTCAAGGTGGGCTTCGGCAAGCGCGGGGAGGCCAACCTGGGTTTCGACCACGACCGCGACGTGGCGTTCATGAAGGCCGTGCGCGAGGCCATCGGTCCCTCCCACCCCATCATGATCGACCTGGGCGTGCGGGTGCGGTGGAGCGTGGCCGAGGCCGTGGCACGCGTGCGCGCGTTCGAGGAGTACGGCCTGCACTGGGTGGAGGAGCCGCTGGGCCACGACGACCCGGCGGGGTACGCGACGCTGCGGGCCAAGACCACCACGCTCATCGCCTACGGCGAACGCGAGTGGAACGTCGACGGCGTGCAGAAGATCCTCGACACGGGCACCGTGGACGTGGTCGGGATCGACCCCGGACGCCTGGAGGGCATCACCGGCTTCACGAAGGCGTGCGAGCGCATCCATGCGGCCCGCCGCCAGGCGAACGCCCACTCGTGGTCGAGCGCGATCGTGCTGGCCGCCAGCCTGGCGGTGACGTGGTCGTCGCCGGCCTGCCGCCAGTTCGAGACCAAGCCGCTGCGCAACCCGATGCAGCACGACCTGGCGGAGGGTGCCGCCGTGCCCGTCGACGGCCTGTGGCCGCAGCCGCAGGGAGCGGGTCTCGGCATCGCCGTCGACCATGACGTCGTCGACCACTACCGGCTCGATCGATGAAGACGGTCGTCGTCACCGGTGCGGCCAGCGGCATCGGCCGGGCCCTCGCCGAGGATCTGCTTTCGGAGGGCGCGCAGGTGGTGGCGTGCGACCGCGACGCGCCAGGGCTGGAGCCGCTGGGCGCCCGCGGGGCGCGGTGCGTCACGGCCGACCTCGCGACCACGCAGGGGCGCACGGCGCTGTGCGACGCGGCGGCAGGCCTGACGCACCTGGTGAACTGCGCCGGCCTGATCCGCCTGGTGCCGTTGGACGCAGTGGATGAGGACCTGTGGGACCTGACGATGGCCGTCAACGCCAAGGCCGTGTTCTTCCTGTGCCAGGCCCTCGTCCCGCAGATCCCGCCGGGCGGCAGCGTGGTGAACCTCTCCTCGACGGCGGCGAAGACGGGGAGCACCCTCGAGGCGGCGCCGTACGCGGCGGCCAAGGCGGCCGTGCTGTCGATCACGCGCGCGTTCGCCCATGCCCACGCCGCGCGCGGGGTCCGCGTCAACGCCGTCTGCCCGGGCATCATCGACACCCCCATGCAGGACGACGTGGTGGCGCGCATCGCCGCCCACCGCGACACGACGGCCGACGCCGTCCACGCCGCCCGGCTCGCCACGGTTCCGATGGCGCGGGTGGCGAGCGCGCACGAGTGCGCGGCGGCGATCCGGTTTCTGCTCAGCGACGATGCGTCGTACATCACCGGACAGGCGATCAACGTCTGCGGTGGCCTGGTCACCTACTAGCGGAGGTACCGAAGTGGCCGATCTCGCCTTTGTCGACACGCACGTGCACTTCTGGGACCTCAGCCATCCCGACCTGCGCTACGTCTGGCTCGAACCCGAGTTCGTCCACCCCCAGCTGGGCGACATCACCCCGGTGAAGCAGCCCCGCTACGGGGCCGACGAGTTCGTGGCCGAGACGCGCTTCGCCAACGTCACCAAGGCCGTCCACGTGCAGGCCGCGATCGGCTCGGCCGACCCCGTGGACGAGACGCGGTGGCTCGAAGCGGCCGCCGAGCGCACCGGCATCCCCACAGCCATCATCGCCGACGCCCGGTTGTCGGACCCGGACGTGGGGGCGACGCTCGACGCGCATGCCGCCGCGTCGTCCCGCCTGCGCGGCATCCGCGACTTCGGCGAGGGCGACTACATGCGCGATCCCGCCTGGCGCAGCGGCTACGCGCAGCTTGAGCGCTACGGATGGGTCTGCGACCTGGACTGCTTCTGGGAGAAGATGGACGCGGCCCGCGACCTCGCGCGTGACTTCCCCGGCATCCCCCTCGTGCTCGACCACGCGGGGTTCCCGCAGGCCCGCGACAGCGAGTACTTCGACCACTGGCGCGGCGGCATCTCCACGTTGGCCGAGGCCGATAACGCGGTGTGCAAGATCTCGGGGCTCGGCATGAAGGACCCCACCTGGACCGTCGACAGCCTGCGGCCCTGGGTGATGCACTGCATCGAGGCGTTCGGGGTCGACCGCTGCTTCTTCGGCAGCAACTGGCCGGTGGACAAGCTCTTCAGCGCGTACCCGGACGTCATCAACGCGTACGCGGAGTTGATCGCCGACTTCAGCCCCGCCGAACAGACCGCCCTGTTCTCGGGTAACGCCGAGCGCGTGTACCGCATCTGATGGCGACCGGACTCCACGTCGACGGCCTGGACGGGCGGGTGGCGCTGGTCACCGGGGCCGCCCGCGGCATCGGCCGCCGCATCACCGAGGTGCTGCGCGACCAGGGCACCCGCGTGGCGGCCTGCGATCTGGAGGCGCCCTCCACGCCGGACGTGCTGGGCATCGCGATGGACGTCACCCGCGAGGAGGACGTCGCGCGTGGCTACGACCAGGTGGAGGCGGAGCTCGGCCCCGTCGACGTGCTGGTGGTGAACGCGGGCATCTTCGTGATCGAGCCGTTCGCGGAGACCTCGCTGGCCTCGTGGCAGCGCACGATGGACGTCAACCTGACCGGCGCCTTCCTGTGCGCGCGGCGCGCGCTGCCCGCGATGCGCGAGCGCGGGTACGGGCGCGTGGTCATGATCGGCTCCAGCGCCGGCACCACCGGGGGCGCGAAGAGCGTGGCGGCGTACGCGGCCAGCAAGGCCGGCGTGATGACGCTGGCCAAGGCCATCGCCAGCGAGTATGCGGGGGCCGGGGTGACCAGCAACGCCCTGGCGCCCGCCCTGATCGACACCGAGATGATCGCGTCGATGCCCGACATGCGCGGGGCGGTGCCCGTGGGGCGGCTGGGCACGCCCGACGACGTGGCGGCGGTGGTGGCGTTCTTGTGCTCGGCGCACGCGGGCTACATCACCGGCGAGGTGGTGGATGTCAACGGCGGATTCCTGATCGACTGACGAGGTGAGCGTGGTGGGTGGCGACAACAGCACGGTGAGCACGTCCATGACCATGAGCGAGGCGATCAACCACGCCATCGGCGAGGCGATGGAGCGCGACCCGCAGCTGACGCTGCTGGGCCAGGACATCGGCGCCTACGGCGGCACGTTCGGCGTCTACCGGGGCCTGTTCGACCGTTTCGGGCCGCAGCGGGTGATCGACGGCCCCCTGTGCGAGAGCGGCACCATCGGCTTCGGCATCGGTATCGCGGTGTCCGGGGTGCGCTGCATCGCGGAGATCGAGTTCTTCGACTTCGTCGGGGTGGCGATGGACCAGATCTTCAACCAGGCCGCCAAGCTGCACTACTTCACCGGCGGCAAGCTGACGGTGCCGCTGACCATCCGCACCCCCATCGTGTCGCGCATGGGCATGGGCCCGCAGCACTCGCAGTCGCTGGAGGCCTGGTTCATGCACATCCCCGGCATCAAGGTGGTGATCCCCAGCCAGGCCGATGACGCCCTGGGGCTGATGCGCACCGCGCTCACGGATCCCAACCCGATCCTGTTCGTCGAGAACGTGCGGCTGTACGGGCGCCGGGGACCGGTCGACGTGGACGCCGACCCGATCCCGTTCGGTTCGGCCCGCGTCGTGCGCGAGGGCACCGACGCCACCGTCGTGGCGCTGTCGGGCATGGTGCACGAGGCCGTCGTGGCCGCGGACCGGCTGGCCGAGCGCGGGATCTCGGTGGAGGTGATCGACCCGCGCACCATCGTCCCGCTCGACATGGACACGATCCTCACGTCGCTGGCCAAGACCATGCGGCTCGCGGTCGCGCACGACGCGCACAAGAGCGGCGGCTTCGGCGCCGAGCTGGCTGCACGCTGCATGGAACAGGGCTTCGATCTGCTGGACGCCCCGGTGGAGCGGGTGGCGGCCCTCGACGTGCCGATCCCGTGCGGGCCCGTGCTGGACGAGGTATACCCCAACGCCGACCGCGTGGTCGAGGCCGTCGAGCGACTGATGGGCCTGACGCGGTGAGCACCCTGCTGCGCTTGGAGAAGCTCTCGCTCTCGATGGAGGAGGGCGTCGTGCTCGAGTGGCTGGTGGGCGACGGCGACCACGTCGACGTGGGTCAGCAACTCGTCGAGATCGAGACCGACAAGGCCACCGAGGTGGTGGAGTCGCCCGCGGCGGGCGTGATCTCGATCCGCGCCGCCGCCGGCGCGATCGTGCCCGTCGAGGGGGTGCTCGCCGAGATCGGGGCCGGGGTCGCCGCCGCGGCGGCGGAACCGTCCGCGCCGGCGTCCCCCGCGACGGCGGAGCCCGCGGACACCCCTGCCCCGTCCGCCCCGCCGTCGCCCGCGTCCCCCACCGCGACGCCGCGCACCGGGAGGGTGATCGCGTCGCCGGCTGCGCGGGCCCAGGCCGCCGCGCGCGGCGTCGATCTCAGCACCATCAGCGGCAGCGGGCCCGGTGGACGGATCGTGGTCGCCGACCTGCCCGCCGCGCCCCCCTCGCGCCAGGCCGCGGGCGGGATGCGTGGCCTGCGCGACGCCGTGGTCGCCAACGTGACCGCGTCGTGGGCGCAGATCCCCCACATCCACATCGGCGGGGAGCTCGTCGCCGACGGCCTCGCGACGGCGCTGGCCGCCGCCCGCGCGCAGATGACGGTGCGGGTGACGGCCACCGACCTGCTGGTGGTGGCCCTGGCGCGTGCCCTCGCGGAGGTGCCGGAGCTGAACGGCATCAACGCGTCCGACGGCCCGCGCACGGGTTCCCGCGTCAACCTGGCGCTGGCGGTCGCCGGGCCCGACGGTGTCGTCGCGCCCGTGATGCGCGATGCCTCAGGGCGCGACCTGGGCGACGTCGCGGTCGAGCGTGCCCGCCTGGTGGACGCCGCGCGGACGGGCACGCTCGACCGC
>CAUJCX010000048.1 GCA_963169235.1 Actinomycetota bacterium | reverse complement strand
GGTGGAGGATGACGGGATCGAACCGACGACCTCCGCCTTGCAAAGGCGGCGCTCTCCCAGCTGAGCTAATCCCCCGCGGTGGGGGCCAAGAGTACCATCGGCGGCCACGACCCCGCATCCGACCGAGGTGGCCGCCCATGGACGCACCGCAGACCGACGAGGAGCGCTTCGCCTTCATCGACCACAAGCTCGGTGAGCAGCAGGTGAAGCACCTGGAGCTGGCACAGATGGTGGGCGAGTACCGCGACCTCCTGCACGACCTACGCGAGCGGCCTCACAACGAGGACGGCCGGCGGCTGGCGGCCGGCCTGCCCGGCGCCAGGTACCGCGTGAACACCACGTACGTGCAGCAGAACTGGCTCCAGATCGAGGCCGAGCTGAAGGCCCTGTTCCCCCGGACCGACTAGCCCTCGCGCCCCAGTACGTCGGCGAGCGCCTCGTCCAGATCGGGATGGGCGAACGCGTAGCCGCCGGCGAGCGCCGCGTCGGGCACGGCCCGCTGGCCGCGCAGCACCAGCATCGACATCTCGCCCAGCGCCAGCCGCAGGGCGATGGCGGGCACGCGCAGCTGCAGCGGGCGCCCGAGCGCCCTGCCGAGCGCCTTCGCGAAGGCGGCCTGGCGCACCGGCTCGGGTGCTGTGACGTTGACGGGGCCCTCCATGGCCGACGTCGCGGCGTGCACGATCAGCCCGACCACGTCGTCGATGTGCACCCACGACACCCACTGGCGGCCCCCGCCCATGGGGCCGGCCAGGCCGAGGCGGGCGGGCGTGATCTGGCGGGGCAGGGCCCCGCCGTCGGGAGCCAGCACCACGCCGAACCGGGTGATCACCACGCGGGAGCCGTGGCTCGCCGCCGCGGTGGCGGCCCGCTCCCAGGCGGCGCACGTGCGGGCCAGGAAGTCGTCGCCGGCGGGGCTCTGCTCGGTGACGGTGGCGTCGCCGGTGCCGTAATACCCCACCGCGCTGGCGTTCACCAGCACCGGCGGACGCTCGCACGCCGCGATGGCCTCCACCAGCGCCGTGGTGGTCTCGACGCGGCTCGACACGATGGTGGCCTTGCGCGCGTCGCTCCAGCGCCCCTCGCCGATGCTCGCGCCGGCCAGGTTCACCACCACGTCGGCGTCGCCCACCAGGCCCTCCGGCGGCGGGCCGGAGGCGGCGTCCCAGCGCACCACCCGCGCGCCGGGCAGCGACGCCCCGCCCCGGGACACGGCCGCCACGGAGTCGCCGCGGTCGGCCAGGGCGCGGCACAGGTGCCGGCCGATGAGCCCGGACGCCCCGACCACCGTCCAGTTCACGTCGCGTCCCGCACCGGGCGGCGGTCCGAGCGCGCCAGCTCGAGCAGGTCGGAGGCCGGCAGCCCCGGCGGCGGCGACGCCCGCCCCATCTGCACGTCCTGGTCGGCGTACGGCTCCAGCGCGGCGCGCAGGCGGGCCAGGGCCGGCTCGACCGACGGCGCGTCGACGTCGGCCAGCAGCACCGCCAGCGACCGGTGGCCGTCGCGCCACAGCCCGTCGCCGCCGCGGATGGTGCGGCGCACCCCGCTGGCGACGGCCACGAACGCCTCGTGATCGGCGTCCTGGGGCATTCCCAGCGACACCAGGGTGACGTGGCGGCGGCCCCGCCGGGCCCGCTCGAGCGACAGCTCGATGGAGCGGCGCACCTCGTGGGGCACCGCCTGCCCCGGCCCTGGGGTGGGGGCGATCAGCGCGGGCTTGGCGGGCTTGGCGTCGGCCTTGCGGCGCCGCGGCTCTGAGGACTCAGAGCTCACGCGTCGCCCCCGTCGGCGACGGGAGGCTCGCCGTGCCCGTACGGCCTGCCCACCTGCGGATGACGGGCCAGCACCGCGTCGATGGCGGCCAGCTCGTCGTCGGTGAGGGGCGTCGTGGCGAGCGCCGCGTTGGCGCGGGCCTGGTCGGCGTTGCGGGCGCCGACGATGGCCGACGTGACCTCGGGGCGGCGCAGTACCCATTGCACGGCCAGCTCGGCCACGCCCGGGCGACCCGCCTGCCGGGCGACCTCCGCCAGCTCGCGGGTGGCCACCACGCGCTCGGCGTACGCCTCGTCGGTGAAGAACTCGCTGCCGGCCCGCCAGTCGTCGGCGGCGAACGTGGTCGCCTCGTCCATCTTGCCGGTGAACAGCCCGTGCGCCAGAGGCCCGTACGCGATGACGCCCACGTCGTGCGCGGCGCACCACGGCAGCTCGCCCTCCTCGATCTGGCGGCGGAAGAGGTGGTACCCCGGCTGGTACGACGAGTACGGGCTCGCGTCGTACGCCGCCTGCAGCTCGGCGGTGTCGTAGTTGGACACGCCGAAGTAGCGGATCTTGCCCTCGGCCTGCAGGTCGCGCAGCGTGCCCATGGTGTCGTCGGGCGGCACCCCCGGCACCGGCCAGTGCACCTGGTAGAGGTCGACCTGGTCGCGGCCCAGCGCCACGAGGCTGCGCTCGAGCGCCATGCGCAGATAGTCACCGCGGGCCTCGCGCCAGATGCGCAGCGCCCCGCCCTCGGTCGACCACGCCACGCCGCCCTTGGTGGCCACCAGCACGTCGTCGCCGCGGGCGGCCAGCACCTTGCCCACCACGCGCTCCGCGCGCCCCTGGCCGTAGATGTCGGCGGTGTCGATCCAGTTGACGCCCGCGTCGATGGCCGCGTGGCACGCCGCCTCCGACGCCGCATCCTCGGCCCCGCCCCACCGGCCCCCGAACACCCACGTTCCGAGGCCGATGACCGACAGGTCGAGGTCGCTCGTTCCCAGGCGCCTGCGCTGCATCACGTCCCCCCTTCGACGTTCCTCACGCGCCGGAGTCTACGCGGGCAGTGCATCCTGGGATGTGCGCACCGCCGGCGTCAGGGCCACCAGCAATCCGCCGTCATCGTCGTATGCGGGGAAGACGTCCAGCACGGCGGCGCGGTCCTGGGACGGCCCCGCGGGGCGGAACGTACAGGCGACGCCCAGCTGGCGCACGCCCCACTCGCGGGCGGTCTCCACCGGGTCGGCGCCCGACGCGAACCCGCCCAGGCCGAGGGCCTCCACCACGTCGCGGCCGATGAGCGTGTGCTCGTGGTACCCCGTCACCGCGGTGGCCGAGTGGCCCGCCGCGATCACCCGGCGCTCCTGATCGCACACCACCAGCGCCGTGTTGGGAGCCGCGTAGTAGTCGTCCATCAGCTCGAAGACGAAGCCGAACCCGCATGACTCGCAGCCCCGCGGCTGGTGGGCGCGGCGACGTTCGGAGCCGGTGGTGCGACGGGCGCAGCGAGGGCAGATGAAGACGGGCATCCGCTGATGATAAACCCCGCCCGCCAAGGCTCCCCGCACCGGCGTCACGTCGCCGTGGGCGTCGTCCAGCGGCGCGCGAAGTCGACGATGCGGCGGCGGGCCAGCCCGCCCGCCGGGGTGTCCATGTAGAACTGGTACTCGTGCGGCACGGGCGGGACGCGGCCGCGCCAGAAGAGCGCGTCCACGGGCACGCCGCGTGACGCGAGGACGCGGGTGGCGCGGTACGACTGGCGGCGCAGCGGGTCGCCGTTTCCGGCCGTGACGAACGTGGGCGGGAACGCCGCCGTGGCGTATCGCGACAGCGACATCTGGGCCAGCACGGCGCGCGAGCGCACGCGGTCGGGCCCCAGGTACGCCGCCAGCAGGCCGCGCACGAAGGGGCGCAGCGGGTACGGCAGCTCGCCCGGGTCCAAGAGGCCGCAGCACAACAGCACGGCCCGCAGGCGGTCGGGTGCGAGCATCGGGTCCAGCTCCATCGCGTCGGCCAGGCGCGGGTTCGTGACGAGCGCGGCGACCTGGCCCGCGATCTGCGCGCCCGCCGAGTCTCCGGCGAGGGCGATGCGGCTCGCGTCGGCCTGCGGCCCGGCGCCGCCGTCGGCCACCCAGCGGGCCACGGCGAGCGTCTGCAGCACCGGGACGGGGTACAGGGCGAACGGCGGCAGCGTGTAGCCCAGCGCGGCCACCATGAAGCCCTCGTCGGCCAGCGCCGTGGCGAGGTGCTCGGGCAGCGTCCGCCGCCCGGTGACGTAGCCGCCGCCGTGCGCCCACACGACCACCGGGAACGGCCCGTCGCCGCTGCCGGGGCGGTAGAGGTCGACGGTGACGTCGGGGGCACCGGCGACCGGCACCACGATGCCGTCGCGACGGTGGATGCGCGCGCACAGCTGCGCGTAGTCGGCGGGCGGCCGGAAGCGGGGGACCAGGTCGAACGCCCAGTTGGTGACGCGGTCGAACACGACCTCCAAGTGTGCCGCGTCGTGAGGACGACGCAGAGCGAAATGGGTGGTCAAGCAATACGCCCGACGCGCCGATGAACCATGTGCACACAGATCCAAGGGAGTGGACCTGTTCTTCTCGGGCGACAACCGTCCCCGGGGAACCCGGCAAGGATGGCCTGTCGCGGTTTCCTGCGCGGCAATCCTCTTCGGCGCACTGGCGCCCGCGGCCCTCAGCGCTGAGGTGTCCCCGGCGCTGCGCGACCGGATCGCCGTCCCCACCGCCGCGGACGCGACGTTCCCCGTCATCGCGACGCTGACCGAGCAGGTGGACTCCTCCCAGTACGCGGGCCGCCGCGCCGACCTGATCGCCGCGATGAAGCGCACCGCCGCCCAGACCCAGCCCCAGGTCGTCTCCCAACTCGACGCCACGGCCACCCGCTACTGGCTGGTGAACGCCGTCGCCGTTGACGCGACCCGGGATGAGATCGCCGCCCTCGAGCAGGACCCCCGCGTGAAATACGTCGACCTCGACCGCGTGGGCCGCATCGCCGACACCGGCCCGACGCTGCTGGCGTCGCCGCCGTTCGCCTCCGCCGGCCGCGGCAACTGGGGCCTGGGCACCGTCCGCGCCCCGCAGGCCTGGACCCGCTTCCGCGCCACCGGCGCCGGCGTGGTGGTGGGCAGCATCGACACCGGCGTCGACGCCGGGAACCCCGACCTGGCCGGCAAGGTCGTGGCGTTCCGCGACTTCATCAACGGCGTGCCGGACGCGTACGACGACAACGGCCACGGCACCCACACCATCGGCACCATGATCGGTGGCCGTGCCGGCGGCGCCCCCATCGGCGTGGCCCCCGACGCAAGGGTGGTGGTCGCGAAGGCCGCCGACGCCAACGGCACCGGCCCCGGCTCGGCGCTGCTGGCCGCCGCCCAGTGGATGACCGACCCGGACGGCGACCCGGCCACCGCCGACCAGCCCGTCGTGGTCAACAACTCGTGGACCGCGCCGGACGCCAACGACCCCTGGTTCCGCGAGATGGTGCGGCAGTGGCTGGCGCTCGGCATCGTGCCGGTGTTCGCGACGGGCAACAACGGCCCGGCCCCGGGCTCGGTGGGCAGCCCCGCGGGGTACCCCGAGGTGCTGGCCGTCGGCGCCGCCGACCCGGCCGGGGAGATGACCGAGTTCACGGCGCGCGGTCCCGTGCGCTGGGCCAACGCCGACGGCACGGGCCCGGCGGCCGGCACGGTGCTGATCAAGCCCGACCTGCTCGCCCCCGGCGTCAACATCACGTCGTCCGTGGGGACCGGCTACCTGTCGTCCACCGGCACGTCGATGGCCGCCCCGCACGTCTCCGGCGCCATCGCGCTGATCGCGCAGGCCAACCCGGCCATCCGGGGCACCGCCGCCATCGACCTGCTGAAGCGCACCGCCGTCGACCGCGGCGCCGCCGGTCCCGACGCCGAGTACGGCGGCGGCCAGCTGGACATCGAGGCCGCGGTGGCGGCCGCCGTCGGCGCGCCCGCGTCCAGCCCGGTGTCCATCCGCATCGCCGCCACCCGCCGCGCCGCCCGCCCGGGACGGGTCGCCGTGAACATCCGCATCTCCGGCGCCAACGCGTACCGCCTGCGCGTCAACGGCAAGCGCTGGAGCGCGCCGCGCACGGCGAAGCGCGTGGTGCTCACGCTGTCGCGCGGCCGTCAGGTGGTGGAGGCCCGCACCATCGCGACGCGTCCCGGCACCGTCGCCAAGGCCGCCCGCACCATCATCCGCGTCGGGCTGCCCAGCCCCACCGCGTTCTCGCGCCGGTAAGCCCTACGGCTCGGGCCGGGGATCGTCGGCCCAGGGGGTGCGGGTGGGATCGGGATCCCCGGCGATGCGGAACGTCCACGCGGGATGGTCCTGCACGCCGCCGTAGCCGCCGTGGAGGGCCCGCACGAACGTGACCGCGTCGATGGGGTCGGTGAGCACCTGCGGGTCCGTCACCTGGGCGGAGAACGCGATCACGCGCCCCGCCCCGACGGGCCGCGACAGCACCGCCGGAGCGTCGTCCAGGAAGCGGGCGAGCACCGTGGCGTCGGCGGGCACGCCGGCGAACGCCCGCGCCGTGCCGGCGTAGAGCGGCACGAACCACTCGTCGGCGGGCTGTCCCGGCCCCAGGGCACCCGCGGGGATGCGCAGCGTGCGGCCGGCCCGTGCGCCGCCCAGCGGAGCGCCGACGAGCGCGTCGCGCACGGCGGTGAGCGGGCGCCCGTCGGGGGCGCGGGTGAACGCGTCGGGGTCGGTCACGATCAGCGTGCCGCCGGCCCGCACCCACGCCACCAGCGCGTCGGCGAAGCGCGCGTCCAGGGTGTCGGCCCGCGGCAGCCACAGCACCCGCGTCGCGGCCAGCCGCTGGGGCTGCCGCTGCATCGCCTGGTCGGTGTCGAACGTGAACGCGCCGTGCCCCTCCGCGCCCAGAAGCGCATACAGCGTGTACAGCGCGTCCCCGGACGCCAGGTAGCGGTCGTCACCGGTCAGGTCGGGCTGCCCCTGCCCCTCGGACATCGTGGAGTAGAGCACCCTCACGGCGGGGTCCACCGGCGCGTCGGGAAGGCGGCTGCCGCGCAGGTCGCGCGCCAGGCTCAGCATGCCGCGGTAGAACGCCGGCGCCGTCACCCGGGGGTTGTCCGACGCGTAGATGCTGAGGTCGGTGGCACCGGCGGCGAGGGCCTGGGCGCCCCACGTGTACAGGTCGGCCGTCGTCGGCGTGTAGCCCGAGTACGTGAACGCCTGCAGGATGATGCGGGTGCGCACGCCGGTGGTGTCGGACAAGAACTTGGCCGCGAAGCCGGGGTTGTAGCGGCCCCGGCCGGGGCGCAGGTTCTCGGCCAGGCTGACGTACGGGTCGGCCTCCACCTCGTCGGCGAACGCGCCCAGGCGGCTGTAGTCCCACGGCACGAAGCCGCGGATGAAGCCGTAGTCGTTGGGCAGCACCCGCGCCCCCGGGTCGAGGCGGCGGATGAGGCGCGCCTGCTGCGACTTCAGGGCGAAGAAGCGGCCGGACGCCCAGCGGTTGTACGCCAGCCAGCGCAGGCCCTCGCGGGCCACCCCGCGCCGCGGCGCACTTGCCAGGGGCGCCGGATGACCGAACCGCCGCACCCCCCGGTTCATCATGCGCGCGTACCCGCTGGCGAGGGCCTTACGGCCGTGCGGCAGGCGCACCATGGGCTCGTCGGAGCCCTGGTACAGGTTCACGTACGGGCGGCCCCGCAGCGTCGGCACGATGCGCCGTATCTCGGCCAGCGACGCGGCCCGGTACGCGGGATCCAGCAGCGACACGCGCTGCGTGTACGCGGTGGGCGACACGCGCGGGTCCATCACCGTGGCGCCCCGCCGCAGGGCGTTGCGCGCCGCCCACACCTCGTACGCCGCGTCCCATTCGAGGCCCGTGCGCCGGTACAGGGCTGAGAAGTTGCGCGGGTTGCGCCACGCCGTCGGCTCGTTGGGCGCCAGCGGCAGCGGCGGGAACGGCAGGGCGCTGGGACCCGAGAACCACAGCCCGTTGGTGCCGGCGTCGGTGAGCGTGCGGTTGATGGTGCGGTACCAGCGGGCGGGAGGCACCGGCAGCCGGTCGGGTCGGTACGACGGCAGCTCGTCCTGGTTGAGCTCGTGGCCCCAGGTGGAGACGCTGCCCATGGGCCGGTCGGCGAGCGCGGGCGAGGAGGCCGCCAGCAGCAGGGACGACGCGGCGACGAGGACGGGGCGGGACGGCATGAGCGCGCATCCTAGCCCCGTACGTGGGGGCCCGGTCAGGCGCCGCCCCCCAACGCGAACGTGCGGTCCCGGGCTACGCGGAGCCGGAGCGGCCCACCGGGGGCGACGCCGCGTCGGGCCCGTCGTCCGTGAGGCCCAGCCCCGCCTCGCGGGCGCGCACGATCGCCTGGGCCCGCGTGGCCACCTGGAGCTTGGTGAACAGGTTGGAGATGTGGTTGCGCACGGTCTTGTCCGACAGCGTCAGCGCCCGCGCGATCTCGCCGTTGGATTCCCCCGCCGCCACCCGGCCGAGCACCTCGTGCTCGCGCCGGGTGAGCTCGGGGAAGACCGTCCCCGGGTCACGGGTGGCCAGCAGCCGGTGGAGGTGGCGCGCCACCGCGGGGCCCACGATGACGTCCCCCTGCGCCACGGAGCTCACCGCCCGCAGCACCGCCGCCCGGTTGGCCCCCTTCAGCAGGTAGCCGCGGGCACCGGCGCGCATCGCGGCGAACACGCTGGCGTCGTCGTCGAACATGGTGAGCACCAGGACGCCGATGTGGGGGCTGGCCGCGACGATCTGCCGGGTCGCCTCCACGCCCAGCAGCCGGGGCATGTTGAGGTCCATGATCGCCACGTCCGGCTGCGCCTCGAGGGCCAGGGCGACGGCCTGGTGGCCGTCCTCGGCCTCGCCGACCACCTCGAAGCCGTCCGCGCCGGAGAGCACCAGGCGCAGCCCCTCACGGAACATCGGGTGGTCGTCGGCGATGATGATGCGCACCACCTCGGCCGGGTCAGTCATCGCGGCCCGCCTCGGTGGGGATCGGCAGGCGGGCGAGCACGGTGGTGCCGGCGCCCTCGGTGGACGTGACCGTGCACGAACCCCCCAGCTCACCGGCCCGCTCCATCATCGAGGCGGTCCCGATGCCCGGCACCGCGTGCGGGCGCGCTCCGTGGCCGTCGTCGGCCACCCGCAGCCGCAGCGCGTCGGGGTCGCGGGTCAGCGTCACCAGGCACTCGCCGGCCTCCGCGTGCCGGGCCACGTTGGCCAGCGCTTCGCACACGATGCGGTACGCGGCCAGCTCGATGGCGGGGGGCAGCGTGCCGACGGGGGTCGTCTCGGTGACGGTGACGTGCAGTCCGCTCGTGGCACCCGAGGAGAAGGCGGCGGCCCGCTCGCCCAGCGCGCCCACGAGGCCGAGCGCGTCGAGCACGGGAGGCTGCAGGTCGTAGACGATGCGGCGCACGTCCGTGATGGTCGATTGCAGCGCGACGACCAGCCGGTCCATGATGCCGGCCGCCCGGTCGGCATCGCGGCGCACGACGACCGCCCCGCCCTCGGCCTGCATCTTGATGGCGGCCAGCGCCGGCCCCAGCCCGTCGTGCAGCTCGCGGCGCAGCCGGGTGCGCTCCTCCTCGCGGGCGTTGGCCAGCGCCAGCCGCGCCTCGGCGACGGCGTGGGTCACGACGACGGCGTGGACGACGGCCGCGAGCTCGGTCAGCAGGGCCGCGAACGCGGCGTCAGCGGGGCCCGGCACCCGAGCTCCTCGCTTGGCGGTCACCTCCAGCGAGCCGACGGGGACGCCCTGGAAGGCGAGCGGCAGCCGCTGGACCTCGCCGCCGCGTTGCCCCGTCTCCACCGCGGGCCATCCCGGCACCTGGAGGCTGATCAGGTCGAGCCTGCGCGACGACGCGGCGATCGATGCGACGGCTTCGGTGAGGACCAGCTCCGGGGCCTGGGGACGGCCGACGCGCTGGGAGAGGCCGGCGAGCGCACTGCGGGGGTCCCGGGCGCGGCCGAACGTCAGGCGCTCGACCATGGCCTCCACGACGTTCCTCATCGAGAGGAAGGCGAGCACCGCGACGGCGGCGGCCGCGAGCACCGGCCAGATCAGGGCGTGGGCGCGCCACGTGCCGGCGAGGACGCTGGCGAGGAGCACCGCCAGCACCACGGTGACGGCCGCGGCCACGACCGAGACGTTGACGATGACGTCCAGGTCCCAGAGGTGGTATCGGACGGCGGCGAACGCGAGGCTGGCGACGAAGGCGCAGATGACCGCCGGGGTGACGATCTGCTCGGGGAAGAACGCGCTCAGCGGCGAGGTGTCCAGCAGGCTCTCCACCACGAGGATCGTCCCGGTCAGCACGACCAGCCGCAGCTGGCGCCGGCCGAGCGCGTCCGACCGGCGCCAGCGCACGATCAGGCTGGCCAGCGAGGGCAGCAGCGAGGCCTCCAGCACCACGAACGCCACCAACCCCCACGGGACGACCCAGTCGGCGCCCAGCGGGTTGACCAGGCGGGGGAGATCGTCGGTGAACGCACCAGGCTCGAGGGCGGCCCCGGCGATGGTGGCCGCCAACGCGCCCACGACGAGCCACCGCACAGGCCGCCACGCCCGGCCGGGCAGCCGCCCGTCGGGGAAGTGCAAGAGCGCCAGCGGCAGGCTGGCGAGGCCCAGCGGGCCGGTGCACGCGCCCACCCAGGCCACCCACGACGCCCCCGGCAGCGCGCCGGGCTGGGTCGCGGTCGCGTAGACCGCCCACTCCCGGGTCACCGCCGTCACCCCCTGCCCGAGCGCGCCCGCGACGAAGATCCACCCCAGCGGGTTGCCCTCGAGGCGGAACACCAGGATGCACCCCGTCAGGCCCAGCAGGCTGACCAGGCCCAGGCTCCCCACCCACCACGTGTCGACGGGGGTGGCGCGGTTGGCGACGTGGCCCGCGACGATGCCGAGCGCGGCGAGCCCCACCAGCGCGGTGGCGACCCGCCGCAGCACCGGCGTCAGGTCGGCGAGCGTGATCGGCCACGTTCCGGCACCGATCGCTCGCGTCGCGTCGCGCATCACCCCAGTGTGCTCCTGCGCGCGCCCGGGCGATAGGGGCCCGGGGCAGGTGTGTGGCCGCGACGTCACTCAGCGCACCGTGAAGACCCCGGACTGCGGCGGGAGGCCCGGTCCGGTGATGTCGTCCGTGGAGGCGTAGCCGTAGCGGCCGTGCGCCAGGTGGAGCGTGAGCCATCCGCTGTGGCCACCGGCCAGGTCGTCGATGCCGCCGGCCAGCACCCCCCCGCCGCCGTCGACCGGCTTGCCCGCCTGCGACTGGCCGCCGAACCACCGGTTGTACGCGGCCAGCGTGGTGCCCTTCGCCAGGCGGACGAGCTGGAGGCTGTGGTGCTTCGTCCCCTGGTTGACGACGCGGAACGTGCCCTGCCCGCGGCGGATGGCGGGCGGCAGCACGATGGCGCGGTCGGTGATCCGGATGGTCGCCACGGCGTGCGGCGCGCCGCGCCGGGCGGCGCCCTTCACGTGGAGGATGTTCACCATCCCCATCTGCCAGTGCGGCATGCCGTTCTTGGCCACGAGGAAGCAGATCATCGCGTAGTCACCCCGCGCGAGGTTCGCCATGGTCACCGTGGTCGACTGGTGCGCGCCGAGCGTCGCCGGGCTGCCGTACGTCGCGTCAGGGCCGTCGGCGAGCAAAGCGACGGTGGCCCTCTCGCCCTTGCGCTGCGCCGCCATGAGGCGGCGCAGGGTCACGCCCGGCTTCAGCCTGCTGAACGCCATCATGTGCGCCTCGTCGTCCCGGTTGCGCCAGCGCAGCGTGGCCGTGCCCGGGTGCAGGTACCCGTGGACGATGTAGTCCATCCCGTTCGTGGTCACCGTGACGGCGTTGGCCGGCGGCCGGGGACGGGCCGACGCCGACGTGGCGGCGCCCAGCGCGCACGCGGCGGACAGGGTGAGCGCGGCGGCGACGGCGGCGGGGCGGGGACGGTGGATCGTGGACATCGTGAGCGGCCTCCTCGGCGGGTTCTCGGGCCTCGTGACCCACCGCCCACGGTGCCGCTCCCGCCGACCCGGGCACCAGAGGAACGCGTCCCGGGTGACCGGGAAGTCGTGTCCCGGGACGCCGCCGGCGCCCGGGTCCCGCGACGGCCGCCCGGGCCGGGCGCTCACGCCGCGCGCGGCCCGCTCAGCCCGCCCCGCACGAGGGACGGCGCCCCGTCAGATGCCCGCGCCGTGCACGTTCTCCTCGATGGTGTACCGCAGCGTGTCGGCCCGCAGGCCCAGGCGCAGGGTCTCGAGGGGGATGATCTCGTCCGGGGGGATGTTGCCCAGGTTGACGTTGGGTCCGAACTTCTGCACGAACCACACCTGCTGGGACTTTTGCGGCGCCTCGAACAGCAGGCGCGCCGGGTCGATGGCGTGCACGATCTCGTCGATGAGGCCCATGCGCACCTCGCCGGAGCCGCGGAAGATGCCGGCCGTGCCGCTCTCGCGCGCCTCGGTGATGACCTTCCACGCGCCGGCGCGCAGCTCGGCCTCGATCTGCGAGACCCACTTGTACGGGGCGACCACCACGTCGAGGTCCTTCGAGCCCACCTCGCTGAGCACCACGAAGTCGTTGGCCAGCATGCGGATGATCTCGAGCTTGCGCTCGTGCGGGATGGTGATGGTGCCGTCGCTCACCTCCACGTGCGTCAGCCCCAGGTCGGTCATCCACGAGCGCCACTCGTCGAACTTGTTCTGGGCCAGCGCGACCTCGAAGAACGTGCCGCCCATCACGCACGCGATGCCCTCGTCGCGCAGGAGGCGCACCTTGTCCACCAGCTGCGGGCTGATGTAGCCGGTGCCCCAGCCCAGCTTCACGATGTCGACGTAGCCGCCGCACGCCTCCAGCGTCTCGGCCAGCTGGCGCACGGGCATGCCCTTGTCGATCACGTGCGTCAGGCCGGTCTGACGCGGCTTCGACGGCCGCTTGGGCATCGACAGGAACATCGGCGCAGTGGTCGTCTGGGACGTCGCGTTCACGTGCCCCGTCCTTTCGTTGTTCATCGCGCCGCCGCGGCGGCTTCGGCTCCGGCGGTGCGCCCGAACACCACCGTATCCAGCAGCGAGTTGCCCATCAGGCGGTTGGTGCCGTGCACGCCGCCGGTGATCTCTCCGGCAGCGTAGACGCCGGGCAGGGTCGTGGCGGCGTCGGGCGTGATCCGCAGGCCCCCGTTGCGGTAGTGCAGCACCGGGTACACCAGCACCCGGTCGGTGGTGATGTCGAGCCCCGCGCCCGAGTAGCGCTTGGTCACGTAGGCCAGCCGCGCGGCCGTGAACCCGGCGCCGTGCGTGCGGTCGATGGCCGGGGTGTCGAGCCACACGCCGCAACCGCCGCCGTCGGCGGTGACGCCCCGCCCCTCGGCCACCTCGCGGATGATCGCGTCGGCCACCACGTCGCGGGGCGCCAGCTCGTCGACGAAGCGCTCACCGCCGGCGTTGTGCAGCGTCGCCCCGTAGCTGCGGGTGGTCTCGGGCAGCGCGTAGCCCGCCAGCCCCGCCGGCGCCAGCGCCCCGGTGGGGTGGCGCTGCCACGAGTCGAGGTGCACGGTGCCGGCCCCGGCCGCGATGGCCATCTCGAGCACCTCCGGCGTCGCGTCGGGATGGTTGGTGCTGGCCTCGCCCAGGCGCTCGGCCTCGCCGCGCAGCCCGCCCCCGGCCGCCAGCACCACCGCCCCGGCCGCCACGGTGTCGTCGCCGTCCGGGCCCCGCAGAAACAGCCGCCAGCCCGACGCGCCGGGACGCATGGCCGTGACCGCGGTGTTGTCGCGCACCGCGATGGCGCGCGCCCGCACGGCGGCGCGCAGGGCCTTCACCATGTCGGCGCCCGTGCGCTCGCCCGCCTGCAGCAGGCGGGGACGGCGGGCCCCGCCGCACCGCAGGATCCGCAGGCGCCCCTCGTCGCGCGAGAACGCCACGCCCAGGCCGGTGAGCCACGCGATCGCCCCGGGGCCGCCCTCCACCAGCCGGCGCACCAGCGCCGGGTCGCCGTCGCCGTGCCCCGCGGCCAGCGTGTCCTCCAGGTGGTCCTGCCACGAGTCGTCGTCCCCGACGGCCGCCTGGATGCCGCCCTGGGCCCGCCCCGTGTTGGACGCGCCCAGCGCCGACTTGGTGACCACCAGCGTGCGGGCGCCGCGGTCGCAGGCCTCCACCGCGGCCGCCATCCCCGCCCCCCCGGAGCCCACCACCACCACGTCGTATGCCCCGGCGAGGTCGCTCACGCCGCCCATCGTATCCGCATGATGGATGATCGCATCAATAAGGTGGTTTTATTCGACGCCGGCACGGTCGCCCGCGCCCAGGTGCACGGCGGCGAAGTCGACGAACGCCTGCGTCACGCGCCGCAGCGTGCGGTTGGCGTGCAGCACCAGCCAGAAGTCGCGGCTGAGGCCCGGCCCCTCGATGCCCAGCGACACCAGCGTGCCGTCCGTCACCTCGCGCTCGACCGCCAGCTGGGAGATCACCGTGATGCCGAGCCCGTCCAGCACGGCGGACTTGACCGACTGCTGCAGCCCCAGCTCCATGGTCACGGTGAGGTCGCGGTCGCGGATGCCGGCCTCGTGCAGCGCGGACTCCAGCACGGACCGCACGCCCGAACCGTCCTGCTGCATCAGCATGGGCCACGCAGCCAGCTCGGCCAGCGACAGCGACGTCCGCGCCGCCAGCTCGTGGCCGGGCGGCACGATCACCACCAGCCGGTCGCGCAGGAACGGCGTGAACGACAGGCCGCGGTGCGGGCGCTGGGCCCCCACCACGCCCACCTCCAGCTCCTCACCCAGCACCCGGTCGCACACCGTCTGGGTGTCGGTGACCACCAGCCGCACGGCGGCCTTGGGGTGGGCCTGGGCGAAGCGCCCCAACAGCGACGGCAGCACCAGCTCGCCCGGCCCCGTCGACGATCCCAGCACCAGTTGGCCGCCGATCTCGCCGCCCAGGTCCTCCAGCTCGCGCTCGAGCTCCTGCTCGAGGCCGATGCTGCGGCGGGCGTAGCGGTACGCCACCTCCCCCGCCTCGGTCAGCGCCACGCGGCGGCCGTTGCGGTCGAGCAGGCGGTGCCCCAGGCTCTCCTCCAGCGCCCGGATCTGAAACGACACGGCGGGCTGGCTGATCTCGAGCACGGCGGCCGCCTGCGAGAACGAGCCCTTGTCGGCCACGATGCTCAGCGTGCGCAGATGACGCAGGTCCATAAGCAGATTCTATCGATCACGCACGCACCGCGGGGTGGCACGCCGCCCGCGAAACGTCCCCGGGCCGTGGCCAGCACGGAGGGCCACCCGGGTGCTACCCACGATCCGCCACCCGGCCGCCGGGCGGACACTGGCGGCGTCCGCCCCATTCCCGGAAGGCACCTATGTCTGCCACCGCGCCCCGAAGCCCACGCACCGCTCGCGCGTCAGTCCACCCCCGAAGGGCCCACCCCCGGACGTCGCTCGCCGTGGCAGGCGTCGGCCTGATCGCCCTGGCCGCGCCCGTTGCGGCCTCGGCGGCGACGGCCACCGTGGTCGTCGGCGGGGGTGACATGAAGGCCGGGATCATGCTGACCGCGAACTATCCCGCCGTGACGACCATCCACCAGGGCGACAAGGTGAGGTTCGTCTTCGCCGGCTTCCACACCGTGACGTTTCTCGGCAAGGGAGCCAAGCTTCCGTCGCTCGTCACCCTGCTGGGCCCGGTTCCCGCGGCGAACGATGCGGCGGGCCAGCCGTTCTGGTGGGCCGGCCGCCGGGGGGTGGGGCTCGACCCCCGGGGCCTCATCCCCTCGGGGGGCACCGCCGTGCGGCGCGGCCGCACGGTCAACACGGGGTTCCCCCACACCCCGAAGCCCGTCACGCTGAGCTTCCCCGAGACGGGCACGTTCGTGTTCCGCTGCGTGCAGCACCCGCTGATGCGCGGCGTCATCCGGGTGGTGCCCAAGGAGGCGGCCATCACCCCGCTCAACGCACAGATGGGCGCCGGGATGGCCAGGCAGCGGGCCGACATCGTGGCCGCCAAGAAGAAGGTGGCGCGCGCGACGGCGATGCTTGCCCGCAAGGGCGCCACGGTCGACGTCGGCTACGGCGACCGCACGTTCGACGCGGAGTCCATGCTGCCCCGCACGGTCACCGTGGGGGCCGGCACCACCGTCACGTTCCGGTTTCCCGATGCACAGGAGACCCACACCGTCACGTTCGGGCCCGACGCGCTGATCGACGGCTTCGTGAAGGCGTTCGAGGCGGCGGGGCCGGGGGTCTCGGCACCGCCCGAGGTGCTCTACGCCAGCGATGCGCCGGGGGCCATGCCCGTGGTGTACACGGGGACGAACCACGGCAACGGGTTCCTCAACAGCGGTATTGCGGGTGCGGCACCCGCACCCAGCCCGAAGACGTGGCGCGTGACGTTCACCACGCCGGGCTCGTACACGTACGTCTGCATCATCCACGGCCGGATGATGTCGGGGACGATTGTCGTCACCGCGTAGCGCAACGGCGTCGCGGCGCAGCCCGGGGGGCGCCGCGCGCAGAACGGGCGCCGGATGCGGGGTGTACCGATGAGACGGCGGCTCGTGGGCGCGGCGGTGGCATCGGCGACCGCCGCGGCTGCCGCGCTCACCGCGGCGCCGGCCCTGCGGGGCGCGATGGACGCGGACCCCGGGCGCGGCGCCGCGACGACGCGCGCGGTCGTGATGGCCGACGCCGGCTATGCGCCGTCGGGCCTCGTGGTCGCGCCGGGCACCGTGCTGACGTGGACCAACCGCGGGCCACGCAACGCGCACACGATCACGGCGGACGACGGCTCGTTCGACTCCGGGCCGGTGGGCGTGGGGAGCCACTGGTCGCTGCGCGTGCCCGACCGCACCGGCGTCGTGCCGTTCCACTGCGCGTACCACGCCTACATGCGCGGCACGCTGACCGTGACGCGTCTCGGACTCGCCGTGGCCGGACCCGTTTCCCTGGGGCGCGCGGCGGTGCTGCGCGGCAGCGTTCCCGGCGCGCCCGCGGGCACCGACGTCGCGCTGGATGCGCGGTCGGACGGGGGATGGGTGCAGGTACTCGTCACGTCGACGGGGGCCGACGGTGGCTTCTCGGCGCACCTGCGCGTCGGGCGCTCCACGTGGGTGCGGGCGCGCACCGCCGACGCCGTCAGTACCGGCGCGCGGGTGTCGGTGCGCGCCC
>CAUJCX010000047.1 GCA_963169235.1 Actinomycetota bacterium | reverse complement strand
ACGCAGGCCCAGCAGGCCCTGCTCGGGCCGCGGCTTGCCGGGGTCGGTGGTGTCCCACTTGGGGCCGCCGACGGCGCCGAGAAACACGGCCTCGGCCGCGCGGCAGGCGGCGAGCACGTCGTCGGTGAGCGCCGTGCCGTGCGCGTCGATGGAGATGCCGCCGAGGAGATGCTCCTGCCACGTGATCGCCAGGCCGGCGCTGGGTGCCACCCGGTCGACGACCACGCGGGCCGCCTCCACCACCTCGGGTCCGATGCCATCGCCGGGCAGCACCACCACCGTCACATCCCGCATCCACACCCTCCGTCGCATCGTCGGAAACCGCCGCAGGCTACCAATCCGCCGCCGCTCCACGGCCGCCCCGGACGCCGCGAAACGACCTGTGCGGGCAACCTGACGGAAAGCGCCCAGACGCGTGACACCGCGCCCCATGATTCCCGCACTGTGCGGACATCACCCCTGCGAAAAAACGCCGAAATCGCCAGATCGATCGCACGCCCCGAGCCCTAATGCTGTTTGTTACAAGCAATCGCGGCAGCGACCAGGGGGAAGCGATGAGACACCCAACCGGCAGACGCAGGCGACGCCCTATCGGCGTGTCGCTCGCCTTGAGCGCGGCGGTCGCGGGCGCCGTGCTGGCCGGGTGTTCCGGCGGAGGCTCGGACAACGAGCTGATCTGGTACATCAACCCCGATGCGGGCGGGCAGACGGCCATCGCCAAGCGCTGCAGTACGTCCGAGTACACCATCACCACGCAGCAGCTGCCGCAGGCCGCCGACCAGCAGCGCATCCAGCTGGCCCGCCGCCTTGCCGCCGGCGACTCGGAGATCGACCTCATGAGCCTCGACCCGCCGTTCACGGCGGAGTTCGCGGAAGCGGGCTACCTCGCCCCCCTGCCCGACGCCCTGGTGACCAAGCTGAAGCAGCAGTCGCTGGCCGGCTCGGTGACCGCGGCCACGTGGAAGGACACGCTCGTCGTCGCACCGTTCTGGACCAACACCCAGGTGTTCTGGTACCGCAAGTCGTTCGCCAAGAAGGCCGGGCTCGACATGACCAAGCCCATCACGTGGGACCAGGCCATCGACGCGGCCGTGAAGTTCAACGGCAAGATCGGCGTGCAGGCCAACAAGTACGAGGGTTACACCATCTGGATCAACGCCCTCATCTCGGGCGCGGGCGGTCAGCTGATCACCAACACCGAGAAGGGCGTCGATGCGACGGTCACCGTCGACTCGGACGCCGGGCGCAAGGCCGCCGCCATCATCGCCAAGCTGGCGCACTCCAAGGCCGCGCAGAGCGACCTGTCGGTGTCGCAGGAGGGCCAGGTGCTGGCCCCGTTCGCCGGCCCGCAGGGCGCGTTCCAGACCAACTGGACGTTCGTCTACGGCAACTACGGCGACGCCCCGGTGACCAAGGACATCGGCTGGGCCATGTACCCGCAGACGGTCGCGGGTGAGCAGTCGCGGCCGCCGCTGGGCGGCATCGGCCTCGGCGTCAACAGCCACTCGAACAAGGTCGACAAGGCGATGAAGGCCGTGGAGTGCATCACGTCGCCCGAGAACCAGGGCAAGTACGCGGCCACCGACGGCAACATGCCGGCCAGCGCCGAAGGGTACCGGCAGCCCGAGCTGACCGAGAAGTACCCCGCCGACCTGCTGGCGCTGTTCCAGAAGAGCGTCGAGAACGCCGCTCCGCGACCGGCGACCCCGTACTGGAGTGACCTCTCCAGCGCGATCCAGTCGAGCTGGCACCCCGCCGACGCGGTGAACCAGAACACGCCCGCGAAGTCGCAGGCGTTCATCATCGACGTGCTCAAGGGAAGGAGGCTGCTGTGACGACGGACGCCGTCAGCGACGACACCGCCGCCCACGCCGATCCCCCGCCGAAGGCGCACCGCAGTGACCGGGCGATGGCCGAGAACCGCCTCGGGATGAAGCTGGTGGCACCCGCGGTGGTGCTGATGCTGCTGGTCACCGCGTGGCCCATGCTGCAGGCCCTCTACCTGTCGTTGTTCCGCTACCGGCTCACCGCGCCGGATGAGAAGACGATGGTGGGCCTCGACAACTACGTCACGGTGCTGTCCGACTCGCTGTTCTGGCGAGACCTCTGGAACACCGTGCTGATCATGGTCATCACCGTCGCCGTGGAGCTGGTGATCGGCTTCGTGTTCGCCATGGTGATGCACCGCATCGTGTTCGGCCGCGGCGCCATGCGCACGTCGATCCTGATCCCCTACGGCATCATCACCGTGGTCTCCGCGTTCGCGTGGCAGTTCGCCTTCTCGCTGAACAACGGCTTCGTGAACGCGTGGTTCAGCTGGCTGCCCTGGATCAACGAGGACACCAACTGGTTCGGCGACCACTGGCACAGCATGTTCGCCATCATGGCGTCGGAGATCTGGAAGACCACGCCGTTCATGTCGCTGCTGCTGCTGGCCGGTCTGGCCCAGGTGAGCGAGGACATGTTGGAGGCCGCGAAGGTCGACGGCGCCACCTGGTGGCAGCGGCTCACCAAGGTGATCCTGCCCAACATGCGCAGCGCCATCATGGTGGCGGTGCTGTTCCGGGCGCTCGACGCGTTCCGCATCTTCGACAACATCTTCGTGATGACCCGCGGCGCGCAGGACACCGAGTCGCTGTCGTTCCTCACCTACCGCCAGGTCATCGAGCAGTTCCAGCTGGGTCTGGGTAGCGCCCTGTCGGTGCTGCTGTTCCTGATGGTGCTGCTGCTCGCGATGCTCATCGTGAAGCTGTTCCGCGTCAACCTGGCTCAGGCCCGAGGGGAGGGGTGATGAAGAAGGGGACCGGACTGCAGTACTGGATCGGGTTCGCGCTCATCCTGGTGTGGTGCCTTCTGCCGGTGGTGTGGATCATCTCGCTGTCGTTCAAGAGCGAGGCCGAGACCACCACGGGTAGCCCCCAGTTCCTGCCCAAGGAGGCCACGCTCGACAACTATCGGGCGATCCTCAAGGACAGCGACTTCACCCACGCGCTCCTCAACTCGTTCGGCATCTCGCTGATCGCCACGTTCCTTTCGGTGGTGCTGGCCACGCTGGCCGCGTACGCCATCGCCCGGCTGGAGTTCCGCGGCAAGAAGCTGGTGCTGTCGCTGGCCCTGGCCATCGCGATGTTCCCGGTGGTCTCGCTGGTGGGGCCGCTGTTCGACATGTGGCGCACCATCCACCTGTTCAACACCTGGCCGGGCCTCATCATCCCGTACATGAGCTTCACGCTGCCGCTGGCCATCTGGACGCTGGCGGCGTTCTTCCGCGAGATCCCGTGGGAGATGGAGCAGGCCGCGCAGGTGGACGGCGCCACGTCGTGGCAGGCGTTCCGCCAGGTGATCGTGCCGCTGGCCGCCCCGGGCGTGTTCACGGCCGCGATCCTCACGTTCTTCTTCGCCTGGAACGAGTTCGTCCTGGCGATCTCGCTGACGTCCACACCGTTGGCACGCACGGTGCCCGCCCAGATGTCGTTCTTCGTCGGGCCCGACCCGTTCAACCCGCCGTACGCGCAGCTCGCGACGGCGTCGGTGATCGTCACGATCCCCGTGATCATCATCGTTCTCCTGTTCCAGCGCCGAATCGTCGCCGGTCTGACCTCCGGCGCAGTGAAGGGGTGACGCCATGGCCGCCATTGAGATGAGCCACATCGACAAGCGCTACGACGACGGATTCCACGCCGTCAAGGACGTCAACATCGACGTCCAGGACGGGGAGTTCATGATCCTGGTGGGACCGTCCGGCTGCGGGAAGTCCACCCTCCTGCGGATGATCGTGGGCCTCGAGGACATCACCTCGGGCGACATGGTGATCGGCGGCAAGCGGGTCAACGACCTCGCGCCGCGCGACCGCAACCTGTCGATGGTGTTCCAGAACTACGCCCTGTACCCGCACATGACCGTGTACGAGAACATCGCGTTCCCGCTGCGGCTGCAGAAGATGGACAACGCGCAGGTCGACCAGAAGGTGCGCGACGCGGCCGACCTCTTGGAGCTCAACGAGCACCTGGAGCGCCGGCCCGCGAACCTGTCGGGCGGCCAGCGGCAGCGCGTCGCGATGGGCCGGGCGATCGTGCGCGACGCCGACGCGTTCCTGTTCGACGAGCCGCTGTCGAACCTGGACGCCAAGCTGCGCGGCCAGATGCGCACCGAGATCTCGCGCCTGCAGAAGCGCCTGGGCATCACCACCGTGTACGTGACCCATGACCAGACCGAGGCCATGACGCTGGGCGACCGGGTCGCCGTGCTGAAGCGGGGCGTGCTGCAGCAGCTCGCCTCGCCCCGGGAGCTCTACGAGAACCCTGGCAACCTGTTCGTGGCCGGGTTCATCGGGTCGCCGCCCATGAACTTCATGCCCGCCACGCTGAAGGGCGACCAGGTGGAGCTGCCGTTCGGCTCCGTGTCGCTGCCGTCCCACATGCGCGACATGCTGAAGGGCCGCGACGGCGACCTGTTGATCGCCGGCGTGCGCCCCGAGCACTTCGAGGACGCGTCGCTGGTGGACGGTGGCGCGGACGACGGCGCCACGTTCAGCACCAAGGTGGACGTGGTGGAGTGGCTCGGCAACGAGACGTACGCGTACATCCCGTTCGAGGCGCCGCCCGAGGTGCAGAGCCAGCTGGAGCAGCTCGAGAAGGACCTCGACGGCGAGTCGATGCGCACGCAGCTGGTGATTGCGCTGGACGGAGCCAGCGGCATCAAGGAGGGCGACGAGGCCCGCATCCACATGGACGTCTCGAAGATGCACCTGTTCGACCCCGCGACGGGCCAGAACCTCACCGTCGACGTGGAGCACGCCGGCACGATCCCCGGCCTCGAGGTGTCCACCGCGAGCGCCTGAGCGCCGACGTCCGGGTCCGGGTCCGCCGCCACGACGGGGCGGGCCCGGCTACGGGGAGGTGAGCCAGGCCGCCGTGTCGGGGGGCAGCGCGGCGCCGTCCACCACGCCGCTGGCCAGCAGCAGGTCGCCGGGCGGCAGCGGCACCGCCGCCGCGGACGTGTTCAGCACCAGGGTGACGCCGGGCGTGGTGCGGAACGCCAGCACGTCGTCCCCGAGCTCGAGCCACTGCAGCTCGGAGTCGAGGCCGGTCATGTGCGCCTGACGCAGGCGGATGGCCCTGCGGTAGAGGTGGAGCATCGAGTCGGGGTCGGCCTCCTGGGCCTCCACCGACCGCCCCGACCACGACGTGGGTTGCGGCAGCCATCCCCGCGAGGGCCCGAACCCCAGCGACGGGCCGCTGCGCGTCCAGGGGAGCGGCACGCGGCAGCCGTCCCGGCCCGCCACCGCGCCGCCCGAGCGCACGAAGACCGGGTCCTGGCGCAGCGCGTCGGGCAGGTCCTCCACCTCCTCGAGCCCCAGCTCCTCCCCCTGGTACAGGTACACCGCGCCCGGCAGCGCCAGCAGGAGCAGCGCCGCGGCGCGGGCTCGCCGCCGTCCCCGCGCGAGGTCGGTGGGTCCCCCCAGCGCCGTGAGCGCCGTGGCCGGGTCG
The DNA here is from genome assembly GCA_963169235.1 of Actinomycetota bacterium. GTDB lineage: Bacteria > Actinomycetota > Thermoleophilia > Miltoncostaeales > Miltoncostaeaceae > JAGQUM01. The sequence goes on along the minus strand of CAUJCX010000047.1, from coordinate 163,634 downwards.
GCGTCCAGGCGGCCCAGGCGGGTGGCGTGCCGCACCACGTCGTGGTTGGACAGCGTCCAGGTGACCGGGGCGCCCACCCGGGCGTGGGCCGACAGCGACCGCTCGATCGCCTCGCGCAGCGCCGCCGCCCGCCACGGCGCCCGGATGAACGTGAAGTCGAACGCGGAGTGCAGCTCGTCGGGGCGCAGGTACTGCGCCAGGCGGTCGGACGTGGGCACCCACGCCTCGGCCACGAACACGCGGGGCGGGTCGTACGCGTCGGCCAGGGCGCGCCAGCCACGGAAGATCTCGTGCACCTCGGGACGGTCCCAGTGCGGATGGTCCTCGTCGCCGGGACCCCCCATCAGCACCTCGTCGTCGCGGCCGAGGTCGGGCAGGTCCTCGTGCTTCACCAGGCCGTGGGCGACGTCGATGCGGAAGCCGTCGACGCCCAGGTCGAACCAGAAGCGCAGCACGTCGAGCATCTCGGCCGTGACCTCGGGGTTGCGCCAGTTGAGGTCGGGCTGCTCCGGGGCGAACAGGTGAAGGTACCACTCCCCCGGTTCCCCGTCCGCACCGGGCACCTCGCGCCACGCCGGGCCGCCGAACACGCTGCGCCAGTCGTTGGGCGCCTCACCCGCGCCGCGCCCGGGACGGAACACGTAGCGGTCGCGGGCCGTGCTGCCGGGGGGTGACGCGAGCGCCTCCCGGAACCACGCGTGGGCGACGCTGGTGTGGTTGGGCACCACGTCGAGCAGCACGCGCAGTCCCAGGGCGTGCGCCTCGGCGATCAGCGCCTTGGCCGCCTCCAGCGTGCCGAACGTGGGCCCGATGTCGCGGTAGTCGGCCACGTCGTAGCCGCCGTCGGCCTGCGGCGACGGGTACCACGGGTTGACCCACAGCGCGTCGACCCCCAGGTCGCGCAGGTAGCCCAGGCGCCCGCGGATGCCGTCGACGTCGCCCAGTCCGTCGCCGTCCGAGTCGCAGAACGAGCGGATGTAGACCTGATAGACGACCGCCGTGCGCCACCAGCCGTGGGTGCCTCGCATGCGCCGAACGCTACCCTCCGGCCCGCGCGGCCGCCGGGCCGCCACGCCGCCGGCACCGCGTAGGATCACGGCACCGCCGCGCCGGCCCCGGGGACGAGGCACGGCCGGACAAAGGCGCCCCGGGCGCCGGTCATCCACGTTCGAACCGAAAGGGACACGCGTGAGCGACGCCATCACCGTCGGCATCGTCGGCTACGGCAACCTGGGGCGCGGGGTCGAGACGTGCCTCGCCGTCAACCCCGACATGCGCCTGGCCGGCGTCTTCACGCGCCGCGACCCCGCCGCGCTCACCATCGCGTCCGACGCCCCCGTGCGGCACGTGGACGACCTGCCGTCGCTGCGGGGCACCATCGACGTGCTGATCCTGTGCGGCGGGTCCAAGGACGACCTGCCCGCGTCGGGGCCGCAGGCGGCGGCGATGTTCTGCACCGTCGACAGTTTCGACACGCACGCGCGCATTCCCGAGTACTTCGCCCAGATGGACGCGGCTGCCCGCGAGGGCGGCACCACGGCCCTGATCTCGGCCGGGTGGGACCCGGGGATGTTCTCGATCGCCCGGGTGTACGGCGAGGCGCTGGTGCCCGACGGCGAGAGCCACACGTTCTGGGGCCGGGGGCTCAGCCAGGGCCACTCCGACGCCATCCGCCGCGTGCCGGGCGTCGCGGGGGGCGTGCAGTACACGATCCCGTCCGACGAGGCGATGGCGCGGGTGCGGCGCGGTGAGCGTCCGGGACCGTCACCGCGCGAGTGCCACACCCGCGAGTGCTGGGTGGTGCTGGAGGACGGCGCCGACCCGGACGCGGTGCGCGAGGCCATCGTGACGATGCCGGCGTACTTCGCCGACTACGACACCACGGTGACGTTCATCGACGCCGAGACGCTGCGCGCCGAGCACGGGGCCATGCCACACGGCGGGTTCGTCATCCGCAGCGGCGCCACGTCCCCGTCGCACCGTCAGGTGATCGAGTACTCGCTTGAGCTCGACAGCAACCCCGAGTTCACCGCCGGCGCCCTCGTCGCGTACGCCCGCGCGGTGTACCGGATGCACGCCGAAGGTCGGCGCGGCGCCGTCACCGTGCTGGACGTGGCCCCCGCGCTGGTGTCGCCCAGGAGCGCCGCCGAGCTGCGCGCCGACCTGCTGTAGGCCGCGGGCCCGCGAGGAGTGGGACGGCGGCACGAGGCGCGCGCAGGCCGCCGCGTGCCCCGCCCGCGCACCCGGTCAGCGCGCCTCGGCGTCGCCGTCGTCGTCCCACACCGACACCGCGTCCCGTCCCCCGCGCTTGGCCGCGTACATCGCGGCGTCGGCGCGGCCGACGGCGGCCACGATGTGCGCCTCGGGCTCGTCTGCGCTGCACCCGTCGTCGACGGTGACGCCCGCGCTCACGGTGACGTCCCATCCCATGCGCAGCGCATCGTCGTGGAACGCCGCCCGCACGCGCTCGGCGAACGCGCGGGCCGAGCGCACGTCGGCCCCGCGCAGCACGGCCGCGAACTCCTCCCCGCCGTGCCGGGCGATCAGGTCGCCCGTGCGGGCCCCGCCGCGCAGGGCGTCGGCGAAGATGCGCAGCACGGCGTCGCCCGCGTCGTGGCCGTCGCGGTCGTTGATGCGCTTGAAATGGTCGATGTCGAACAGCACGGTGGCGAACGGGCCCGTCGACACGGCGTCGCCGGCCCGCTCGTAGAACGCCCGCCGGTTGGGCAGCTCGGTCAGCGCGTCGGTGGTCGCGAGGTCGCCCAGAATGGCGTGGACGCGCTCGATGTGCAGCTGCACGAACAGGGTGAGCAGTGTGATGAGCGTCAGGGCCACCATCGTGTTCATCCACATGACCACGGGCGCCACGTGCTCGACGTCGAGCCAGAGCCCCACGGCCAGCCCCACCGCGGCGAGCCCGAGCGACACGAACACCACCCGCGCGGCGAAGAAGTACGCGGTGAACAGCAGGGGCCACGCGAAGTACATGACGGTGCCCGTGTAGGGGTCGGCCATCGCGACGGCCGCGGCCACGGTGACTACGCCGATGTAGGGCACGAACTTCGCGACCGGGTCGAGCCGGGGGATGGCGAGCATCGCGACCCCGAACACGCCCATGGCGAGGGCCAGCCACAGCAGGCCGTCGGGGTGGCCGTGGATGAGGGGCATGGTGGTGGTGATGAGCGCGCAGACCACGGCGCCGACGGCGTACAGGACGCCGGCGGCGCGGCGGGCCGACGTGTCGCTCACGCCGGGGCGCGGGGCTCCGGTGACGGCGGCGCGCCACGCGACCCGAGCAAGCGACGCCCACGACAGCTCCGGCTGTCCGGCCGGCGGGACGTCGGCGCCGACGCGCGCGCTGCGCGGCACGGAGTCGGACGTCACCACCCGGTCGCGTCCGGCGTCCTTCGCCCGGTACAGCGCTCGGTCGGCCTCCCGCTGGATGGCCTCGATGCCTGCGCCGGTCGGCCCGGTCGCGACGCCCACGCTGACGGTGTACGCCGCGGGCCGGTCGACCTCCTCGGCCACGGCGCGGCGCACGCGCTCGGCGAACGCGGCGGCCTGTGACGCGCCGCAACCGGGCAGGATCGCGATGAACTCCTCTCCGCCGATGCGCCCCACGACGTCCTCGTGGCGGGCATGGCCGGACAAGACCCCCGCGAAGCTGGCGAGCGAGAGGTCGCCCACCCCGTGGCCGTGCGTGTCGTTGAGCTGCTTGAAGTGGTCGAGATCGAACGTGACGACGCTGGTCACGTCACCCGCTGCGACGGGCGCCGCCGCGATGCCGTGCCGGTTGAGCAGCCCGGTCAGCGCGTCACGGGTGGCCCCGCGCGCGAGGTCCGCGCGGACGGAGTCCAGCCGCTCGCGCAGCATGCGCACCAGGAACGCGCACGATGCGGTCACCACGACCACCGTGCCCCACAGCTGCACGCGCAGGTGCCCGCCGTCCGCGATGACGACCGCGACCCCGAGGCTGGCGGCCGACGCCGCGAACGCGACGATCAGGTTGAGGCGGCTGAGGAACAGGCCGCTGAACGCCACGATCAGCAGGTAGAACGCGTACGACCCCATGGCGGGCTCGCCGCTCCACGCGAACCACGACACCCCCGCCACGCCCGCCAGCGGGGTGATCGGCAGGAACCGGCGCATGACGCCGGGCGCCGCCAAGAGGGCCGCCCCGCACGCCAGGAACACCAGCGACGCCGACACCTCCATCCACGACGGCGTGCCGCCGCGCTTGGGCACCGCGAACGCCAGCAGGCCCTCGATGCCGCTGACGCAGAACAGCCACGCGGCGGCGCGCAGCGCGAACTGATCGGTGAGACCGATGGCGTGATGCGACGCGTGACCGTGCTCGGCCCGGTCATGCGTCGAGGCTGTGGCGTGCAGGTACACGATCAGAGGGCCAGGGGGTGTCCTCGAGTAGCGGCGCCGCCGCGCACCCACCGTCCCACGAGGGGGGTGCGTCGCGACGGCGCGCACGCTCATGGATTGCGGCGAACGGGTGAAGCAGCATCGGCAGGTTGTGTCAGGACTTGAGCGGTTCCTGCGCGAATATGACCCTGGTTTCCGGGGACATATGTCCCAGCGGACGGGCCGTGCGCCAGGGGTGGAAACTCGGGAAACGTCACGATCGCCGGGGCGCGCCGAGCCCCACCGGCCGGTGCGCGTTCCGCGGGCCGTCGCTCAGCCGGCGAGCGCCAGGAGCCAGCGCGCCACGCCGGCGCATCCGGCGGCCCACAGCACCGACGTGAACGTGCCGATGATGAACCGCTCCGACACGTCCGGCTCGCGCCCCTTGAGCTCGGGGTAGCGACCGAGCCCCTTCACGACGGCCACGAGAGCGACCCCCTCGGGCCAGCCTGCCACCAGCGTCGCGAACACGGCGACGCGCTCGAGCACCCCGATCCATGCGCCTCCGCGCAGCGTCGACCGGGCATCGGTGATGCCGTCCACGTCGTCGTCGTGACGGTCGATGCGCCGGAACAGCGCCAGCACCAGCGGCCCTCCCAGCCCCACCGCCGCGGCGCCCGCGGCCACCACGATCGCGATGTCGATGAGCGCGTCGGTCACGTCGCGATCTCGTCCATCAGGTGGGCGGCCAGCGCGTGCGCCCGCTCGCCCAGGTCGGCCTCGGCCGAGCGCCGCCGTTGGCTCACCGCCGACGCGCTGATGCCCAGGCGCGCCGCGGCCTCGGCCCCGGTGGCCCCGGCATCCATCAGGTCGATGGCCTCCCAGCCGCGTACGCTGCGGCGCCCCAGCACGGAGGCCAGCAACAGCAGGGCGGTCTCGGCGTCGCCGGCGCGCACCCCGTCTGCGCCCACGGCATCGATCGCGACGGGCAGCGCGTCGCGGCGGGCCCGCTCGACGGCCCTCCGGGCGGCCACGAACGCAGGCCCCGATCCCTCACGAGTGGAGGGCGGCAGCGGCTCGTCCACACCGCCGATGCCGACGCCCACGCGCCAGCCGCCCAGCCGCGTCAGACGGCTGACGGTGGCGACCACACCCGCGGCGTCGCCCAGGACGCCCTGAATCTCGTCGCCCGTCGTGCGTTCGAACGCGCGCCGCAGGCTGGGGAGGCCCGGTCGCGCCAGCGCGGCGAGCGCCTCGGGGACGCGGTCGCCGCGCGTGCGGCTGCCCTGCTGGTCGGCGGTCACGACGAACACGGCGATAAGGCTACAGGCTTCATTCAGCGCCGTGAAGCCTGTCGCCTTACGGATGCGGCCCGCGGGCGCTACGCGCCGACCAGGCTGCAGCTGGGGTCGAGTGCCCACGGATCGCCGGTCGCCAGCTCCGCGCGGGCCCGCATGCCCCCACCGCACACGGCCAGGTCGGAGCAGACCGCGCACGCCGAGTCGAGCGGACGGGTCAGCGAGCGCATCTCGGCCAGCCACGGATCGCGGCTCTCGCTCCAGATCTGCGAGAACGGCGCCTGCCGGATGTCGCCCAGCACGCGGTGGCGCGAGAACTGGTCGGGGTGCACGAGGCCGCGCTGGTCGATGCACGCGAGGCCGATGCCGGGGCCCGAGAGCGCGCCGGCGTTCCACGTGAGCATCTCGCGGCACCGGTCGACCCGCTCGGGGGCGGCGTCGGCGAGCCAGTGCAGCAGCGCGGGGCCGTCGGACGGGTTGTCGACCGTCAGCACCTCCACCTCGGGATGCGCGTCGGCGAACGCGAACACGCGGTGCAGCACGCTGAGGCGCTGCTCGGGGGTGATGTCGCGGAGGTGCTCCCCGCGGCCCGACGGCACCAGGTGATACATGCAGAAGCGGTCGATGCCCTCGTCGACCAGCAGCGCCAGCACGTCGTCGACGCCGTCGTAGTTACCCGGGGTGACGGTGAAACGCACGCCGCGCCGCACGCCCGCGTCGCGCAGGTTGCGCAGCCCGTCGAGCGACGCCCGGTACGCCCCCTGCTGGCGCCGCTGCAGGTCGTGGAGCGGCTCGGGGCCGTCGATCGACACCCCGGCGTACACCAGGCCCGCGGCGGCCAGGCGCCGGGCCATGGGAGGGTCGACGAGGGTGCCGTTGGTCGACAGCGTGAACCGCAGGCCACGCTCGGTGCCGTAGCTGATGAGGTCGATGATGCCGGGCCGGTAGAGGGGCTCCCCGCCCGACACCAGCACGGCCGGCACGCCGAACCCGGCCAGGTCGTCGAGCATCGCGCGCGCCTCGCGGTCGGTCAGCTCGTCGTCGTCGGGACGGCGCTTGGCGGTGGCGTAGCAGTGCGTGCAGGCCAGGTTGCACGCGCGCGTGACGTTCCACACGACGACGGGGCGGCGCTCGCGCGACGACGGCGGCGTCGCCTCACCGTCGCGGCGGCGCCCATAGCGGAGGGCGTCCGACGCGGCGCGGCGGACCCCGAGGAGAGACGAGACGTTGATCATGCCACCCAGCGTGCAGCGCCCCGCCGGCGCGAGCATGGGGGATCTGTGCACCCTCCCTCCGGGTTATCCCGAAGGAAGGCCGGGCGACGCCGAGGCGCCGGGCGTCGTCTCGGGCTCGGGAATCCACACGCGCACGCACGCGCGACCCGCGCGCTTGGCCTGGTAGAGGGCCACGTCGGCCCGGGCCACGAGGTCGTCCACCACCCCGCCGGGGTCGTCGGCACCGCCGCCGCCGTCCGCGACGCCCGCGCTGGCGCTGACGTGGTGGCCGGCCTCCAGGGCCGACTCGCGGAACGCGGCGCACACGCGCTCGGCGAAGCCCTCGGCCTCCGCCGCGGATGCCCGTGGCAGGACGGCGACGAACTCCTCACCGCCGAAGCGGGCGGCCACGTCGCCGTCACGCGCCTGACGGTCGAGGGCCGTGGCGAAGATCCGCAGCACCTCGTCGCCGACCTCGTGGCCGTGGCGGTCGTTGATGCGCTTGAACAGGTCGATGTCGAACAGCACGGCCGCACCGGGACCGGCGGCCAGCGCCAGCGGCGCCTGCTCGTGGAACGCCCGCCGGTTGGCCAGGCCGGTGAGCGCGTCGGTGCGCGCGTGGGAGGTCATCAGCGAGTGGCCGTGATCGATGCGCACGCGCACCAGGAACACCAGGGCCGTGATGAGGCCGAGCGCGCAGGCGGAGTTGATGGCGATGGCGACCCACTGGGTGCCCTCCCGCCCCGCCGAGAGCGCCAGCGCGACCGACAGCCCCACCACGCCGAGGAGGAACGCGCCCACGACCATGCGCGCGGGGAAGAAGTACGCCGCGAACAGCAGCGGCCACGCGAGGTACAGCGCCGCTCCGGCGTGGACGTCCGCCAGCGCGGCGATGCTCACCGGCACCATCACGCCGATCAACGGCACGATCGGGCTGATGACGTCGAGCGCCCGCACGGTCAGCAGGGCGACGCCGAGCAGCGCCATCCCCGCGGCCAGCGCCAGCAGGCCTTCGGGGCGGTCGTACGGCGACGAGACGGTCTGGGTGACGCCCGAGCACAGCGCGGCGCCCACCAGGATCAGCCCCGCCGCGACCCGGCGCACCTGGGCGGCGGGCAGCGCCACGCGTCGCGTCCCCCGGCGCAGTTCCGACCACGCCGCGCGGCAGGCGGCCTGCCACGACATGCCGACGGTCCAGCCGTCCGCGAGCCCCGACACCGGCCGGGGCTCGCTGGGTGCCAGGGGGGCGTCGGCCACGGACACCCGGTCGCGGCCGTGCCGTTTGGCCGACAGCAGGGCGGCGTCGGCCCGGTGCATCACGTCGTCGAGGGCCTCTCCGCCAGGATGGGTGGCCGCCACCCCGGCGCTCACCGTGATGACGGGCGCATCGGCATCCTCGCCGAGGGCCGTGCGCACCCGCTCGGCCAGCACCGCGGCCTCGTCCGCCCGGGCCCCGGGCAGGATGGCGACGAACTCCTCACCGCCGACGCGCCCGATGACGTCGTCGGCCCGGGCGCACGCCGACAACGCCTGGGCGAAGCGGCGCAGGGCCGCGTCACCGGCGGCGTGCCCCTGCGTGTCGTTGAGGTGCTTGAAGTGGTCGAGGTCGAACATCACGACGCTGACCGGCGCGCCCTCCGCGCGGACGACCGCGACGCCCCTGCGATTCAGGAGGCCCGTGAGGGGATCGTGGGTGGCCGCCGTGACGAGGTCCCGCGTCAGGGTCGTGACGCGCACCCGCAGGCCGTACACCAGCGCCGCTCCGCTGACGCTGACGACGACCACCGACAGCAGCAGCTGGCCCCGCAGGTGGGCGTCGGGTGCCACGACGACGGCCACCGTGAAGCTGGCGATCACGGTGAGCACGGTGCCGACGAGGTTGCCGCGCCCGAGGAACAGCCCGCTGAAGCCGATGGGTATGAGGTAGAACGTCGCCGCGCCCAGCATCGGTTCGGACGTCCACGTGAACAGCGACACGCACGCCACGCCCAGGAACGGCGCGGCGGTCAGCACCGCTGGTGACACCTCGACCCACAGGCCCACGGCCCCGACGAGGATGAAGACGGCCCCGCCGACGATGTAGACCGCCCACGGCGCGGCACCCGTCTGCACCACCGGCTTCACCAGCAGCGCGTCGAGGCCGCCGAAGATCAGCAGCCAGCCGAACGCATGTCGCGCGACCGGATCCGTCGCACCTGAGCGCGCGGTGAGGAGTCGGAGTGAGTTCGCGGTGATGAGAGCGCCGATCAGGGGCGGCCGCGGGGCCTGCGGTGGGCCGGGCGACGCGAGGGTGCCCGGCGGCATTCCGCCCATTCTAGGGGTTTCAGGCGGCGTCGCTGTGCGCGCCACGGTCGCCACGGACCGGTGCGCCGCTCACCGCCGCACCGCGTGCACTACCGCGCCGAGCCACACCAGGCACGTGCCTGCCAGCACCATCCACGCGCCGGATCCCAGGCGCACGTAGTCGTGGGCCTCGGCCGGTACGGGCGGCACCAGCATGCGGAACGCCACCAGGGCGACGGCGCCGGTGGCGAGTAGCCAGGCGTACCGCCCGACGGCCGCGCCGACGTGCCCCAGGCTCTGCAGCACCACCAGGGCGACGGCCGCGGCGGTGAGCCCCGCGACCGCGAGGTCGATGGCGCCGAACGCCTCCCACGCGTTGGCGGGCACGCCGCCCGCCGCGTTGATGCGCGCCGCCTGGTTGGCCGCACGCGCCGCGATGTCCTGGATCGCCGGGTCCGCGGTGGCCTCGGCCATACGGCGGATCGCGACGACCGGCAGCTTCAGCACGTAGAACGTCTGGAACAGCGCGTAGACCGTCAGCGCCAGCCCGGCCAGCATCGCGACGGGGCCGGAGTTGACCGTCGGCAGCGCGAACGAGCGCACCTGCGGGTCGTGTCGGGCGGACAGGGCCATACAGCGGTTGTCGGCACGTGGCGCCGCCGGCTGAACGGCGGCGCCACGTGCCCGGCCGTCACACCTGGTCGGCGGTGAGGAACGGCGCCGTCGTGGGGCCGTCGCGCTCGCGGTCGGACTCGTACGCGGTGATCGCGTCCTCGTGCGCCAGGGTCAGCGAGATGTCGTCCCAGCCGTTCAGCAGGCGCTCGCGCACGTCGGCGGCGATCTCGAACGGGTAGCGCGCGCCGTTCGGGGCGGTCACCACCTGTTCCTCGAGACTCACCGTGACCGGTGCCCCGGGGATCTCGGCCAGCTGGCGCATCAGGTCGGAGACCTGCTCCTGGGTGAGCTGCACGGGCAGCAGGCCGATCTTGGTGCAGTTGGTGCGGAAGATGTCGGCGAAGCTGGGGGCGATCACGGCCCGGAAGCCGTAGTCCTCCAGCGCCCACGGCGCATGCTCGCGCGACGAGCCGCAGCCGAAGTTGCGCTGCGCCACCAGGATGCCGGCGCCCGCGTAGTGGGGCTCCTCCAGGATGAACCCCGGCTCCTTGCGCCAGTCGAAGAACAGGAACTCCCCGAAGCCGGTGCGCTCGATGCGCTTGAGGAACTGCTTGGGGATGATCTGGTCGGTGTCGACGTCGGCCCGGTCGAGGGGGACGGCGACGGCCGTGACGGTCGTGAAGCTGTTCATCGCCTATGCCTCCTGCAGTTCGACATCGAGGGAGCGCACGTCCACCAGGTGGCCGGTGATGGCCGCCGCGGCCGCCATCTCGGGCGACACCAGGTGGGTGCGTCCCCCCGCCCCCTGGCGGCCCTCGAAGTTGCGGTTGCTGGTGCTGGCGCAGCGCTCGCCGGGGTCGAGGATGTCGGGGTTCATGCCCAGGCACATCGAGCAGCCCGCGTCGCGCCACTCGAAGCCCGCCTGGCGGAACACCTCGTCGAGGCCCTCCTTCTCGGCGGCCGCCTTCACCTGCATGGAGCCCGGCACCACCATCGCCCGGATGCCGTCGGCCACCTTGTGGCCCCGGATCACCGTGGCGGCGGCGCGCAGGTCGGCCAGGCGGCCGTTGGTGCACGAGCCCAGGAACACGGTGTCGATGGCGATGTCCTCCAGCGCCTCCCCGCCCTTGAGGCCCATGTAGGCCAGAGCCCGGCGGGTGCCCTCGGCGTCGACAGGGTCGCTGAAGTCCTCCGGGGTGGGGACGCGTCCCGTGATGGGCGCCACCTGCCCCGGGTGCGTGCCCCACGTCACCTGCGGCACCAGCGCGGCCGCGTCGACGGTCTCCTCGCGGTCGAACGTCGCGTCCGGGTCGCTGGGCAGCGCGCGCCAGCGCTCCACCGCGGCCGCGAAGTCGGCCGGCGCGGCCTGGCGCCCCTCGACGAACGCGAACGTGGTGTCGTCGGGCGCGATCATGCCCGCGCGCGCGCCCCACTCGATGGACATGTTGCACACCGTCATGCGGCCTTCCATGGTGAGGTCGCGGATGGCCGACCCGGCGTACTCCACCACGTAGCCCGTCGCGCCCGAGACGCCCAGCTGCCCGATGGTGCCCAGGATGAGGTCCTTCGCGGTGACGCCGCGCCCGGGCGTGCCCTCGATGCTGACGCGCATGGTCTTGGGACCCGCCTGCGGCAGCGTCTGGGTGGCCAGCACGTGCTCCACCTCGGACGTGCCGATGCCGAACGCCAGCGCGCCGAACGCGCCGTGCGTAGACGTGTGCGAGTCGCCGCACACCACGGTCATACCGGGCTGCGTGAGGCCCAGCTCGGGGCCGATGACGTGCACGATGCCCTGGCGGTTCGAGCGGATGGAGAACAGCGGCACGCCGAACTCGGCGCAGTTGGCCTCGAGCGTCTCGATCTGCTGCTTGCTCAAGGGGTCGGCGATGTTCTCGCGGCCCAGCGTCGGCACGTTGTGGTCGACGGTGGCCATGGTGCGGTCGGGCCGGCGCACGCGGCGGCCGGCGAGGCGTAGCCCCTCGAACGCCTGCGGCGACGTGACCTCGTGCACCAGGTGCAGGTCGATGTACAGAAGCGCCGGACCGGACGCGTCGGCGGGGCGCACCTCGTGGGCGTCCCAGATCTTCTTGAACAGGGTCGTGCCCACTATCGCTCCTTGGTCGTGCCGGGGGTGTGCGTCATGGCTTACACCCCTTGGTCGGTGACGTCGGCGTCCTCGGCCCGGCGGCTGGCGTTGACCGCCCGCAGGTACGCGATGGCGCTGGCCTCGAGCACGTCGGGCGACACGCCCTGGCCCGAGTAGCGGCGCCCGTCGATGTCGCACACCACGCGCGCCTCGCCCAGCGCGTCGTCGCCGCCCGTGACGGCCGTGACGTGGTACTCCAACAGGCGGCCGTGCGTGCCGATGGCGTCGTCGATCGCCGAGATCAGCGCGTTCACGGGCCCGTCGCCCTCGCCCTCGCCGCTCTGGCGCTCGCCCTGCGGGTCGATGACGCTGACGGTGGCGCGGGGGTTGGTGCCCGACGCGGTGGTGACGGACGTCTCGTCCAGCACGAAGCCCTCGACGCCCTCCGTGCGCATCTCGTCGCTGACCAGGGCCTCGATGTCGGCGGCCGAGATGGCGCCCTTGCGGTCGGCCACGTCCTTGAAGCGCACGAACGCCGCATTCAGCTCGTCCTTGTCGAGCTCGTACCCCAGCTCGGTGAGGGCGTGCGACAGGGCGTGACGGCCGGAGTGCTTGCCCAGCACGATGCTGTTCTGCGCTAGGCCGACGCTGGTGGCGTCCATGATCTCGTACGTCAGCGGGTTGGCCAGCACGCCGTGCTGGTGGATGCCGGCCTCGTGCGCGAACGCGTTCTTGCCCACGATGGCCTTGTTGGGCTGCACCACGTAGCCGGTGAGGCGGCTGACCAGGCGGCTGGTGCGGGTGATCTCGGTGGTCTCCATGCCGCACCACAGGCCGCCGAGGTCCTCGGCGCGGGTGCGCAGGATCATGCCGACCTCCTCGATGCTGGCGTTGCCCGCGCGCTCTCCGATGCCGTTGATGCACCCCTCCACCTGCCGCGCGCCGGCCAGCATGCCGGCCAGCGAGTTGGCCACGGCCAGGCCCAGGTCGTTGTGGCAGTGCACCGACAGCGTCACGTCGTCGAGCGACGGGCACCGGCGCCGCAGCTCGGTGAGGAACGCGTGGAACTCCACCGGCATGGTGTAGCCCACCGTGTCCGGGATGTTGATGGTGGTGGCGCCGTGCGCGATGGCCGCCCCCACCACGTCGGCCACGAACGCCACGTCCGAGCGGGTGGCGTCCTCGCAGCTGAACTCCACGTCGTCCACGATCGACTTGGCCAGGCGCACGGCGTCCACCGCGGCGGCCAGCACCTGGTCGCGGTCCATGCGCAGCTTGTGCGTCATGTGGATGTCGCTGGTGGCGATGAACGTATGGATGCGGCCGCTCTTGGCCTCGCGCACGGCCTCGCCGGCGCGAAGCACGTCCTTCTCGTTGGCCCGGGCGAGGCCCGCCACCGTGACGCCCTCCATCTCGCGCGCGATCTCGCGCACCGCCTCGAAGTCGCCCGGCGACGTGATGGGGAACCCGGCCTCCATCACGTCGACGCCCAGGCGCCGCAGCTGGTGGGCGATCTCAAGCTTCTCGCGCGTGTTCAGCGTGATACCGGGGGCCTGCTCCCCGTCCCTCAGCGACGTGTCGAAGATCTTCACGCGCTTCGACTCGTCGCGTACCTGGTCGGCGTTCGCCGTCACGTCACATCCTCCCCCGAGGAAACCGCAATGCGTTGGAAAGCGTGGAAGCCCGAGTGGGCACGGATGTCAGCGACTCCCCCTACCGGGGGAGGAGGCCACGCAGGCGCGGTGAGATCGCGGGGGCCATCGACATCGAGGCGGAATCTAGCACGCCGCCGTGGCGCTCTGACGCCCAGTCCCTGCGCGGTGAGGCGCCCGGTGTAGGGTGACGTGCAGGCGATGGCCAGGCGTCGCGCCACCTCGGCGTCGCAGGGAGCCAGGCGTCCGGCCCCACCCCTCCCGGAGGAACCCACCGTGCCTCGCTGTCTGACGCTCGTCACGTCGGCCGTACTCGCCCTCCCCACGTGCGCGCTCGCCACCGTGCCGCCGCCCGCCGTCGTCGGCGCCGCGAATGTGGATGACGTGCATGCCCTCGCCCGCTGGGGCGTGGCGCCCGCGTTCGGGTTCCCGACCGCCGCCGTGTCCAGCGAGGTGCGCCTCCAGCCCAAGGTCCGCGGCGTGGTTGCTGCCGCTGGCGTACTGATGCAGCTCCCCTCGGGCCAGGTGTACCTGGAGAGCTGGTACGGGTGGCGCTATCGCGGGTCCACCGTCACCAACCTCGCGGTCGACGAGTGGGCCCCTCTGCTCAACGGCAAGTGGGCGTCGCGCATCGCGGGGTACACCGCCGACGGGGGCGCCGTGGTCGTCCCCGACGAGGACCAGGGCATCACGGGCGTAGACGCGCAGCTCAGGACGCGGTGGGCGATCCCACCACGATGGTCGTACCCGTACGCCAAGGACGTCCCCCAGCCGCCCGTCCTCGTCACCCCCGGTGACCGGGCCTTCGCGTTCGGCGGCACCCCTGCGGAAATCGACGCCACCACGGGCGCGGTCGTCCACCCCCTTGACCCGGCGGATGCCGCCGGCGTGGTGTACGCACGACCCATGCCGGACGGCGGCGCCGTCGCGGTGACGCAGCCGGGAAGCTCCGCCACAGGACAGGGGGCCCCGAGCGTCGTGCGACTACGTCCCGACGGAACGCGCGCCTGGGGCGCCCCGCTGTCGCCCGACTACCCGGCAGTGGCGGGAATCGCCGTCGCCGGCAACGGCACGACGTACGTGGCGGTGGCCACCGCGGACGGCTCCGCGCGCCCGGGCGGCCGCATCGTCGCCCTCGCACCCGACGGGCAGGTGCTGTGGCAGACATCCTCCCCCGCCCTCGTCGCCGGACCCGTGGTCGACTCAGCAGGCAACGTCTGGACCCTGTCCAGCGACGGCATCGTTTCGGCGTGGGCTTCGACGGGCCGGGAGACGTTCCGCCTCCGCATCACCACCCCGGCGGCGGTCCGGAGCACCTCCCCGGTCATCGCCACCGACGGACCAACAATCGTGGTCGTCGCCGGCACCACGGCGGTGCGCCTGCGCCCTCGTCGCGTCGCGACGGCTTCTGTGCGTCCGTCGCTGCACGTGGTGCCGCGGCTTGCGCTGGGGCCGGCGCCGTTCCGGTGCGTCGCAGCGCCCGCCGGGCGCCCGCGCACGTGCCTGTACCGCCTCGACGCGCGGCCGCCGATCCGGGTGACGTCCCCCGTCGGGGGCATGGCGAGGATCACCCTGGCGCCCATCGCCGTCACCGGCCGCGGCCCCGGGGTCCGGCGCCTGCCCGCGCCCCGGCCGATGACGCTCCACGTGCTCGCCGGGCACACCGACATCGTCCTCGACCCTCTCGACCAACGCGCGCTGTGGCGAGCCGTGTGCGGCACGCCGCGCGCGGGCTGTCTCCGACGGACGGTCACGTACCGCGTCACCGTCGTGCTTCCCCTCGCGGCGCGTCCGCGCGTGCTCTCCGCCACCATGCAGCTCACTCGTGGGTCGGGCCCGGTCGCAGCGATGCCTGCGCTGGGCCTCGTCGCGGCGCGCCAGTAGCTCGCCCCGCCGCGCGGGCTTGCGCAATCCCCCCCGTACGTATGGTGTGCCGCCGCCCGGGTCGTGGCACAACCAATACATGGACACGAAAACGCTCCGCGGCTCCGCCGCCCATGCCGCCCGCCGCGCGCGCCTGTACGCCGCCGGGGTCCGCGACCTGCGCCGCACGGTGCGCCGCCAGTACGGCACCTCGTGGGTGGCCGCCCAGCGGCACGCGGTGATGCTGCGGCGCCGCTACGGGTTCGCGATGGACGAGGCCCTGGCGCTGGGGCTGCTCGACCCGCAGGCGCGCCACGACACGCCGATCATGCTGTCGAAGCGCGAGGCGATGGCGATCCAGCGGCGGCTCAACCCGATCGCCCTCGAGCCGCTCACCGAGGACAAAGCCCAGTTCGCGGCCTGGTGCGCCCACACCGGTACCCCGGCGCCCGTGACGCTGGCGGTGCTGCGCCGTGAGGAGGCCGCGGGCGGCTCGCCCGACGTGCCCGCCGCGACGCCCCGATACCGCTGGGCCGAGACGCTGGCGTCGATGCACGGCGACATCGTGGTGAAGCCCACCATCGGCTGGCACGGCATCGGGGTGCGGGCGTTCACCCCCACGCTCATGGGCCTGCGCGAGGTCGGCGGCGACGACATGGACGTCGAGACCGTGGCCCGGCAGCTGGACGAGGCGCCCCACGCCGGCTACGTGGTGCAGGAGCGGCTGCGCAACCACGCGGCGCTCGACGGGCTGGGCACGCCCGAGGCGCTCCACACCCTCCGGGCCGTCACGCTGGCCGACGACGACGGCGCGCGGGTGCTGTTCACCCGCATGCGCATCGCCCGCACCGGCGTGACCGCCAACTTCGGGGACGGCGAGTCGGGCTGCATGGCCGTCGACGTCGACCCCGGCACCGGACGCATGCACCACGCGTCCACCGCGGCGCCCGGTGGCGTGGGCCTCAGGACGCTGGTCGCGCACCCCACGCGGGACGTGCCGTGGACGGCGTGGACGCTGCCCGACTGGGACGAGGCCATGGACATGGTGGTGCGTTCCGCCGAGGCCATGCGCCCCCTGGGCACGCTGGGCTGGGACGTGGTGTTCACGCCCGACGGGCCCAAGATCCTCGAGACCAACATGTGGTGGGACCCGCCGGGCGACTACCCGTCGCGCCGAGCGCTCGCGGACGTCATGCAGGCGCACGGCGATCGCCGGCCCCACCCGGCGGGCGTGGAGGGCGTGCTGCAGGCCGGTTGACATCGCGGCGCGGGCGTCGTTGGCTGGTGGTGACGACACCCCGGTAAAGGAGCCGCGCCCCATGCCCGTGCACGCCAAGCGCGTCTACGAAAAGCCCGCCGCGGGCGACGGCTACCGCGTGCTGGTCGACCGCGTGTGGCCGCGCGGCCTCACCAAGGCCGAGGTGGACATGGACGAGTGGCTGAAGGACGTGGCCCCGTCGAGCGCGCTGCGCAAGTGGTTCGGCCACGTCCCCGCCCGCTTCGACGAGTTCCGCACGCGGTACCACGAGGAGCTCAAGGGCACCGAGGCACTGGCCCACCTGCGGAAGATCGTGGCCGACCACGCGGACGTAACGCTGCTCTACTCGGCCCGGGACGAGCAGCACAACCAGGCCATCGTGCTGCGCGACCTGGTGAGCCGTTCGTCCCCCTAGCACCTGCACCCGCGGCCGGGCGGGCGCACGACTTCCGGGGGCGGCGCCGCGCTGCCCGCCATTTTGAGAATCGTTCTTATAGTGTTGCCCAGCCGCCCAGCGCATCCGCGTGACCGATCGGGCCGCCAACGACCGAGGACGATGACGTGCCGCCGTCACGTAGCCAACTCGCAACCGCAGCGCTGGTAGGCCTCGGGGCGACGGCCGTGATGGATGTCGGGGGTGATGTGTGGCGGCGCGCACGTGGCACACGGCCCCTCGACCCGGCGCTCGTGGGGCGCTGGGTCGGCCACATGGCCCGGGGGCGGATGACGCACCGGAGCATCCGTGACACCCCTCCGATCTGGGAAGAACGGGTCATCGGGTGGGTCGCCCACTACGCCATCGGCGCGGCGTGCGCGGTCGGGCTGGTCGCGGCCCGCCCCGGATGGCTTGAGCGCCCCACGCTGACACCGGCGCTGGCGACGGGCCTGGCCACGACGGCAGCGCCGTGGCTCGTGATGCAGCCCGCATTCGGCATGGGCGTGGCCGCGTCCCGCACGCCCCGCCCGGGAGCCGCACGCTGGGCGAGCCTCAGAGCCCACGCCGTGTATGGCACCGGCCTATGGGTGGCGGGCCGGGCCGCCCGCGCCGTGCGCGGGTAAGACAGTACGCCGCGGTCGAACGCGACGAGCTGCCCTTCGTGGATCCGGGAACTGCGGCGCGTACGGCGACGGACACGTACGTACACCATCGGTCGACGTCGTCGCGGGACCCCCGCCCCGCGAGGCACGCGCGCACGGGTGGCCGCTTCCGCGTGGCGCCACGGTCATCGTGCCGCCCCTGCCTCGGTGCGAGGTTCTCCTCAAGGACCAGGACGTGAACTCCAACCCGCCCTGCACGCCCGGCGACGTCCACTCGCCACTGGTCACGCTCGACTGACGTACAGGTGCGCCGGGCGATGATCGCGGGATGCGGTCATCGCCCGGCGGTCCGGATCAGCCCAGCCGCTCCACCACGTGGTCGACGCAGGCCGTGAGGGCCTTCACGTCCTCGGGGTCGACCGCGGGAAACATGGCGATGCGCAGCTGGTTGCGGCCCAGCTTGCGGTACGCCTCGGTGTCGAGCACCCCGTTCTGGCGCAGGATCTTGGACACCTTGGTGGCGTCGATGGCGTCGTCCAGGTCGATGGTGCCCACCACCGGCGAGCGCTTCGCCGGGTCGGTGACGTACGGCGTCGCCCAGTCGCGCGTCTCGGCCCAGCCGTACAGGATCGCGGCCGACGCGTCGCTGCGGCCCGCGGCGAACTCCAGCCCGCCCTGGTCGAGCATCCACCGGATCTGGCGCTCCATCAGGTACAGCGTCGCCAGCGCCGGCGTGTTGTACGTCTGGTTCTTCTGGCTGTTGTCGCG
Source organism: Actinomycetota bacterium (assembly GCA_963169235.1). Classification (GTDB taxonomy): domain Bacteria; phylum Actinomycetota; class Thermoleophilia; order Miltoncostaeales; family Miltoncostaeaceae; genus JAGQUM01. The sequence goes on along the minus strand of CAUJCX010000047.1, from coordinate 145,206 downwards.
GGCGATGGTGAGGTCCATCGACGCCGGCACCCACCGTCCCGACGCGGCGATCGCGTCGATGCGGGCGAGCGCCGCGGGAGAGCACGCCGCCAGCCACAGCCCACCGTCGGAGGCGAAGCACTTCTGCGGCGAGAAGTAGTAGACGTCCACCTGCGACGGGTCCCAGCGCAGGCCGCCGGCGCCGGACGTGGCGTCCACCAGCACCAGCGCGTCGGCCCCGGCGGGTCGCACGAGCGGCATGGCGACGCCCGTGGACGTCTCGTTGTGCGTCAGGCAGTACGCGTCGATCGCCACGTCGGCCTCAAGCGTGGGATGGTCGCCGGGCTCGGCCGTCACCACCACGGGGTCGCCGAGGTGCGGGGCGTCCTTGGCCGCCTTCGCGAACTTCGACGAGAACTCGCCGAACGACGCGTGCATGCTGCGGTACTCGATGAGCCCGAACGTCGCGATGTCCCAGAAGGCCGTCGCGCCGCCGTTGCCCAGCAGCACCTCCCAGCCATCGGGCAGCGAGAACAGCTCGGTGAGGCCGTCGCGGACGAGCCCGACGACGTCCCGCACCGTCGCCTGCCGGTGCGACGTGCCCAGGAAGTGGCTGGACACCTCGGCCAGATCGGCCACCGCATCGGGGCGCACCTTGCTGGGTCCGCAGCCGAAGCGGCCGTCGCGGGGCAAGAGCTCGACGGGGATCACGACCTCGGACGTCACGCCGCACCCCCGTTGCCCTCGAGCGGCAGGTTGACGAACCACGCGGCCTTGAAGCCGTCGATGGCCCGGATGCGCGCCTGGGCGTCCTCCGGCACCTCGGCGCCGATGCTCAGGGCGATCACGGCCAGCTCGCCGTCGCCGGGCGAGACCGCCATGGACGCGACGTTGACGCCCTCCTCACCCAAAACGGTGCCGACCTTGCCGATCATGCCGGGCACGTCGCGGTTGCGGAAGAACGCCATGTGCGGCGCCAGCCCGATGTCGAGCGAGTAGCCGAACGCGCCCACCAGCCGCGGACGGGCCGCCAGGCCCACCGTGCTGCCGGACACGCTGTACTCGCCCATCGACAGCGTGATCATGCTGCGGTACTCGGGCGACTCCGACGTGGTCTGCACGTCAAAGCGCAGGCCTCGCTCGTCGGCCAGGCTGAGGGCGTTCACCACGTTGACAGGCTGGTCGATGTGCCCCTGTAGCGCCCCCACGGCCACGGTGGCGGTGAGGAGGCGGGTGTCCTCCCCGGCGATCTCGCCCGCGTACGCGACGCCGACGCTGTCACTCACCCCGCCCGCGAGGGCCGTCAGCAGCTGCCCCAGGTGCTGCGCCAGGGGCAGGAACGGCCCCAGCGTCGCCAGGGCCTCGGGCCCGACGGCCGGGATGTTGACGGCCGACGTCACCACGCCGCCGGTGAGCGCCGCGCTCACCTGCTCGGCTACCACCACGCCGGCGCGGTCCTGCGCCTCGGCGGTGGACGCGCCCAGGTGCGGCGTCACCACCACGTTGGGCAGGCCGAACAGCGGGGAGTCGGTGCACGGCTCCTCGGAGAACACGTCGATGGCCGCGCCGCCCAGAGTGCCCTCGGTGAGGGCAGCCACCAGGGACGGCGTGTCCACCAGGTCGCCACGGCCCACGTTCACCAGGCGGGCTCCGGGCTTCATCTTCGCGAACGCCTCGGTGCTGATGAAGCCCTTGGTCTCGGGCGTCGACGCCAGGTGCAGCGTGATGAAGTCGCTGACGGCGTACAGGGCGTCGGGCGTGTCGGCCTTCTCCACCCCGGTCTCGCGGTAGCGGGCGTCGGCCACGAACGGGTCGTACGCGACCACGTTCATGCCCAGGCCGCGGGCGCGCTCGGCCACCAGCTGGCCGATGCGGCCGAAGCCCAGCACGCCGAGCGTCTTGCCCTCCACCTCGATGCCGCCGTACTTCGAGCGCTCCCAGCGGCCCTCCACCAGCGCCGCGTGCGCCTGCGCCACGTTGCGGGCCTGGGCCATGATCAGCGCGATGGTGTGCTCGGCGGCCGACAGGCTGTTGGAGCCGGCGGCGTTGCACACGATGATGCCGCGCCGCGTCGCGGCGGCCACGTCGACGTTGTCGACGCCCGTGCCCGCCCGGCCCACCACCTTCAGGTTGGTGGCCCGGTCGATGAACTCGGACGTGACCTTGGTGGCGCTGCGCACCACCACCGCGTCGTACGGGGCGACCCGGTCGAGGAGCTCCTCCTTCGACCAGCCGACGCCGTCGTCCACCTGAAAACGCTCTTTCAGGTACGCCACCCCGGCCTCGGCCAGGGGTTCGCACACCAAGACCCTGAGGTCCGCCGTCTCTGCCATCTGGACTGCCTCCGGGGGCTTACTTGCTCTCGTGGAACTCGGTGTCGATCCAGCTCATCATGCCGCGCAGCTCCTTACCCACCTTCTCGATGGGGTGCTCGGCCTGGCGGCGGGCGATGGCGTTGAACGTGGGCCGGCCCACCTGGTTCTCGGTGAGCCACTCCTTCGCGAACTCGCCGTTCTGGATCTCGCCCAGGATCTTGCGCATCTCGGCGCGGGTCTCGTCGGTGATGATGCGGCGGCCGCGCGACAGGTCGCCGTACTCGGCCGTGTTGCTGATGGAGTAGCGCATGCCGGCGATGCCCTTCTCGTAGATCAGATCTACGATCAGCTTCACCTCGTGCAGGCACTCGAAGTACGCCAGCTCCGGCTGGTACCCGGCGTCCACCAGCGTGTCGAAACCGGCGCGGATGAGCTCGGAGAGGCCGCCGCACAGCACCACCTGCTCGCCGAACAGGTCGGTCTCGGTCTCCTCGGCGAACGTGGTCTGGATGACGCCCGCGCGGGTGCAGCCGATGCCCTTGGCGTACGCCAGGGCGGTCTGGAGCGCCTGGCCGGACGCGTCCTGGGCCACGGCCACCAGGCCGGGCGTGCCGTTGCCCTCGGTGTACGTGCGGCGCACCAGGTGGCCGGGGCCCTTGGGGGCCACCATCACCACGTCGACGCCCTCGGGCGCCACCACCTGGCCGAAGTGGATGGCGAAGCCGTGCGCGAACAAGAGCGTGTTGCCCGGCACCAGGCCGCCGCGGATGTCGTCGCGGTAGATCTGGCCCATCAGCTCGTCGGGCACCAGCATCATCACCAGGTCGGCCCGCTTGGCGGCCTCGGCGGGCTCGATCACCGTGAGGCCGGCCTCCTTGGCGGCGGTGCCGGACGCGCTGCCGGGCCGCAGGCCCACGACGACGTCTACGCCGGAGTCCCTCAGGTTCAGCGCGTGGGCGTGGCCCTGGCTGCCGAACCCGATGATGGCGACGGTCTTGCCTCGCAGCAGGTCGAGGTCGGCGTCGTCGTCGTAGAACATGCGGTCTCCTCGCGGGTCGTGACGGTGGTCGCTGTGGCCGCCCTGCCCGCCGGGCGGCGTGGTGCGCTTCAGGTGGTGCGGTCGCCCCGGCCGAGGGCCACGACGCCGGTCTTCACCAGCTCGATCAGCCCGTACGGCCTCATCAGCTCCTCGAACCGCACGAGTTCCTCGCTGGCGCCCGTGATCTGCACGGTGAGGTGCTGGGACGACACGTCCACGATGGTGCCGGCGAAGATCTCGACCAGGTCGATGATCTCGCGGCGGTGCCCGGTGTCGACCGACACCTTGAACAGGCCGAGCTCACGCTCGACGGCGTTCTCGGGCGCGATGTTGCGGATCGCGATCACGTTCACCAGCTTGTCGAGCTGCTTGGAGATCTGCTCGACCGGGAAGCGGGTGGAGTCGATGGCGATCGTCATGCGCGAGATCGCGGGGTCGGCCGTCGGACTCACGGTGAGCGAGTCGATGTTGAAGCCGCGTCGCGTGAACAGCCCCGAGACGCGCGACAGCACTCCGGGGCGGTTCTCGACGAGGACGGAAAGGGTGTGCCTCACGGCCGGGGAGTGTACCGAGCGGGCACCGCCCGCGCCGGATGCGTGCCCGGGGCATTTGGCCCCCGCACGCGCATGGCCTGCGCTACGTACTCTGTCGGCGTGACCGACCCGTCCCCTCCTTCCCCGACGCCCGCAGCCGCCCCGTTCGACCCCCGGGCGGCGGCCCGCTGGGTGCGCCGCCGCGGCCTCAACGTGCTGCTGGGCGACCTGCCCGGCCTGGGCCGGTCGCCGGCGGCCCACATCCCCGGGGCGCTGATGCTCGTGCTGGCGGCTGTGCTGGGCATCGGGGTGCCGCTGTACGGATGGCCGTGGATGCCGCCACTGCTGTATGCCGCGGGCGCCGTGTTGGTGGCCGCCGTCGCCGCGCTGGCCGCGCAGCGGTTTCCCGGCTGGCGCGGCTGGTGGCCCGTGGCGCTCGTGGCGGCCGTGGTGTTCGTGGCCGCTCCGTGCGTGCTCGTGCTGAACGTGGCACCGCGCCCGATCGCCGACATCGACGGGACGCTCTTCGTGCCCGGGGGCACCGACTCCATTCTCGCCGTGTGGCTCGTCGCGACGCAGCTGGTGGCGCTGGTGGTCATCGTGCTGTGCGTCTACTGGGACGTCATCTCGCTCACCCGCTGGCTCGTGCGCGAGATCACCCACTCGATGTCGAGTGCCGGCACCGCGCTCACCCGCGTGGTGCCGCTGCTGATGGTGGCGCTGCTGCTGGCGTTCTTCACGGCCGAGCTGTGGCAGTCCATGGGGAAGATGGGCAACCTGCCGTTCACGCTTCTGCTGGCGCTGTTCGTGCTGCTGGCGCTGGGGTTCCTGGCCCGGCGCGAGCACTTCGACGTCGACGCCGCGGCCCACTTCGAGAGCCGTTCCGCGCTGGCCGACGCGCTGCACGGCACGCCCGCGGCGGGCGCCGCCGACCGGATCGACCCGCCCGTCGTGTGCCCGCTGACGCCACGCATGGAGCGGGGCCTGCTGATCGCCGCGTCGACGTCCCGCCTGGTGCTGGCCTCGCTCATCGGCGTGTGCGTGTTCGGCTTCTTCCTCGTCGTCGGCTGGCTGACGGTGGACGCGGCCACCGTGAAGGCGTGGTCGGGGTCGGCCCCTCGGCGCCTCATCACGTTCGCGGGCTCCGGCGGGCACACGTACGTCCTGAGCGTCGAGCACCTGCGCGTCGCCGGCTTCCTGGCGGCGTTCTCGGGCTTCTACTACGCGGTGGCGTCGGCCACCGACGGCAGCATGCGCCAGGGGTTGCGCGACACCGCCGACGACAGCATCCGCTCGGCCGTCGCCCTGCGCCTGGCGCTGTTGTCGCGGATGGGCATGGCCCCCGCTCACGAGGCCGCCGGCGACAACGCGGACCAGGCGGACCCGCCCGCGCCCGCCGAGCCGCCGCCGTGGTCCCCCTAAGCCGGTCGCAGGCTGACCTCGGGCTGCCCCGTCATCGCGCAGATCGCCGTGTAGTCGGCGTCCTTGTGCACCAGCGCCGCGCCGTGGCGCAGCGCGATGGCCGCGATGAGGCAGTCGTCCACCTTGCGCACCGTGCGGCCGGTCTGGCGGGTGGCGCGGTAGATGCGGGCGGCCTCCCGGAAGTCGATGTGGGGATCGACGGCCAGGCTCGGCAGACCGTCGATCAGGCGCCGCACACGGGCCAGCCGCAGGTCGTCCGTGGGCCCGCACAAGAGCTCCATCGCGACGGGCTCGCACATGACGATGGGCGCGCCGTCCTCGACGAGGCGGCGCACGCCCCACCGCGCCGGGGTGTTCGCACGGTTCAGGAAGTCGATCCAGGCGGACGTATCCACGAGGTACGTCACCACTCGGGCGGCGGCTGGTCGCGTAGCGCGTCGAGGTCGCCGTCCCAGCCGATGCCCTCCAGGCTGAGGATGAACTCCTTGGTCAACGGTTCGCCCACCGCTTCCTTGAGGGCGCGGTTCACGGCCTCCCGCTTGGTCGTCGCCCCGTACTTGCGCATGGCGGCGGCGACCAGATCGTCGTCCAGATCGATGTTGGTGCGCGACATACACCAAGCGTACACCATGGGTGTGCAGGCGGGGACTACGCGGGGGCGGGGGCGGCCTCCACCTGCGGGAACTCGCGTCGGGCCTGCTCGCCGATGCGCTTCATCATGGCCCCGTCGATCCCCGCCCCGATCAGCCCGCCGGCGAGGGGGATGCCGCGGCCCAGCTTGCTGAGGAACTTCTCGCCGACCCCGCGCAACAGGCGAAAGCCGATGGCCTTGTTGACCATCATCAGCGCGCCCGGCGACAGCCGCCGCAGCGCCAGCGACGTCACCCGGCCGGACGCCGTCGTCACGCCCGCCTTCGCCAGCACGTCCTCGGCGCGCGATCCCACGAGGGTCAAGAGCACCGCGGTGCGCACCATGGGATCGTCCACGTCGTACCCGCGCAGCACCGCGACCGACCCCACCATGCGGGCCGCCAGCACGTAGAACTCCAGCACGTTGGCCGGGATCGCCACCGGCATGGTCACGAAGCCCCCGATGCTGGTGGCGAAGCCGCCGATGCGCCCGTCGCGGATGTGGCGCTTCACCACCCGGTCGATGGCGTCCTCGGTGCGGGTGGTGGCCCGGCGGGCGTCGCCGGCCACGCTGCGGGCCGACGGCAGCGGTCCCGCTCCGTCGATGCCCGCGGCCAGCAGCATGGTGACCACCTTGCCGATGGCGTTGTCGTCGCCGCGCCCCTCCTTGGCGGCCTCCAGGGCGGTCTTGGTGGTCTTCACCGCCTCCCTGCGTCCACGCAGCATGTCCATCAGACCCACGGCGCACCCCGTCTCGTCGGCATCGTGGTGTGCACCCCACCAGACGCCGCCGCGGTACGCGTCCAAACCCGCCAAAAGCTACGGATGCGGTGCCTGCCGGGCCGCGGCGCGGCTAGGTTGGACGGGGTGCGAAAGACGGGAGGCGAGCGATGCGCGTGGTGATCGTGGGCGGCGGCATGGCGGGGCTGGTGCTCGCCCGGGGCCTGCTTCTGCGGGGGATCTCCCCCACGGTGCTCGAGCGCGCCCCGGCCGGCGTCGTGGTGCCGGGGCCCATCATGCTGCCGTTCCAGGGCTACGACGCGCTGCAGGAGATCGGCGTGTTCGACGGCCTGCGCGCCCAGGGCCTCGACATTCCCCCGTTGCGGGCCGGACTTCCCGTCGCCGTCGGCGTGGCCCGCCAGCGGGTGCTCGACACGCTGGCCGAGGGCGTCGACGTGCGCCACGACGCGGAGGTGACCGGCCTCATACGCGACGGCGACGGCGACCGTGTCACCGGCGTGCGCGCCACGGTGGCCGGGGACGAGGCCGAGATCGCCGCCGACCTGGTGGTGGGGGCCGACGGAGCCCGCTCCGCGGTGCGGGGCATGGCGGGCTTCCCCGCCGAGGTGTACCCGTTCGACACGGCGCAGGTGTCGTGGCGCAGCCCCGTGGCGCCCCGCGAGCCGTTCGGCATCCACTTCCTGCCCGACGGGCGCCAGGTGACCATGGTGGGCTGGCCCGAGGGGGCGGCGGGCGGCTGGCAGATCCCCCGCCCCCCGGGCGGCGCCGACGAGGCCCTGGCCGGGGGGTTCGACGAGTTCCGGCGCCGCTTCGCCGCGCTGGTGCCCGTGGCCGCCGAGCCGCTGGCCGCCATCGACGAGCGCCACTGGCACTACCGCGAGGCCACCGGCGTCACGTGCGACGTGTGGTGGCAGCCCGGCGTCGCGCTCATCGGGGAGGCCCTGCACGCCATGAACCCCGAGGCCGGCATCGGCTCCGGCCTGGGCATGGGCGACGCGCAGGCCCTGGCCGTGGCGGTGGCCCGCAACCCCGGCGACGCCGACGGGGCCTGCCGCGACTGGGAGTACTGGCGCCGCCCGGCCCTTGCCCCGTACCTGGCGATGGGCTCGGAGGCCGTGCGGGTGGTGCGCGGCGGCGATCCCCGGCCTGAGGAGATCTGGCCGCCGTGACGACGGAGCACCGGGACCGGGAGGCTCGGCACCTAGCCCGCGCGCACCGGGTCGATCCAGGGGACCTCAGGAAAGCGCGCGAAGTCCGGGTCGCTGGTGTAGACCGTGCCGCCCGACTCGATCGCGTGGGCCGCGATCTGAGCGTCCGTCGTCAGGTTGGCCGCGGTGCCGACCCTCGCCAGTAGCTCACACGCCAGTGCGAAGTGGCGGCGACCGGTGGGAAGCAGCTCGACCATCGACCGCTCGAGCCATGCGTCGAGGTGGCGCGTGCCTGCGTCGACGGTGAGCGGGTTCGCGAACACGCGCGGGTTGGTGGCGATGCGCAGGAATCCGAACGCGACGACGGGAGCGATCCCGACGCGCGTCGTGTCGTTGAGCGCCGCCTCCCACCACGTGGCCGCAGCGTTGTGCTGTGAGAACCCCGTCATCGTCGCATAGAGCAGCACGTTGACGTCGGGGATGATCACGAGCCGCCCGTCATCCGCGCCCGCACGCGCGCATCATCCAGCTCGTCCGCCAGCCGGTTGAACCCCAGCGAGTCGAGGCCCGCCAGGACCTCGGTCTCGTGCGGCACGAGCCGATACGGCCTCGCGCCCGCCTCACCGGTGCTGAGCCCCTTACGCAGCGCGTCATTGACGACCTGCTTCATCGGCCGCCGCTCGCGGTGCACCGCGTCGTCGATCATCCGGGCGACGTCGTCGTCGAGCGTCAGAGTGGTACGCATGCGAGGCATCATGATGCCTCGTAAAGTGCGCGTCAAGATGTCGGGCCGCGCCGCCGCACCCACGGGCGCCCCTACACCGCGTCGAGGGCCGCCCGTCGGGACGGGCGCGCGGCGTCGATGGGCACCAGGCCCTCCTCCAGGGCAGCCAGCCGCGCGACGGCGTCCTCCAGCTCGTCCTCGGCCAGCACGTACGGCAGCCGCAGGAAGCGCTCGCCCGTGGTTCCCGCGGTGAACGCGGAGCCGGGCGTCACGTGGATGCCCGCGCCCAGCGCCGCCTCGCACAGCGACGACGACACCGCGCGGCCGAGGTCCCACCACGTGCACAGGCCCCCGTGGGGCATCCGCGCGGTCCAGTGCGGGGCGTGGCGTGCCACGGCACCGATGAGCGCGTCGCGGCGTTGGGCGAGCAGCCGGTGGCGGGCCGGAAGCGCGGCGTCGAGGTCGCGCACCAGCTGCGTCGCCACCAGCTGCTCGAGGATGGGCGACGCCGCGTCCTGGTCGGCCCGCACGGCCGCCAGCTCGCCCACCGCCCGGCCCGACGCGCGCACCCAGCCGACCCGCAGGCCGCCCCACGACGCCTTGCTGAGCGACCCCACGGTGATGACCGTCGGCCCGCGCTCGAACGTCGCCACCGGAGGCGGCAGCGGCGGGCCGTCCAGGCGCAGCTCGGCGTTGGTCTCGTCGATCACCAGCGTCGTGCCGGCGCGGGCGCACGCCGCCACGATGCGGGCGCGCGTCTCGGCCGGCATCGTCCGCCCCGTGGGGTTGTGGAAGTCGGCCACGGTCACGGCCAGCGCGGGACGCGTGTGGCGGATGGCGTGCTCCCATGCGTCGGCGTCCCACCCGTCGGGCGTCAGCGGCACGGCCACAGGGCGGCAGCGCGCGGCGGCGATGGCCGTGAGCGTGCGCGGGTAGCCCGGGTCGTCCACGAGCACCCGGTCGCCGGGCTTGCACAGCAGGCCGAGCACGAGGTGGAGCCCGTGCTGCGCGCCGCCGCACACCATCACCTGGCCGGGACGGGTGGGGAGGCCCCGGGCCGAGAACCGCTCCGCGACGGCCTGGCGCAGGTCGTCGATGCCCGCCGCGCCGTACCCCATCCCCGCCGTGTGGCGCGGCAGCTCGTCGAGCGCGCGGGCCGCGGCGGCCGCCAGGCCCTCGGGCGCGGGGGGCGCCGCCACCGACAGGTTGACCACGTCCGGGGCGACGCCCCCGGGCAGCGTCACCCGCAGCCCCACGCCGGGACGGGCCCCGTCCGGCAGCGCGGTCCAGCTGCCCGCGCCCTGGGTGCGGCGCAGGAACCCGGTGCGGGTGAGCTCGTCGTACGCGCGGCCGACGGTGCCGCGGCTGACCCCCAGCGCGGCGGCCAGCGACCGCTCGCTGGGAAGGCGCGCCCGCACGGGCAGGCGCCCGTCGATCACCTGCGCGCGCAGCTCGTGCGCCAGCGCCGGGGCCAGCACGGGGTCGCGCCCGCGCCAGCCGTCGCCCAGGCGGCCGGCAAGGGTGGACGCGGACACGGAGGAGGCCATGGGTCCACGGTCGCAGAATTGGTCCTACGAATCGAGGTCCACTTGGACGAAAGTGGACGCATGAGCACCCCCACCCCACTCACCACCCGCCGGCACGTGCAGCTTCAGGCCGGCCTCGTGCTGTTCGGCGTCAGCCTGGCCATGATCATCCTGTCGGGCCTCGGCAACTCCCCCTGGGACGTGCTGCACCAGGGGCTCGGGCGCACGTTCGGCGGTGGCACCGGGCTGTGGACGATCATCGTGGGCGCCTTGGTGCTGGCCGCGTGGGTGCCGCTGCGGCAGCGTCCCGGCTTCGGCACGCTGGCCAACGTCATCGTGATCGGCGTGGTGATGGACGTGGTGCTGACTGCGTTCCCCCCGGCGACCGTGATGGCGTCGCAGGTGGCGCTGCTGGCCGGAGGCATCCTCTTGAACGGCGTCGCGACCGGCCTCTACATCGGCGCGTCGTTCGGCCCCGGCCCCCGCGACGGCCTGATGACGGGCCTGGCCCAGCGCGGCATCTCCATCCGCGCGGCCCGCACCGGCATCGAGGTGGTCGTGCTGGTGGGCGGCTTCTTCCTGGGCGGCACGCTGGGCGTCGGCACGCTGGCGTACGCCCTGGCCATCGGGCCGCTGGCGCACCACTTCATCCCCCTGTTCACGCCCCGGGCGCTCCAGTCGCCCGCCCCCGCGGTGGGCACGGCGGTGGCCTCCCACTAGGGCGGGACGGGGTCTGCGGGACTCCCGGACGCCATGGTGCTCACGTTCCTCGACCAGACGTACGCCCGCGCGGCCGACCTAGGGCCCTGGGGACCGCGCCGCGATGGACGTCGACCCGTGCCGGCTGGCGGTCAAGACCGGGCGCCGCGAGTGAGGCCGACTACCGGTAGTGGTACCGGCAGGCGGCGATCCTGATCTCGTCCCCCACGACGCGGTACACCAGGCGATGCTCGTCGTTGATGCGGCGTGACCAGTAGCCGTGAAAGGCGTGGCGGAGGGGCTCGGGCTTGCCGATGCCCTCGTTGCCGCCTCGTTGCACGTCGCGAATCAACACGTTGATGCGCGCCAGCACCTTTCGGTCCTGCACCTGCCACCAGCAGTAGTCATCCCACGCCGAATCGTCAAAGACGATTCTCACTCGACGAGATCGCGAGCGGTTCCACCGCCGTCCTCAAGACGCGCGATCGATGCCAGCAGGCGTTCCGCGTTCGCCGGACTGCGCATCAGGTACGCCGCCTCCTTGAGCGCCTGGTAGTCGTCCAGCGACACCATCACCACAGGCTCCTTACCCGCGCGGGTGATCACGACCTCCTCGCGGTCGTCCACCACCGCATCGAGGGTCTCGGCGTATCGCGCCCGGGACTGCGTGTACGACATGGTCCGCATCAGCCGCCTCCTCACGTACGTAAAACTGTACGCGCACCCGAGCGACGCGTCAATGACTCCTCAGCCCAGCACCTTCTGGCGCAGGAGCTCGCCCACGCGGCCCGGGTCGGCGCGGCCCTGCGTGGCCTTCATCGCCTGGCCGACGAAGAAGCCGATCACCTTGTCCTTGCCGGCCCGCAGCTGCTCGACCTGGGCGGCGTTCTCGGCGATGAGCTTGTCGACCAGGGCTTCAAGCTCGCCCTCGTCGTTCATGGCCCCGAGCCCCTTGGCCTCGACGATCGCGCGCGGGTCGCCCCCGTCGGCGATCACGTCGGCCAGCACGGCCTTCGCGTTGGGCATCGACACCTCGCGGGCCTCCACCATCGCGATGATCTCGGCCAGCCGCTCGGGCGTGACGTGCGACTGCCACGGCTCCTGATCGTGCTCGCGCAGCTGCGCGCGCAGCTCGCCGCGCACCCAGTTGGCCGCCGACTTCGGGGGCGCCACCGCCGCCACGCGCTCGAAGTAGTCGCCCAGCTCGCGCGTCTCGGCCAGCACCTCGGCGTCCTCGTCGGTGAGGCCCAGGTCGGCCACCCAGCGCCGCCGGCGGTCGACGGGCAGCTCGGGCAGGCCCGCCTTCAGGTCGGCCACCCACGCCGGGTCGGGCGCCAGCGCCACCAGGTCGGGCTCGGGGAAGTACCGGTAGTCGTGCGCCTCCTCCTTGGAGCGCAGCGAGTGGATCTCCCCCGTGGTGGGGTCGTAGTGCAGCGTCTCCTGGGTCACCGCGCCGCCGCCCGCGACGATCGCCGTCTGGCGGGCGATCTCGGCCGTGATGCCGCGCTCGATGAACGTGAAGCTGTTCATGTTCTTCAGCTCGGTCTTGGTGCCCAGCGTGGTCTCACCCACGGGACGGATGCTGATGTTGGCGTCGCAGCGCAGCGACCCCTCCTCCATGTTGCCGTCGGTGATGCCCAGCTGCACCAGCGTCAGCCGCAGCTGACGCAGGAAGGCGGAGGCGTCAGCCGGATCTGACAGCTCCGGCTCGGTGACGATCTCCAAAAGGGGCGTGCCGCCCCGGTTGAAGTCGACGATCGACTGCTCGGCCCCGGCCCGGCGCCCGTCGCCGCCCACGTGGATGAGCTTCGCGGCGTCCTCCTCGAGGTGCGCGCGCGTGATGCCCAGCTCCTTCTCGCCGTCCGGCGTGAGGAACCGGAACCGCCCCGGGCCGCAGATGGGCTCGTCGAACTGGCTGATCTGGTACGCCTTCGGCAGGTCGGGGTAGAAGTAGTTCTTGCGGTGGAACGTGGAGTGCGTCGCGATCTCGCAGCCGAGGGCGTGCCCGGCGATGACGGCCAGCCGCACGGCCTCGGCGTTGGTCACCGGCAGCGCGCCCGGATGGGCCAGACACACGGGGCACGTGTGCACGTTGGGCTCGTCGCCGAAGCTCAGCTCGCACGCGCAGAACATCTTGGTGCGGGTGCGCAGCTGGGCGTGGATCTCCAGGCCGATCACGGCCTCGTAGGCGGTGGCGGTCATCATGCGTCCAGTCCGGGGGGCAGCGTGTCGAAGCCGATCGCCTGCTCCAGGGCGTGCGCGGCCGACAGCACCCGGTTCTCGGCGAACGCGGGACCGGCCAGCTGCAGGCCCACCGGCAGGCCGTCCGAGAGGCCGCACGGGATCGACACCGACGGCAGCCCGGCGAGGCTGATGGGGATGGTGCACGTGTCCGACAGATACATCGCCAGCGGGTCGGCGACGCGCTCGCCCAGGCCGAACGCCACGGTCGGCGACGTCGGCGAGGCCACCAGGTCGACGTCGGCGAACGCCGCGGCGAAGTCCTGCACGATCTTCGTGCGCACCTTCTGGGCCTGCGCGTAGTACGCGTCGTAGTAGCCCGAGGCCAGCGCGAACGTGCCCAGCATGATGCGGCGCTTCACCTCGGGGCCGAAGCCCTCCGCGCGTGTGCGCTCGTAGTGCTCCAGCAGGTCGCCGGCGTCGGCCGCGGAGTGGCCGTACCGGATGCCGTCGAAGCGGGCCAGGTTGGCCGAGCACTCGGCCGGCGCGATGAGGTAGTACGCCGCCAGCCCGTGGTGCGCGTGCGGGAGCGTGACCGGGACGAGCTCGGCGCCCAGCCCCTCGGCCGTCGCCAGGGCGGCCCGCACGGCGTCGCGCACGCCCGGCTCGGTGCCCTCGCCAAAGAGCTCCTCGACCACGCCGATGCGGACGCCGTCGAGCCGCTCGGCCGTCGGCACCGCGATGGGCTCGGGCCACTCCAGCGACGTGGAGTCGTGCGGGTCCTTGCCGACGATCACCGACAGCATCAGCGCGGCGTCGGCGACGGTGCGGGCGAACGGCCCCACCTGGTCGAGCGAGGACGCGAACGCGATGAGCCCGTAGCGCGACACCGCGCCGTACGTGGGCTTCACCCCCACGATGCCGCACAGGGCCGCGGGCTGGCGGATGGAGCCGCCCGTGTCGGAGCCCAGCGACCACGGCACCTGGCGGGCCGCGACGCACGCCGCCGAGCCGCCGCTGGAGCCGCCGGGCACGCGGGTCGTGTCCCACGGGTTCAGCGTCGGCCCGTACGCCGAGTTCTCGGTGCTGGACCCCATGGCGAACTCGTCCATGTTGGTCTTGCCCACCACGATGGCGCCCGCGTCCTCCAGCGCCCGCACGCACGTGGCCGTGTAGACGGGCCGGAAGCCCTCCAGCATGCGCGATCCCGCGGTGGTGACCAGGTCGCGGGTGGACAGCGCGTCCTTGATGCCCACCGGGATGCCCGCAAGCGGCGGGCGCTCGTCCATCGCGTCGATCTCCCGCGCGCGCGCCCGGGCACGCTCGGCGTCGACGGCCAGGAAGCTCGACCAGCGGTCGTCCTCGCAGCGCCCCAGGTGCGCGTCCACCAGCTCCAGCGCCGAGATCTCCCCCGCCCGCAGCGCCTCCACCTGGGCGGTGGCCGTGAGGTCGACGGGGCGCCCCGTCACCCGATCCTCCCCACGCTGAACCCGCCGTCGGCGGCGCGCGGGGCCTCCCGCAGCGCGATGTCGTGCGGCAGGCTCGTCCCCGGCTCGTCGGCGCGCAGCACGTTCTCGACGTGGATGACGTGGGTGGTGGGCGGCACGTCGTCGAGATCCAGCGCCTGGATGCTGTCGACGTGCTCGAGGATGGTGGACATCTCGGCCCGCATCGTGTCCACCTCGGCGTCGTCGAGCGCGAGGCGGGACAGGCGGGCCACGTGGCGTACTACGGCGGCGTCAATCACGCGCCGATGCTACCCGACAGGGCCCGGGCTCACCCCGGCGGGGCGGTGCCGATGAGCACGCCCACCAGCACCAGCAACACGGCCGACAACGCCAGCTCCATCCCCACCGTCGCCGCCAGCGTGCGGCCCGCGCCGTGGTCGGTCTCGTCGAGCCCCAGGCCGGCGCGCTCGAGCCGCGGATGCACCACGAAGCGGTTGTACCCCGCCACCACGCACATGCCCGCGAACACCAGCAGCTTCGCCACCAGCACCCAGCCGTACGCGGTGCCGAACAGGTGCCCGAAGCTGCCCACCTCGGCGATGGCGCGGTAGACGCCGGTGATCACCAGCACGGCCACCGCCACCAGCCCGAGGGCCGAGAACCGCACCACGGCGGCCGACACCAGGCGCAGGCGGTCGTCCTCGTCCAGGCGATCCCCCGCCGGGAGCAGCAGGGTGATGAGGCCCACCAGCCCGCCGATCCACGCCGCCGTCGCACCGCTGTGGAGGGCGTCCAGCGCGATGTTGAGCGCCGCGTCCCCCCCGGTGGCGGCGTGCCCCGACCACGACACCAGCACCAGCCCCACCGCCGCGGGCCCGCCCAGGGCCACCGCCTGCCACGCGGGGGGCAGCGGGTCGTCGCCGTCCTCGCGGCGGGTGATCCACAGGCCGAGCCCCACGGTGACGAGGCCCAGCAGCGTCGACACGGCGGCCGCCTGGCCCAGCCGGGCGTGCAGCAGCAGCCCGCCGATGTCGGTGGTGTCGAGCGCCCACAGCGTGCCGACGACCGTGGCCACCAGGCCGACGCCCCACGCGGTCACCGCGACCCACAGCGCGTCCCACCACCGGTTTCCCGCCCACTCGAGGATGGGGAACGCCCGCGCCTTGAACGCGTCCGCGTCGTCCGGCACGCCGGGTGGCACCAGCCCGCCGTCGCGCCACGCGGCGCCCACCACTCCCCAGCGCAGCATCACGAGGCCCAGGATGACGGCCAGCGCCACCACCACCAGCGTGCGGCCCACCACGGCGGTCACCTCGGCCATGGGGTTCTCGGGCACGCTCACGCGCTCACCGGGGGGCGCGATCACCCCGGACGTCACGTGGCCGTCGCGGCTCAGCACCCGCCACCGGATGATGCGCGGCGTCGTCCCCGGCTGGATGTCGGCCGTCACCACCTGCGGGTCGCCGTCGCGCAACACGGGGCGCGTGCCGATCACCGCCCCGTCGGCGTTCACGACCTCCAGGGTCACCTGGGGGATCTCCACGGGAGCGTCGAACGCCAGCGTCACCCGTCCATCGCGCACGGTCAGCGCCGACGCCGGTTCGACGGGTTGCGCCTGCGCCGCCGCGAGCGACGGCAGCCACAGCACCGCCAGCACCGCCACGACGAGGGCGACGAGGCCCGCCGCGACGCCCCCGCGGGGGGCTAGTTGACGAGCGTATGCAGCGTGATCAGCGAGGCGAAGGTCACGACGAAACCGAATGCGAGCCGCCGTACCTGTGCCTCCAGCATGATCCCGCTCCTTGAGTCGATGGGGTGTGTACTTCCCCATCGACCGCAGGACGCCGAAACTGTTACCTGGGGCGAGATTTCTCGTGGTCATTTTCGGGGTCCCACCGGGGTCGCGATGCGGGCCAATCGGACGAGGTCGGCCGGGTCGGTCGACGCCGCCGAAATGATCGTCGTCCTCCCGCGGCGGCGCCAGCTCACGACCGACCGGTCGCCTTCCACCATGCGGGCCATGACGATACCGCCCGACGACACCACGCTGCTGTTCGGCGGGGGCGGCAGGGCCTGCCCGAACAGGATGGTCACCGCCAGGCGCCGCCCCTCGCCGGCACCGGTGTAGAACACGGTCAGCGCCACCCGGTCGGCCACCACGTCGCGGCGGGCGCCGTCCGGCTGCCAGCCCTCCTTGGCCAGGTCGGGGAACCTCACGCCCTTGAACCGCGGCGGCGGCCCCGGGTCCACCGGCTCGTCGCCCGCCAGCACGCCGAACCCGGCCGCGTGGCGGATGATGCGGTCCTTCGGCAGCCCGGACGTCGCGGCGAACACGGCCGCAATGGCCAGCGCCGCGACGATCAGGGCGACGGCCAGCATCCGGCCGACCGACCGGCGGCGGCCGCCGTCACCGGTCGCCGCCGACGGCCGGTCGGCCCCTCCAGCTGAGACCTCTGACACCTCGTCCGGCACGGGCGCCGACGCTAGCATCGCCAGCACATGCCCGCTCCCACCGCCGTCCCGCGCACGTTCGTGCCACGCGCGCTGTCCACCCGCACCGGGTTCGCCGCGCTGGCACTGGTCAACGTCGTCGCGCTGTGGTTCATCATCCCCAGCGGCGGCCTGGTGCGGCTGACCAAGTCGGGCCTGGGGTGCCCGGACTGGCCCCTGTGCAACGGCGGCGTGATCCCCGAGGCGGGCTACCACTCGGTGATCGAGTACTCCAACCGGGTCGCGTCGGCACTGGTGATGCTGACCGCCATCGTCACGTGGCTCGCGTCGCGCGGGCTGGAGGGCCGCCCCCGCCACGTGCGCCGCGCCGCCCTCACCGCGATGACCGCCAGCATGGCCCAGGTGCCGCTGGGCGGCGTCACGGTGATGCTCGACCTGCACCCCCTGATGGTGGGCGCGCACTTCCTGTTGTCGATCGTCGCGCTGACGGCCGCGGTCATCACGCTGCTGGGCGCCCGCGACCTGCGCGACCTGCGCCGCCGCGCCGCCGACCTGCGCCGCGGCCCGCTGGCGTGGATCGCCCTGGCCGTGCTGCTGGTGGTGGTCGTCAGCGGCATCCTGGTGACGGCCGCGGGCCCGCACTCCGGCGACCCCGAGGTGCTGACCCGCTTCGGCCACCTCGAGGAGGCCGCCTGGGTGCACGTGCGCACCGTGTTCGGCCTGCTGGTGCTCATCGTGACGCTGGCAGTGTGGCAGTGGCGCGAGCCCAGCCGTGACCCGCTGGCCGCACCGCTCACCATGGCGTTCCTGCCGGTGTTCATCGTGCAGATCGCGCTGGGCGAGATCCAGTACCGCACCGGGCTGCCGTGGCAGATCATCGCCGTGCACGTCTCGGTCGCCGGCGTGGTGTGGGCGCTGGGCGTCGCGCTCGCCTGGGTGCTGGCCCGGCCCTCCGTGCCGCTCCACCCGTCTCGCGCGGCGACACCGGACGAGACCCGCGACGCCGCCGAACACGCCGGGGTCGGCTGACGGCCTCAGCCCGTGGTCAGCGGCGCCTGGGGGCCCGGGTCTGACACGCGACGCAGCGCTCGGCGTCGGGAATGATCTTCAGGCGCCCCTCGGGGATGGCCTCCCCGCAGTCGACGCAGACGCCGTACGTGCCGGCGTCGATGGCCGATCGGGCCCGCGCCAGCTGCTCGAGCTGGTCGCGCATGCGCAGCTGATCGCGCAGCTGCTTCTCGCGGTACTCGGCGTCGGACGCCGCCTCCGCCGGGTGATGGTGGCCGTCCGAGCGCTCGTCGCCGTCCGCGGCGAGGTCACGGCCCTTGAGCGCCTCGTGGATCTCGGCCTCCCGCGCATCGATGCGCGTGCGGGCCGCGTCCAGGGCGTCCTGGCGTTCGTCGGTCATCCGGTCATGGTAGCGAGCCGAGAACGTCACGTGACAGAGCGTCACATGTGACATCCGCCGCACCCGATGTTCATCTGATGTCCTCGGGCGACCGATATCCTTGGGCGGATGCGCATTCGCCCCACGTACGCGGTTCCCGCCGCGCCGCTGCTGGCCGCCCTCGCGATCGGCGTCACGTCGGCCGTCGGCCAGGCCCCGGCGCCCGGCGCGGCGACGCCCGCCTCCGCCCCCTCCGCCCCGGTCAACGCCAACGAGCAGCTGTCGTGCGTGCGTCCCGACGACGCCGCAGGCATCGACGCCGTGCTGGCCCGCGCCGGCAGCCCGCTGGCGGGTGACGGCGAGACGTTCGTGACGGAGGCCACCGCCGCCGGCATCGACCCGCGCTTCGTGGTGGCCGTGGCCGCGCACGAGACCATGCTTATGACGTACGGACCGGCGCAGACGATCAACAACCCGTTCGGGCTGGGCCCGGGCATGCGCTTCGCCGACCACAAGGACGCCGTGCGCTTCGCCGCGCGCCTCTTGGGCAAGCACTACGTGGGCGAGGGCCGCCAGACCATCGCGCTCATCGGCTCGAAGTGGGCGCCGGTGGGCGCCACCAACGATCCGGGTGGGCTCAACTCGCACTGGACCGCCGGGGTGTCGCGCTACTACGCGATGCTGGGCGGCAACCCCCAGGCCCCCGTCACGCTGGCGCGCCAGCGCACCGTCACGTGCGACGCCACCGTGCCCGCCCCGGCCGCGGCACCCGTCACGGCGGCGCCGCCGCGCGCCGGCGACGGCGCGGTACAGGTGGTGCTGTGGAACGGCACGCCGCCCCCGGTGGACGGCGCCGCGGCCCGCCACGGTGCCGACCCCGCCACGGGCGCCGCGGCGACCATCGACGGGTTCGCGTTCCCGCTGGCCGTCCCGGCCAACGCCGAGGTGCGGTACACCACCGACCCGTGCGACGACGCCACGTCGTGCGCGACGCCGCTGGAGTCGGCCCCCATGGCCACCGTGGTCGCGGCGACGGCCGGCACGCTGGCGGGTGCCAGCGCCGACGAGCAGCGTGCGGGCGTCGGGTTCTGGATCGTGACCGCGGCGGGCGACCGCATCGGGTACGGCCCGCTGGCCGCGTACGCCCCGGGCGTGCAGGCCGGCACGGCCGTGGTGCCCGGGCAGGCGCTGGGCAACTCCACGGGCGCGCTGTCCATCACGTGGCGCCGCGGCGAGGGCACCATCAACCCGCGGCCGCTGCTGGCCGCCACCCGGCCGCCCAGCCCCGTCGGCTGACCCATGGCGCGGGGCCCGGGCCGCTAAGGTGGCCCGCATGGACCTGACGCTGTTGGAACGCCTGGTGGACGCCCACGGCCCGTCGGGACGCGAGCAGGCCGTCGCCGACGTGGTGCGGCCGCAGCTGGAGGACCTGTGCGACCGCGTCGCCGGCGACCCCATGGGCTCGCTGATGGGCTTCCGCGACGCCGCGGACGACGCCCCCCGCCTGCTGCTGGCCGCCCACATGGACGAGCTGGGCCTCATGGTCACCGCCATCGAGGACACCGGGTTCCTGCGCGTGCTGCCCCTGGGCGGATGGGACCCGCGCACGCTCATCAGCCAGCCCGTGCTGGTGCACGGCCGCACCACCGTGCCGGGCGTGGTGGGCACCCCGCCCGTGCACGTCTTGAGCGACGCCGACCGGCGGCGGGCACCCCTCATCGAGGAGCTGGTCATCGACGTGGGCCTCGGCGCCGACGACGTCCGCGCCCTGGTGCGCGTGGGCGACGTGGTCACCCGCGACCGCCCGCTTCGGCGCATCGGCGACCTGGTGACCGGCAAGGCGCTCGACGACCGCGTGGGCGTGTTCGTGATGCTGGAGGGGCTGCGCGCGGCCGGCCCGTGCCCGTGGACGCTGGTGGCCGCGGCCACCGTGCAGGAGGAGGTCGGCCTGCGCGGCGCACGCACCGTGGCGCACCGCGTGGCCCCGGCGGTCGGCATCGCCATCGACACGTGCCCGTCGGGTGACGGCCCGGGCATGACCGGGGGAGGCACCCGTCTGGGCGACGGGGCCGCCATCCGCGTGATGGACGCGTCGGCCATCGGCCACACGGGTCTGGTGGCCCTGATGGAGCAGGTGGCCCGCGACCGCGGCATCCCCCACCAGTTCCACGCCTCCGGGAAGGGGGGCACCGACACGCAGGCCCTTCAGCTGGCGGGCACCGGCGCGATCGCCGGGTGCATCTCCATCCCCCAGCGGTACGGCCACTCGAGCGTGGAGGCCGTCCACCCCGGCGACGCCGAGGCCGCCATCGCCCTGCTGGCAGGCGTCATCGAGTGTATCGACCAGCTGGAGACCGCGCCCGGCTGACGCAGGTGCAGCCCGGGCCGGGTCAGGACGTGCGGACCCCGTCCACATCGACCACCGCCCCCGCGTCCCCGCTGGGCAGGCGCACGCCGCGGCCGCCCAGGCGCGCCGCGACGGTGCCGCCGGGCGCGACGTGCACCCACAGCGGCCCGCGCACGACGATGCGCCGGCGCTGCCCCTGGGTGAGCGTGCCCTTGAACACCAGCGGACCCTCGGCGTCGACCCGGTGCACCTGCACGACGGCTCCCGCGGGAGACGTGCCCATGATGACCAGCACGGGCGCCGCCGCGGCGGGCCCGTCGCCCTCGCCGGTGACGACGGGCACCGTGCTGACGCTGGGGCCGCCGGCCGCCGCGGGCACGGTGCGCTGGCGCATGCCGTCGTCGTCGCGCGCCCGCGAACCCAGCCACACCAGGCCCGCCACCACCAGCAGGCCGCCGATGACGAACGCCACCAGCCGCCCGTCGCGACGGCGGGCACGCCGCCGGTCGACGCGCGGCAGCGACACGAACGTCGGCCGCGGGCGCCCCGACGGCACCGACGGGGCGGGAGGACCCGCCGCGGGGCGTACCGGCTCGCCGATGCGTTCCGAGTACGCCTCCAGCAGCGGCGCCGGATCGAGCCCCAGCCACTGCGCGTACGTGCGCAGCATGCCGCGCACGAACACCGGCTCCGGCAGGATGGAGAAGTCCTCCTCCTCCAGCGCCATCAGGTACTTCGCCCGGATCTTGGTGGACGCCTCACAGTCGGACAGGTCGGCGTCGGCGGCGCGCCGCGCGTCGCGCAGCCGGCTACCGATCTCCATGACGCACCCCCGGTGCGGACGCGACAAACGCCGTGTCGGCGTGCCCCGCGACGGCCGCGACGCGCGACTCGAGGGGATGGGACGCGAAGTAGAGGCCCACCGCCACCGCGGCCCCGAGTACCAGCACCACGGCCGCCGCCGTCGCCGGTGCCGTCACCCGGCGCACGCGCCCGCCGTCCATCAGCGCGAACGCGGCCACCGCCCCGCCCAGGAGGCCCCCGATGTGGCCGCCCACCGAGATGCCCGGCACCGCGAACGTGAACACCAGGTTGAGGCCCACCACCACCAGCACCGAGCGGGTCACCTCGTGCAGGCCGCGTTGCCGGGCCACCACGACCAGGGCCCCCATCAGCCCGAACACGCCGCCGGACGCGCCCACGGTGACGGCCATGGGGTCGAGCAGCACGGCCCCCGCCGAGCCCCACAGCACCGACGACAGGTACACCACGGCCATGGGCAGCGCGCCGATGCCGTCCTCGAGCGCCGTGCCCACGAACCACAGCGCCAGCATGTTCAGCGCGATGTGGATGGTGCCGCCGTGCAGGAACCCGGCCGTGATGAGCCGCCACCACTCGCCGTCGGCGACGGCGGGCCCGAACATGCCGCCCATGTCGAACAGCAGCTGGGTGTCGATGGGGCCGTTGCCGGCCCTGATGTACTCGAAGATGAACGCCACGACGTTGACGACGATGAGCGCGATGGTCAACGAGATGCCCACCCCGGAGCGCGCTCCCGCCACCACGCGGGCCGCGCCGGTGGGCACGCCCGCGCACTCGTGGCAGCGGGCGCCGACCGGCGTCACCACCGCACAGTCGGTGCAGATGGGGCGCTCGCACGATCCGCACCGCAACAGCGTCTCGCGGTCGGGATGGCGGTAACAGCGTTCAGCCGTGAGGCCGTCGTCCTGCGGCGGGAAGGTCACGCCGGCAATGCTACCGGCCGCGTCCCCCCCAACCGCCCCACGCGGGGACGCCCGGCACCTTGCCCCGGCGCCGGTCGCGCACGCCGGGCACGGCGTTGCGCCGCTGACGCCGCAGTGCCCAGAGGCAGAAGACGCCGCTGACGATGAGCCCCAGCGCGGTGCGTCCCGGGCTCACGACCCAGCACGCGCCGAGCCCGATGACCAGCGCGGCCACCATGACGGCGCGCACCAGGCGCGGGTCGAGCTCGCGGCGGCGCGGCGCGCGGGCGTCACCCATCGCCGCGATGAAACGGGCGATGGCGGCCTGCTCGGCGAGCGAACGCGGCGACGCGCCGGCCAGCGGCGGGTCCGAGAGGTCGGGCCACTGCTCCCGCTCGGCCACGCCGGCCACGGTGAGGTACTCGGTCTCTGTCAGCTGCGCGATGCCCACGACGCCCCGTCGATCGGCCGCCACGGTCGCCGACTTGAGCGCCGGCGCCCGCACCGGACCACGATGCGGACGCGACCCGTGCCGGTGTAATGTCGCCCAATGCCGCCTGCCGCGCCCAGCACCGTCCGGGCAGGCGTGCTCACGTTGAACGAGGTCACCAAGCGGTACGGAGCCGGCCCCGCCGCCGTCGACGCGCTGTCGTTCACCGTCCCGGCGGGCAAGGTGTGCGTGCTCATCGGCCCGTCGGGCTGCGGCAAGACCACGGCGCTGCGCATGGTCAACCGCCTGGTGGAGCCGACCTCGGGCAGCGTGCTGCTGGACGACGTCGACGTGCGCACGCGCAAGCCCGCGCTGCTACGCCGCGAAATCGGCTACGTCATCCAGCAGGTCGGCCTGCTGCCCCACCTCACCATCGCCGCGAACGTCGGAGCCGTCCCGCGCCTCCTGGGATGGGACCGGGAGCGCATCGACGCGCGGGTCCGCCAGCTGCTGACCCTGGTGGGGCTCGCACCCGACACGTACGGCCGACGCTATCCGGGGGAGCTGTCGGGGGGTCAGCAGCAGCGGGTGGGCCTGGCCCGGGCCCTGGCCGGCGATCCGCCGCTGATGCTGATGGACGAGCCGTTCTCGGCCGTCGATCCCATCACCCGCGAGCGCCTGCAGAACGACTTCCTGCTGCTTCACCGCGCCGAGCCCAAGACGGTGCTGTTCGTCAGCCACGACATCGACGAGGCCGTCAAGATGGCCGACCTGATCGCCGTCATGCGCGACGGGGCGCTGGTGCAGATCGCCCCGCCCGCCGAGCTGTTGGCCAACCCTGCGGACGCGTTCGTGGCCGACTTCGTGGGCGCCGACCGCGCGCTCAAGGGGCTGGCGCTGACCCGCCTGGAGGACATCGACCTGCGCCCCGCCCCGGTGGTGGAGGTGGGCGCCGAGCGCGAGGCCATCGAGCGGCGCATCGCCGCCGGCGACCTCGTCCCCGTCGACGGGGCGCTGCTGGCCGTCGACGCCCGGGGACGGCCGCTGCGCTGGGTCGCCCTCGAGTCCGTGGGCTCACGTCTGGACGCCACCCCCGGCCGGCTGGAACCCGTGCTGCCGGCGGTGGCCACCCTGCGCGACGCGCTGGCGGCGCTGTTCGAGACCGGCGCCGGGTTCGGCGTCGTCGTCGACCGCTTCCGCCGTCCCATCGGCCTGGTGGGCGTGGACGCCATCGCGGGCGGCCTGAGCACCCCGGCCGAGCAGGCGGCGGGCGCCGATGGCTGAGGGCATCCGCTGGGACTGGCTCGGCCGCCACGCCGACGACATCACCCGCCTGACGGTGGAGCACCTGGCGCTGACCGGCGCCGCGATGGGCATCGCGCTGGCCGTGGCCCTGCCCGTGGCGTTCGCGGTGCGGGGGCGACGGATTCCGTTCGCCGTCGCCGGCGGCGTCGCGGACGTGCTGTACACCATCCCCAGCCTGGCCCTGTTCGCCCTGCTGCTGCCGTACCTGGGCATCGGGCGGGCGCCCGCCGTCATCGGCCTGGCGGCCTACGCCCTCACGATGCTGCTGCGCAACGCGGTGGTGGGGCTGCAGGGGGTCCCGGCGGCGGTGAAGGACGCCGCCCGCGGCGTCGGCATGACCCCGCGCCAGCTGCTGTGGCGGGTCGAGCTGCCGCTCGCGTTGCCCGCCGTCATCACCGGCGTGCGCCTGGCGACCGTGAGTACCGTCGGCATCGCGACCATCGCGGCGTTCGTCGGCGGCGGCGGGCTGGGAGAGCTGATCTGGAACGACGGCATCCAGCGTGACCTCTTCCTCACCCCCATCGTCGCGGGGACGGTGCTCACCACCCTTCTGGCCGTGGTGCTGGACGCCGCACTCCTGGGCGTCGAACGCCTGCTGACGCCCTGGACGCGCCGGGGGCGCGCATGAGCATCGACGGCATCCGCGCCGCGTTCAACGACCCCAACCTGGACGGGCCGGGGCAGCTGTGGACGCACGTGCAGCTGTCGCTCATCGCGCTGGGCGCCGCCTCCGTGGTGGGCGTCGCGGCGGGCGTCGTGGCCGCCCGGTCGCGGCGGCGCTTCGCCGCGTTCACGGTGGTGATGGTGTCGAACCTCGGCCGCACCGTGCCGACGTTCGCGCTGATGGCGCTGGTGGTGGCGCTCACCACGTACGGGCGCGGACCGGCGCTGTGGGCGCTCACCGCCCTGGGCGTGCCGCCGGTGCTGCTGAACACGTACGCCGGGGTGCGGGGCGTGGACCCCGGCGTCGTCGACGCGGCCCGGGGCATGGGCTTCACGCCCGCGGGCGTGCTGACCCGGGTCGAGCTGCCGCTGTCGCTGCCCCTCATCTTCGCCGGCATCCGCATCAGCGCCGTGCAGATCGTCGCGACCGCGGTGCTGGCCGCCGCCGTCGGCGCGGGGGGCCTGGGCGTGCTGATCCTGTCCGGCCTCGCCAACGGCGACGATGACATCCTGCTGGCGGGAGCCATCCCCACGGCGGTTCTCGCCATCTCGTTCGGCGCCGTGCTGACCATCGCCCAGTTCATACTGACGCCCCGCGGGCTCCGTCCCCGCTTCGCCGCCCACCTGCGTGCACCGTCCACGCCGTCCCCGTCTCCCACCGAGGAGGATCCCTCATCGTGACGACCCACCACCGAGCGCTCGCCATCCTGGCATCCGTCGCCGCCGCCGCCACGCTCGCCGCCTGCGGCGACGACGGCACCACGTCCAGCGGTGGCGTGGGGCGCGGGGTCAGCGTGACCGTCGCCGACAAGGGTTTCACCGAGAGCGCCATCGTGGCCAACGCCTACGCCGACGCGCTGCGTGCCGAGGGCTTCGACGTCAAGGTGACCAGCCTCGACAGCACCGAGCTGGCGTTCCCGGCCGCCAAGACCGGCAAGGTGCAGGTGTACCCCGAGTACGACGGCACCCTGTTCCTCAACATCCTGAAGAAGTCGCCCGCCGACGCCACCGGCGGCCCCGACGCCGTGCTGAAGACCGTGCGCGCGGCGGTGGCGAAGGACGGCGTCACCGTGCTGGAGCCCACCCCGTACAACAACGGCAACGAGGTGGCCTGCACCAAGGACGCCGTCGCGAAGTACGGCATCAACAACCTGACGGCCCTGGGCAAGCAGTCCCCGAAGCTCGTCTACTCGGCCAACGCCGAGCACCTCACCCGCGCCGACGGGCTGCCGCTTCTGAAGAAGGCCTACGGCGTGCGCTTCAAGAAGGTCATCAGCGTCACCATCAGCCTGCGCTACCGCCCCATCGAGGACGGCTCCGCCCAGTGCGTCTACGCGTTCGGCACCGACCCGAAGCTCGCGAAGCTGCCGTTGGAGCTGATCCAGGACGACAAGGGCACGTTCTCGGGCAGCGTGCCGTTCCGCACCGTGCCGCTGGTCAACACGAAGTGGCTGGACGGGCTGACGGCCGAGCAGAAGGCCGCCGTGGAGAAGGCGCTCAACGCCGTCGACGCCGGGCTCTCGCAGGAGAAGATCCAGGAGCTCAACGCGGCCGTCGACCTCGACAAGGAGGACCCGGAGGACGTCGCCGCCGAGTTCGTGGACGGCCTGGGCCTCGGGTCGAAGTGACCAGGGCGCCGCGCACGGGCGGATGCAACTGCGGCGCGGTGCGCGCCGTGTTCCGCCGCCCGTTCGGCGCGGCGGGCTACTGCCATTGCAGCCGCTGCCGGCGCCGCACCGGCATGGGCTCCAGCGCGTCGGCGGCCATCGCCCGGGCGCACGTCGACTTCGAGGGAGCCGACGCGATGCGGGCCTGGTCGCCGCCGGACGGAAGCCAGAAGGTGTTCTGCGGCGTGTGCGGGTCGCAGATCATGTCCCAGCGCACGGCCGACAGCGACACCGTGTTCGTCCGCTTCGGCTTCGTCGACGGCGACCCGGGGGTGCGGCCCACGTTCCGCCAGTTCACCGCCGACGCCCCGCCGTGGGACCCCGTCCCCGACGACGGCCTGCCCCGTTTCGCGGGACCCAGGCCCGCCTGATCACCCCCGGGCGCCCCGCGGCGACCGGGTGCCGGGCCCTACACCCCCGCGGCCTCCGCGGCCGTCTCCCACTCGTGCAGCGCCCACGTGAGGTCCTGCTGCAGCGCCCGGTGACGGGTACCCAGGTCGGCCATCACCTCGGGGTCGGCGAGGTTGGCGGGGTCGAGCATCTCGGACTCCAGCCCGGCCACCTGGGCCTCGAGCTTCGACACCTGGGTCTCGAGCCGCCGCAGCTCCCGCGACGGCGAGCCCTTGCGCGCGGGCGCCCCGCCGGCGTCCCGGCGGGCGGTCCCCGCGTCCTTGGGCTTCTTCGCATCGCGGGGCTTCTTCGCCGCCTTGGGCGCCTTGGCGGTGCGCTTCTGGGCCTCGGTCGCGGGCGGGCGCGCCGCGGCTCTCGTGGCCGGCGCACCGCCCGCCGCCTCCACGGCCCGCGCGGCCACCAGGTCGCTCCAGCCCCCGTTGCGGGCCACCAGCGCGCCGTCCTCGATGCTGAGCGTGCGGGTCGCCACGGTGTCGAGCAGCGCGCGGTCGTGGCTGATGAGGATGAGCGTGCCCTCGTACGCCAGCAGCGCGTCCTCCAGCGCCTCGCGGCCCTCCGCGTCGAGGTGGTTGGTGGGCTCGTCGAGCACCAGGAAGTTGCCGCCACCCGCCACCAGCAGCGCCAGCGACAGGCGCCGCCGCTCGCCGCCCGACAGGTCGGCCACGCGCCGGTCGGCCGCCTCGCCGGGGAACAGGAACACCCCCAGCAGGGTGCGCGCCTGCGTGCGCGTGAGGCCGGTCTCGGCCAGCACCGATTCGGCCACCGTGCGGTCGTCGCGCAGCTCCAGCCCGTGCTGCGAGAAGTAGACGGGCTCGACGCGGTGACCCAGGCTCACGCGCCCCGATGCCGGGGGCCGCAGCCCCAGGAGGGTCTCCAGCAGCGTGGTCTTGCCCGCGCCGTTGGGCCCCACCAGCGCCACCCGGTCGCCCCGCTCGATGGTGACGCCGACGTCGCGCACCAGCGTGGTGCCGGCCACGGCCACGTCGACCCCGTGCACCTCCAGCACCACCCGCCCCGTGCGCACGGGCGTGGGGAACCCGAACTCCAGGGCCTTGCCGGAGCGGTGCACCTCGACGCGCCGCATCTTGTCGAGCTGCTTCTGCCGCGACGCGGCCTGCTTGGCCTTGGTGCCCGCCCGCCAGCGCTCGACGAACCGCTGCAGGCGCTCCATCTCGGCGTCGACGCGAGCGGCGAACGCGGCCTGCAGCTCCAGGGCCTTCGCCTTCTCGACCCGGAACGCCGAGTAGCCCATGGGCCACAGCTTCACGCGGCCGCCCTCGATCTCGAGCACGTCGGTGGCGACCGATTCCAGGAACCAGCGGTCGTGCGACACCACCACGACGGCCACGCCCATGTCGACGATGGCCTGCTCGAGCCACTCGGCCGAGCCCGCGTCCAGGTGGTTGGTGGGCTCGTCCAGCAGCAGCACGTCCGGCCGCCCCGCCAGGGCCCGCGCCAGCGACGCGCGCGTCAGCTCGCCCCCCGAGAACGTCGACAGGGCGTCGCCCGCCCGCTCGTCGGGGATGCCGAGCCCGCGGGTGACCCGCCCCAGCCACGTGCGCCACTCGTAGCCGCCCGCGGCCTCCAGCCGCGCGTGTGCCCGCGTGTACGCGTCCATCACGTCGGGGCCGTCTTCCCCCGCCGCCATGCGCGCCTCCAGCTCGGCCAGCTCGCGCTCGGCGGCCTCCGCGTCGGCCATGCCCTCGGCCACGTACTCGCCCAGCGTCACGTCGGTGTGGGACGGGGGCCGCTGGTCGTGCAGCATCACGCGCTGCCCGGCGGGCAGCGCCACGCGGCCGCTGTCGGGCGTGAGCTGGCCGGCGAGGATGCGCAGGAGCGTGGTCTTGCCCTCGCCGTTGCGCCCCACGACGGCCAGGCGCCGGCCCGGCTCGATCTTGATGTTGACGGCGTCCAGCACCGTGCGGGCGCCGAACGACTTGCTGACGTTGGTGACGTTCACGACGGACAAGGGTAGCGAGCCTGGCCGCGCGCCACCCGCGGGCCCGCGTCCGCGCGCGTCACTATCGTGACAGCCGTGGCACGAACCTCGCTCGCAGTCATACGCGATGCCGCCGGCGTCGACGCCGTGGCCCGGCATGCGCGGCAGGTGGGGCGCGTCACGATGGACTTCGAGTTCCTGTGGGAGAAGACGTACGCGCCGATGCCGTGCCTGGCGCAGGTGGCCGTGGCGGGCGAGGTGCACCTGATCGACCCCGTCGAGGGCGCGCCGCTGGGGCCGCTGGGCGAGCTGGTGGCCGACCCGGACGTGCTGGTGATCATGCACGCGCCGTCCGCCGACCTCACGCTTTTGGCCCTGCACCTGGGCGTGCGCCCCCAGAACCTCCACGACGTGCAGCTGATGGCGGGATTCGTCGGCCTCGGCGCGGGCCAGGGCCTGTCGGTGCTGCTGGAGCGCGTGCTGAAGGTGCGGCTCGACAAGGGCGAGCAGTACACCGACTGGAGCCGCCGCCCGCTGACCTCCAAGCAGCTGGTGTACGCCGCGGCCGACGTCGAGCACCTCGACGAACTGCACGACCGGCTGCTCGAGCGCGCCCGCTCCCAGGGCCGCGAGCAGTGGGTGTGGGAGGAGCACGAGCGCCGCTACGGACCCGACGCCCGCCTGGCGCCGCAGCCCGAGGAGGCGTGGCGCAAGGTGAAGGGGCAGGCGAAGCTGGCGCCCGCCGACCGGGCCGTGCTGAAGGAGCTGACGGCGTGGCGCGAGCGCGCGGCGGCCGAGCGCGACCGGCCCACGCAGTGGATCTGCCCCGACCGCACCCTGCTCGAGATCGCCCGCCGCAAGCCCGACGACGAGGCCACCCTGCAGCGCGAGCGGGGACTGCCGGAGCGCATGCGCCGCCCCGACATCGACGGCATCCTGGCCGCGGTGGCCGCCGGGCGCGCGGCCCCGGCCATCACGCTTCCGCCTCCCCCGCCGTCGGAGGTCGCCCACCGGCTCGACTCGCTCGGGCCGCTGGGGCAGGTGCTGGTGGCCGGCCGCGCCGCCGGGGTGAACCTGGCGCCGAGCCTGCTGGCCACCCGCGACGACGTCGAGCGTTATCTCGCGGGCGTCATCGTGGGCGACGGGTCCGACTCGCCATTGGCGGCCGGCTGGCGCCACGAGCTGGTCGGGGCGGCGCTGGCCGACCTGGCCTCGGGCCGGCTTGCCTTGGCGGCGGGTGACTCGCGACCGTTCCTGCGCGAAATCCCGCTGCCCTGAGCGTGCGCGTCACACGCGAATGGGCGGGGCGGCGCGTGACCGCCGCCCCGCCCGCGGGTTACGCGACCGCGAGCGCGTGTGGTGCGTGCGCTACAGCGGCGGCGTGGTCGTGCTGGTGCACGCAGCCGGGCACGGTGCACGGTGCGGGCGTCGGGTCCATGCGGTCGAGCAGTGCGGCGATGCGGCGCAGCTCACGGGTCTCGCTGAGGTTCATGACAGACATCGTGGGTCGATCTCCTTGGTGGTGGTCGTCTGATGGCGGCATACTTTCGGGCGTTCGTGGCGGGCGGGTTTCCCCGTCGTTAGTGCCCGGCAAAGCGGTGGGCGCATGAGCAGCGGCGCGCCCCGCGACGAGCCGGGCGAGCGGCATCTGGCCGTCATCGACATGGGCTCCAACAGCTTCCGGCTGGTGGTCTTCCACTACGTCCCCGGCCAGTGGTTCCGCCTGGTGGACGAGATCCGCGAGCCGGTGCGCCTCAGCGAGGGGGTCCGCAACGGGCGCCTGCGCCGGCGCGCCCTGGCCCGCGCGGCACGCGCCGCGGAGCTGTACGCGTCGTACTGCCGCACCACCGGCGTCGATGACATCGCCGCGGTGGCCACCAGCGCCATCCGCGACGCCGAGAACCAGGACGAGGCCCTGGAGGCCGTCCGCGCCGGGGGCACCCTTCCGGTGCGGGTGCTATCGACCGCCGACGAGGCCCACTACGGCTTCCTGGGGGCCGTCAACGCCACCACGCTGGAGGACGGCTGGTTCCTCGACATCGGCGGCGGCAGCCTGCAGGTGGGCGACGTGCGGGCCCGGGAGCTGGTGCGCTCGATGAGCCGCCCGCTGGGCGCGGTGCGGCT
Source organism: Actinomycetota bacterium (assembly GCA_963169235.1). GTDB lineage: Bacteria > Actinomycetota > Thermoleophilia > Miltoncostaeales > Miltoncostaeaceae > JAGQUM01. Next base: position 114,373 of record CAUJCX010000047.1, on the reverse strand, counting down.
GACGGAGGCGTTCCTGACCGGCGATCAGCGGGCCAAGGACGAGGTGAAGGCGCTGCGCGCGCACGTGCGGGAGGCACTGGCCGAGGCACGCTGGATCCGCCCCCGCGGCGGGCGGCTGGTGGGCGTCGGGGGCGCGGTGCGCACGCTCGCGGTGATGCACCAGCGGCGCCGCGCCCATCCCCTCTACGACCCGCAGGGGTATCGCCTCAGCCGGTCCGATCTGGCCGAGATCACGGCCGACGTACTGACGCTGCCCGCGCCCCAGCGCGACCGCATCCCGGGGCTCAAGACCGACCGCGCCGACATCATCCTGGCCGCCGTGCTGGCCGTCGACGAGGTGCTGGACGCCACCGGGGCCGAGGCCGTGGAGGTGTGCGCGCACGGCCTGCGCGAGGGCGTGATGTACGAGCACTACATGGCGGGCGCACCGGCCCCGCTGGTGGACGTGCGCCGCACGTCGGTGATCAACGCCGCCGAGCGGTTCGGGTACATGCGCGACCACTCCCAGCACGTCGCGCGCCTGGCGCTCGCCGCGTTCGACGAGACCGCGGCGCTCGACCTGCACCCGGGCGACCCCAACGACCGCGAGCTCTTGTGGGCGGCCGCGATGCTGCACGACGTGGGCGTGCTGGTGGACTACAGCGCCCACCAGCGCCACTCCGAGTACCTGGTGCTGAACTCGGGCCTGCCGGGCTTCGACCACCGCGAGATGGCCATCGTCGCCACGCTCGTGCGCGGCCACCGCAAGAGCATGCCCCAGCCGGGCGCCTACGCCCCGGTGCTGCGCCGCGGCGACGACCAGGTGATCACCGTGTGCGCGGCGATGCTGCGCCTGGCCGAGCAGCTCGACCGCTCCCGCACCGGCGAGGTCACGGGCCTGGGGATGCGCGTCGACGGCGACGCGCTGGTGGTGGGCCTCAGGTGCGACGGCGACCCGACGCTGGCCCTGTGGTCGGCCGCGCGCGAAGAGGACGCGATCCTCAGCGCGTTCGGCCTGCGGCTGCAGCTCGAGGCCCTCAGCCCCCGGAGCGCTTGACCCGGTAGTCGCGCTCCAGGCGCGCCTGCACCTGGTCGCGGTGGTCGCCTTGGATCTCGACGACGCCGTCCTTCACCGCACCGCCGGCGCCGCACAGCCGCTTCAGCTCCTTGGCCACGCGGTCGACGTCGGCGCGGGGAAGCCCGGTGACCAGCGTGACGGTCTTGCCCTTGCGCCCCGCCGACGTGCGCGACACCCGCACGATGCCGTCGCCCGCGGGCGTCGCGGCCCGCGCCTGGGGCTCGTCGCGCACCCGTCCGCCGTCGGTGCTGTAGACGCGGGACACGTCGTCGTGGCGGCGGGAGGACGGCATCACGGATACCGATGATAACGTGGGTTCATGGCACGCGCGGTCATGACTCCCGACGATGTACGCGCCGCGGCCGACCGGCTGGACGGCGCGCCGGCGGAAGACGTGCTGGCCTGGGCGGCCGAGCAGTTCGCGGGCCGCTTGGTGCTGACGTGCTCGTGGCAGCAGCAGTCGTCGGTGCTCATCCACATGACGCGTCCGCACGCCGATGCGGTGCGCGTGGTCGAGCTCGACACCGAGCTGCTGTTCCCCGAGACGTACGCCACGCGCGACCGCCTGGTGGAGCGGTACGGCCTCACGCTAGAGAGCTTCCGGGCCGAGCACACGCCCGCCCAGCAGGAGGCCGCCGAGGGTCCTGCGCTGTGGGAGCGCGACCCCGACCGCTGCTGTTTTCTGCGCAAGGTGCTGCCGCTTGAGCGTGCGTTGGAGGGGTCGGACGCCTGGATCACCGGCATCCGCCGCGCCCAGAGCGCCACCCGCGAGGGCGCGCGGGCGGTGGAGTGGGACGAGGCCCGCGGCATCGTGAAGGTGCAGCCGTTGGTGGCGTGGAGCGACGAGGACGTGAAGGGCTACCTGTTCGCGCACGACATCCCGTACAACCCGCTGCACGACCAGGGCTACCCGTCCATCGGCTGCGTGCCGTGCACGAGCCCCGTCGCGCCGGGCGACGATCCCCGCAGCGGCCGCTGGGCCGGCACCGCCAAGACCGAGTGCGGCCTGCACCTTCCCCGTGTCGGCTGACGTTGCGCCCCCGCCGCGGGTGAGCGCGCGCCGCTCGGTGCGCCTGGTGTGGTGGGCCGCCGCGCACGTGCTGCTGGTGATCGCCCTCGTCGGCGTGTTCGTGCCGCTGCTCCCCACCACGCCGTTCGCGCTGGCCGCCGTGTTCTGCGCGGCCCGCGGGTCGGCCGCGCTGCACCAGCGCATCGTGTCGCACCGCGTGCTTGGCCCCGTCATCGTGCGGTGGCAGACCGAGCGCGCCGTGTCGCGTCCCACCAAGGCGCTGGCGGTGGCCACCATGGCCGCGTCGGACGCGGTGGCGTGGTGGCAGGCGCCGCGCGCCGGGGCGGTGATCGCGCTGATCGTCACCGCGGCGTGCGCCGTGTGGATCGTCACGCGCCCCGAACCCCGGCCCGAGGTGGCCCCCGCGCGCACCGTCGCGGGGTGATCGACCTCCACACGCACTCCACGGCGTCCGACGGCGACCACGCCCCCGCCGAGCTGGTGCGCCGGGCCGCCGCGCGGGGCGTGCGGGTGCTGGCGCTCACCGACCACGACACCATGGACGGGGTGGCCGAGGCCATGGCCGCCGGACAGGAGGCCGGGGTGCGCGTGGTCCCCGGGGTCGAGCTGAGCGTGCGCGTGCCCCGCGGCAGCCTGCACATGCTGGCGTACTTCCCGTCCCCCTCCCCACAGCCCCTGGGCGAGCACCTGGCCGCCGCACGGGCGGCACGCACCGACCGCGCCGCCCGCATCGTGGACGCGCTCGCCGAGCTGGGCGCGCCCATCGACCTGGGCGACGTGATGGCCCGTGCGGGGGGCAACGTGGGCCGCCCCCACATCGCCGACGCGCTCGTCGCCGCCGGCCATTGCTCCAGCCGCCGCCAGGCGTTCGACCAGTACCTCGGCGACCACGGGCCCGCGTACGTGGGCTACGACGCCCCCACGCCCACCGAGGCGCTGGCCCTCATCCGCGACTCGGGCGGGGCCGCCGTGCTGGCGCATCCCGCGTCGATGGGCCTGCCCGCGCGGCACCTGACGTCGGCCGTGCAGCGGCTGGCCGCGCGCGGCCTTGCGGGCATCGAGGTGCACCGGCCCGAGCACGACGCGGTGCGCCGGCGCGAGTACGCGCGCCTGGCCCGGGCGTTCGGGCTGGTGGCCTGCGGCGGGTCCGACTACCACCGGCCCGGCGACGGCGTGGAGCCCGGCGACACGGGCGATCCGCCGCTCGACCCCGACGCCGCCGACGCGCTGCTCGAGCGCATCCCCGCGTAGCCGTCACCCCCGGCGCCGCGCGGTAGGCTCGGGGCATGACGACCGACGCCTCCACCACCAACGAACCCAACGCCGCCGGGGTGCACTGGGATCTCTCCCCCCTGGCCGCCGACGCCGCCGCCGCCCGTGCCGGGCTGGCCGAGGGCCTCGACCGCTGCCGCGCGTTCGCCGAGCGCTACCGCGGCCGCGTGGCCGACCTGGACGGACCCGCGATGGCCGCGGCGCTGGCCGAGCTGGCCGGCATCGACAACCTGCTGTCGCGCGTGGGCTCGTACGCGCACCTGCGCGAGTCGGTGGACGTGACGGCCGAGGAGAACCGCGACCTGTCGACGGCGATGGACCAGGGCATGGTGGAGGCCGGCAACCTGTTGCGATTCTTCGAGCTGGAGTGGCTCGACGTGGACGACGCCAAGGCCCAGGCCGTGGCGGACGCGCCGGAGGTGGCCCGCGACCGACATCACCTCGTGTCGCTGCGCCGGTTCGCGCCGTTCACGCTGTCGGAGCCCGAGGAGCGCATGCTGTCCGAGCGCAGCCCGGCCGCGGCGTCGGCGTGGCAGACGCTCTTCTCGCAGGTGGTCTCCACCCTGGAGGTGCCGTTCGACCCCGGCGACGGCGAGACCCCGCACACCGTCGACCGGCTGCTGGCGTACGTGCGCAACGACGATCGCGCGGTGCGCCGCCGGGCGCTTGAGACGCTGTACGCGGCGCTCGAGCCGCACACGCCGACGCTGGCGCACTGCTACGACACGCTGGTGGGCGACCGCCTGGCGATGGACCGCCTGCGGGGCCACGGCGACCCGATGGATCCGACGCACCTGCGCAACGAGCTCGACCGAGACGTGGTGGGCAACATGATGGCCGCGGTGGAGCGCCACTACGACCTGGCGCAGCGCTGGTTCCGTGCCAAGGCGACGCTGCTGGGGCTCGACCGCCTGGAGCTGTGGGACCAGTACGCCCCCCTCGGCGATGCCCGCGCCGTGCGCTACGACGAGGCGCAGCGCATCATCGACACGTCGTTCGGGCGCTTCTCGCCCGACATCGCGGGCATCGCCCGCGGGTTCTTCGACGAGCGCCGGGTGGACGCCGAGCCGCGCGCCGGAAAGCGGGGCGGGGCGTTCTGCGCGTCGGTGGCCCAGGACGCCCGCCCGTACGTGCTGATGAACTACACCGACCAGATGAACGACGTCATGACGCTGGCCCACGAGCTTGGCCACGGCATGCACTTCACGCTGTCCAACCGCGACCAGACCGCGCTGTCGACCCACACGGGGCTGGCGTTGGCGGAGGTGCCGTCGACGTTCGCCGAGCTGGTGACGTTCGATCATCTGCTTGCCACCGAGACCGACGCGGGCACCCGCCGGGCCCTGGTGTGCGAGCGCGTGGAGGGCGCGTTCGCCACGGTGTTCCGCCAGACCGTGCTCGCCCGGTATGAGCAGCGGGCGTACGCGGCACGCGCCGAGGGGCAGACGCTGACCGCGGATCGCCTGTCGGAGATCTGGATGGAGTGCAACCGGGCGTACTACGGCGACGCCATGGACCTGCCCGACGGGTACCGCCTGGGCTGGTCGTACATCCCCCACTTCATCTCGACCCGCTTCTATACGTACGCGTACGTGTTCGCGCACCTGGTGACCCTGGCCTTGTACGCCCGCTACCGCCAGGAGGGTCCCGAGTTCGGGGCCCGCTACATGCAGTTCCTGGGCCGCGGCGGCTCCGGCGCGCCCGCCGAGCTGCTGGCACCCCTGGGCGTCGACATCGCCGCGCCGGACGCCTGGGACGCCGGGTTCGCCGAGATGGAGCGGATGATCGCGGAGGCCTCCGCGTAGGTGGTAAGCACACCCCTCGGCACCACCAACGGGCAGTGCCCGCTGGGCACGACCCCGCACCACCGAGACGCAAAACGAGCCCAACCCGCGGTCGAGAACGCCGTCACGATCCGGACGAGTGGGTAGGTCACTTTGGGGAGCCACCCAGGCGCAGGTTCGCCTGCGACAGATACGCCGAAGCCTTACGGAGCACCTGGCAGCTGCCCCCTTCGGGTGGACACACGGTCATGCGGCACTGACGGTGTCATGTTCGTATTCGGCGGGGGTGCGGTGCCCGCGGGCGCGGTCGGTCAGTGGGCGTCCCCGAAACGCCAGAGGGCGGCACCAGCAGTGTCGATGCCCATGTCATCGAGGGTCGTGAGGAGCCACCGCCACGCGAATGCCTCGCGGTCGGCGCCGTTCGCGCCTGCCGCGGGGGGAACGATCAGCGTGATGCTGACGCTCGGGCCTTCACCTACGTCCGAAGGTCCGTAGTCCGGATCGCCCTCCCACAGCCCGTCCGCGCGCGCTCGAGCGTCCAGCTCGCCCGTCGGGTCGAACGCGAGCCCCCGCGGGCAATCACCCGTCACGTCGACGCGCAGCATGCCTGGTGCACTCCTCGTCGGGGGGAGACGGTCCCGTCAAACGCCGAGGGCCCGCGCGATGCGGGCCCTCGGGGCGAACGTGCGATGGCGGGGCCGCCTACTTCTTGCCGGCCTTCTTTTTGGACGCCTTCAGCGGGTTGAGCGCCTTCTGCACCTGCTCGGGCAGCTCGGTCATGTGGTAGATCGGCAGGCCGCAGACGCCACCGTGGCGGGTCGGGCGCGCCTGGCACACCTCGGGCACCTTGCCCCACAGGGTCATGGTGCGGTGACCGCGCTCGCACAGGTACACCTTCGCCACGCGCGCGCCGGGGGGCGCCTCCACCGCGGTGGCGGTGATGTCGACCTCGCCGGCATCGGCCAGGTCGTCCGGCGCGTTGGGGGCGCCTTCCTCCACCTCTTCGGCGACGCTCTCGTCGACCTCGGTGACTTCCTCGACCTCGTCGGCCATCTCTCACTCCTCGCGTGCAGCTCTGTCGGCGACCGGTGGAGGCTAGCAATCCCGAGGCCCCGGGTCGAGCCTCGTCGCTAACGTGCGGACGCCGATGCCGCTGCCCGACGGATACGACGTGATCACCGAGCGCATCGCCGTGGGCGGGCTCACCGTCGCGGTGACCCACCCGCGCTCGGCCGAGGACCTCATCGACGAGGACGAGTACGCGCGCGACGAGCGCCTGCCGTACTGGGCCGACCTGTGGCCCAGCGGCCGCATGCTGGCCGAGTGGTGCGCCGGGGAAGACCTCGCGGGTCTGCGGGTGGTCGAGCTGGGCGCCGGCCTGGCCCTGCCGTCGCTGGTGGCCCTCGCGGGCGGCGCGCACGTGCTGGCCACCGACTGGTACCCCGACGCCCTCGCGTTCGCCCGGGCCAACGCCCGCGACGCGGGCGCCGGGGAGCTGGACACCATGGTGGCCGACTGGTCCTGTCCCCCGCCGGAGCTCTTTGAGCGGGGCCCGTTCGACCTGGTGATGGGCGCCGACATCCTCTACGAGAACCGCCACCCCCGGCAGCTGGCTCCCCTGATCGCCCGCCTCGCCGCCCCCGGCGGGCGCGTCGTCATCACCGACCCGCGGCGACCCGCCGCCGGCGAGCTGGTGGCCGAGATGACCGAGACCGGCTGGCGCCACGCGCGCGAGAGCGTGCGTTTCGAGGGGCGTCCCGACGAGCGGGGAAGCGAGATCCACCGCCACGCGTTCGTGCGCCGCGCCGGGTGACGTGCCCCGGCACTTGATCCCGACCGGGTGCCGTCCGATAGACTGCCCGGAGCGATCCTCGGTAGCTCAATGGTAGAGCACTCGGCTGTTAACCGAGGGGTTGTAGGTTCGAGTCCTACCCGAGGAGTATGAGGGCCCGGCGTCCACCGCGACGCCGGGCCCTCACGCGTTCTGCGGGCCGCCCGCCCTACGCCGTCAGCACCAGTTTGACGCCCGCCGTCCCGGCCCGCTGCTCCTCCCAGGCCTCGGTCACGTCGTCGAACGCGATCTCGCGCACCGGCACGCCCACGGCGCCCTCCGCCGCCGCCCGGGTGAGGTCGGCGTGGGCGATGGCGACGCTGGTGGCGTGCTCGGAGAACACGCTGAAGCCGCGGATGTCGAGGCGCCCGCCCCGCAGCGGCCCGCCTGGCAGCACGGCGGTCTGACCGGACGCGCTGCCCACCTGCACGATGCGGCCACCCACCGCCATCGCGGGGATGCAGGCCGCCACCGCCTCGCCCCACAGCATGTCGATCACCAGGTTGACCCGCTCGGGGCACGCGGCCGAGATGCGGCCCGCCAGGTCGTCGCCGTCGTCGATGGCCAGGATGTCGTCCACGCCGAAGCGCCGCAGGCCCTCAAGGCGCTCGGCGTTGCGGCCCACTGCCACCACCCGGCCCGCGCCGCGGGCGCGCGCGGCCTGCAGCGCCACCTGCCCCGCCACGCCGGTGGCGCCCAGCACCACCACGGTCTCGCCCATCGCCAGGCCGCCGCGCGTCACCACCGGCATCCACCCGGCCAGCCCCGCGACGCCCATCGCGGCCGCGGTGACGGGGTCGACGTCGGACGCGACGGGCACCAGGGCGTCGTCGGGCGCGCTGAACGTCTCGGCCCAGCACCCGGCGTCCGGGCGCAGGCACCACACCAGGCTGCCGGGCGCAAGCGTGTGCGACTGCACGACGTGGCCGACGGCCTCCACCCCCGCGGTGAACGGCGGCTCGGGCAGGGGCATGTAGAAGCGCCCCGAACCGATCGCGAGGTCCACGGGGTTGACGGCGGCGGCGACCAGCCGCACCAGCGAGCGTCCCGGCGCCTCGTGCGGCGCCGGCAGGTCGTGCACGCTCGGCGCCTCCCCCCAGCCCGTGATGACGGCGGTGCGTACCGTGTCGGTCATCGTCCCCTCTGCGTCCTGGCCCGAATGGTCACGAGCGGGAATCTACGCAAGCGCGGCCCGGATGCGGGCACACGCCTCGCGCAGGCGCGGGATGTCCTGCGTGTACGCGATGCGCACGTGCTCGCCGGGGCGGTTGAACCCGAAGTCCCGCCCGGGCGTGAGGGCCACGTGGGCCTCGTGCAGCAGCCGGTGGGCCAGCGCGAAGCTGTCGTCGCACACCCCGGACACGTCGCAATAGACGTAGAACGCCCCGTCCGGGCGCACGCGCACGCGGAAGCCCGTCGATGGCAGCGCGTCCAGCAGCACGTCGCGACGCTGGGCCAGGATGCCGCGGCGCTCCTCCAGGATCGCCAGGGTCCCGGGCGCGAACGCGGCCAGCGCGGCGTGCTGCGCGGGTGTGGGCGCGCAGATGTAAAGGTTCTGCGCCAGCTTCTCGACGTCCCGCACGGCGTCCTCGGGCACCACCATCCAGCCCAGGCGCCACCCCGTCATCTGGAAGTACTTCGAGAAGCTCGAGATGACCACGGCGTCGGGGGCCACCGCGAGGGCGGTCTCGGGGTCCCGGCCGTACACGAGCCCCTGGTAGATCTCGTCCACGATCAGCGCGGCCCCCCGTTGGCGGCACAGCTCGGCGATGGCGCGCACCTCGCCGGCATCCACGCACGTGCCGGTGGGGTTGGACGGCGACGCCACGATCACCGCCGACACGTCGGGTGTCCACGCGTCCTCCAAGAGCGCGCGCGTGAGCTGGTAGCCGGTCTCGGCTCCCGTCGGCACCAGGCCCGGCACGCCGCCCACGAACGTCGCGAAGTGGCGGTTGCACGGGTACGTGGGGTCGGCCATCAGCACACGATCGCCGGCATCGGCGTACATGCCCATGGCCAGCAGCAGCGCGGCGCTCGAGCCCGGCGTCACCACCACCCGGGCGGGGTCCACATCGACGCCGAACGCGTCGCGGTAGTGCCCCGCGATGGCCTCGCGCAGCGGCGGCAGACCCAGGGCGGGGGTGTACCCCAGGCCGGCGTCGTCGAGGGCCGCGCGGGCGGCCTCCACGATGGGCCCGGGGGTCGGGAAGTCGGGCTCCCCCACCTCCAGGTGGATGACGTCGTGTCCCGCGCGCTCGAGGCGCTGGGCGGCGTCCAGCACCTCCATCACCTCGAACGGCGTGATCGTGCGGAGCCGCGCGGGTTGTCGCAGGCCTGTCACGCCCGGGAGGTTGTCACAGCAGTGGGCGGGCTGCGATAAAGGATTCGCCCCGCCCGCGCAGAAGGGGTCGCGCATGAAGAACTGGGTTTACTGGATCGGCGCGTTGGTGCTGCTCGTGCTGCTGTTCTCCAACGGCATCATCGGCGGCGCCCTCTGCGTGCGAAGCATCGGCTGTATCTACTCAACGGGCACCGGGGTGTCGGTCGACAGCGGCCAGACGAAGCAAATCTCCGTCGAACGCCGCTAGCCGGGAGCGGGCGCGTGGCCCTGGTCGACACCGAGAAGCCCAAGTCGCCCATGACCGTGTGGTGGCTGGCCAGCTGGCTCGTGGGCTTCTGCCTGTGGCTGGCGGTGCTGCAGCTGGCGTTCACGTGGTCGGTGGAGGTGCTCACCAGCAGCCTCGTGCGCTCGTTCACCGTGCTCGGCCTGCTGTTGTCGGCCATCGACGGCATCGCGTACCTGCGCGGCGGAGAGCCGCACCGGTCGCTGGTGAAGGGGCCGCACCCCGACGAACAGCAGCAGGTGGTGGAGCAGGACGGGCAGCACGGGGTGGTGGTGCTCAACCAGATGCAGCCGCCCAGGAAGCCCGACCAGGCCGGAAACCGCGGCACCAGCGCCCTGCACGCCATCTTCTTCATCGCGCCCCGCACGCTCGGCGACGTGGCGCTGACGCTCTTCTGGAAGGGCATCGCCCGCGCGCTGGGGCGCGGCGGGCATGACACCCCGCCGTTGAACGACGACTACCCCACGGGGCAGTTCGTCGGCGGCGTGACCTCGCGTCTGCGCCGCCTGTGGTCGTCGTGAACCGCTAGATGACGGTGACGTTCGCGGCCTGGGGGCCCTTGTCTCCCTCCTGCGCCTCGAACTCCACCTTCTGGCCCTCGTCGAGCGAGCGGTAGCCGCTGCCCTGGATCTCCGAGAAGTGGACGAACAGGTCCTTGCCGCCGTCGTCGGGACGGATGAAGCCGTACCCCTTCTCGGCGTTGAACCACTTCACGACGCCCTGCGCCATCTTTCGTTCTCCCGATCCGGTGCGGCGCGCCGGTCCCGGCGTGGGTAACGCGGGGAGGCGACCGCGAGCGTTGTCACGTCCCCGGGGCGGGGACGCCGAGATCGTACCCCCGCGCGGCGCCCGGGGATAGACCCGGACGGCGCTCAGGCGTCGCCGGTGAGGGCGGCGCGCATCTCGGCCGCCAGCGCGGCGGCCGCGGCGGCCCCGTCCGCCTCGATGGTGCGCACCAGCTGGCTGCCCACCACCACGCCGTCGGCGAACTCGCCGATGGTGCCGGCGTGGCCCGGGGTCTGCACCCCGAACCCCACCACGGCGGGCAGCGGGATGGCGGCCTTCACGCGCGCCACGAACGACCGCAGGTCGTCGTCGACGCTGACCGCGCCTCCGGTCACGCCCGCCACCGACACGCAGTACACGAAGCCCTCGGCGACCCGCGCCACCTCACGCAGGCGCTCGTCCGACGTGGTGGGCGCCACCAGCGCGATGATCGCCACGCCCGCCGCGCGCGCGGCGGCCCGGATGTCGTCGCCCTCGTCGCACGGCAGGTCGCTGATGATGAGGCCCGCGACGCCCGCGGCGGCGGCGTCCCGGAAGAACGCCTCGGGCCCGGCCGCCAGCACCAGGTTGACGCACGTCATCAGCACCACGGGCGGGCCGTCGCGCAGCTCACCGGCCAGCGCGATGACGTCGGCGGGCGTGACGCCCTGGTCGAGCGCGGCCTGGCCCGCCGCCTGCACCGTGGGGCCGTCGGCCAGGGGATCCGAGAACGCGATGCCGATCTCCAGGATGTCCGCGGCGGGCTGGAGGGCCCGCGCGACGTCGCGGCTGTCGGCGAGCGACGGGAAGCCGCCCATCATGTACGGCACCAGCAGGGGCCGGCCGGCCTCCGCGAACGCCCGCTTGAGCCTCGTCGCCCCGTCAGACATCGATGTTCATCGCCTTTCCGGCCTGCTCCACGTCCTTGTCGCCGCGCCCGGACAGGCACACCACGATGGGCCCCTGGGTGCCCCACTCCCGGCCGTGACGGGCCACCGCGGCCAGCGCGTGGCTCGACTCGAGCGCCGGGATGATGCCCTCGCTGGTGCACAGGGCGCGGAACGCGTCGAGCGCCTCCTGGTCGGTGGCGCTGACGTAGCGCACCCGGCCGGTGTCGTGCAGGTGGCTGTGCTGCGGCCCGACGCCGGGGTAGTCGAGCCCCGCCGAGATGGAGTGGGCCTCGGCCACCTGCCCCTCGGGCGTCTGCAGCAGGTACGACAGCGAACCGTGCAGCACCCCGGGCGTGCCCTCCCCCAGGCTGGCGCCGTGCAGGCCGCTGGCGATGCCCGTGCCGGCCGCCTCCACGCCCACCAGGGCGACGTCGGCGTCGTCGAGGAAGCCGCGGAACATCCCGATGGCGTTGGACCCGCCGCCGACGCACGCCACCACCGTGCCGGGTAGCCGGCCCTCGGCGTCGAGGATCTGCGCGCGGGCCTCGCGCCCGATGACGCTCTGCAGGTCGGCCACGATCTCGGGGTACGGCGCCGGCCCCACGGCCGAGCCGATGACGTAGTGCGTGTCGCGCACGTTGGTGACCCAGTCGCGGATGGCCTCGCTGGTGGCGTGCTTCAGCGTGCCCGAGCCGGAGTCGACCGGCATCACGTCCGCGCCCAGCATCTTCATGCGGATGACGTTGAGCCGCTGGCGCTGCATGTCGGTGCGGCCCATGTAGACCACGCACGACATGCCGAACAGGGCGGCCGCCGTGGCCGTCGCCACGCCGTGCTGGCCGGCGCCGGTCTCGGCGATGATGCGGCGCTTGCCCATGCGCCGCGCCACCAGCACCTGCCCGAGGGCGTTGTTGATCTTGTGCGCGCCGGTGTGGCACAGGTCCTCGCGCTTCAGGTAGATCGGCCCCGCCTGGTGCAGCCGCTCGAGCCCCTCGGCCCGGTACAGCGGCGTGGGCCGACCCACGTAGTCGGCGAGCAGGGCGTCGCGCTCGCGGGCGAAGCCGGGGTCGTCGCGCGCCTCGGAGTACGCGCGGGCGAACTCGTCGAGCGCCTCGATGACGGTCTCGGGCACGTAGCGCCCGCCGTAGGGGCCGAAACGGGTGGGGATGTCGGTCACGCGGCTCCTTGCGGGGACGAGGACGCGGCGGCGGCCGCGGCCAGGAACTGCTCTACCAACGCGACGTCCTTCACTCCCGGCGCCGACTCGACCCCGGACGACACGTCCACGACGTCGGGGGCGAGCGCCGCGATGGCCCGGGCCACGTTACCGGGATGAAGGCCGCCGGCGACCCCGAACGGCCGCGCCGGAGCCGCCGCCGCGAGGGCCGCCCAGTCGAGCGCGACGCCCGTGCCGCCGTGGAGGCCCGGCACGGCCGCGTCGTACAGCACCACGCAGGCGTCGGGGTCGCCCGCCGCGGCCTCGGGCCCCGTGAACCGGACGCCGCGGATGACGCCGCAGCCCAGCGCGTCGCGCACCCGCGCCGACCTGAGGCCGCTGGCGTGCAGTTGCACGTGGGTCAGGCCCGCACCCGCCACCGCCGCCGCCAGCTCGTCCAGCGTCGGGTCGACGAACACCCCGACGCGGGCCACGTGGTCGGGCAGGCCGTCCAGCACGCGGGCGGCCGTGGGGACGTCCACCCGGCGGGGCCCGTCGGCGAACACCACGCCCACGGCCCACGCACCCCCCGCGGCGGCCGCGCGGGCCGCCTGAGACGTGCGCAGCCCGCAGATCTTGACGCGGACCGCCCCCGTCACCGGTTGTCGTCGGGCTGCGGCGGCAGCCAGCGCGGCAGGAACACCCGCACCGTGGTGCCCTCGTCGATCACGCTGGTGACCGAGAACGTGCCGCCCAGCACCTGCGAGCGGTCGCGCATGCCGTGCAGGCCGAAGCGCGCGATCGGCGCGCCGCTGCGCGGCTTGAGGGCGGCCTCCGCGTCGAACCCGGCCCCGTCGTCGCGCACCTCCATCGCGATGCCCTGCTCGTCCTCCACCACCGTCACGTGGGCGTTCTGGGAGCGGCCGTGGCGGTACGCGTTGCCGAGGGCCTCCTGCAGGATGCGGTACAGCGTGATGCGCTGGGTGATGGACACGCCGTTGACGGCGAACTCGCCGCGCATGTCGGTGGTGACGGTGGCGCCGCTGCGGGCCTCGAAGCCCGTGATCGCGTCGCGCAGGATGTCCACCAGGCGGCGGTCCTCGAACTGCGCCGGGCGCAGGTGCCCGATGAGCTCACGCATCTCGGTCAGCGCCCCGCCCAGCGTCTCGTAGATGCGCTCGAGGGCCGGCTTCAGGCTGGGCGGCAGCGTGTCGGTGTCGACGTCGGCCAGGTCGCCGTCCAGCAGCTGCAGCTCGAGCAGGGCGACGGACAGGTGCTGGGTGGGGCCGTCGTGGATGTCCAGGCCGATGCGGCCCAGCAGGCGCTCGTCGCTCTCGAGGATCTGCGCCATGGCGCGCTCGAGGTCGGAGCGCAGTCGCCCGGCTTCCAGCGCCCCCGCCACGCGCTCGGCGGCGACCCGCAGGATGGTGGCCACGTGGGCCCCCTGGGGCTCGCCCACCAGCACGATGGCGCCCTCGGTACGGCCCGGCAGGGGGTGGGCGGCGCCCAGGTGGGTGCCGTCGAGGTCGGTGGGCACGTCGGCGGCCGCGGCCAAGAGCTTGCGCGCGTCGGCCGACAGCGCGTGGGCCTGGGCGGGCGGCAGCCCGGTGCTGGCCACCAGCGAACGCTCGACCGGCTGGCCCCCGACGGCCAGCACCACCGCGTCGGCGCCCGTCGCGCGCTCCACCACCTCCAGAAGAGGTGCGAGATCAGGCCAGGGTCCGGTGTGGGTGACCGGGCAGTCCAGCAGGGCGTTGATGGCGGAAAGTGAGGGTTCTGGCAAGAATCTTCGCGCGGGTCGGGCGTTCGGGGCTGAATGCTAGCTGTTAGCGCTTGCCACGCGCACCGCGTTCCTATACCTCTCGGTCTCACCAACTAGCGATCGGTCTAGGTTCCATTGCCGTCCGCAGCCCTTAGTGTGCCCCACACATGAATGCTTACACCCCATCGGCAACGCCCCGTGCCCACGGGGGCCGCGACGGAGACGCCCGGTGACCGGCAGTCGCTCACGCTTCGCCCGTGCTCCCGAGACCACCGCGCCGGCCGGCGCAGAGGTCACCGAGGTGCGCGTCCTGCTCGCCGACGACAACCGGCGCTTCCGCGAGCTCTTGCGCCGCCTGCTCGAGCGTGAGCGCGGCATCCGCGTGGTCGGCGAGGCCGGCGACGGAGCCGAGGCACTCGAGCGCGCGGTCGAGCTGCGACCCGACGTGGTGCTCATGGACCTGTCGATGCCCGGGCTCGACGGCCTCGAGGCGACGCTGGCGCTGAAGCAGAAGGTGCCCAACGTCACGGTGCTGATGCTGTCGGTGGCCGACAAGGAGCACGAGATCGCCGCCGGCCTGGCGGGCGGGGCGTCCGAGTACCTGGTGAAGGGCACCCCGGCGTCCGAGATCGTCGCCGCCATCAAGCGCCACGGCCCGGAGTACGCCTGAGAAATCGGCCTCCCGGAGGGGCCTCGGCCCCGTTTCCTGTGACGAACAGCGGGCGGGGGCGGTATTCTGGCGCACAGACCGCGTGCGGACGAGCCTGTGGCACGGAGTGCCCCGGGCCTGTTCGGTGTCCCCCCTCTTCCGTGGAAGCCGCCTTGAATGCCTGACGACGCAAACAGCCTCGAGAAGCCCCGGTTGAAGGTCGCGATCGCCGACGACCACCGGCTGATGCTCGACGGCATCAAGCGCGCGCTCGAGACCGCGCCCGACATCACCGTGGTGGGCGAGGCCATGAGCGGCGACGAGATGCTGACGCTGGTGCCGCGCGTCAACCCCGACGTCGTCATCCTCGACATGCGCATGCCCAAGGGCGACGGCCTCACCACGCTGTCGAAGATCAAGAAGAGCCACCCGGACGTCAAGGTCATCATCCTGTCGATGTTCGAGGACCCCGAGCACATCAACCAGGCCCTCGACCAGGGCGCCTCCGGGTACGTGGTGAAGTCGATCAACCCGCTCGACCTCGCCTCGGCCATCCGCCAGGCCGTCGAGGGCACGGTCATCACGCGGTCCGGCCCGCCCGCCGGCGAGGCCCCGCGCACGACGCAGCAGCAGAACCCGGGTGGGCTCACCGAGCGTGAGCTGGCCATCCTGAAGCTGGTGGCCGAGGGCCTGTCCAACCTCGACATCGCCAGCAAGCTGTACGTCACGGAGCAGACCGTGAAGTTCCACCTGTCGAACATCTACCGCAAGCTGGGCGTGGGCAACCGCACCGAGGCGACGCGGTACGCGTACCGCAACAACCTGATCGACTGACAGGCGACCCCGGCGGCGGGGTCGCGACCGCCCGCGTGGCCGCGTCCGCTACCATCCGTCGCGTGGACACCGCGACCGACAGCACCGTAGCGAGCCAGGTGGGCGACGATGCCGAGCCTACCGAGGATCCGTCGCGCCGCGGGCCGGTCCGCCTCCGGCGCTGACGGCGAGGCCCCGGCCACCCGCGAGCCCGACATCCAGCGCCTCGAGGCGCACGGCCTCACCTGGCTGAACATCGAGTCGCCCACCGAGATCGAGGCGGCCTGGCTGGCCGAGAACTACGAGTTCCACGCCCTCGACCTGGAGGACGTGCTCTCCCGCCGGCGTCAGCGCGCGAAGATCGACGAGTACGACGACTACGTGTTCATCGTGCTGCACTTCCCGCGCTTCGATAAGCGCACGCAGCGCCTGCAGGCCGCCGAGCTGAACCTGTTCGTGGCGCGCAACCTGGTGATCACGCTGCCGAACGAGCACATGAAGGCGCTGTCGGCGATGTTCTCGCGGTGCGTGTCACGCGAGGAGACGCGCCACGAGTTCATGGGCCGCGGGTCCGGCTACCTGCTGTACGCCATCGTCGATGCGATGTTCGACTACTGCTTTCCCATCCTCGACAAGATCGGCTTCAAGCTGGACGCGCTGGAGGATGAGATCTTCGAGGGCGGCGGCGAGGACATCGTGCGCGACATCTCCAACGTCAAGCAGGAGATCATCAACTACCGCCGCATCATCCAGCCGCAGCGCCCCACCCTGCGCCGGCTGGAGCGCGAGGTGCAGGAGTACGCACCGCAGGACCTCGAGATCTACTTCGACGACATCGTCGACAAGAACGAACGCATCTGGGACCTGCTGGAGGGCTACAAGGAGGTGGCCGAGGCGCTCGAGGCCACCAACGAGTCGGTGATCACGCACCGCTCCAACGAGATCATCCGCCTCCTCACCATCCTGTCGGCGCTGATGCTGCCGCTCACGCTCATCACCGGCTTCTACGGCATGAACATCGACGCGCTGATGTTCGCCCACCACGGGTGGCTGTCGGTGGCGTTCGTGCTGGTGGTGATGGCCGGCACGGCGACGGGCCTCCTGGGGTGGTTCCGCCACAAGAAGTGGATCTGACGTGATCGACCACGTCGTGATCGGCGTGGCCGACATGGCCGCGGCGCGGGCCTTCTACGCGCGGGCGCTGGCGCCGCTGGGGTTGCGGGTCGTGCTGGACCACGAGGGCTACGTGGGCTTCGGCGACGGCTCCCCGTTCTTCTTCCTGGCCGATCGCGCGCCCACGGCCGCGGTGCACGTGGCGTTCCGCGCGCCCGACCGGGCGGCGTGCGACGCGTTCCACGCCGCGGCGCTGGCGGCGGGCGCCGCCGACAACGGCGCCCCGGGACCGCGCCCGCAGTACCACCCGCACTACTACGGCGCGTTCGTGCGGGACCCGGACGGCAACAACGTGGAGGCCGTCTGCCACGACCCGGCGCCGGACGCCCGGCTCGCACCGCCCGCGCCTCGGTAGGCTCACGGGGTGAGCGGGGACACCACACCGCACGGGCGGCGCATCGTCTGGGCTCCATGGCGCATGAGCTACCTGGGCGACGAGCACGCGGGTGCGCACGACGCCGATCGCGCGTGCGTGTTCTGCGCCATCGCCGCGCGCAACACCGATGATGAGGACTACGTACTTCACCGCGGCGCGACGTGCTTCGTGGTGATGAACCTCTACCCGTACAACAACGGCCACGTGATGGTGATCCCGTACGCCCACGTGCCATCGCTGCTCGACCTCGACGACGCCACGGCCCACGAGATGATGGACCTGGCGCGCCGCTCCCAGACCGTCCTCGACGGCGCGCTGGCACCCCACGGCGTCAACCTGGGCATGAACCAGGGCACGGCCGCGGGGGCGGGCATCGCCCAGCACCTGCACCTGCACGTCGTCCCGCGCTGGGCGGCGGACACCAACTTCATCACGACGGTCGGCCAGATCCGCGTGATGCCGCAGGCCCTGCGGGACACCTACGACCTACTGCGACCGGGATTCGACACATGACCGTGACACCGGGGATCTTCAAGGCCTACGACGTGCGGGGCCTCTACGGCGACGAGGTGGACGAGGCGGGCGCCGAGCGCATCGGCCGCGCGTTCGTGGAGGTCGTGCGCCAGCAGACGCCCGGCGTCGTGAACCCCCGCGTCGCGCTGGGCCACGACGTGCGCCTGTCGTCCCCCACCATGGCCGACGCGTTCGCTTCCGGCGCGGCGGCCGCGGGCGCACGGGTCACCGAGATCGGCCTGGCGGCCACCGAGATGGTCTACTTCGCCGTCGCCGACGGCGGTTTCGACGCGGGGGCCGCCATCACCGCCAGCCACAACCCGCCCCAGTACACGGGCGCCAAGCTGGTGCTTGCGGGCGCCGTGCCGCTGTCGGGCGACACCGGCATCGGCGAGGTGGGCCGCCTGGCGATGGACGCGGTGCCCGGCGACACCCCCGGCGGCGGCCGCGACACCGACACGACGCTGCTGGAGCGCTTCGTCGACCACTGCATGACGTACGTCGACCCCGCCGTGATCGGCCGCCAGCGGGTGGTGCTGGACGCCGCCAACGGCATGGCCGGCGTGTACCTGCCCCCGGTGCTGGGGCGCCTCGAGCTGGACGCGGTGGAGTGCTTCCTCGACCCCGACGGGCGCTTCCCCCACCACGAGCCCAACCCCCTGCTGCCCGAGAACCGCGAGTTCATCGAGGGCAAGGTGGTGGAGGAAGGCGCCGACCTGGGCATCGCGTGGGACGGCGACGCCGACCGCTGCTTCTTCATCGACGACCAGGGCGGCTTCGTGGCCGGCGACTTCCTCACCGCCCTCTTGGCCGAGCACCTGCTGGCCCGCAACGGCCCCGCCCCCATCGTCTACGACCTGCGCGCCTCGTGGGCCGTGCGCGACGCCATCACGGCGGCGGGCGGCACCCCGTACGAGAACCGCGTCGGCCACGCGTTCATCAAGCGTCGCATGCGTGAGCTCGACGCGCTGTTCGCGGGCGAGGTCAGCGGCCACTACTACTTCAAGCGCTTCTCGTTCGCCGACACCGGCCTGGTCCCGGCCCTGCTGGTGCTCGAGCTGCTGGGCGAGCGCGGTGCGAAGCTGTCGCAGCTGATCGCGCGGTTCCGCGAGAAGTACCACATCTCGGGGGAGATCAACTCCACCGTCGCCGACGCCCCCGCCGCCATCGAGCGCCTGCGCGAGCGGTTCTCGGACGGCACGCAGACCGAGCTCGACGGCCTCTCGGTGCAGTACCCGGAGTGGCACTTCAACGTGCGCGCGTCCAACACCGAGCCGCTCCTGCGCCTCAACCTCGAGTCCCTGGTGTCGGAGGCGGACATGGAGCGACGCCGCGACGAGGTGCTCGAGATCATCAACGCGTGACGGACACCGCGCTCGTTGCCGCCCCGGACGCGGCGGTCATGGTCGAGGACGCCGTGCTGCGGTTTCCGGGCACGCCGGCCCCGTCGGTGGAGGCGTTCAGCCTGCGCGTGCCCGTGGGGGGCGGCGTGGTGCTGACGGCTCCCGGCGCCGCCGCCCTGGCAGCCGCCACCCGCGCCCTCACCGGCCTCCTGAAGCCGTTCTCGGGCTCGGTGGAGGTGCTGGGCCTGGCCCCGGACGATCCCGGCCTGCGCGGCCGGGTGGGGTACGCGCCGGCCCGGCGCCCGTTCCCGGGCCGCCTCACCGTGGCCGAGGCGGCGCTCTTGGTGGCGCGCCTGCGGGGACGGGGCCCCGACGACGCCGCCCGGGCCCTGCGCGCCGCCGGGCTCGAGCCGGGCGACCGCCGGCAGACGGGCGGCCTGGAGCTGGGCGACGTCCGCCGGCTGGCGCTCGCCGTGGCGCTGGTGGGTGATCCCGAGCTCGTGGTGCTGGACGATCCGTGGGAGTACCCCGAGACGGTCGCCGCGCTGCGTGCCGCCCGCGCGCGGGGCGCCACCGTGGTGGTGGCCAGCCCCGACCCCGGCGGCTTCCCGGACGTGGTGGGCCCGCTGGTGACCCTGCCCGGCGCGCCCGACGAGGAGGAGGGCGTATGAGCGCCCTCGTCAGCCTCGCGCGCGCCGAGGACGTGCTGGCGCTGCGGTCGCGCCTGGTGTGGCTCATCGCGGCCGCCGGCGCCGCCTGGGCCACGGTGATCGTGGTGCTCGCCCACGGGCGGGACGGCGTGATCGCCCGCCAGGACGCCCTCCAGGCCGGCGGCGCGTCGCTGCTGCTGCTGGGAGGCCTCGCCGCCGCCGTGGCACTGGGCGCCACCGCGTTCCCGCGCGACGCGCACTCCGGGTACCTGGGGCTCTTGCAGGTGGCCGGGGCCGGCCGCGCGGGCATCGCCGTGGCGCGGGTGCTGACCCGCCTCGCGACGCTGGCCGCGATCATGCTGTTGTGGTGGGCGGTGCTCGAGATCGGCTCCGTGACGCTGGGATGGGGGTACGACCCCCTCCTCACCGGGCACGCGCTCGCGATGACCCTCAACACCGGCCTCGCCCTGTGCGCCGCGGCGCTGATGGCGTCGCTCATCGGGTCGGTGGCGGCCGGGGTGTTCGGGGTGATGGCGTACGTCGCGGCCCAGGCGCTCGTGAACCTGAAGGCCGCGCTCGACCAGCACGCCATCGCGGCCAGCCAGTCGCACCTGATCACGCCGTTCTACGTCGCGCTTCCCCGCAGCATCGTGTCGCCCATGATGGAGGACCACCAGCGCCGCGGCATCACAAGCCTCGCGGCCCCCCACCTGGAGGTCAACAACCTGCCGGTCATCGTGCCCGCGTCGCACTGGCTCAGCGTGGTGTGGACGCTGGTGTGGCTGGTGGCGCTGATGTGGCTCACCACCGTCGGCCTCGGCCGGCGCCAGCTCTGAGCGGGCTGCGATGCACCGCGTCCTGCACATCACCGACACCCACTTCACGGCCCCCGGAAGCGTGTCGGAGCACCCCGAGATCGACACCGCGGCGCGCCTGGAGGCCGTGCTCGACGCCGTCGCGGCCGAGGACTTCGCGCCCGACCTGATCGTGCACACCGGCGACGTCGCCGACGACGGCTCGGCCCACGCGGTGCGGGCCGTGCGCGAGCGGCTGGCGGCTCTGGGCCCCGTCGTCGCCGTGCCGGGCAACCACGACGACCCCGCGGTGGTGCGCGGGGTCTTCGGCCGCCCCGACGCGCGCGTGGGCCCCTGGCGCGTGGTGGGTGTCGACACCGTCATCCCCGGGCACGTGGAGGGTCGCTGCGACGAGCTCGCCGAGGCGGTCGCCGCCCTCGATGGACCGACGCTGGTGCTGATGCACCACCCCATCCGCTCGCACAGCGCGCACCACTGGTTCCGGCTCGAGCACGGCCCCGCCGCGGAGACCGATCTGGCGGCCACGGGGCAGCCCGTGGTGGTGCTGAGCGGGCACACGCACGAGGTGTACGACGCGTCGCTGGCCGGCGGGCGGGTGCGCCTTCTGGGCGGGCCGGGGGTGTTCTACGCGCTGCGCCATCGCGGGCGGGAGTGGACGTTCATGCCCACCGGGACCGGCGCGCAGCTCGTGGAGCTGGCCGACGACGGCGGCGTCACCGTCCAGCGGGTGTACGCCTGACCTGACAGCCCCGCGTGCGTCTCGGCTCCGCCACCGCGGAGCCGTTTCGCACGCTCACACAGAACCGTTTTGCACGCTCAAACGGAACCGTTTTGTCGGCTCACACGGGACCGCGTCGCGAACGGGCTACGCGGTGACCGACTCCCGCTCGACCCGGTTGTACAGCGTGTCGCGCTCCACCGGGGTCTTGCCCCCGGCGCGCACCAGGTCGCTGATGCGCTCCTGCGACAGGCCCAGCGGCGTCTGCACCGTGGTGGCGTGCGCGATGCGCTCCTCGCCCAGCGTGCCGGACAGGTCGTCCAGCCCGAAGCCCAGCGCCTCGCTGGTGATCTCCTCGCCCAGCATCACCCAGTGGCCCTTGATGTGGGGGAAGTTGTCGAGGAACAGGCGCGCCGTCGCGATGGTGCGCAGCTTCTCCTCGCGGTTGGGGCCCGGCAGGTACGCGAACTCGGTGTTGCCCGGCAGGAACGGCAGCGGGATGAACGCCTGGAACCCCTGGGTGTCGTCCTGCAGCTCACGCAGCTGGCGCATGTGGTCCACCTGCTCGGCGGGCGTCTCGAAGTGGCCGAACAGCAGGGTGGCGTTGGTGCGCATGCCCTGCCCGTGCGCCTCGCGGTGCACGTCGAGCCACGTCTCGGAGGGCACCTTGCGGTCGGCGATGATCTTGCGCACGCGCTTGGCGAACACCTCAGCGCCGCCGCCCGGCATCGTGTCGTGGCCCGCGGCGCGCGTGCGCTCGAGCGCCTCGGCGTGCGACACCTTCGACACCCGGGCCACGAAGTCGATCTCCACCGCGGTGAGGGCCGTCAGCGACACCTGCGGGTAGGCGGCCTTCAGCTCGCGGAACAGGTCCTCGTAGTACGGCAGGTCGTATTCCTTGGTCATGCCGCCGACGATGTGGAGCTCGGTGATGCCCTCCCCCACCATCTGCCCCGCGCGCTCGACCAGCTGATCGACGCTGTAGGCGTACGCCCGCGGGTCGTTCTCGGTCCACACGGCGAACGCGCAGAACCCGCAGCCCACCACGCAGATGTTGGTGGGGTTGAGGTGCGCGTTGACGTTGTACGTGACGTCACCCCCGTAGCGGCGCCGGGTCACGGCGTCGGCGGCGGCGCCGAGATCCTTGAGGGGGGCCTGCTCGTACAGCGCGATGGCCTCGTCGGGCGTGATGCGCTCGCCGTCGGCGGCGCGGGAAAGGATGGCATCGATCATGCCCGCAGGGTATCAAGCGCTCACGCCGCTCCCCCCGGCACCGGCCCGGCGTAGGGTAGTTGTAGAGCATCTTGACGTTTGGGCGAAGGGACGAGGACGTGAAGACCGCGGAAGACCTCGACGCCCTACAGCGGCAGCTCGGTGAACTGGCCACAGCGCTGGGTGGTCTGACCCCGAGCACGATCCGACCGGTCTATCTCCGCCGGATCAAGGACGCTGAATCTCGCTTCCAGCTCGAACCTGCGGAGCGCGAACTCCTACTGAAGGCCGTCACCCCCCGCCTTTCAGAGGACGAGATGCTCGGAATCGTCTGGATCGGTGTTCGCTGGCACCGCGTACAGCGCGCGTTCCGAGAACTCGAGGCATGGCTAGATCACTGTGACGACATTGCCACGAGTCACGCCCCTGAGGACGAGTTGGCGATGGCAATCGGTGACGCCGCAGCGTCTAAAGCACGCTGGTCGGCTCTTCGCGCCATGGAATGGGGCTATTTGGTCGATGTTTGGGAGGCAGAGATCTGCGATGCAAGGGGCGAGCGCCAGCGTGCGATCACCCACGCGAGGCGGGCGATCCAACGCGCATCGACCACGGGCGGGGCGGGCACGCCAGACGTAGGTCCGCGCGCGTTGCTCGTCCGGCTGCAACTCCTCGAACAGGAATCCCGATCCCCTTCCACTCGGAACCAAGAGCTCAACACCGCGCTCGCGTCAGAGATGACCGAGCTGGTCGACTTGGATCCCGAGGACGCGGGTTTCCTAATGCTCAGCGCGCGGTGTCAACTTGTCTTGGGCCACTTCCAGGAGGCCCGGCGACTCGCCCAGATCGTTCTTGACATGGCCCCGGCAGGATCGTCGACGCACGCTCGGCGCCTTCGGGACGTGCAAGCGATGGCGCTCAGGGCTGATCTCGAACAGTCCGCACGCGACCTCGAGATCCGCCTCCAGACGAGCGAGGAGCGTCTCGAGGGCGCGACGCGGAGCGAAATGATGACGCTGGGATTGTTTGCGGCGGTTATCTCTCTGCTCGGTGGCGCCGTGCTGGGCGCGACTCAGTCGGCCGGCGGACGGTACGACTCTCACGTAGTGACGTCCGTCCTGGCAGCGTCTGCCGCCATGGTGATCGCGACCTTCACCGTGATCTTCTGCGTGATACGGCCCCCTCGCACCCGAGCCGACTGGTTGTCGTTCGCCATCGGTCTCCTAGTAAGCGTCGTCTTCGCAGGAGTCTCCTGGCTGGTCGCCCCGTGAGGCCCCCGGCACCGGCCCGATGCGCGTCGGCTGGTCTACCATCGGCCCCATGACCGAGTTCGCGTTGAAGGAGTGGGGCGTCACGTGTGAGGCCCTGGGAGCGGGCGACCAGGTGCTGGTGGTGCGCAAGGGCGGCATCGGCGAGAAGCGCTTCGATCTGCCCCATCCGCGGTTCTTCCTGATGCCCACGTACCTGCACCAGCGGCCCGAGCTGGTGAAGCCCGAGTTCCACGCGCGGTACGCAGCGTCGCTCGATCACCGCGAGGAGCCCGCCCACCTGCCCCTGGCGCTGTACGCCGAGCTGCGGTCGTCGTACGCGCTGCGCGACGACGAGGCGCTGGCCGCCATCGACGCGGAGCACACCCTCACGCCCGACTATGCCGCCGAGCGCCTCAAATGGCGGCGCAAGCACCCGCTGTGGGCGGCCGTGCTGCGGGTCTGGCGCCTCGACTCCCCGCCGGTGCTCGACGTGCAGCCCGAGCACGGTGGTTGCGTCAGCTGGATCGCGCTGCCCGACGGCATCGTCGCGGGCGCGCGCACGCCGGTGCTGGACGACGACGCGTTCGCGGCCGCGGACGCCCGCATCCGCGACGCCCTCGCCCCCTTCCCCGCCGGGGTCGTGTGACCCCGTGGCGGCGCCGCCGCGCTTGCTAACGTTGCCGTCGTGAGCCACGTCACCGCCTTCGACGACATCGTCGGCGAGCTGCCGTCCGACTGGTCGCTGCTCGTGATCTACATCGCGCTCGAGGACTCCCTGCGCCTGGGCGAGGCCCGGGTCGCGCTGGCGCGCACCAACCCCCGCCCGCTGTTCGGGCCCGGCGACCACGACTTCGCCATCACGGTGGCGCGCGTGCAGGGCCGCGGATCGGCCGTCGGCGTCGTCCGCTCGGCCCTCGCGATGCTGGACGACCTGGGCATCGGCGCCCGCGTGTGGCCGGGCACGGCCACCAGCGTGCAGCGGCCGGCCCCGGCGCACCGCTACGGACCCTAGGCGTGTACCGCAGCGAGGACGACATCGCCCTTTTGACCGAGTTCCTGGGGGTGCTCGATCAGTCGGTGGCGGCCAACGGGCTCTCGGCCGGCACGTACCTGGTGTTGCGCGGCGTCGACGACGCGGGTGACGGGCCCGTGCCGGTCACCGAGCTGGCCGAGGCGCTGGGCGCCGAGGGCGACGACGTGGCGGCGATGCTGCGGCGCCTGTCGGACGACGGGCTGGTGGACGTGAAGCCCAACGGCGTCGCCATCACGGCCGCCGGCACGCAGAAGCGGCGCGTCACCGACGACGCGGCCGACGAGGCCATCCGCGCGCACGTGCTGTCGGTGCCCCACACCGCCACCGTGTACGGCCTGGTGGCGTCGATGCGCGGTGGGCGGTTCACGGTGGACGACCTGCTGGAGTTCATCGCCCAGGGCCCCGGCCCGGGCGACGACCAGAACTAGCGCGGGCCGGCCCCGGCGGGCCGTTGACCTTCCGGAGGGCGATCGCTACCATCCCGCGGCGATGCGCTGACGACGGTGGTCATACGAATCCCCTGCGCCCCGGCCCGACGGCCGGCGCGGCGCACGCCGTCGCCTTCGAGAGGAACCGTTTTGCCCCATACCCCCGCACCCGTGCCCTCGCGCCCGTACGGTCGCACCATCGCCGCGCTGGTGGCCGCCACGTTCACGGTCTTCCTCAACGAGACCATCATGATCAACGCGATCCCGCGCCTGATGGCCGACTTCCACGTCGACGCGCGGGCCGCCCAGTGGCTGTCGACGGCGTTCATGCTGGCGATGGCCGTCGTGATCCCCGTCACCGGCTGGCTGCTGCAGCGCGTGCGCACGCGGGCGCTGTTCCTGACCGCCATGTCGATCTTCATCTGCGGCACCGTGCTGGCCGCGGCCGCGTGGTCGTTCCCCGTGCTGGTCGCGGCCCGCGTGGTGCAGGCGGGCGGCACCGCGATCATGATGCCGCTGCTGATGACGACGCTGATGTCCATCGTGCCCGCCGACGAGCGCGGCAAGGTGATGGGCAACGTCACCATGGCCATCTCGGTGGCGCCGGCGCTGGGACCGACCGCGTCCGGCCTGGTGCTCGACTTCATGAGCTGGCGCTGGATCTTCCTGCTGGTGCTGCCGTTCGCCGTCGTGGTGACCGCGGCGGGCCTGCGCTTCCTGGACGACGTCGGTGAGCCGCGGGCGCTGCCCCTCGACTGGGTGTCCGTGCCGCTGGCCGCGGTCGGCTTCGGCGGGCTGGTGTACGGGCTCAGCCAGCTGGGCGCCGGCGACGCCGTGCTGCCGGTGGATCCGTGGTGGATGGTCGCCGGTGGGCTGGCTGCGATCGCCGTGTTCGCCTGGCGCCAGGTGCGCCTGGCGCGCGAGGGCTCGCCCCTTCTCAACCTGTCCACGCTCGCCATCCCCCGCTACACCCACGCGCTGGCCCTGATGGCCGCGGCGTTCATGGCGATGCTGGGCGCGATGATCCTGCTGCCCTTGTACCTGCAGGACGTGCGCGGCCTCAGCACGCTGGCCACCGGCCTGATGCTGATGCCCGGCGGCCTCGCGATGGGCCTGCTGGGGCCGACCGTGGGCAAGCTGTACGACCGCTACGGCGCCCGGGTGCTGGTGCTGCCGGGGGCCATCGGCTGCACGCTGCTTCTGGCCGTGCTGGCGCGGGTCGACATGCACACGCCGTACTGGGTGATCCTGGCCGACTACACCGCGATGCTGGTGTGCCTGTCGTTCGTGTTCACGCCGGTGTTCACGCTGGGGCTGGGCGCGTTGCCGGCACAGCTCTACTCCCACGGCAGCTCGCTGCTGGGCACGGTGCAGCAGCTCGCGGCTGCCGCGGGCGCCGCGCTGGTGGTGACCGTGATGTCATCGCACGCCGGCGACCTGGTGCGTGAGGGCCACTCGGGCCTCGACGCCATGGCCGGGGGGATGCGCTGGGCCTTCGGCCTGGCGGCGCTGATCTCGCTGACCGTGCTGGTGCTGGCGGCGACGCTGCCGTCGGGACGCGGGGCCGGCGCCCACGCGGCGCACGGGGCCCACGACGTGCCCGAGCCCGCGGTGGACGCGGAGGGCTAGGAACCCGCGGGGCGCCGCCTTCTTGGGGAAGCGCCCCGCGCGCCCGCGCTACGGCTTGGCGCAGATGACGTAGGCCTCCACGGCGTAGGGCGTCGCGAGCTTGTTGGCGACCCACACGCGCCAGCCCGTCGGGGTGGCGCCGTTGCCCGTGGACGGAGCCGTCGTGGGGTTGGGCGTCGGGTAGCTGGAGGTGACGTACACGCTGTTGACCTGCTCCTCGTTGTAGACCCCGCCACCCGTGGCACGCTCGCCCGCGGCGCACGACACCTCCGCCCTCACGAAGTTGTTCGCCCCCACGGTCACGACACCGCCGGAGCGCATCACGACGTTGGTGGCGCCGTTCGCGCCGTTTGCGCCGTTCGCGCCGGTCGCTCCGGCCGGGCCGGCCGGGCCGCCAGGTCCGGTACGGCCGATGGGGCCCTGCGGTCCCGCGGGGAGCTGCCCGGGCGCGAAGTTCGCGGCCTTCAGCGACTGCGCCTTGATGTCGGCGCCCGTCAGGCTGCCGTTCTTGACGTCGGCGCCGGTCAGGCTGCTGTTCTTGACGTTGGCGCCCGTGACCATGGGCGCCGCAGCGAAGCTGGTTCCCGCAAGCGCGAAGAACAGGGCCACGTATGCGACCGGCTGGCGCCGGATGTGGTCGATGGCGGGGCGAAGCATGTGGGCGTCTCCTGGAGGTGGGGTCTCTCCGCGCACGCGCACGGAGCATCGCCCCAAGCGATATCCCATCGCTCCCCTCCGCGAAAACCCCCGGGCGGGGGTTTCGACGTGCACACCGGGGGTAGCACGGAGACGCCCCGGCTAGTGGTGCAGCGTCGACTCCCCCAGCGAGCTCCACACGTCGAGCTTCGTGCGCAGCCGCTTGATGACCTCGCCCGTGAACTCCTCGGTGCCGCAATGCCCGCCGATGTCGGCGGTGCGGGTCTCCTCGTCGGCGACGCACTCCAGCGACGCCTCGTAGATGGCCCGCGACACGCTGGAGGCGTGCGCGTCGCCCATGAAGCCCAGAAGCGCCCCGCACGCAAGGATCATGGCGAGCGGGTTGGCGATGTTCTTGCCCTGGAGGGTCGGCGCGGTGCCGTGCGGCGCCTCGGCCATCACCGTGGACGGCTTGAAGTCGTCGCCGAACGACAAGAGCAGCGACTCGGCGCCCGCGATGGAGCCGAACAGCTGCAGCACCATGTCGGACAGGCAGTCGCCGTCGCGGTTGAGCGCGGGCACCACCAGCGCGTCGCCCGTGTGCGTGATGAGGCCGGCGTACGCGGCGTCGATCAGCACGGGGCGGTAGCGCACGTCGGGGTAGCGCTGCGCGGCCGCGTCGAGCTCCTCTTTGAGCATGCCCTCGTACACCGGCGACACGGTCCACTTGGGCCCGCCGTACACCTGGGCGTGCATGCGGCGCGCCTGGAGGAACGAGAACTCGGCCACCGCGCGGCACGTGCGGCGCGAGATGTGCTCCACGCGCCAGGCGGTCTCGTCGTCGCCCTCGCCCTCGCGGTACTCGCGGGCGTTGTACGCGTCGTCGACGGCCATGCGCACGATGCTGATGGGCGCGTGGATGCCGCCGATGGGGCGCACGCCCGGCAGCCGCCGGCCGGTGCGGATGATGACCCGCCCGTCGACCGCCTCGCGCAGCAGGGCGTTGGGGCTGCCCACGTCGCCGGGGTCCTCCGGCGTGATGGTGGCGGCCTTGAGGCCGAACCCGTGGCGCTTCATCGCCTCGGCGGCGTCGTACACCACCTGGTTGCGCGTGTTGCGGCGGTTCTCGAGCGAGAGGTCGTACCGCTCGATCTCGAGCGGGAGTCCCGTGACGGCGGGGTCGATGACCCGCAGCGATTCTTCGAGCAGTTCCTGCCCCGTCTGGTCGCCTTCCATGACGACGAGTGTGCGTGTGTCCATTCGCACGAGTATAGCCGCGGGGACGCCGGTTCCCGCACGGCGTGACGGCGGGGTGTCAGCCCGTCGCCTCCACCGAGGCGGCGACGACGTACGCGGCGGCGCCCAGCACGGCCAGCCCGGCGGTCCACCACGAGCCCGCGGCCAGCAGCACGGCCGCCAGGGCCAGGCCCGCCACGGCGACCGCGGCGATGCGCGCGGCGCGGGGCACGCGGCGGGACGACCGCGGCGCCATCCAGACCGCCCACGCGCCCACCCACGCCACCACGGCGGCGACGCCCGCGGCCACGCCCGGCATGCCGCCGCCGGCCAGCGCGTGGGCCACGAGGTACGCGCACGCCGCCAGGACGATCTCGCCGGCGAACGCCGCCGGCGCCGCGACCCACCGTGCGGCCCGCGGCGTCACGTCAGCGGGGTCACGTGCCGGTCGACCAGCTCGGCCGCGGCGTCGTCGCACGCCTTCATCACCTGGCCCATGCCGTCGGCCAGACGCTCGGTGACGCCCGCCCGGCCGGCGGCCTCCTCCCACACCCGCAGGGCGGACACCAGCTCCGGCGTCAGCGCGTCCTGCGCCTGGGCCAGCGCGTCGCTGCGCCGCACGAACGCGCCGTACGCGCGCCACGCCCGCTCCTGCAGCGCGGCGCCGTGGTCGACGTCGGGAAGCGACGTGCGCTCGCGCAGCGGGTCCTGCCGCCACGCCACAAGCCCGTGCACCGCGTGCAGCACGGCCGCGATCGCATCGGCCACCTCGGGCTCGCCGTCGAGGGCGACGATGGCCCGGCCGCCCGCCTCCATGAGGTACTCGAGGGCCTCGGGATCGATCACCTGCAGCAGGTGCTCGCCCACCAGCACGGCGGTGAGCGCCTGGTGCACGTCGCGGCGGCGGGTGGCGAGCCGACCGTCGACGAGCAGCGCGACGCCGTCCGGGGGCACGGCGCAGACGTGCACCGACCGCCCGGGCGTGATCTCGACCGCCCGCACGCCGGCGGGCGGGGCGCCGGTGAGGGCCTCCACGGCCGCGGCGGCGTCCGTCAGCTCGGCGACCAGCGCGGCGACGTCCGGGTGGTCCGGCGTGGGATCTGACGGTGTCACGGGCGCCACACTACGCAGGGTGACCCACCCCGCGCCGGGGGTGCGTAGAGTCGTCCCGGTGGAACCGACGCCCGCGACACCGCCGGGGCAGAGCCTGGCCGACCTCGAGCGGCGCCTTGAGCGACGTTTCGCGACCCACGCGCGCGTGGTGGTGGACGCGGACGCCCGCCCGTCGGCCGTGCTGATGCTGCTGTTCGAGCGCGACGGCGCGCCGCACACGCTGCTGACCAAGCGCTCCGCCGACCTGCCGCACCACCCGGGGCAGATCAGCCTGCCGGGGGGACGATGGGAGCCCGACGACGCCGACCTGGTCGCGACCGCGCTGCGGGAGACGCACGAGGAGGTGGGCATCCCGCCCGCCGCGGTGCGCGTGCTGGGCATGCTGGACGACGTGCACGTGTGGGTCTCGGGGTTCGTCCTCACCCCCGTGGTGGGCGTCGCCGACCGGCCGTTCACCGTCACCGTGAACCCCGCGGAGATCGACCGTGCCATGGTGGTGCCGGTGCGCGAGATCCTCCAGCACGACGCGGTGCTGCCGGCCGACGCGGGGCGCCGCGAGCTGCGCTATCCCCTGGACGGCGAGGACGTGTGGGGCGCCACCGGCGTGGTGCTGCGCGCGTTCTCCCGCGCCGTCGCCGCGGGCGGCCCTGCCTGACCGGGGGCGGAGGCGGGGGTTAGTGGATCAGCCGCGGGCGTTCGCTGGGACCGTCACCCGCGCGCTCGCCGCGCACGGCCAGGCCCTCGAGCCGCTCGACCTGCGCCTGCACCGCGGCCCGCCGCGGATGGTCGGGCGGCAGCGCGTCGAGGTACAGCTTCACGCGGATGAGGGACTGCAGCGCGAAGTGCGGGGTGGCCGCGCCGACGATGGCAGCCAGTTCCTCGTCGGTGGGGACGTCGAAGACGTGGTTGAGAACGCTCATGTCATGAGGGTATCAGCCGCGTTCACGCGCCCGGCAACGCCCCCATCCGGTGGGCCGGGCCACCGATGGCGGCTATCATCGCCGGGTGCCCCCCGCTTTCGACGAAACGACGTGACGCGCCCATGGCGATGAGGGACGACGACAAGCTCGTGCGCCAGCTTTCGCTGGTCGCCTACCTGATGTCCCAGCAGCGTCCCGTGACCGCCGACGAGATCCACGAGGCGGTCGAGGGCTACGGCGGCATGAGCGACCAGGCGTTCCTGCGGCGCTTCTACGCCGACCGGGGCGAGATCGAGGCCATGGGCCTGAAGCTGGCCGTGGAACGCCCCAACGACGACCCGTTCCAGGGCGACCTGTACCTCTTGCCGGCCGAGAACTACTACCTGCCGCAGATCGACTTCACCGACCGCGAGCTGTCGGCGCTGCAGACGTGCCTGTACCTGCTAGAGGGCCAGTTCGCGTACGCCGAGCCCCTGCGCCTGGCGCTGCAGCACCTCACCATGGGCCGGCCCAGCCCGCTGGACGACCGGGCGGCGCGGACCGTGTCGGTGAACCTGCTGGGTGGCGACTACTCGCCCGAGGTGGCGGGCCACCTGTCGAAGATCGAGTCGGCGATCACCCGCCGCAAGACGATCCGCTTCCCCTACTACTCCATCGGCCGCGACGAGCGCTCCGAGCGCGAGGTCGACCCGTACAGCCTGCTGTACCTGGGCGGCAACTGGTACATGGTGGGCTTCGCCCACGAGCGCGCATCGCTGCGCATCTTCCGGCTGTCGCGCATCGAGGGGCGCATCACGTTCAAGACGCGGGCCGAGCACGACTTCCCGGCCCCCACCGACCTCGACCTCAGCCGCTACCGCGAGCGGCCGCCGTGGCAGTTCGACGACGTCACCGACGAGGCCACGGTGCGGCTGTCGGCCAACATCGCGTGGTGGGTCGAGCAGATGTTCGCGTCCAGCGGCACGTTCCGCGCCGGGGACGACGGCTCGACCGTGTTCACCACCGGGTACGGCAGCGCCCGCGCGCTGGTGACGTGGGTGCTGGGCATGGGCGCCGAGGCCGAGGTGATCGAGCCGGCCTCGCTGCGCGACGCGGTGGGCGCGGCCATCGACTCCGTGCGCCGCCGCCACGTGGGTGAGGACGTGCCCGCCGACGCCGTCGCCGCCGTGGGCGACGCACCCGACGACGAGGCGCCCGCGAGCCCCGCCCCTGCGCCCGACAAGGTGGTGCCGGCCGAGCGGTTCGCACGCCTCCTGGCGCTGATGACCCGGCTGCTGGCCGCGTGCGGCGACGCGTTCGAGACCCGCGTGCCCGCGGCGGACATCCGCGCCGAGCTCAACATCGACGCGGCGGTGCTGGACGAGGACCTGACGCTGCTCAACCTCATCAACTTCGGCGGCGGCTGCTACACGCTGTACGCGCAGGTCGAGGGCGACGACGTGGTGGTGCAGAAAGAGACGTACGGCGACCGGTTCGTGCGCCCGGCCCGGCTGTCACCGCTGGAGGCCAAGGCGCTCCTGTGGGCGCTGGAGTTCATCGGCGATCGCCTTCCCACCGAGGCCGACGACGCGCTGCGCTCGGCCCGCCACAAGGTGGAGGCCGCCATCGGCACCGACAACCTGCCCGAGGTCGAGATCGGCCACGTGGCGGTGGCCACCAGCGAGGTGTCGGCCGCCATCAACGCCGCCATCCGCCAGGATCGCGTGCTGGACGTGGAGTACTGGAACCCGTCGCGCGGCGAGCTGCGGGCGCGGGCCATCGAGCCCCACCTGCTGCTCAACTCCCGCGAGGCCTGGTACGTGGTGGCGTACTGCCGCGAGGCGTCGGCCCAGCGCACATTCCGGCTCGACCGCATCCGCAGCGCGACGGTGCGCGACGAGCGCTTCACCCGCCGCCCCGAGATCGTGGCGGCCGAGCCCGACGTGGTGCTGGGCATCGCCCCGTCGTCGCCCGAGGGCCAGGCCGCGGTGGTGTGGAGCTCACCGCGCGTGGCGCGGTGGATGGTGGAGCAGCACGCCACCCGCGAGCGGCGCGCCGACGGTTCGGCCCTGGTGGAGATCCCGTACGTGGGCGACGACTGGATCGTGAAGGAGATCATCAAGCAGCAGGGCGAGGCCGTCGTGGTGAGCCCCGAGGGGCTGCGGCGCCGCGTCGCCGACCTGGCGACCGCCATGGGGGCCCGCTACGGGGTGGGCGCGGGCGCCAAGGGCTGACGCGGCCGCGGCATCGTCCGCCCGGGGCCGCTCGCACCGTCCCGTCACCACCACCCCCCTCGTCCCCCGGGCGGGCGTTCCCCGCCCGAAGCGCCCGCCGGCACCGTCGGACGCGGCGTGATGAGGCCGTCGCCCCACGCGGGCTCGCGGGTGCGCGGCCACCGTCCTCCCGGCCGCGCCACCGCTCGCGCCGCCCCTGGTCGCCGCGAGGCGGCGGGAGGCGCTGGCCGAGCGCCTGGACGAGGCGATGGCGCGCCGGGCCGAGCGGGACCCGCTGCCGCGTCGGGTGCTCAACGACGCGCTGGAGGCGCACGGCGAGCGGCATCGCGACGCCCTCACCGCGCTCGTTGACCGGCATGCGTCCCCCGCCCGGGCGCCGTCCTCCGGGCGCGGCCCGGCGACGAACGCCTCCGCGCGCGCGTCGCGCGCGACCGAGTGGCCTCCCGGCGCGGCGCCACCGGTTGTCACAGACTTGTCACATCGTTACGGTGCCCGCATGCCGGATCCGGTCCCGCCACGCGACGCGAGCACCGAGACGCTGCGCCTGCGCACGAGCCCCCGCCGCCTGGTGCGGGCCGTCGCGTGGGCGGCCGCCTGCGTGGTCGGTGCGGGCATCGCGTCGGAGCTGACGCGCCACGTGCTCGACCGGGGCCGGCTGATGGGGCTGGTGCCCCTGTTCGACCTGGATGGCGAAGGCAACGTGCCCGCGTTCTTCTCGGCGCTGCTGCTGCTGACCGTCGCGGTGTTGCTGGCGCTGGTGGCGTGCGAGCGGGGGCGTCGCGGCCTGCCCCACGCCCGGGCGGTCTGGGGCCTTGCCGCCATCGCGGGGTTCCTGGCCGTCGACGAGGCCGCGGGCATCCACGAGCTGCTCACCGCGCCGCTGCGGGCCGGCCTCCACGCGGGCGGTCCCGCCCACTTCACGTGGGTGGCGGGCTACGCCGTGGCCGCCGCGGTCGTCGCGCTGGCCTACGCACGCCTGATCCCGCGGCTCGGCCGCGACCTGCGGCGCGCACTCGCCGTGGCGATCGCCGTCTACCTGGTGGGCGCGCTCGGCATGGAGGTGGTGGCGGGGGCATACCTCGACTCGTACGACGGCAGCACCCGCAATGCGGTGTACGGCCTCATGACCACCGTCGAGGAGGCCCTCGAGATCGGCGGCCTGGTGCTCTTGGTGGGCCTGGCGTTGCGGGTGCTGCGCGATCACGCGCCCCGCATCAGCCTGGGCCTCGACGGGGACGGCACGACAGCGCCCGTGACGGTGGCGACGGCGACCGCGGCGCCCGGGCCGCGCCATCACAGCCGGTACGCCGCGTTCCGCGCCCGTCACGTGGCCCGCCGCACGGCCCAGTAGCGCTGCCCCTCGCCGCGCAGCACCAGCCCGTCGACCTCCAGTGAGGCCAGCGCGGCCGCGGTGGCCGCCGGGGTGATGCGGGCCGTCGCCGCCAGCTGGTCGATACGCATCGGCTCCGCCCGCACCAGGCCATAGAGCACGCCCCGGTCTCCGACGGGCGCGGCGACCGCGTCGGCCTCCGCCTGCGTATCGCCCCAGGCGGCGTGGGGGAGCTCGTCCACGACGTCCTGCGCCCCGGTGCACACACCCGCGCCCGCGCGGATGAGCTCGTTGCATCCCTGCGACGCATCGGCCCACGGCGGGCCCGGCACCGCCAGCGCCACGCGGCCGGCCTCCAGCGCGAAGTCGGCGGTGATCAGCGCGCCGCTGCGCCCCCGCGCCTCCACCACCACCGTGGCGTGGGCGAGGCCCGCCACGATGCGGTTGCGGGCCGGGAACCGCCACGGCGCCGGCGCCGTCTCGCACCAGTACTCGCTGATCACCGCGCCCCGCTCACGCAGGCGCGCGCGCAGCGCGCGGTGGGCCCGGGGATAGTCGTGATCGAGGCCGCAGCCGAGCACCGCCACCGTGTCGCCGCCGGCCTCCAGCGCCCCCTCGTGCGCGGCCCCGTCGACGCCCAGGGCCAGGCCGCTGACGATCACCGCGCCGCGGGCGGCCAGCTCGGCCGCGAGCCCCAGCGCGAAGCGACGGCCCGCCGCCGTGGGTCGCCGCGTCCCCACGACGGCCACCACCGGACGCTCGGTGAGCGCGCCGGCCACCCGGGCCCAGTCGCCTTCCGCGAACAGGCCGAACGGCGGGTCGAAGACCTGGCGCAGCCGTTCGGGCACGTCCCCCGCGGCCACCAGCGACACGCCCGCGGCCTCAAGCCGTCCGCGGGCCGCCGCGAGCGCGTCGCGCGTCGCCGCGGCCCGCACGTCGGCCTCGGCCACGCGCAGCAGGCGGGCCTGGGCTGCGGGACCCATGCGCCACAGGGCGCCCGCCCCTCCGGCCGCGCGCGCCGCCCGCTGCAGGTCGCGGTTGAGCCCGTGCGCCAGCAGCGCCAGCCCCAGGGCCTCGTCCGCCGATGCGGGCCTAGCCACGTCGCTCCCCCTCCCCCGGCGCGCGCAGCGCGATGGCCTCCCACAGGTGCTCGTCGGCCACCCGCTCGCTGCCCGCCAGGTCGGCGATGGTGCGGGCCACGCGCAGCACGCGGTCGAAGCCGCGTGCCGACAGGCCCAGCCGGTCGACGGCAGCGTCCATCACCCGTCGCCCCGCCGCGTCGAGGCGCGCCACCCGCCGGGTCTCCACCGGGCCGAGGTGGGCGTTGGGAACGCCCTGCTCGCGGGCCGCGCGGGGCGCGTCGGCCGCCATCACCCGTGCGCGCACGGCGACGCTGGCCTCGCCGGTGCCCTCGGCCATCAGCTCGTCGCGGCTGAGGCGCGGTACGTCGACCCGTAGATCGATGCGGTCGGCGACCGGCCCCGACAGGCGGGCCCGGTACGCCTCGGCCCGCCCCGGAGGGCACGTGCACCGGCCTCCCGCGTCCCCCGCGAAGCCGCACGGACATGGGTTTCCCGCGCACACCAGCAGCGGACGCGCGGGGAAGCGCACGGACGTGTTGGCGCGTACCACGTCGACCACGCCGTGCTCGAGCGGCTGACGCAGCGCGTCGAGCACCGACGGGGCGAACGCGCACACCTCGTCCAGGAACAGCACCCCCCGGTGGGCCAGCGTCACCTCACCGGGGCGCGGCGTGCGCCCGCCTCCCACCAGGCCCGAGACCGAGATGCTGTGGTGCGGCGCCCGGAACGGCCGTCGCCGCACCAGCGGTGCGCCGGGGTCGAGCAGGCCCACCACCGAATGGATGCGGGTCACCTCCACCGCCTCGCGTGGGGAAAGCGGCGGCAGGATGCCGGGCAGCCGGCGCGCCAGCATCGTCTTGCCGCTGCCGGGCGGGCCGATCATGAGCATGGAGTGCAACCCCGCCGCGGCGATCTCGAGCGCGCGCCGCGCCGTCGCCTGCCCGCGCAGGTCGCCCAGGTCGGCGACGGTGACGCGCGCGTCGCCGGGTTCGGAGGCGTCGGCCACCACGCGCCGGGGCTCGCGGCGCCCGCACAGCGTCTCGGCCGCGTCGCGCAGGTCGCGCACCGGCACGATCTCGGTGTCGCCGCCGGCCAGGGCGGCCTCGGCGGCGTTGGCGTGGGGCACCAGCAGCCGGGCCCAGCCCCGCTGGCTCGCGTGCTCGGCCATGGCGAGCACCCCGGGGACGGGGCGCACCGCACCGTCGAGACCGAGCTCGCCGACGGCGGCCACGCCCTCGAGGGCCGCCACGGGCACCTGGCCCGACGCGGCGAGGATGGACAGCGCGATGGCCAGGTCGTACTGCGGTCCCTGCTTGCGCAGGTCGGCGGGCGCCAGGTTGGCGACGATGCGGCGTGCGGGCACGCTGTACGCCTGGTTGACCAGGCCGGAGCGGACGCGCTCACGCGCCTCGCGCGCGGCCGCATCGGGCAGGCCCACCATGCTGAACGCCGGCAGGCCTGGGCGCAGGTCGACCTCCACCTGCACGGTGGACGTGTCGAGCCCCACCAGGGTGGGAGACGGGATCGTGAAAACCATGCCCGGGATGCTGCAGGCGAGACCGTCACGCGTGTGTCGCGCACTGTGCCGTGCCGGTGACACGCGCGCACCGGCCGCCGCGACGACGTCCCCGCCGGTACCGGTCTGGTATGCACCCCGTAGCGGCCGTGGGCTGCGGGTGATCGGTGGACGAGGTCAGACGGAGGCGAATGGCGCGGACGACACAGGCGCGGACAGCACCACCGGCAAGCGGTGCCACCGCGTGAACGGCCCCCGCCAGGACGGATACCCCGCGACCCACAGAGGGCCACTGGTCGATCGCATCAGGTCGCACCTGCCGCTGGTGCGGCGCGGCGCCCCGCGGCGCGCGACGGACAGCGTGCTGCACGACCCGCTGCGCACGTCCGACCTCGCCGACCTGGAGCGCCTGTTCCGCGTCACCGACACGGCGTGGACCCGCGGGGGCAAGCGCCCGGTGCTGGCGGCGCGCGCACGCATCGCCCAGTTGCTCTTCCCGCTGCTGGGCCGCATCGAGGGCTTCCAGGCGGCCTCGACGCGCATGCACCTGCGCCACGACCACGACACGCAGATCCTCGAGACCCGGGTCCGGGACGTGCAGCGCATCGTGCAGGACCTCCAGCGGCGCACCGGGCACGGAGCGGCGGGACCGTCCGGTGCCGAGCTCGATCCCGTGACCACCGCATCGGTGCGTTCCCGCCTCGGCGACCTGCCCACGCTGTTCGACGCCGGTCCCGTGGTGGACCTGCGCTGCGGCGACGGAGCGCTGCTCGCGGCCCTGCGGGACCGCGGCATCGAGGGCATCGGCGTCGACGACGACCACGCGGCCGTCCTCCGCTGCCGGGCGCGGGGGCACGAGGCCTGGGTCGAGCCGTGGCCCGCCTACCTCGCTCACCTGCGACGCGGTTCGGTGGCCGGCATCGTGGTGCCGCCGTCACTCGACGACCTGCCGGGGGCGCACCGGCGCCGGGTGCTCGACGCCGTGGTCCGGGCGCTCGTCCCCGGCGGTCGCGTCGCGCTGGAGACCCGTACGGGGACGACCCGGCCGGGGGATGCCCTGTTCCAGGACCGGTGGCCGCTGCCCCCCGACGTTCTCGCCGACGCCCTCACCATCATCGGGTTCGCCGACGTGGAGGTGCGCGCGGACGACGCCGCAGCGGATGACGCGTTGGTGACGGGCCGGAAGCCCGCATGAAGGTGCTCATCGCCTCGGTGTTCGCGGCCGGTCGCGAACCGACGCCGCCCCGTGAGGTCGCCGCACTCGCGGCGGCCGTCCGCGACGCGGGCCACGACGTCGACACCCTGGTGCTGCCCGTGGGCGCGGACGACGCCCGCCTGCAGGAGGAGATCCTCGCGCTGCGGCTGCTGGAGATCGGCCATGCGAGCGATCGCCTCATCACGCTGCGTTTCCCCGCCTGCGTGCTGCGGCATCCCGACCACGTCGCATGGTGCCTCACCGGGCCACCCGCGGCACCGGCACGAGTGGACGTCGCGTCGGCGCACGGGCGCACCGTGGAGTTCGCCCAGGCCGCCGCCGGCCGCGCCCTCCAATGGGTGGGGCGGGTGTACGCCGCCACGCCCCGGCTGGCGGCGCTGCTGACGGACCCGCCCGACGTGGTCCCCGCCGTCCTGTCCCTGCCGTGGGACGCGGCCGACGCGCCGCCGGGCGTCGCACCGGCGGGTCACCTCTACGCCGAATGGCCCGCGGCGCGCGCCGGGCTGCTGTGCGACGCCGTGGCGACGCTTGGGGCCGGCACCACGCTGGTGTGTGCGCCGCCGCCGGGTGCGCGGTGGCGGGAGGAAGCCGAGCGGGAGGCCGAGGCGCACGGGGTCGGTCACCGGGTGCGCTTCGCCGCCGACGAGCGTGAACGCCGCGAGGCACTGGCGGGGGCGGTGGCAGCCGTGGCGGCCGTCCCCGGCGATGCGACGGGCCGCATCGCCGACGAGGCGGCGTCGCTGGGGGTGCCGTGCGTGGCCCTCGACGACACGGCCGCCGCCGACGCGATCGCCCCGGACGCCACCGGTCTGGTGGTGGCCGCCGACGCGGACGCGCTGGCCGACGCCCTCCGCGGGCTGGTCGCCTCCCCCACCCGCGCCCGCGCGCTGGGCGGGGCCGCCCGTGCGGGTCTCGCCGCCCGGACGGGAACCTGGCACGACGTCGCCGAGGAGCTGCTGCGATGACCACCGTCGCCGTCGTCAACGCCGTCGTGCCGTTCCTGCGGGGCGGCGCCGAGATCCTCTCCGCCTCGCTGGTGGAGCAGCTGCGCAAGCGCGGCATCGACGCGTTCGCGGTCGACATCCCGGCCGCGTGGAACCCGCCGGAGGTCCTGCTCGACCACATCCTCGCCGCCCGGCTGATGCGGCTCGACCACGTCGACCGCGTGGTCGCCCTGAAGTTCCCCGCCTACCACGTGCCCCACGACAACAAGGTGCTGTGGATGCTGCACCAGTACCGGCAGGCATACGATCTGTGGGGAACGCCGCTGCAGGGCTTCGCCAACGACTCGTGGGGGGTCGCGCTGCGCGATGCCGTGCGCCGCGCCGACGACGCGTTCCTCCCCGAGGCGCGTCGCATCTACACCAACTCCCCGGTGACGCGCGACCGGCTGATG
Organism: Actinomycetota bacterium; assembly: GCA_963169235.1. Taxonomy (GTDB): domain Bacteria; phylum Actinomycetota; class Thermoleophilia; order Miltoncostaeales; family Miltoncostaeaceae; genus JAGQUM01. The sequence continues at coordinate 74,945 of CAUJCX010000047.1, read as the reverse complement.
ACGTTCAACGGCATCCCGTCGGAGGTGCTGTACGCCCCGCTGCCCGACCCCGACATGTTCACCACCCGGCCGCCGCAGGACTTCATCTTCATGCCCAGCCGCCTGTCCGCGGCCAAGCGGCAGCTGCTGGCGGTGGAGGCCATGGCCCACGTCCGCTCCGACGTGCGGCTCGTGGTCGCGGGCCCGCCCGACTCCGAGCACGACGGGCGGGTGCTGCACGAGGCCGTCGACCGCCTCGGTCTCCACGACCGCGTCGAGGTGCACGCGCGCTGGATCACCGACCGCGAGAAGGCCGACTGGATGGCGGACTGCCTGGCCTGCGCGTACCTGCCGGTGGACGAGGACTCGTACGGCTACGTGACGCTGGAGGCCTACCAGTCACGCAAGCCCGTCGTCTCGCTGACCGACAGCGGGAAGGGAGTGCTGGCGCTGGTGGCCGACGGTGAGACGGGCTGGGTGGCCGAGCCCGATGCGCGCGCGCTGGGTGAGGCGTTCGACCGGGCCGCCGCCGGCCGGGCGACGGCGCACGACATGGGGGCCGCCGGTCAGGACCGGGCCCGGGAGCTCGGCATCTCGTGGGACCGCGTGATCGAGGAGCTGACGCGTTGAGGATCGCCTGGTTCACGCCGTTCAGCCCCGACAGCGCGATCGGCGCCCTCAGCCGCGAGATCGTCGCCGAGCTCGCCCGCGAGGTCGACGTCACCGTGTGGACCGATGCGAGCAGCCCCGTGCTGCTGCCCACCGACGTCCCCGTCGTGCGGTTCACGCGCTGGTCCCTGCCGACCGAGAAGATCACCGACGACACGGTGTGCGTGTTCAACATCGGCAACTCCGCCCAGTTCCACGAGGACATCATCGCGGTGGCGCGGGCGGTCGCAGGCGTCGTGATCCTGCACGACTCCACGCTCCACCACGCCTACCTCAACATCCACCGGTTCGACCTGCAGGACTACGCCGGGCTGGTCGAGACCTGGTACGGCCCGGAGGTCGCCGACCGGCTCGTGGCCGACGTCGAGACGTCGCCCAACGGCTATCCCTCGCAGGACGACACCGACCGCTACCCGCTGCTGGGCGAGGCGGTGCGGGCGGCGCTCACCGTCGTCGTGCACTGCGAGGCCCAGCGCGAACGCCTGGCGGGCGAGTGGGGCGGGCCGGTGAGCCGCCTGTGGCTGCCCACGGTCGACACCCGCGTCCCCGCCGCCCCGGTGCGGGTGGTGCCGCCGGGCGAGCGCGTCCGCATGCTGTCGCTGGGCTGGGTCGGCGAGCCCAAGCAGATCCACACGGTCATCGAGGCGCTCGCCCTCGACCCCGACCTCGCGCGGCGCGTCGAATACCGCATCGCGGGCCCCATCGACCTGCGCTCGCACTACGGCCGACGCCTCACCGATCTGATCGTGCAGAACCGGCTCGAGCAGTGCGTGACGATGACGGGCTGGGTGTCGGCCGACGAGCTGAGCGACACGTTCGACTGGGCGGACCTCCACGTGAACCTGCGCAACCCGTGCACGGAGGGCGGTTCGCTGTCGCTGCTGCAGCAGATGGCGTCCGCGCGTCCCGTGCTGGTGGGCGACCGCGGCATCTTCGCCGAGGTGCCCGGCGACGCGGCGATCCGTGCGGCCGCGTTCACCCCTCAGGCCGTGGGGGACGCGCTGCGCGACGCCCTCGCCCACGTGGAGGACCTTCCACGCGTGGGGGCCCGGGGCCGGGCGTGGGCCGCCACGCAGACGGTCGAGCGGTACGCGGCGGACATCGTGCAGGTGGCCCGGCGGGCGCCGGGCGAGCGCGTCGCGGCGCAGACCGCCTCGCGCGTCAACGGTGCCCTCGACGGGCTGGGGGCCACGCGCGGGCTCGACGTGTGCGCGACGGCGGCCGCTCAGCTCGAGCGCTTCGTGCGCCCTCCCGGCGACGCGTAGGCGCGCCGTACCCGGCCGCAAGATCTCGCCGCCGGCCAAGCTCACGGGTGGCCGCCGCTAGACTCTGGGGACGTCTCGTCCCCTCCACTGGTAGGCCTGTTTGAGCTCGCAAGCCCTTTCCCCGATCCGGATTCCATGGGCCGTCCCGCCCGTCGGCGACGAGGAGGCCGACGCGGCCCGCCGCGCCATCGCCGACAGCCGCCTGTCGATGGGGCGCAACGTCCGCGAGTTCGAGCAGGCGGTCGAGGCGTACACCGGACGCGGTCACGGCATCGCGGTGTCCAACGGCACCGACGCGCTCGAGGTCGCCATGAGGCTGCTGGAGATCGGACCCGGCGACGAGGTGCTGGTGTCGGCGCTGTCGTACATCGCCACCGTGAACTGCATCGTCCGGGCGGGTGCCCGTCCCGTGTGGTGCGACGTGAACCCCGAGACGCTCAACGTCGACCCGGCCGACCTGGCGGCGCGCATCACGCCGCGTACCAAGGCGTACGTCGCGGCCGACTACTGCGGTTTCGCCATCGACTACCCGCCCATCGAGAAGGCGTGCGCCGACAACGGCGTGAGCATCATCGTCGACGGGGCCCAGTCGCTGGGCACGTTCCACGGCGAGCGCTCGGCCCTGAAGGTCGGCGTGCTCGCGACGACCAGCTTCCACTCGGCCAAGATCATCACCACCGGCGAGGGCGGCATGGTGCTGACCGACAACGACGATCTGGCCGAGCGTGCGCGCCGGTACCGCGGCCAGGGGGAGATCCCCGGGCGCAAGTACGTGCACGACGCGCTGGGCTTCAACCACCGCATCACCGACTTCCAGGGTGCCATCGGCGTCGTGCAGATGACGAAGCTGGCGCGCCTGTGCGAGTTGCGCCGTCAGCACGCGCACCAGTACCACGCGGCGTTCGCCGGCATGCCCGGCGTCCGCGTTCCCGTGCCGCTCGAGGGGACGACCCCCGCCTGGTTCTCGCTGCCGATCCTCGTGGACGACCGTGACGGGCTCGCCCGGCATCTGCGGTCCGCCGGCATCGAGACGCGGTCGCTCTACCCCATCCCCACGTATCGCCAGCCGATCCCAGAGTACCGGCACGACCAGGACCCACTGCCGGCGGCCGAGCTCTGCGCGTCGCAGGTGCTCAACGTCCCCCTGTTCGCCCAGATGACGTCGCAGGACGTGGACGACGTCGTGGGCGAAGTCGCCGCGTTCGTGTCCGCGACGCCATGAAGGTGGCCCTCCTCGGCGCCAGCGGGCTCGCCCGCGAGGCCGTGGCCGTCGCGGCTGCGATGACCGAGGATGGAAACGACGTGGAGGTCGTGGGGTTCATCGACATCTCGGCGGATCCGGGCGACCGCATCGCCGGCCTGCCGGTGCTGGGGGACGAGTCGTGGTTCGCACGGCCGGGGGCGCGCGACGTGCGGGCCGTGCCCGCCATGGGCAGCCCCGCGCAGCGCCGCCGCGCCGTCGCCGGCGTGCGGCGGCACGGCGGACGGTTCGCGACGCTCATCCACCCCACCGTCTGCATCGGCACCCGCGTGCGCGTGGGCGAGGGATGCCTGATGCTGCCCCTCACGTCGCTCACCACCGACATCGAGGTGGGCGACTTCGTGTCGCTGAACCCCGGCTGCACCATCGGCCACGACGCGCGCATCGGCAGCTTCGTCAACCTCTCGCCGGGTACCCGCATCTCGGGCGGCGTCGACGTCCGTGAGGGCGCCGACCTCGGGGCGGGCGCCGTGGTGCTCCCGGGCCTGCGCGTGGGCCGTGACGCCGTCGTGGGCGCGGGCGCGGTGGTGGTGCGGGACGTCGCCGACGGCATCACCGTGGTGGGCGTGCCCGCGCGCCCGCTCGTCCGCAGCGGTGCGTCGGCCGGCACGACCGCGTGACGGCGGCGTCACACGTCGTGACACCCCGGTGCGGCCTGGCGTGATGCAGTGGGCGCATGCCGCTGCGCCGCACCATCACCGCTGAGACCGTCGCGTGCTGGTGGCTGCGTACCCGTGGCTACCGCATCGTGGCGCGCAACTGGAGGGTGCGGGGCGGTGAGATCGACGTGGTCGCCACGCGCGGCCGCCTCACCGTGTTCGTCGAGGTCAAGGGCCGCCGCGACCCCGCGTGGGCCGCGGGCGCGTGTCACCCGGGGCAGCTCACGCGCGTGCAGCGGGCGGCGTGGGCGTTCGCCCGGCGCCATCCGGGAAGCGTCACGGACGTCCGCTTCGACGTGTTGCTGGTGACCGGCCGCGGTCCCCGGTGGCGCGTGCGCCACATCCGCGGCCTCGGCGCCGACGACGCCGCCATGCCGGCGGAGGGGAACCCGGTGCGGTGGTGAGCGCCCTACTTCAGCTGCGGCCGGGCGATCTCCTGGCCGATCACCACGTTCAGCGTGTCCACGCCCGTCGCCTCCACCATCCGGTCGGCCAGCGAGAACAGGCCCTGCCCCACCGGCGTGAACACGACCACAAAGAACACGATGAACAGACCGTACCGTCCAGCGTTCCACAGGCTCGCCCGCAGCTCGCGCGGCAGGTACGGGTCGATGATGCCGTAGCCGTCGAGGCCGGGGATGGGCAGCAGGTTGAGCGCCGCGGTGAGGAACTGCAGCCACCCGAGCCACGCCAGCGCGCTGCTGAGCGCCGTGGGGCCGTCGGTCGCCAGCACCTCCACCAACCCCAGGCACGCGGCCCCGAACACCAGGTTCACCGCCGGGCCGGCGGCCGACACCAGCGCCTCCCGGTGGCGCGATCGGATGGCTCCGTGGTCGATCCACACCGCCCCACCGGGCAGCCCGATGCCGCCGATGACCAGGAACACCAGGGGCAGCACCAGCGACAGGATCGGGTCGGTGTATTTGCGGGGGTCCAGCGTGAGGTACCCCTTGTCCACCACCGACAGGTCGCCGCTGCGGTACGCGGTGTAGGCGTGGGCCCACTCGTGCAGGCACAGCGACACGATCCAGCCCACGATCACCAGGGCCATCGCCAGCGCCTTGGTGGACGAATCGGCGACCACCTGCCCCACGGGCGTGCCGTCAGGCAGGCGCACGACGTTGGCGTAGAAGGGCTTGGCGGCCAGCAGGGCGCCCAGCGCGACGAACGCCGCGACGAGGGCCGCGAACACCCATCCGGGGCGGCGTCCCGACCGGCTCGCCGCCAGGCTCGGGTCGGCGCGACGCTCGTCGCGCAGGCACGCCACGCACCGCAGCCCCACCGCCGCGGGCCGCAGGCAGTCGGGGCACATGGGGCGCTCGCACCGCGAGCACGACAGAAGCGTCTCCCGGCCCGGGTGCAGCGCGCAGTGCGGGATCTCGTCACTCACCGGCGCCACCCCCCTCGCCGCAGAAGCGCGCGAACGTCACGTACGACATGCGGTGCAGGCGGCACGGGCCGTGCGCGTCGATGGCGACCCGGTGGTCGCCCGTCGCGTACCCCACGTGGCGGGGGAAGCCATAGGCGGGGTGCGCGGTGGCCGCCGGCCCCCGCATCAGGCGATCGCGGGTGGTCTTCGCGATCACCGACGCGGCGGCGATCGCCGCGCTGATGCCGTCGCCGCCGACGACCGTGCGGTGTGCCGGCATGGGGTCGGGCACGGGCCGCCCGTCCACCAGCACGGCATCCGCACACGGGGCCAGCCGGAACGCGATCTCGCGCATGAGGCGCTGGTTGGTGACGTGCAGGCCGTCGCGGTCGATGGTCGCGGGCGACGCGCTGGCCACCACCACGGCCGGGAGGTGCCGCACGATGGCATCGGCCACGGCGTCGCGCACGTCGGACGAGAGGCGCTTGGAGTCGTCCAGCATCGTCAGGGCGCGCCGCGCCCGCGGGGTCAGCGCGGCCAGGTCGATCGCCACGCCGGCCACCACCAGCGGCCCGGCCAGGCACCCGCGGCCCGCCTCGTCGATGCCGGCGACCACCCGCACCCCGAGCCCGCGGTCGTGCGCGAACAGGCGGCGCGACGCCGGCGCCCGGCGCCGACGGGTGACGGTGCGCCCCACGGGCGCGCCCAGGCTAGGCGCCGACGGCCGCGCGCTTCTCGCGAATGCGGGCCTTCTTGCCCACCTTGCCGCGCAGGTAGTACAGCTTGGCCCGGCGGACATCGCCCTCCATCGCCCGCTCGATCTTCTCGATCTTGGGCGAGTGCACGGGGAACGTGCGCTCCACGCCCACGCCGAAGCTCTGCTTGCGCACCGTGAACGTCTCGCGGCTGGAGGCGCCCTGCCGCTTGATGACCGTGCCCTCGAACACCTGGATCCGCTGGCGGCTGCCCTCGATGACCCGGAAATGCACGCGCACGGTATCGCCCGCCTTGAACACCGGGAGGTCCACGCGCGTCTGCATCTTCTCGATGCTCTCGATGATGCTGCTCACCCTGGGTCTCCTCTACCGGCACGACGCAAAACGACGGCCATACTACCACGCCTCCGGACGACGTCCTACGCCCGGGCCGTCGGCGGCACGGCGCCGCCATATACTGGCGCCGATGAGGCCCCGCCATCCCCCGCCGGCCGCCGTCGTGGCCGCCCGGCCGCGTTGACCGCGGGAGATGTGGACGGTGAGGCCCCGGCGGCGCGCTCGTCCCGCGCGGAGGCTCGGCGCTGGTGGGCGGTGGTGGGTGTCGCCCTGGTGGTGTACGGGCTGGCCGTGAGCCCCATACTGCGCACGCCGTACGTCAGCGACGACACCATCAACTCGCTGGCCTGGGCCAACGCCCATTTCGAGTCCGACGGCACGTACTGGACGTACACCGAGCTGTGGATCCGTGGGTGGTGGACGAACCACGGGCGCTTCTTCCCCCTGTCGTACATCCACGGGTACGCCATCTTCTGGGTGTTCCCGAGCGTGGTCGCCTACAAGGTGATCCAGTTCGCGTACGCGATCGTGGCGGCGCTGTCGTTCGCGGTCATGCTGCGGCAGATGCGCGTGGGGGCGCGCACGACGGCGCTCGCGGTGCTGGCGGTCACCGCGACCACGTCGTTCGTCCATGCCCGCGACGGCCTCCTCGGCTTCGGTGCCCTGATGCCGTTCCTGCTCACCCAGCTGTTCCTGTCGCTGGCGGCGTTCGCGGCCTGGCAGCGCACCCGGCGGCGCCTGCTGCTGGGCGTCTCGCTGGTGCTGTTCATCGCGGCCTCACTCACCTACGAGTCCGCCCACCTCGTCGGCCTGATGTTCGTCGCGGTCGCCCTGGCCGGGGGCCGCCGGCTGAGGGACGCGCTGCGCGCCGCCGCCCCGTTTCTCGTCGTCATGGTCGCGGGGATCGCGCTGGGGCTCTGGGGCCGCCACAGGGCCGGCGGTGGTGGCGAGTACGCCGCGACACCCGAGCTCGGCGCCGCGGTGACGACCTTCGCCAAGCAGCTCTTCACGACGCTTCCCCTCACGGCGACGGGGGCCGTCGACGCGGCGGCGAACCTGGGGCCGTGGGCGCTCGGGCTCGGGCTGCTGGCCGCCGCCGTCACGGTGTGGATCATCGTGCGCACCGGTGACCCGGTGCGGCCGGCCGGGCCGGCACCGACGCCCGCGGCGGGGGCGCGCCGTGCGTGGGCGCTGCCCGTGGGCGGCCTCGTGTGGTGCGCCCTCATGGCGGGCCCGATCGCGCTGACCGCCCGCTACCAGGTGGAGCTGACGTGGCATGAGGGGCACGTGCAGACCTACGCGCAGTACTTCGGCTTCGGCGTCATCGTCGCCGCCCTGGCGGCGCTGGTGGCGCGGGCGTTGGGCCGGCGCGCCGGTGCGGCGGTGATGGCCCTGGTGATCGCGGCGGGTACCGCGACGGCCGCGCAGCGCAACCTCGACTGGGTGCGGGGCGTCGCCCCCGAGAGGGATGCCCGCGCCGCGGCCGAGCGCGCGCTGCGTGACGGCCTCGTGGCCGAGGTTCCCCCGGACGGCGTCGTCCTGGACACGATGATCCCGACCCCGTGGCTGTCACCGCCCGCGTTCTACTACCAGTACGCGCGCCGCCCCGTCGCCGCGCAGCGGCCCACCGTCGCGGCGGCCGAGGGCTGGGTCGATGCGCAACGGCGCTTCCCGGGCCCGTGCAACCGCAACCCCGCGTCGGGAGCGCGCTGGGCGGGTGCGGTGACGCCGGCCAGCGGCGTGCACGTCGCGGCCCTCGCGTGCATCAACCCGACCCGCGGCGGTTACGACACGGTGGTGGTGACCGGGCTCGCCGACCCGAACGCAGCGATCCTCGTGGGTCGGTACCGCACCGGGCTGGACCTCGGGGCGGCGTTCCGCCACCCGGTGGCCCGCCTCTCCCCCCGCCGCAGGGGCGATGCGCTGGTGCTGCGGGTGCCGCGCACCGGGCGCGCCATCGACCCCGGCTCGCTGTCCTTCGTCAGGGACTGAGCGGGGCCCGGGCGACGCCCATCCACGCGGCGGTCGCCGCGACCTGGGCGTCGAAGTCACGCAGCGTGACGCCGACGCGCCCGGCCAGGGCACGCAGCCCGTCCCCGTCGCCCACGTACGTCGACGGCGCGGCATCCGGGTCCCACGTGCGCGCGATCGGCAGCCCGGGACGCCCCACCGCGACCCGCGCGGCGCGGGCGATGTCGTCCATCTCCACCACCCGCTCCCCCGCCGTGTCGAGCACCAGGTCGTCCCCGGCCGCGGGGTCGGCGCCGAACCCGACGGCCACGCGCGCGAGGTCCTCCACGTCCACGTACGAGCGCAGCACCGGACGGTCGGCGCGGATGCGCACCGCGTCGCCCGTCGCCGCCTGGCTCAGCAGGTCGGCGATCGCGAACGCGTCCGGCTTGCGCAGCCAGGCCCCGGAGACGTTGAACACGCGCAGCACGAGGCTGCGCGCCCCGGCGTCGCGGGCGGCGGTACGCAGCGTGAGCTCGTCCAGCCGCTTCAGCAGCCCGTAGGGGGAGGCCTCGACGTCGCTCACCAGCGCCCGGCCGGGGCCGTACACGGCGCCGGACGACGCGACCACGACGGCGGCGGGACGCTGACGTGCGATGGCGTCCACCACGGTGGCCGAGATCTGCGTGTTGGCCCGCACGTACGCGTCGACGCCCATCGTCGCGGCGTACTCCGCCGTGACGTACGCGTAGTGCACCAGCACGTCGTGCGGCGTCAGCGGGAGGCGCTCGAGCGGCTCGGCCACCCACGGCGTCCCGTCGCCGAGGTCGAGCTCCCGGCGGCGGGACGCGAACAGCGCCAGCCGCGTGCGCGCGTCGTCGCCCAGCGAGCGGGCGAGCACCGACGCGGCGGCCATCCCCAGCCAGCCGCTCGCGCCCGTGACCGCGTAGCGCAGCGCACGTGCAGGCGGCTGGCCGGACGAGGTCAGTGGACGGTGCCGTCCCGCAGCTTGCCCCAGCGCGACTCGAGCATCTCGATGCGGGCCTGGTCCTCGCGGTGGATCGCTCCGTAGTGGTCACGCTTGTTCTGCAGCCACAGGAGCTCGAAGTGCACCGCGTTCAGCAGGCCGCCGCCGATCTCGTCGTTGGCGCACGCGTCGCCCGTGAAGATGACCTTGCGGGTCTCGAAGCGGGTGAGGTGCACCTGCTGGATCTGCCGCAGCGCGTCCACCGAGTCGGACGACACGCCGCCGCCCACCACGAGGTCGAGCCCGTTGTCCTTGCACAGGCCGGCCATCGTGAGCACGTAGTCGGTGATCTCCTTGTCGTTGATCGAGTCGCGCCCCGTGCCCAGCGAGCCGGTGAAGTCGACGCGGCCGAACACGACGCCGTTGAGGCCCGTCGCGGCCGTCTCGCGCACCAGCTCGTCGCGGTGCTCGAACGCCGTGATGGTCTCCATGTTGAACAGGAAGTCCGTGTCCTGGCGCTCGTCCTCGTCGAACGTCTTGTCGCGGGCGAGCGCGTACTTCGACAGCGCGTAGGGGGTCTCGACCATCGGGGCGATGATGTACTGCACGCCGATCTGCTTCGACTCGAGCAGGTCGCGGATGGCCTCACAGCCGCCGATCTTCACGGCCAGGCCCAGGCCCGCGCGGTGCGCAAGCTCCACCAGTCGCAACAGCTCGTCGACGCGCGTGCCCTCCGCCTCGAACTCGGCCTTCACGGCCACGTAGCCGTAGTGGTCGCGGCCGCGCTGCAGCAGCTCCACCATCTTTCGCTCGGTCTTGTTCAACCGGACACCTCCATGCGCCACATGCGCGGGTCGAGGAAACGGAACACCCGCTCGGCCACCTCGGGCGGCAGATCCGGGCTCATCAGGTGCAGGGGGTTCGACTCCATGCCACCGTCGGCGGCAACCCTGCTGGAGATCTTGGGGAAGTATGTCTGCTCAGGGTCGATGGGAACCACGAACGCGGCCGGGCCGTCGGAGTTCCACAGCGCCATCGCCTCGGGGTCGTCCGTCCAGCCCGGCGCGAGCGTGGTGACGTCGATGCCGAACGCGTCGAACAGGCGGGGCCAGTCGGCGAACCCGAGCCCGGTCGCCGTGTCGCACCCCAGGTACTCGCCGCCGAAGTAGTTGCGCTGCGTCATGCGGATGGACGCGTACCCCTCGTTCGCGTACAGGAAGATCTTCAGGGGCAGGCGGTTGACCGCCACCGTCGCGAGCTCCTGCAGGTTCTGCGAGAACCCTCCGTCGCCCTCCACCAGCACCACGCGCCGCCCCGGGTGGGCGCACGCGGCCCCCAGCGCCCCCGACAGCCCGTACCCCATGCTGGCGAGCGCCTTGTCGGTGATGACGACCTGGCCGGCCTTCTGGTCGAACGCCTGCATCATGGTGGTGAACGCGCCCCCGCTGGAGCACGGGATCACCACGTCGTCGGCGTGCGCCAGGCGCGCCAGGTCCATCACGAAGCGGTACGGCGACAGGTAGCCGGGGGCGGTCACGTTGGCGTCGTCGTCGTAGCCCAGCTCGGCGCGCACGCCGCGGCAGAACGCCATCCACTCCGCGGGGTCGGGCAGCGGCAGGGCGCACAGCGCGCGCAGCGTGTCGTCGGCGTCGGCCTGCAGCGCCACGTCGACGTGCGGGTGGCCCTTCGACAGCTCGGCGGGGTCGATGTCGACCTGCACCACGCGCCCGGCGGGCACGAACTGCTGCCAGTTGAACCCCGACTGCTGGAGCCCGAGACGGGATCCGAGCGCCACCACGACGTCGGCCTGCTGCAGCAGGATGTTGGCGGCCCGCTGGCCCCACGTGTTGGGGCGCCCTGCGTACACGCGGTCGGCCGCGTCGAGGCGGTCCATGGCGTTCCACGTGGTCATCACGGGGATGCCCATCTCGTTGAGGCGCGGGCGCAGCTCGGCGGCGGCCGCCCGGGACACGCCGCCTCCCAGCAGCAGCACCGGGCGCTCCGCGTCGCTCAGCGCGTCCGCGATCGCCGCTGCGGCGTCGCGGCCCGGCACCTGCCCCGCCGGTGCGGACGCGTCCGCTGCCCGGGCGCCACCCTCCAGTGCCTCGCGGTCGACCGGCGCGCCCTGGACGTCGAGGCAGACCTCGATGAACACCGGCCCGGGACGTCCCCGGTGGCCGGCCTCCACCATGCCGAGGAAGCGCTCGCGGTCGACGGGCGCGTCGACGCGCTCGGCCAGCACGGTGACGGGACGCACGATCGACACGCCGTCGATCTCCTGGATGCCGCGCTGGCGGATGCCGCCGGTGGCCAGGTCGCTGGTCTTCACCTGGCCGCCCAGCACCAGCAGCTCGCGGCTCTCGAGGTACGCGCCTCCCAGCGCGGTGACGATGTTGGTGAGCCCGGGCCCGGCCGTCACCAGGGCGAACGCCTTGCGGCCGTCGTCGGCGGCCTCGTTGAAGTACTCCACGGCGATGCCGGCCGCCACCTCGTGGACGACGGGCACGCACACCATCGTGCGGCGCACGGCGTCCAGCAGGTGCATGGCGTTTCCGCCCGCCACCGAGAAGCAGTGCGTGTAGCCCTCGTCCTTCAGCCAGTCGACGACCAGGTCGGCGTACTTCATGGGTCCACCATCATGGCGATCGCCTCATCCAATGCCTGCTCCAATGTGCGCAACGTGACGTCGGAGCGTGCCAGAACGCGCTCCTGGGTGGTCCCCCCGTGGGCGGGGAGGATGACGTGCAGCCCGTCCGCGCCGTGCTTCTTGTCGGCCAGGAACGCGGTGCGGAAGCGCTCGCGGTCGAGCGCCGCAAGGCGCGCGCGCAGGTCGCCGGCCTGGCGCACCAGCCGCACGGCCTCGGCCACCAGCTCGGGCCGGGCGTGCTCGGGCCCGTCCACCGCGACGGCCAGGCGCTCGGCGGCCACGGTGCCGATGCCCACCGCGATGCCGTGGCTGACGCCGAAGCCGGTGGCGGCCTCCAGGGCGTGCGCGAACGTGTGCCCGAAGTTCAGCTGGCGGCGCTCGGCCTGGTCGAACTCGTCGATCTCGATGAACCACTTCTTGCTGGCGAGCGCGTGCGCGATGAGCGGCGCGGCGCCCTCCCCGTCGGTGCGCATCGCCGCCACCAGGTCGAGATAGCGCGCGTACGCCCCGTCGCCCCGGCAGAACGTGATCTTCATCGCCTCGCACAGGCCGCCGGCGCGGGCCTCGTCGTCGAGCGTGGCGATGAACCGGGGGTCGATCACCACCTCCGCCGGGGGATGGAAGTTGCCCGCCAGGTTCTTGTACGGGCCGACGTTGAGCGAGCTCTTGCCCCCGATGCACGAGTCGACCATCGCCAGCACCGTGGTGGGCACGTAGCGCCACGGGAGGCCGCGCATGTACAGCGACGCGGCGGCCGTCGCCACGTCCTGCACGATGCCGCCCCCCACCGCGATCAGCGACCGGCCCCGGGTCACGCCCCGGTCGCGCAGTGCCTCGATGATCTCCTCGACGCCCGCCAGCGTCTTGCGCGACTCGACCGCCTCGAACGGGATCACCCGGTCGGGATGCCCCACCGCGTCGACCAGCGCGGCGTCGACGATGACCGGGTCGTCCGACGCGTCCATGAGCGCGGTGAACGTCCCGTCGCCGACGCGCACGCGGTAGTCGCCGTCGTGGGCGTGGATGAGGATGTCAGAGGGTGCGGGCATGGGTGAATCCGTGGTCGACGGGGATCGACTGGCCGGTGACGCCGCGGGTGGCGTCCGACAGCAGGGTTTCGGTGACGGAGGCGATCTGGTCGGCGCTGACCAGGGCACGGTAGCCGGTCTGGTCGGCCACCCGCGCGATCTGGTCGTCGCTGAGGGCGGCGCGCGTCATGGGCGTGTCGATCACCGACGGCATCAGCGCGTTGATGCGGATGCCGCGGGGGGCGAGGTCGACCGACGCGGCCCGCACCAGCCCGCCGATGGCGGCCTTCGTGATGGTGTACGAGTACTTGCCCTCCCGCGCGACGCGCTCCCAGATGGAGCTCAGCACCACCAGGCCGGCGCCGTCCGCGATGGCGCCGGCCGACGTGAGCCGGGCCAGGGTGGCCACCACGAACGTCACGTTGGCGTCGAACATCGCGCGGAACGCCTCCGCGTCGGCGTCGTCGGCCCGGTCGGAGCGGTTGGCGCCGTTGGCCCACACCACCGCGTCGTAGGGGCCCGCGTCCAGCACCGCGCGCATGCCGTCCTCGTCGCCCAGCGGGTCACAGGCCACGAGGCCGTCGCCCCCGGCGCGCGACGTGCCGGTCACGTCCCATCCGCGCGCGTCGAGGTGCCGCAGGATCGCCGCCCCCAGCGCGCCCGACGCACCGAACACCAGCGCCCGGCCGCTCACGCGGCGTCCTCGGCGAACCGCCGGATCTGGGCGTCGGTGGTGTCGGCCGCCGGCGCGCCGTCGCGCAGGGCCAGGTACCACTGGGCGGTCGCGTCCAGGCCGCGGGCGAGGTCCCACGTGGGACGCCACCCCAGGCGGGCCTTGGCCCGCGACGAGTCCAGCTTCAGGTACGTCGCCTCGTGCGGGTGGGGGCCCTCGTCGGTGACGATCGCAAGCGGACCGTCCCAGCGTTCGGACAGGCGCTCGACCACCGCCGCGACCGGTTGCGCGTCGGCATCGTCGGGACCGAAGTTGTACGCGGTCGCGTGCGCCGGGTCGTCCCACGCGGCCTGCGCCAGCGTGAGGTAGCCGTGCAGCGGGTTCAGCACGTGCTGCCACGGCCGGACGGCATCGGGACGGCGGATGGGGATGGCCTGCCCCGCGAGCGCTCCGCGCATGATGTCCGGCACCAGGCGGTCCTCACCCCAGTCGCCGCCGCCGATGACGTTGCCCGCGCGGGCGCTCGCCACCCGCACGCCGCGCTCGGCCAGGAACGACGACCGGTACGCGGCGGTCACCAGCTCGGCGCAGCCCTTGGAGCTGGAGTAGGGATCGTGCCCGCCCATGGGCTCGTCCTCGCGGTACCCCCACTCCCATTCGCGGTTCTCGTAGCACTTGTCGGTGGTGACGTTGACCACCACGCGCGTGTCGTCGCACGTGCGCACCGCGTCGAGCACGTGGGCGCTGCCCATCACGTTCACGGCGTACGTCTGCAGGGGCGACGCGAACGAGCGCCGCACCATGGGTTGCGCCGCCATGTGGATGACGATCTCGGGGCGCACGGCCCGCACGGCCGCGGCGACGCCGTCGGCGTCGCGCACGTCCACCCAGTGCTGCGGCACGTCGTCGCCCAGGGCCGCCAGCCGGTACAGCGACGGCTCGGTGGGGACCGCGTCCGCCAGGCCGGTGACGTCGGCCCCCAGACGCCGTAGCCACAGCGTCAGCCACGACCCCTTGAAGCCCGTGTTGCCGGTGACCAGGACCCGGCGGGCACTCCAGAACGCCGCCTCTACTCCCATGTCACCCACGGACGATGACCACTCTGCCACGCCTCTTCCAGGTCGTGCTTGTCCTTCAGCGTGTCCATCACTTGCCAGTGGCCCTCGTGCAGGTACGGCACCAGCTGCCCCTCGGCGGCCAGCGTCCGCATGGGCTCGGCCTCGAACACCGTGGGGTCGCCGTCGATGTACCCGGCGACGGCGGGGTCCAGCACGAAGAAGCCGCCGTTGGTCCAGTTGCCGTCGCCCTTGGGCTTCTCGCGGAACTGGGCGACGCGGCCGCCGGCGACGTCCATCACGCCCCAGCGCCCGGGCGGCTGCACGGCGGTCACCGTCGCCAGCGCGTCGTGGCCCTCGTGGAACGCGCGCAGCGCCGTGACGTCGACGTCGGACACCCCGTCCCCGTACGTCATCAGCACCGGCTCGGTGCCGCCGATGTGGCGCATCGCGCGCTTCACGCGCCCGCCCGTCATGGTGTCGGCGCCGGTGTCGAGCAGCGTCACCCGCCACGGCTCGGTGCGCGACGCGTGCACCTGCACGGTGTTCTGGGCCAGGTCCAGCGTCACGTCGCTGGTCATCAGGTGGTAGTCCTTGAACCAGGTGCGGATGTAGTCGCCCTTGTACCCCAGGCAGATCACGAAGTCGTCGATGCCGTGCACCGACAGGTGCTTCATGATGTGCCACAGGATCGGGCGTCCCCCGATCTCCACCATCGGTTTGGGGCGGACGGACGTCTCTTCGCTGAGCCGGGTCCCGAAGCCGCCGGCGAGGATGATCGCGTGCATGGCGATGATCCTATAGACGCGGCTCCGGCGCGCCCCTCAGGCCGAGCTGCGCCGGAACGAGAAGTCGCGGTGCATGAAGAAGCTGGCCACCACCGTGACCGCCACCACCAGCGCCTGGGCCACCAGCACGCCCATCCCGAGCCCCTCCACCAGCAGCGGCAGCGCCGCCAGGTTCAAGAGGAACGCCCCGATGTACACCAGCGAGAAGCGCCAGAAGTCGACCAGCACGTTTCCCCGCACCTTGAACACGAACAGCCGGTAACAGATGAACGCGTTCACCGTGGCCACGATCTGCGCCACGGTCAGGATCACGGTGTAGTGCAGCGCGTGGCCCAGCGTCCACTGAAGCGCCGCGAACAGCCCGTAGCCGAACACCGTGTTCCAGACGCCCACCACCAGGTAGCGAAGCGGCTGCCCCCCGGGCGTCACGAACGCTCGTCGTCGCCGCGACTGAGGCCGTAGCGGCGCGACACCACGTAGTTCGGCCGTTGCTTGACCTCTTCGTAGATGAGCCCGATGTACTCGGCGAGGATGCCCAGCATCGTGAAGACGATGCCGAACAGCAGCAGGATCAGCGCGACGATGGTGCCGAAGCCGGGGAACGGCACGCCGAACGCGACCCAGCTGATGGCCAGCACCACCAGCGCGACGGCGGCCAGGCCCGACAGCATCAGGCCGAACACCGAGATGATCTTGAGCGGCACGTACGAGTGCGCCATCACGCCCTTCAGCGCGAGATCGATCACCTTCAGCGTGTGGGCGCCGGACACGCCCGCCTCGCGGGGGGCGCGCTCGGCCTCGATGCCGGTGGAGCGGAAGCCGACCCAGGCGAACAGGCCGCGCATGAACCGGTTGCGCTCCTGCATGGTGTTGACGACCGAGTAGACGCGCCGGTCGACCAGCCGGAAGTCGCTGACGTTCTTCGGCACCTTGCCGCCGGTCAGCCGGTTGGCCACCCGGTAGAAGATCCACGAGTTCATGCGCCGGATGGGCCCGGTGCCGCGGCGCGCCGTGACGATCTGGTAGACGATCTCGTACCCCTCCTCCCACTTGCGCAGGAACTCGGGGATGAGCTCGGGCGGGTCCTGCAGGTCGCCGGCCATGATCACGGCCGCGTCGCCGGTGGCGTGGGCGAGCCCCGCCGTGAGCCCGCCGTCCATGCGGAAGTTGCGGGCCAGCTGCAGCACCTTGAAGCGCGGGTCGCGCTCGTGCAGTGCCAGCGCCTTGTCGATGGTGTCGTCGACCGACCCGTTCTCGACCAGGATCGCCTCGAAGTCGTACGCGGGCTCCGCGTCGAACACCAGCCCCAGGCGGCGGCCGAGCTCGTCGATGTTGTCGCGCTCGTTGTAGCAGGGGACCACGATCGACACGCGGCGGCGGACATCGGGCTGGTCGGTCACGGGCGCTCCTTCACGCGCAGGTTGTACAAGGCCACGCGCAGGTCACGGGGATCGCCCTGCGCCTGGGCACCGTCCACGTGGAACCGCACCGCGGCGGTCTGCCCGGGGGCCAGGTTCAAGGGCACGCGCAGGGGCGTGGCCGACTTGGTCGCAATCGTGACGGTCCTCGTTCCGGACGGCGTGGCGATGGTCATGGTGTACGGCGGCGCGTAGCCGACCATGCGGGCGGTGACCTCGGCCTTCATCGAGGAAGAGTAGGGGTTCTCGACCTCCACCGTCCCGTCCGAACCGAGCCAGCGCCACTCGTCGGGGCCCTTGGTCTCGGTGGCGTAGATCTCCCCCTCGTAGCGGGCGACGGGCGGCTGCACCAGCGTCCGGGCCCGCCGTGCCAGCTCCGCGGGCGTCTCACGGCGCCGCAGCCCCTGCGCCAGGGCGCGCAGGTCCCAGGCGCTCAGCCGCCCGTCGGCCGACACGAGGGGTCGCGTCACGCCGGTCTCGGCGGCCAGGCGCGCCTCGATCTCCTTACCGCCGTCGGCGTACCCCGAGCGGTCGACGGTGACCGCCTGGAAGCCGGCGGCCGCGGCGTCCTTCACCAGCGCGTCGGTCGGCAGGCCCTGCGCCGGGCCGACCCAGTTCTCGGGCCGCCCCTTCATGGCGCCGTAGCTCCACCGCAGGTCGCCGTGCAGCGACTGCTTGAGCTGCTGGTAGTCGGACATGCCCACCACCGGGCCGACCTCCGGGAACTCCTGGAGCGGCAGCTGCAGCACCATCGCTTGCGAGGGCAGACGTGCGTCCAGCGCCGCCACGAAGTTCGCGTCCGTCACGAACCCCGCCTTGCGGTCGGCATACGTGCCGGCCAGCCCGGCGCCCGCCGGCACCTGTTCCCACACCACCAGCGCTCCCACGACGCTCAGGGCGCCCAGCACCGCGGCCCGGCCGCGCGGCGAGCGCCGGTCCCAGCGCACGCGCGGCGACAGGTACGCGGCGGCGGCCACCAGCACCAGGAAGGTCAGCACGATGGACAGGCGCGACCACACCCGGATCTGGGGGGACGCGAGGTACGCGATCAGCGCCGAGACGCCCCCGACCGTGCCCACCAGCAGCACGACGAGCGCCAGCAGGCCACTCGCCACCCACAGGGGGGTGCCCGCGGTCTGCCGGGGACGGACGGCGCGGGCCAGCAGCGCGACGCACACGACCACGAACACCGCGGCGACGCCGACGCCCAGCGGGATGGACGCCTCGGCGGTGGGGCCGGCGACGCGACGGCCGAGCGCCGCCAGCGGGCCGATGCGGTTCTCGGGTCCGGGCATCAGCAGGCGCAGCAGGGAGAACGCGTACACCTCCGACTCGGACGCGACGCGCACCGCGACGCCGCCCCGCCCGTTCACGCGCTGGTACACGAGCGCGGGCAGGATGTTGGCGATCAGCACCGCGAACACCATCGCACCGGCCGCCGCGGCCGGGATCACGGCCCGCACGCGGCCCGCCGCCACCGTGCGCAGGAGCCCGGCGATCGCGAGCAGCAGCAGCGTGAACACGGCGTAGTAGAGGTTGGACGCCCCGGTGACGAGCACCGCGACGAGCGTCAGCACCGTGTCGCGGCCGCACCACGCCAGCCGCCCGCCCGCGGCGCGCCGCGCGAACAGGGGCTCCCCCCGCAGCACGCGCAGCGCGAGCCAGCACCCCCACGGCACCGCGAAGTACGTCGCGAGGAACAGGTGCTGCTGCCCCTGCAGGAAGTGGTACGGCACCAACGCGAACACGACGCTCACGAACACCGCCACCGGCGGGACGATGCCGAGCAGCCGCAGCACGACGTGGGCCGACAGCGCGATCAGCCCGAACCCCAGCACGTAGTACGCATTCACGGCCACGGCCGCCTGGGTGGTGAAGAACGCGATCAGCCGGATGATGGCCAGCTGCAGCGTGTCGCCGTCCATCACGCCGAAGTCGAACATCTGCTGCCCGTGGGGGGCGCCGAGCGTCGGGTTGTGCCACATCCACCCGTGGTCGATCATCCCCTGCACCATCGCGAGGTTCGGCAGGGAGTCGCCGTTGGGCACCAGCGGCACCCAGTACGTGGCCTCCCAGAGGTGCATCGCGAGGATCGCGCCGACGAGGCCGAGACCCGCCGACGCGAGGGCCCACGCGACCTCGCGCGAGCGGGGCCCGGGGCGCCACGGAGGCCGAGGTGCCGCTCGGCGCGGCGTCCCCGCGTCCGGTTCGTCCGGTGCGCCCTCGACGGGCTCCGGCGTGCCGGTTGTGCGGGGCGTGGACATCCGCCGGGCACCATACCAACGCGCCCCGCCGGGCCGGGCCGTCCGAAACGGGGCTCGCATACACTCATCGGCATGAGCACGGAACCCGTCACCCACACCACGGCCGCCGATGCGCTGCGGGCCGAGATCCTCGACCTGTCGCGCCGGTACTTCGCCGAGGCGTTCCCCGAGCACCCGTTCGACCGCGCCAACCCGCGGGTCCCGGTGTCGGGCAAGAAGCTCGACGCCGACGACCTGGTGAACCTGCTGGAGGCGTCGCTCGACCTGTGGCTGACGGCGGGCCGCTACGCCGAGGCGTTCGAGAAGCGGTTCGCGAAAGAGGTGTTCGGCCTGCGCCACAGCCTGCTGGTGAACTCCGGCTCGGCGGCCAACCTGGTGGCGTTCAGCGCGCTCACGTCTCCGACGCTCAACGACCGGCGCCTGCAGCCCGGCGACGAGGTCATCACCGCCGCGACGGGCTTTCCCACCACGGTCAACCCGATCATCCAGAACCAGTGCGTGCCGGTGTTCCTCGACGTGGACGTGCCCACGTACAACATCGACACGTCACGGCTGGAGGAGGCCCTCAGCCCACGCACGAAGGCCGTGATGGTCGCGCACACGCTGGGAAACCCGTTCGACCTGGGCACCATCGGCGACTTCTGCCGCGAGCACGACCTGTGGCTGGTGGAGGACTGCTGCGACGCCCTCGGCGCCACGTACGACGGCGAGCACGTGGGCCGCACCGGCATGTTCGCCACCACCAGCTTCTACCCGGCCCACCACATCACCATGGGTGAGGGCGGCGCGGTCATCACCAACAACGGCCGCATGAAGACGCTGGCCGAGTCGTTCCGCGACTGGGGACGCGACTGCTGGTGCGCGCCGGGCAAGGAGAACACCTGCGGCAAGCGGTTCGGCCAGCAGTTCGGGACGCTGCCGTTCGGCTACGATCACAAGTACGTCTACTCGCACATCGGCTACAACCTGAAGGCCACCGACATGCAGGCCGCCATCGGCATGTCGCAGCTGGACAAGCTCGACGGCTTCATCGCCGCCCGCAAGCACAACTTCGCGCGGCTGTACGCCGGCCTGGAGGACGTGCAGGACGTCTACCTGCGCCCCGAGGCCACCCCGCGCAGCGATCCCAGCTGGTTCGGCTTCCCCCTGGCGGTGCGCCCGGACGGGCCGCTTGAGCGCAACGACGTGGTGCGCGTGCTCGATCAGCGCGGCATCGCCACGCGCCTGGTGTTCGCCGGCAACCTGCTGCGCCAGCCCGCGTACGCCGACATCGAGCACCGCGTGGTGGGCACGCTCGAGGGTGCCGACTACACCATGAACAACGTGCTGTGGCTTGGGGTCTTCCCCGGCCTCGGCGACGCGCACATCGACTACGTGCTCGAGGTGCTGCACGACATGGCGCGTAACGGGGCCCACCCGGAATAGCCGCGGGCCGCCGCCGGCTACGCGTCCGGCGGCCCCAGGTGCTCCTCGCGCCAGCGCGCCACCTTGCCGTGGTCGCCCGACACCAGCACGTCGGGCACCCCGTGGCCGCGGAAGTCGGCGGGGCGCGTGTAGTGCGGGTGCTCGGTGCGGCCGCCGAGCTCGGCGCCGAACGACTCGGCGTCCAGGCTGGCCGCGTTGCCGAGCGCCCCGGGGATGCGGCGCGCACACGCGTCGATGATGGCCATCGCGGGGATCTCCCCGCCGGCCAGCACGTACGGCCCCAGCGAGATGACGTCGGACGCGAGCAGCGTGTGCACGCGCTCGTCGAAGCCCTCGTAGCGGCCGCACAGAAGCGTAAGCGGCGGTCCCGCCACCAGCTCGCGGGCCACCGCGTCGGTGAACGTGCGCCCCCGCGGCGACAGCACCACCACGGCGCGCTCGTCGCGCACCGCCTGCGCGTCCATGCCGTACACGCCCTCCAGCGCCGCCGCCACGACGTCCACGCGCAGCACCATCCCGGGCCCGCCCCCGTACGGTGCGTCGTCCACCTGGCCGCCGCTCAGCGTCGTGTGGTCCCGGTACGAGTGGAGCCCCATCCGCAGGCCGTCGCTGGCCGTGGCGTTGGCCAGGTGGCGGGCGGACGCCATCCACGAGAACCACTCGGGGAACAGCGTGAACACGTCGATCTGCACGTCAGGGCTCCGGCAGTTCGAGCAGGCCGTCCCGCACGTCGACCCGCCCGGCGGCCGGATCCACCGCCACCATCGCGTCGCGCGTGAACGGCACCAGCACCGGGTCCCCGCCGCCCGGTGGATGCACCTCCAGCACGTCGTTCGCCGCCCCCGGCAGCACCTGCCGCACGTCGCCCAGGTGGCGGTCCGCGACGAACACCCGGCAGCCGATGAGGTCGCGCACGTAGAACTCCGCCTCGTCCAGCCCCGGAAGGCGGTCGTCGCCGGTGACCACCAGCGCCCCCCGCAGCAGCTCGGCGTCGTCACGGCTGGCGACGCCGCGCAGGCGCAGGAACGCCTCGTTCGCGCGCACGTCGACCGACTCGACCACCGCGTCGCGCCGGCGCTCCCCCTGCACCAGGGTGACCGCGTCACCGTCCCGCAGCGTCGCCAGGGTCGCCCCCGTCGGCTTCACCTTCAGCATGCCGCGCACCCCGTGGGCACGGGTGATCGCGGCGATCACCACCTCGCCGTCGCGCATCGTGCTCAGTCGACGATGCCCAGGGTCGCCTTGAGGCCGCGCTGGTGGGCGGCCTCGCGCACCACCGTGCGCAGGGCCCGGGCGATGCGCCCGCCCCGCCCGATCACCTGGCCCAGGTCCTCCTGGGCGACGAACAGGCTCAGCGCCGCGGTCTCGCCGGGCTCGACCTCCACGCGCACCTGGTCGGGGTGATCCACCAGGCCCCGCGCCATGGCCTCGACCATGGTGGCGAGGTTCTGGGCGGGATCGTCGCTCACGCGGCCTTCTCGGCGATCTTGATGAGCTTCTTCACGGCCGCGGACGTCTGCGCGCCGTTCGACTGCCAGTGCTTGACCCGGTCGAGGTCCACCTCGACGAGCGACGGCTCCACCTGCGGGTTGTAGCGGCCGATCGTCTCGATGCTGCGGCCGTCGCGCGGCGCGCGCGAGTCGGCCACCACGACCCGGTAGATCGGGTTCTTCTTGCTGCCCACGCGGGCCAGGCGGATCTTTACCACGGTGCTCCTTGTTGTCTCGGGACGAGGTGTGTCAGGCGGTGGGAAGGGACGGGAAGCCGCCCTTGCCCATGCGTTTCATGAGCTTCTTCATCTGCTGGAACTGGGAGAGCAGCTGGTTGACCTCCTGCACGGTGGTGCCGCTGCCGATGGCGATGCGACGGCGCCGGCTGCCGTTGATGACGTCCGGCCGGCGGCGTTCGTGGGGGGTCATGCTGTGGATGATGGCCTCGATGCGGTCCAGGCGACCCTCGTCGACCTGGACGTCTTGGCCCTTCGCGAGGGCTTTGAACCCCGGAACCATACCCAGAAGCTGGCCCAGGGGACCCATCTTGCGCACCTGCTTCATCTGCACCAGGAAGTCCTCCAGCGTCATCTGACCGCTGGTCATCTTCTTCTGCAGGTCCTTCGCGTCGTCGACGTCGACGGTCTGCTCGGCCTTCTCGATGAGGCTCAGCACGTCGCCCATGCCGAGGATGCGCGAGGCCATGCGGTCGGGGTGGAACGGCTCGAGCGCGTCCACCTTCTCGCCCATGCCGACGAAGAAGATGGGGCGGCCGGTGACCGCCCGCACCGACAGCGCGGCGCCGCCGCGCGCGTCGCCATCGAGCTTCGTCAGCACCACGCCGTCGAAGTTGACGGCCTCCTGGAACGCCGACGCCACGTTGACGGAGTCCTGCCCCGTCATGGCGTCGAGCACCAGCACCACCGCGGTGGGCGACACGGCGTCGCGCACCTGCACCAGCTCGGCCATCATCGCCTCGTCGATGACGATGCGGCCGGCGGTGTCGACGATCACCAGGTCGCGCGCCGCGGCCCGCGCCTGCGCCACGCCCCGGGTCGCGATGGCGACCGCGTCGGTGCCCCCGTCCTCCTTGTAGACGGGCACGCCGATCTGCTCGCCCAGCACCGCGAGCTGCTGCGCCGCGGCCGGACGGTGCACGTCGCACGCGATCATCATGGGCGCGCGGCCCTGCTGCTGGTAGTGGCGCGCCAGCTTGGCGCAGCACGTGGTCTTGCCGGAGCCCTGGAGGCCCGCCATCAGCACGATGGTGGGCGGCCGCGGGGACATCGGCATGCCCACGCTCGACTCGCCCATCAGGCGGGTGAGCTCCTCGTTGACGATCTTCACGACCTGCTGGTCGGGCGTCAGCGAGGTCATCACGTCGGAGCCGTGGGCGCGCTCCGAGATGGCCTTGGTGAGCTGCTTGACCACGGGCAGGCTGACGTCGGCCTCGAGCAGCGACAAGCGGATGGCCCGCATCGCCTTGTCGATGTCGGCCTCGGTCAGCTTGCCGCGGGCCTTGAGGCCGGCGAAAACGCCCTGGAGTTTGTCGGAGAGTGCGTCGAACACGGTGAGTCGGCACGGCGCACGCCGCGCAGCGGTGAAGTGTACCGCGAATCCCGGCTCTCCCCCAGCCCGGTCGGCGTTCGCGTCACCCGGGCGGCGTCGCCGGTACCCACGTGAGCTTGTCCGGGTTGCGCGTGGCCCAGATCGACGTGATGCGACCGCCGCACACGGCGAACTGGTACACCGACGGACCCATCGCGTCGGAGGCCACCACGAACCCCGTGCGTCCGTTGATCGACGCCGCCCACGGCCGCGCGTCGGGGACGTTCGCGGCCAGCGCCAAGAGCACCGTCGCCACCCGCGCCGCACCCTGCACGGGGGCGCGCGACGCGAGTGCCTTGCCGCCCCCGTCCGCGACGAACTCGACGTCGGGGGCGAGCACCGCCAGCACCCCCTCCATGTCGCCGGCGACCATCGCTTCGCCGAACGCGCGCGTGACCCGGTCGTGATCGGCCGGAGCGTCCTCCGGCACGGCCGGCTCGGCCCGCAGGCGGCGGCGAGCGCGGCTGGTGAGCTGACGCACCGCCGCGGGGGTGGCGTCCAGGGCGTCCGCGGCCTCGGGCGCGGACAGACCGAACACGTCCACCAGCACGAACGCCGCGCGCTCCCGGGGACCGAGGCGCTCCATCAGCACCAGCGCCGCCATCGTGAGCCCCTCCGCCGTCTCGGCGGCCTCGGCCGGCCCGGGACCGGTGTCGAGCGGCCCGGGCAGCCACGGCCCCACGTAGTGCGACCGGCGGCGCGCGTCGTCGCGGCGGCGGTTGAGCGCGCGCCGCGTCACCGCCCGCACGGCGTACGCCACGGGGTCCGCGACGTCGGCAGCGGCGCCCGCGCACGCGATGAACGCGTCCTGAACCACGTCCTCCGCGTCCGGCACCGTCCCGACGATGCGGTACGCGATGCCGAACAGGCGCGGCCGCTCGCGCGTGAACACCGCCGCGAACGGCGCGTCAGGCATGGGTGGGAGCGGCCACGTCGCAGCGGTCGCGGAAGCCCTGCGGTGCCAGGCCCATGGCGAGGTTGAAGCGCGAGCGGAGGTTCTCGACGGCGATCATCATGGTCAGCTCCACCACGGCGGCCTCCCCCAGTTCCTCCACCAGCGCGCCCACCTGCACGTCGGTCACGTCGCGGGCATCGTCGCTCATCGTCTCGGCGTACTCCATCACGCGACGCTCCCGCGGCGTGAAGCGGTCGCTGTCCCGCCAGGCGGGGACGTCCGCCAGCGTGGCCGCGTCGAGGCCCCCCTCGCGGGCGGCCCAGTAGCCGAAGTCCAGGCACCAGGCGCACCCCAGGCGGGAGGCGGACGCGACCACGGCGAGCGTCGTGAGGCGCGGGTCGAGACGATGGGCGCGCTCGAGACGGCGCTCGAGCGCCACGTACGCCCTCAGCACGTCCGCGTTGTGGCCCATCACGAGGCCCGGTGCGAGCGGCGCGCCGAAGCGGCGGCGTGAGTACCAGGCGACCGCCCGGTTGCGCAGCGTCGGCGGCGGTTGCAGGCTGATGCGTCCCATGCGTCCTCCAGAGTCGGGGTTCACCGGCACGGACACCGGGGAGGGCCGAGGTGTGACACCCTCCGGTCTCCCGCGCACCGCGTCCCCGGAGGTGTCGTGCCCATACGCCGACCGCGCCACCCCGGCGCCGTGGTCGTGGTGTTCCAGGGTGGATGCCCGCAGGGCACCCGCACACCGCGCCTGTGGCACCCGGCCAGCGTCCGGGCCGTGCTCTTGACGCACGCGCTGCGGCGGCGCCTGCGGCCCGACGGCATCCGCGTGGTGCGGGCGCGTTACGGCGCCGTGGGGTGGAACGACGGGGCCCGCATCGACGAGGGCAGGGCGGCGCTCGACCGCGTGCGCCACCGGTTTCCCGGGGTGCCGGTGGGCATCGTGGGCCACTCGATGGGGGCCCGGGTGGCGTTGCACCTGCTCAGCGAGCCCGGCGTGGCCGCCGCCGCCACCGTGGCGGCCTGGATCCCGGCGGCCGACCTCCCCGACGTGACGCCGACCCCCGGGCTGCCGGTGCGGGTGCTGCACGGGCGGCACGACCGGGTGACGCCCCCGCAGGGCAGCACCGGCGTCGCGAGCCACCTGGCGCAGCACGGCGCGCGCGTGTCGCTGGACGCCGACGTGCCGGACGGCCACGCGATGCTGAGGCATCCCCGCCGGTGGAGCCGCGACGTGGCCTGCCACTTCGCCACGACGCTCGTCCGCGCCGCACCGGTGCGACCGTAATCGGCATGCCGCGGCGGCCCGGGTCGTCGTTGACACGTTAGGCACCCCTAAGTATGTTGCGGATACGGCCGTGACCTAAAATGCACCGGCCGGCCGACCTCCACCAGGCAGGACTCTTTGTTCGCCAACTTCCTGATCGGGCTCCGCGAAGGCCTTGAGGCCGCGCTCATCGTGAGCATCCTGATCGCGTACGTCGTGAAGTCCGGGCGGCGCGGGCTGCTCGCGCCCATCTGGACCGGCGTGGCCATCGCCGTGGCCCTCAGCCTGGGGTTCGGTGCGCTGCTGACGTTCGGCCCCCGCGGCCTCACGTTCGAGGCGCAGGAGATGATCGGCGGCGGCCTGTCCATCATCGCGGTGGGCTTCGTCACCTGGATGATCTTCTGGATGCTGAGCGCGTCGAAGGACATGGCGGGCACGCTGCGCTCGCACGTCGACCGGGCCGGCGAGGCCGGCATGTGGTCGCTGGTACTCATGGCCATGCTGGCCGTCGGCCGTGAGGGCCTCGAGACCACGCTGTTCTTGTGGGCCGCGGGCCAGGCCGCCACCGGTGGCGGGGCGGGGTCATCCGACCCCATCATCGGAGCCGCGCTGGGCATCGCGGTGGCCGTCGCCATCGGCTACCTGCTGTACCGCGGCGCCATCACCATCAACCTGTCCCGCTTCTTCGCCTGGACCGGCGCGTTCCTCATCGTGGTGGCCGCGGGCGTGCTCGCCTACGGCATCCACGACCTGCAGGAGGCCGGGGTGCTTCCGGGCCTGAACGACCTGCTGTTCGACGTCTCGGCCACCATCGAGCCCGGCAGCTGGTACGGCACGCTGCTGAAGGGCGTCTTCAACTTCTCGCCGGCCACCACGTACCTCGAGGCGCTCGCCTGGATCACGTACATGGTGTGCGTCGGAGGCGCGTTCGCGTGGCGGCTCGGCCGTCGACCGCACCGCGGTCCCGACGCCCGGCCGGCCACCAATGCCACCACGGAGGGCACCGTCTCGTGAAGTCCCCGCATGTTCTGGCGGCCGCACTAGGTGCGACCGCCACCGTCGGCCTGCTCGCAGGCTGCACCAGCAACGACAAGGCCGCCAAGGGCGATCCCCGGCACGTCAGCGTGACCTCCAGCGCCGACGCGTGTGAGCTGACGGCGACGTCGGCCCCGTCGGGCCACCTCACGTTCGCGGTGAAGAACACCGGGTCCCAGGTGACCGAGTTCTACCTGCTGGCCGAGGACGGCCTGCGCATCGTCGGCGAGGTCGAGAACATCGGCCCGGGCATCACCCGCGAGCTGGTGACCACGGCCGGGCCCGGCACGTACGTGACGGCGTGCAAGCCCGGCATGAAGGGCGCCGGCATCCGCGCCGCGTTCCAGGTGGACGACTCCGGCGAGGACGTCGCCCCCACCGGCGACGTGGCCACGCAGGTGAAGCAGGCCACCAAGAACTACCAGGCGTACGTGCGCGACCAGAGCGCCCAGCTGCTCACCAAGACCGTGCAGTTCGCCGACGCGTACAAGGCCGGCGACGACGACCGCGCCCGGCAGCTCTACACCGACGCGCGCGTGCACTGGGAGCGCATCGAGACCGTGGCCGAGTCGTTCGGCGATCTCGATCCCCGCATGGACGCGCGCGAGGCCGACGTGGAGCCGGGCCAGAAGTGGACGGGCTGGCACCGCATGGAGAAGGACCTGTGGCCGCAGCGGGCCAAGGGCTACACCCCCATGACCCCCGCCCAGCGCACCACGATGGCGAACGACCTGGTGGCCAACACCACGACGCTCGACAAGCGGGTGCGCACCATGAGCTTCACCGTCGACCAGATCGCCAACGGCTCGCGCGGCCTGCTGGAGGAGGTCGCCACGGGCAAGGTGACCGGCGAGGAGGAGTACTGGTCGCGTACAGACCTGTACGACTTCCAGGCCAACGTCGACGGCGCGCGCGTCGCGTTCGACGGGCTGCGCCCGGTGGTCGACAAGCGCAACCCCGCGCTGGCGAAGACCATCGACAGCCGGTTCGTGGCGCTGCAGAAGCTGCTCGACAAGCATCGCCAGGGCGACACGGGGTTCGTGGGCTACGACGCGCTCACCCCGGCCCAGGTGCGTGAGCTCGCCGACGCGGTCACCGCGCTCAGCGAGCCACTGTCCAAGCTGACCGCCGCGGTGGTGGGGTAGGACGCACGTGACCGAGCCGGAAGCCACCGAAGGACTGTCCCGCCGCACCCTCCTGCGCGGCGGCATCGCCGCCGCCGCGGGAGCCGCGGCGTTCGGCGCGGGTTTCGGCACCGGGCGCGGCACCGCCGCCGAGACACCCGCACCCGGCGGCGCGGGCGCGGCGTACGCGTTCGGCGGCCCGCATCCGGCGGGCATCGTCACGCCCGCGCAGGACCGCCTCCACTTCGCCGCGTTCGACGTCACCAGCCGCTCCCGCGCCGACCTGCGGGCGCTGCTGGCGGCGTGGGGGGACGCCGCCGAGCGGATGATGCGCGGCGAGGGCGCGGGCCCGGCGGGCCCCACGTCCGGTCCGTACGACGCGCCCCCGGACGACACCGGCGAGGCCATCGGCCTCCCCCCCGCGGGCCTCACCATCACCATCGGGTTCGGCCCGTCGCTGTTCGACGGCCGCTTCGGCCTGGCCGACCGCCGCCCGGGGCCGCTGCGGCGCCTGCCGCACTTCCCCGGCGACACCCTCGACCCCGCCCGCAGCGACGGAGACCTGTGCGTGCAGGCGTGCGCCGACGACCCCCAGGTGGCCGTGCACGCCGTGCGCAACCTGGCCCGCATCGGGTTCGGCACCACCACGGTGCGCTGGTCGCAGCTGGGCTTCGGCCGCACGTCGTCGACCACCAGCGACCAGGTGACGCCGCGCAACCTCTTCGGGTTCAAGGACGGCACCGCCAACATCAAGGCCGACGAGACGGCCGCGCTCGACCAGCACGTGTGGGTGGGGGCCGACCAGTACCCGGAGGCCCCCTGGTTCGCCGGCGGGTCGTTCCTGGTGTCGCGGCGCATCAGCATGACCATCGAGACGTGGGACCAGCAGTCGCTGCGCGACCAGGAGAACATCATCGGCCGCAGCAAGAGCGAGGGGGCCCCCATGTCGGGCGGCGGCGAGTTCGCCGAGCCCGACTTCGCCCTCAAGGGCCGGGGGGGCACCCCCATCATCGACGCGGCCTCCCACGTCGCGATGGCCCACCCCACGCGCAACGACGGCGTGCGGATCCTGCGGCGCGGCTACAACTTCGTCGACGGCAGCACCCACCTGGGGCGGCTCGACGCCGGCCTCTTCTTCATCGCGTTCGTGAACGACCCCACCACGCACTACATCCCGATGCAGACGGAGATGGCGAAAAGGGACCTGCTGGTGGAGTACCTTCGCCACACGGGCTCGGGGCTGTTCGCCGTGCCACCGGGACCGCGCCCGGGGGAACGTTTCGCGGACACCCTGTTCGCCTGAACCACAAGGAGACCACACGTGCCCATCAGCAAGGCGATGGCCGACGCGATCAACGTGCAGATCGGTAACGAGTTCGCCGCTCACTTCCAGTACCTGCAGATCGCGACGTACTTCCACGAGGACGGCCTGCCCCAGATGGGCGCGTTCTTCGACCACCAGGCCAGCGAGGAACACGACCACGCGATGCGCCTGCTGCACTACCTGCGCGACACGGGCGCCAAGGTGGCCATCCCCAAGATCGCCGCGCCGAAGGCCACGTACCGCAGCGCCAAAGAGGCCGTCTCGCTGGCGCTGAAGCAGGAGGAGGACGTCACCGCGCAGATCGACGGGCTGGCCAACCTGGCCATCGACGAACGCGACCACGCCACCCGGGCGATGCTCGACTGGTTCGTCACCGAGCAGGTGGAGGAGCTCGACACCATGGGCGAGTTGCTGCAGATCGTCGCCCGCGCGGGTGAGGCCAACATGCTGCTGGTGGAGGAGCACGTGCGCCGCAAGGCGGCCGCCGAGTTCGGCACGGCCGAGTAGCCCCACCCGTCGGTACGCCCCTCGCGCCCAGGTGCGGGGGGCCTCATCCGGGTTCAGCCACCACCCGTCGCGCGTGGCCCGTCGCCGCGGGACGGCGCGAGGATCCAGACGGCGAGGACCACCACGAACACAATGGTGCCGTAGAGCGCGCCGGCGGTGGGTCGTGCGGTGCCCGGCAAGAACTGTTCGCCGTTCCCCTGCGTCGCGCCCATCAGCGCCGCGGCGAGGGCGTAGCCGCCGAGGATCTTCGGGTGGGGCAGCCGGCCGCGCACGACGGGGGTCGCGCCGCTGCGCGCCTGCCGCCATCGTGCGACGAGCACGCCGATGAGCACGGCGCCCAACGCGGCCGTGACGGCCACGACGGCCTCCACGGTGCCGGCCACGATCGCGGCGAGACCGGCACCGAGGGCCAACGCGGGGACCGCCCACGAGGCGACGGCGCCGCGCACCACGCGCGGGAGTGCCGGCCGGATCATGCGCGAGGGCCCGGACCGCGCCGACCGGGTGACGTCCCGTCGCCAGCGTCGCGCGTGGCCGATGGCGGCGTCCACGTGGGCACCTGAAGGCTGGCGGGAAGCGTCAACGCCAGCGTGGTCGCGGCGCCGACGGGGATCCCCCACTGCGGCCACCGCAGCACCGCCACGGTAAGCGCGGCGACGTAGGCCACGCCGATGACGCAGCGGGCCCACACCGGTAGCGCGCGCAGCATCGCCGGCAACGACCGCGCACGGCCGGGCGTCATCCCCGTTCCCCCCGGCCGGCCATCAGGCTCCGCACGTCGATGTCATCCTCGTCCGCATCGGGCTCCATCCCCTCGAAGAGGTCGGTGCTCGCCGCCAGCAGCGCCGCCGTCCCGACCAGCACGGCGCCACCCCTCAGAACCTCGCGCACCGTCTCGCCGACGGATGCGCCGCGCACGATCATCGACCACGCCGCGGCGGCGAGTCCCACCACCACGACGCCGGCGACGAAGCCCTCCGTGGTGCCCGCGAGGCGTCCCGCGGCCACGCGCCACCGAGGCCGCCCATCCGGCGGGGCCGCCCCCGGTGCCGGCGCGCCGGCAGCCGGTGCGCGCTCCGCGCGGGTGAGCAACCACTGCACCGTCAACGTGAGCAGCGCGAACCCGACCGCGTACTCCGCCGCCGCGGCCACGGTGTGCGACGACACGATGTGCGCCCGGGTGAGCACCTGCACCGCCGCCCCGGCCACGAGCACGACGCCCGCGACCGCCGTGACCAGGCGACGCCGGGAGATGGTGATCGACACGATGGGACGGTCTTCGGTCACCGCCGCCCCGGCATCACGTGATCGCGCGTCGCCGCGCCTTTGTGCACCCCGACGCGTGGCTGAACGCACCGCATGCGCCGACGCTACCGCCGCTCGCGGCACGCGTACACCGCCCGAACGCACAGGGCGCCGTCGGCGGGCGCCTACTCCGCCGTGAAGATGGCGCCCGCGTACGCCCGGGCGTCGAACGGCTGCAGGTCCTCCAGCTTCTCCCCCACGCCCACGACGGCCACCGGCAGCTTCAGCGTCTGGTGGATGGCCACCGCGATGCCGCCCCGCGACGTGCCGTCGAGCTTGGTGATGACCACGCCCGAGAGGTCGATGGCCTCGTCGAACAGCTGCGCCTGGCTCAGCCCGTTCTGCCCGGTGGTCGCGTCGAGCACCAGGAGCGTGTGATGCGGCGCGCCGGGTAGCGCCTTGTCGATGACGCCGCGCACCTTGCGCAGCTCGTCCATGAGGTTTCGCTGCGTCTGCAGGCGTCCAGCCGTGTCGATGATGACCACGTCGGCGCCGCGCGCCTTGCCCGACGCCACGGCGTCGTACGCCACGGCCCCCGGGTCGGCGCCGGGCGCCTGGCGCACCAGGCTCGCCCCCGAACGCTCCGCCCACACGGCCAGCTGATCGATGGCTGCGGCCCGGAACGTGTCGGCCGCTCCGATCACCACCTTCTGGTCGAGCTGGGCCAGACGGTGGGCCAGCTTGCCCACCGTGGTGGTCTTGCCGCTGCCGTTGACGCCCACCACCAGGATCACGGTGGGATCGTGGGCGATCTCCAGCTTGGGGGGCTCCGGCGCCATGTCGCGGGCCACCTCGGTGGCCAGGGCCCGGGCGAGTTCCTGGCCGTTGGTGATGCGGCCCTCGGCCTCCTGGGCCCGCAGCCGCTCCACCAGGGCCAGCGACGCGTCCATGCCGCAGTCGGCCGTGATGAGCGCCTCCTCCAGCTCGTCCCACGTGTCGGACGTGATCAGCGTGCCCGCGAAGATGCCGGCGATCTGCGGTGAGATGGTCTGGCGCGGCTTCGACAGGTTCTCGCGCAGCCGCCCCAGCAGGCCCCGGCGGCGTTTCTCGGCCACCTCGGGTGCGGGCGGGGGCGCCAGGGCGAACAGCTCGGCCCAGCGCTCGAGCTGCTCGCGGCCCTCCGCGTCGCCCGTCACGCGCGCCCGCCGCGGATGGCCGTCAGCTGGCGCCGCACGAACGGACGCGCGCTCTCGGCGCCGCGGTCGAGGCGGCGCGCCACGATCTCCGACACCCCGTCCGCGGCCATGGTCACGCCGAACAGCGTATCGGCGATCTCCACCGTCGGCTGCTGGTGCGTGATCATCACGAACTGCGTGTGCTCGCTCAGGCGCCGCACGACGGCCAGCAGGCGCCGCAGGTTGGTGTCGTCGAGAGCCGCCTCCACCTCGTCGAGCAGGTAGAACGGGGCCGGGCGGGCCGTGGCGATGGCCAGGCAGAACGCCAGCGCCACCAGCGTGCGCTCGCCGCCCGACAGCAGGGCCAGCGGCCGTGGGCGCTTGCCCTGCGGCACCACCTGGATCTCGACGCCGGGGTCGTCGTCGTCGCCGATGACGGCCAGGCGCCCCTGCCCGCCAGGGAAGAGCGCCGCGATCATCTCCTCGAAGCGGGCGCGCACCGCGGTGAAGACCCCGTCGAAGCCCGCGCTGACCGCGTCGTCCAGGCTGCCCAGGTGCGACGCGATGGCCGCCGACGCACTCTCGAGGTCGGCGATCTGCTGCCCGGTGTCGTCGATGCGCTCGGCCAGCTCGGCGCACTCGTCGGCGGCCAGCGGGTTCACGGTGCCGACGGCCCGGCGGCGGCGCTCGAGCGCCTCCACGTCGCGGGCCTGGGCCTCCAGGTCGACGTCCCCGGGGTCCTCCCCCTCGGGCGCACCCGCGGACTCCGCGCGCGCCTCGGCGCCCGCCACGGCCAGCGCGGCCGCGTGGGCGGCCTCCTCGGCCTCGCGCAGCGACTCCCGGGCTCGACCGGCCTCGGCGCGCGCGGCTCCCCGCGCGGCCTGCGCTTGGGCGACGCCGGCGGCCTCGTCACGCGCGGCCTCGGGGAACGCGTCCGTGCGGGCGGCCAGCGCCCGGGCGGCCCGCGTGAGGGCGGCGACGGCCCGCTGCGCGGGCTCCAGGTCGACGGGCTCCGCGGGGGCGGCGGCGCGTGCCAGCTCGGCGTCACGCGCGTCGCGCTCGGCCACGGTGATGCGCGCGGCCGACAGCGCGGCCCGGCACGCCGACGCGGCCTCCTCGGCCGTGGCGGCGGCACCCCGGGCGGCGACCAGGGCCTCGGCGTCGCTGGCGGCGGCCCGGCGGGCGGCCTCGACGTCGGCGTCCGTGGGGACGTCGCCCGGGGCCGGTGCGGCGGCGACGGCGGCCTCGTGCTCGCGGGCGGCGTTGGCGACGCGGGCGTCGGCCTCGGCCAGGGCCCGCGCGTGCCCCGCGGCGGCACCCAGCGCGGCCTCGCGGGCGCGGTCGGCCCGGGTGCGGCAGCGCTCGGCCGCTCGCACGCGGGCGGCCACGCGGCGCGCGGCGGCCGCGGCATCGTCGTGGGCCGCGGCGGCGGCAGACAGGTCGGTCTGGCATCCGGCGAGTGCGTCGGCCAGGGCGCCGCGACGGGCCTCGCGCGCCCAGTCGGCGCCACCCCGAGACACCACGCCCGTGGCGGGGCGCACCACGTCGCCCGCGGGGGTCACGAACACGCCGTCCCGGCCCGCGGGGACCGCGGTCACGTCGTCCACCACGAAGCACCCGGCCAGGACCTGCTCGACGAACGGCCGGGCATCGGCCGGGCACTCGACGATCACGTCGACGAGCGGTCGCCCGGGCGCGCCGGCGTAGGCGGCGGGGCGGGGCGGGGCGGGCGCGACGGCGCACGGCGCGCCGCCGTGGACGGCCTCCAGCGCCGCGGCCACGTCGCCGGCCCACGGTGCATCGGCCAGCTCGCCCAGCGCGGCCCCGACGGCCGCCTCCATGCCGGGCTCGACGCGTACGTCGGTGCCCAGCCCCCGCCGGCCCTTGCCGGGCCGGGCCAGGCGGGCCAGCTCGCGGGCGGTGTCGCGCCGGCGCGCGTCGGCGGCGTCGCGGGCCGCCGCGGCGTCGGCGGCGTGCGCCTGGGCGGCGTGGTGCCGGCCCTGCCAGCGCTCCACCCGCTCGGCGGCGACCGCGGCCCGGCGCTCGAGGCGCGTGGCGTCGCTGCCGCCCGGGGCGTCGCCGAGGGCGGCGCGCTCGGCGCGGGCCCTTTCCAGGGCCTGGGTGGCGCGGACGGTGCGGGCCGCGGCGTCGTCGGCCATGCGGCGATGCGTCCGCAGGCGGCCGGCCAGCTCATCGGCTCCGCGTGCGGCCGCCGCGGCCCGCCCGGACGCGGCGTCGAGGCCGGCGCGGGCAGTGTCGAGCAGCGCCGTGGCCTCGTCGAGCGCCGCCTCGTGCGTCGCGACGTCGCGGGCCGCGGCGGCCCGCTGCTGCACCAGCTCCTCACGGGCGGCGCGGGCCGCGTCGGCCTCCGCCTGCCGGGCGGACGCCGCGTCGCGCGCCGCCGCCAGCCGCTCGGCGGCGAAATCGCGGCGGTCGGCCACCCGCTGGGCCGCGGCGCGCACCGTCTGGCGGCGCCGGTCGGCCTCGGCCTGGGCGGTGGTGAGGTGCTCGAGCGCCTGATCGGCCCGGGCCGCCGCCGCGCCAGCCTCGCGGGCCCGCTGGTCGGCGCCGGCCCGGTGTGCGTCGGCCTCGCGGCGCGCATGGCGCGCCGCGGCCAGGGCCCGGGCGGCGGCGTGGGCCTGGGCCCGCTGCGCCCGCAGGCGCGCCTCGGACAGCGCCGCGTCGATCTCGGCGGCCCGCGTGGCCGCCTGTGCCTGGCGCTCCAGCGACGCGTGGCGCGTCGCCAGCTCGGCCTGCAGGTCGCGGGCCCGGTCGAGTCGCTCGGCCACCCGGCCCAGGCGCAGTTCGGCCCGGCGGCGGCGGCGGCGCGACAGCGCGACGCCCGCGGCCTCCTCGAGCATGGCGCGGATGTCGCTGGGCCGCGACGTGCAGACGGCCTCCACCTGCCCCTGCCGGATGACGGCCAGCGCGTCGGGACCCAGGCCGCGCAGCGCCAGGGCCTCGTGCACGTCCAGCAGGCGGCAGTTGGCGCCGTTCAGGCGGTAGCCGGCGTCACCTGTGCGGGTGATGCGCCGCACCACCTCCACCTCGCTGGGGCGCCCGATGTCGGCGGGCTCCTCGTCCACCAGGGTGAGCCGCACCTCGGCCAGGCCCGCCGGGGGGCGGTGGGCGCCGCCCGAGAACACCACCTCCGACATGCCCGACGCCCGCAGCTTCGCGGCCCGCTGCTCGCCCATGGCCCACACGATCGCCTCGGCCAGGTTGCTCTTGCCGGACCCGTTGGGGCCGACGATGACGTTGAGGCCGGGTCCCAGCTCGAGGCTGGTGGCCTGGGCGAACGACTTGAAGCCGCGCAGCGCGATCTGGCGGAGCATCACACCTCCGGGAGCGGCCTCGCCCCCCGGGTGGGGACGGGCGCATGACGGACACCCCCGAAGTGTGACGACGGGTCAGGACGTCGACGCCGGCGGCGCGATTCCTTCCCCCGTGCCGGCCTGCAGGCGTGCGAGCGCCGCCTGCGCCGCCTGCCGCTCGGCCGTGCGCTTCGACGGCCCCGTGCCCTCGGCCACCGGACGGTCGCCGACCAGCACGCGCACCGCGAACACGCGGTCGTGGGCGGGCCCCTCGTGCCCCGCGGCCTCGTACGTCACCCGGCCGCCGTCGCGCTGCACCAGCTCCTGCAGGGCGGTCTTGGGGTCGCGGTTGCCCGGGCGGGCCGCGTCGAGGGCCGGGGCGAACGCCGCGCGCACGGCCGCGTCGACCTCGTCACGGGGCAGCGCCGTCCACGCCGCGCCGATCACCGCCTCGGTGAGGGCCGCCTGCACGCGCGGCAGGTCACCCAGGCCGGGGTCGGCGGACGCCGGGGCCACGGCCCGCATGCGGGCGGGCAAGCCCTCACCCACGGCCACGTCGGCGCAGTGGTGCTGGTCGACGACCTCCTGCCGCATCCAGGCAATGTCGCCCTCGGACGCGTCGGGGTGCCGCTCGAGCAGCGCGGCCGTGACGATGACCATCAGCGCGCTGTCGCCCAGCAGCTCCAGCCGCTCGTACGAATCCTGCCGCCGGCGCGCCCACGACCGATGCGTCAGCGCCTGGCGCGCAAGGCCCTGGTCGAGCCTGTCCAGCAGGCCGACCAGGGACGCGGTGGGATCCCCCGACGTACTCAGGACTGGTGGGCCATCACATAGTCGACGGCCTTGCCGACGGTGGTGATGCCCTCGGCCTCCTCGTCGGGGATCTTCACCTTGAAGCGGTCCTCCATCTCCATGATGAGCTCGACCAGGTCCAGGGAGTCCGCGTTGAGGTCCTCCTGGAACGAGGCCTCCTCGGTGACCTCGGACGCGTCCACGCCGAGCTGTTCGACGAGGATGCTGCGCACCTCTTCAACGACCTTGTCGCGTTCCAAGGGTCTCCCTTTCTGATGACGTCCACAGGCGGGTGCCCCCGCGGTGGCAGGAAACTAGCATTCGGCGACCGGCGACCGACGGGTGGGGCTACGTCGCGGCCGGTGAATCCGCGGCGGGTGACAGCGCCTCGCTGAGGCGGCCGATGATGTTCTCGGAGACCGCCCGGGCCGCCACGTCGACCGCATGCCGCACCGCAACGGCGTTGCCGCTGCCGTGCCCGATGACCGCCGGCCCCTGCACGCCCAGCAGCATCGCGCCCCCGTACAGGTCGGGGTCGAGGCGGTCGCGCATGCGCCGCACCGCGGGCCGTAACAGCAGGCCGCCCAGCTTCGCCCGCGCGCCGCTGCGCGCGGCGGCGCGCACCTCGCCCAGGATGAACTCGGCGGACGCCTCGTACAGCTTCAGCGCGACGTTGCCGGTGAAGCCGTCGGTGACCACCACGTCGACGCTGCCGCGGGGGATGTCGCGCCCCTCCACGTTGCCGACGAACCCCGGCGTGCCCACCAGCAGTTGGTGGGCGGCCTGCACCAGCGCGTCGCCGCGCTCGGGCTCCTCGCCGATGGACAGGAGCCCCACGCGGGGCTCGGGCCGCTGCAGCACGGTCTGGGCCAAGAGACGCCCCATCAGGGCGAACTGCACCAGGTGCTCGGGCTTGGCCTCGGCGTTGGCACCGGCGTCGAGCAGCACGGTGTACCCGCCGCGGGTGGGGATGACGGTCGCGATCGCGGGCCGCAGCACGCCCGGCGCGCGGCGGATGTGCAGGGCCGACGCGGCCATCATGGCCCCGGTGTTGCCCATCGAGACGGCGGCGTCCGCGTCGCCCGCGCGCACCTGCCGGCACGTCACCACCACCGAGCTGTCGGGCTTCGCCCGCACCGCCCGCGCACCGTCCTCGTGGGACGACACCTTCTCGGACGCCGGCACGATGCCGACGTTGGCCCGCCCCGGCAGGTCGGGGTGGGCGGCGATCTCCGCCTCGATCGCGGCGGGGTCGCCCACCAGCAGCACCCGCAGGTCGGCGCGCGCGGCCAGCAGGGCCCCGTGCACGGCCGTGGCGGGCGCGTTGTCGCCCCCCATCGCGTCCAACGCGACGCGGATCACGGTCGCGGCCTCCGGGGCGGGTCGGCTAGTCGGTGATCTCGACGACCTGGCGGCCGCGGTACTGGCCGCACACGCCGCACACCCGGTGCGGGCGCACGGGGGCGCCGCAGTGGTTGCACCGGCCGATGCGCGCCGCGTCGATGGAGTGCGTCGCGCGACGGGTGTCGCGGCGCTGGCGGGAGGTCTTGCGCTTCGGGACGGCCATGGTGCTCCTCGGAATCAGGTCGGCCCGGAAGGCTAGCGGGTCACGCCGTGGCGGGCAAGCGCCCTCAGGCGCCGGTGTCGGTGCCCGACCCCCGCATCCGCTCGGCCAGGTCGGCCAGCGGACCCCAACGCGGGTCGGGATCGGGCGGACCGCAGTCGCACGGGCCGGCGTTGAGGTCGGCTCCGCACTGCGGGCAGATGCCCTTGCAGTCGTCCCGGCACAGGATACGCGCCGGGAGCGCCTCCGCGATGGCGTCGCGCAACCAATCCGTCACGTCGAGCACCCCCTCGACGACGTAGGCCGATTCCATGTCGGGGTCGTCCGTCGCCCCGTCGTGCATCTCGGTGGCGTCCACCTCGACGGGGACGTGCGCGTCGCCCAGGCACACCCAGCACGGGCCGTTGACGGTGCACGCGCTGCGCAGGCGCAGGTGCCAGCCCGAGCGCAGGGTGCGGGCGACGTCCAGCCGCACGTCGGGCGCCGCGGGGGTGAACGTGTAGCGCTGCCCCGCCAGCACCAGGGGATCCACCGGCACCGCGCCCCGCCACGTGGCGGCGCCGCCGACGGGGATGTCGACGGCACGCAGGTCCAGCTCGCCGGTCAGTTCCCTTGTCTCGCCCATCACACCGGGGCCCGCGATCGCGCGGCGGGCCGCGCTACTCGTCGTGTCCGCCGTCCATGTCCAGCTCGCCGTCGTGGATGACGGCCTGGCGGTGCTCTTCCTCCAGCTGCGCCTTGCCCTGCAGGCGGTCGCGCCCGCGCCGCACGGCCTCGAGGAACTTGCCCAGGTTGACCTCGAGGGTGCCCAGCACCTCGTCGGCGTAGTCCTCGGCGCCCAGGCGCACCTCGCGCTCGCGCATGCGGGCGTCCTCGATGACGCTCTCGGCTTCGCGCTCGGCGTTGCGGACGATCTCCTGCTGCGACACCTCGCGGGCGGCGTGCTCGCGGGCCTCGTTGACGATGCGGTCGGCCTCGCGCTTGGCCTCGGCCAGCATCTCCTGGCGCTCCTTCACGATCCAGCGCGCCTGCTTGACCTCCTCGGGGATGGTCGAGCGCATCTCGTCGAGCAGCTCGTAGATGGCCTCGCGATCGATGCGCACCTGGTCCGTCAGCGGCACGGCGCGCGCGTTGTGGATCAGGTCATCGAGCTTGTCGATCAGTTCAAGAACGTCCATGAGGTCCTCTTCCGGGAAGAACTAACCACTCGTCTGCAGGTCGGGTGACACCCGCCCCTGGTCCTGCTGTGCCGCCGCCATCCGCGCCTTCAGCGCCGGCGCGACGTGCGCGGGCACCCATGCGTCGACGTCTCCCCCCCACGCGGCCACCTCACGCACGCCGCTGGAGCTGATGAAGCTGTACTTGGGGGACGCGGGAAGATAGACGGTGTCGATGTCGGAGGCCAGCTGGCGGTTGATCTGCGCCATCTGGAACTCGTAGTCGAAGTCGGAGATCGCCCGCAGCCCCTTCACGATCGCCCGCGCGCCGACCGAGTTCGCGTGCTGGGTCACCAGCGAGTTGAACCCTTGCACACGCACGTTGTCGAGATGCGCCACGGCACGCCGGACGAACTCGATGCGTTCCTCGGTCGAGAACATAGGGAGTTTCTTGAAGGAACCGTCGGTCACCGAGACGATAACTTCGTCGAACATCCGCGAAGCCCTCTCGATGATGTCGATGTGACCGAGCGTCACCGGGTCGTACGTGCCGGGGCAGATGGCGATGTCCGGTGGCCGAGGGGTCGGTGTCACGTGTGGGCTGTCCTTCGCGCGTCCGGGTCGAGATGCAGAACGGTGATGCGCACCGAACCATAGGCGCGGTCGCGGCGGTCCGCCACGTCCCAGGGGTGCGACGGCGGCGGCGGGCCGGACGCGGGGCTCTCGATCACCAGCCGGCCGCCGGCGTTCATCAGGGGCCCCGCCATCCGCGGCAGGCGCTCCAGCACGGCCGGCAGATCGCGAAATGGCGGGTCCACCAGGCACAGGTCGACGCCGGCGCGCTCGCCGGCCAGCGTGGCCGCGGCGCGGCCCGCGTCGCAGGCCAGCACGCGCGCCTGCGGCCGCGCGAGCCCCAGCGCATCGAGGTTGGCGCGCAGGGCATCCAGGGCGTGGCGCCCGGACTCCACGAACACGGCGCTCGCCGCACCCCGCGACAGGGCCTCGATGCCCAGGGCGCCGGAGCCGGCGTAGAGGTCGAGCACCACCGCGCCCTGCACGTCGCCCAGCGACGAGTAGAGCGCCTCGCGCACCCGGTCGGGCGTCGGCCGGGTGGCGGTGCCCGCCGGGGCGACCAGGCGCCGCCCGCCCAGCGTGCCGGCGATGACCCTCACGCGTGGAGGAGACGCGGGATGTCGGCGAACCGGCGGCGCACGGCGGCGCGCAACGGGCCGTGCGCCGGGTGCTGCAGGTGGGGGTCGTCGCACAGGAGGCCGGCCGCCACGCGGGCGGCCAGCTCGAGCTCGTCGGTGTCGCGGGCCAGGCGCGCGTAGCGCAGGTCGGTCATGCCCGACTGCCGCAGCCCCAGCACGGCGCCCTCGCCGCGCAGGCGCAGGTCCAGCTCGGCCAGGCGGAACCCGTCGTTGGTCTGGGTGAACGCCTCCAGGCGCCGCTGCCCCTCGTCGGTGAGCTCGTCCGCCACCACCAGGCACAGCCCCGGGTGACCCCCGCGGCCGACGCGGCCGCGCAGCTGGTGAAGCTGCGCGAGGCCGAACCGCTCGGCCCCCTCGATCAGCATGACGGTGGCGTTGGGCACGTCGATGCCGACCTCCACCACCGTGGTCGCCACCAGCACGTCGGTGCGTCCCGCCGCGAAGTCGTCCATCGCCGCGCGCTTCTCGTCGGCCTTCATCGCCCCGTGCACCAGCCCCAGCCGCACCGAGGCGAGCGGCCCGGCGCGCAGCATCTCGTACTCGGCGGTGGCGGCCTTCGACTCGCTCTCCCCCTCGTTGACCAGCGGGCAGATGACGTAGGCCTGGCGGCCGTCGCGCACCTGCGCGCGGATCTCGGCGTACGCCTCGTCGCGGTCGTCCCCCGTCAGCCAGCGGGTGACGGTCTGGCCGGTGCCGTGGGGGCGCCCGTGGATGGTCGACACCACCAGGTCGCCGAACGCGGTCAGGGCGAGCGTGCGCGGGATGGGCGTCGCGGTCATGTAGAGGATGTGGGCGGAGCGCCCGCCGGACGACCGGGCGCGCTCGCTGAGCGCGTGGCGCTGGTGCACGCCGAAGCGGTGCTGCTCGTCCACCACCACCAGCCCCAGCTCGTGGAAGTCGACGCCCTCCGAGAGCAGGGCCTGGGTGCCGATGGCGATCCGCCGCGTGCCCCCGGCGAGGTCGGTGAGGCGGCGGCGACGCTCGGCCGCGGGCACCTTGCCGGTGAGCAGCACGGGCATCAGGTCCATGCGCCCCAGCGGCCCCAGCAGCCGGTCGAGCGTCCCCAGGTGCTGCTCGGCCAGCGTCTCGGTGGGCACGAGGATCGCCGCCTGGGCCCCCGCCTCCACCGCCTGGCACATCGCCAGCACGGCGACGAGGGTCTTGCCGGACCCCACCTCCCCCTGGATGAGGCGCCGCATGGGACGCCCGGACGCCATGTCGGCGGAGATCTCCTCCAGCGCCCGCTCCTGGTCGGCCGTGAGGCGGAACGCAAGCGCCCCCCGCACCGGCTCCCCGATAGCGCCCGTGGGGGCCAGCGCGAGGCCCCGTTGCTCGGCGGCCTCGGCCTGACGGATGGCCATGAGGCCGGTGACGAGCACCAGGAACTCCTCCACCACCAGGCGCCGGCGGGCCTGGTCGGCCTCGCCCTGGGAGCGGGGGAAGTGGATGCCCACGGTGGCGTCGGCGGCCGACATCAGGCCGTGCTCATGGCGCACGGCCGTGGGCAGCGCCTCGGGAGCGAAGCGCGCCCACGGCCGCGCCAGGTCGACGAGCTCACGGATGCGCGCCGTGGGCAGCGCCTCGCTGGCCGGGTACACGGGCACGAGGCCCTGCGTGTGGAGGCCCGCCGAGCGCCCCGAGCCCAGCACCTCGTGCGCCTTCACCTTCATCTGGCGCGGCGCCCCGGCCTCGACGACGCCCCGCAGCATCAGCGTGTCGCCCGGCGTCAGCAGCCGCAGCAGGTGGCGCTGGTTGAACCAGACCGCCTCCAGGCGTCCGGTGGCGTCGAACACGGACGCCCGCACCACCACCAGCTTCCGCCGCCGGGTGGGGACCACGCGGATGGACGCGAGCTCCACCCGCACGGTGGCCTCCTGGCCCGTCACGACGTCGGCGACGTTCTGAGCCTCGTCGTAGTGCTCGTAGCGCGACGGGATGTGCGTCAGCAGGTCCCCCACCGTCGCGAGCCCCAGGGAATGGGCCTTCTCGGCCAGGGCGGGGCGCACGCCCGGCAGCCCTCCCACGGGGGTCTGCCACGCGCGGGCAGGCCCGTCCGGCGCGCCGTCGGGCGCCGCCGGGGGCGTCGCGGACGCGTCCGCCTGCCCGGCGAACGGTGGGATCATGGGTGAGGGAGTTGCAGGCACCGGCCGCAGGGAGCATAATCGCCGGTCGTACGCGCGGCTGTGCCGAGGCTTCACCACGCACCCGTGCATCCGTTGTTTCTCCGAACGAGGCGGGTTGTGATGTCGAAGGTGTGCAGCGTCTGCGGGAAGGGGCCGTCCTTCGGCAACAACCGCAGCCACTCCATGCGGGCCACGTCCCGCCGGTTCAACCCGAACCTGCAGAAGGTACGCGTGATGAAGGGCGCCACCCCGGTGCGCGCGTACGTGTGCACCCGCTGCCTGAAGGCCGGCAAGGTCGTGAAGGCCGGCTGATCCCGCGCGGGGCGGCGACGCCCCGCCGTGTGACACGGCGGTGACCCGTTGTCACCTTTTCGCGTCCTCGCCTGTCGGTGTGGGTAGGGTCCCTCCGACCCGCCAACCGAGGTCGCGCGCCCCAGAGCGCGCGGAAAGGACGCGGCACATGGGTTTCACCGACGACATCCGCAAGGCCGGCCACGACGCGATCGAGAAGGCCAAGGACGCGATGAGCGGCGACAAGGACGCCCCGGAGGCGGAGACGCCGCCGCAGGGCGACGCCGCCCACGACGATCCGTCGTTCACCGAGGCCGTGCGCAAGGCCGGGCAGGACGCCGAGGCCGGCGCGCCGCACGACGATCCGTCGTTCACCGAAGCCCTGCGCAAGGCCGGACAGGACGCCCAGGCCGGCGGCGCCGACACCGCCGAGGCACCCGCCGAGACGCCCCCGCCTCTGCCGGCCGAGCCCGCGGCCGAGCCGGCCGCCCAGGCCCCCACGCCGCCCCCCACGGCCGCCCCGGCGCCGCCTCG
Organism: Actinomycetota bacterium; assembly: GCA_963169235.1. Lineage (GTDB taxonomy): Bacteria > Actinomycetota > Thermoleophilia > Miltoncostaeales > Miltoncostaeaceae > JAGQUM01. Next base: position 31,817 of record CAUJCX010000047.1, on the reverse strand, counting down.
CCCCCGCGAGCAGCACCCCGCCGCCAAGGCGGCGCCCAAGGCCGCCCCGTCGCGCGGCGGAGCGGTACCGGCCCCCAAGCGCCAGGCCGAGGCCCCCAAGCGCCGCACGTACACGGTGAAGTCGGGCGACACGCTCAGCGCCATCGGCCAGCGCTTCGGCGTCGACTGGCGCGACATCGCCAAGGTGAACAAGATCCCGAACCCCGACCTGATCTACCCGGGCCAGACGTTCGTGATCCCCGACAAGTAGCACGCGCCCCGGGGCGGAGGCATCGAGGCCTCCGCCCCGGCGCTACGCGTCCATCGCGGCGATGATGTCCAGCAGGCCGTCGGCCTCCCACGCCGGTTGCGCGCGCCCCGCGTGATCGGGTGCAGCACGCCGGCCTCCACCAGCGCCACCGCTCTCACGGTGTTCCGCCATGGGCACCGCGGTACTCGCCAGAGGAGCCGCAGGGGCGAGCGTCACGACCCCAGCACCAGCGCGCCGGTGGGACCCGGGTTCCACGCCACCTCCCACCGGAATCCCTCGGGGTCGGCGAAGTAGCCCGAATAGCCGCCCCAGTCGCGGTCGCGCCCATCGGTGACGGACGTCGCGCCCGCCGCGAGGGCGGCGCGCAGCACCGCGTCCACGTCGTCGTGGGTGGCCACGTTGTGCGCCAACGTGACGGGCGCCGTGGCGCCGTCGCCCACCACCGGTCCGGCCTCGGCCTCGAACGCGGCCCGGTCCCACAGCGACAGGATCACGGTGGAGGCGACCGGCAGCATCAGCACCTCGCCCGGGACGTCCAGCACCGGACGCCAGCCCAGGCCGTCGACGTAGAACGCCCGCGCGGCGCCGAGGTCGCGCACGGCCAGCGTGACGAAGCTGACGCGCTGGTCCACCGGCCCCGCCCTCCCCTGCGGTCAGAGGCCGAGCTGTCCGTGCAGGTTGAGCAGCGCCACCGCGGCGTCCACCGCGTCGACGCCGGCGTTACCCACGTCGCCGCCCGCCCGGGCCCACGCCTGCTCGACCGTGTCGGTGGTGAGGATGCCGAACGTGCACGGCACCCCGGTGTTGGTGGCGACCCGCATGAGGCCCTGGGACGCGCCGAAGCAGACGTGCTCGAAGTGGGCCGTCGCGCCCCTCACCACGGCGCCCAGCGCCACCACGGCGGCGTAGCGGCCGCTCTGCGTCACGTACTTGGCCGCCAGCGGCGCCTCGTACGCGCCGGGGACCCAGTACTCGCCGATGTTCTTCTCGGGCAGCCCGCACTCGACGAGGCGCGCGCGGGCACCCGCGACGAGGGCCTCGGTGAGGTCGCGATGAAAACCCGAGCAGATGAGCGCCACCCGCACGTGGGGAGCCGCGAGTCGCTGGGCCTCGGGGGGAGCGCCGGTGCGTGCCATGTCAGTCCTCCGGGTCGGATCCCGCCGCGTCGGCGTCGGCGGGCTCGGCCAGCCGCAGATCCTGATGGTGCAGGATGTGGCCCATCTTGTCACGCTTCACCCGCAGGTACTCCACGTTCTCGCGCTGCGGGTCGATCTCGATGGGGACCCGCTCCACCACCTTCAGCCCGTACCCCTCGAGGCCCACGATCTTCTTGGGGTTGTTGGTGAGCTGACGGATGGTGCTGAGGCCCAGGTCGACCAGGATCTGGGCGCCGATGCCGTAGTCGCGCAGGTCCGGGGGGAAGCCGAGCTTGATGTTGGCCTCCACCGTGTCGTACCCCTCGTCCTGCAGCTCGTACGCCCGCAGCTTGTTGAGCAGGCCGATACCGCGGCCCTCCTGCGCGATGTACAGAAGGACGCCGCGCCCCTCGCGCTCGATCATGCTCATCGCCGCGTGCAGCTGCTCGCCGCAGTCGCAGCGCTGCGAGCCGAACACGTCGCCCGTGAGGCACTCCGAGTGCACGCGCACCAGCACGTCCGACTCGCCGTCCACGTGTCCCTTCACCAGCGCGAGGTGGTGCTTGCCGTCCACCAGGCTGTGGTACCCGACGGCCTGCCACTCGCCCCACGCGGTGGGCAGCCGCGCCTCTCCCCCGCGCTCCACCAGCTTCTCGTGCCGGCGGCGGTACTCGATGAGGTCCTCGATGGTGATGAGCGACAGGCCGTGCTCGGCCGCGTACGGCGCCAGGTCGCCCACCCGCGCCATCTCGCCGTCCTCGCGCATGACCTCGCAGATGACCCCGGCCGGGATGAGGCCCGCCAGCCGCGCCAGGTCGACCGCCGCCTCGGTGTGGCCCGTGCGCTCCAGCACGCCGCCCGCCTTCGCCCGCAACGGGAAGATGTGGCCCGGCTTCACCAGGTCGGCGGGACCGGACTGGGGATCGATGGCCACCATGATGGTGTGCGAGCGATCCGGCGCCGAGATGCCCGTGGTGACGCCCTCGCGGGCCTCGATCGTCTCGGTGAACGCCGTCTGGTACTGGGCGTCGTTGCGGCGCACCATCGCCATCAGCCCCAGCTGCTCGCAGCGCTCCTCGGTGAGCGCCAGGCAGATGAGCCCCCGCCCGTGCTTGGCCATGAAGTTGATGGCGTCCGGGGTGGCGAACTGCGCCGCCATCACCAGGTCGCCCTCGTTCTCGCGATCTTCGGAGTCGACCACCACCACCATGCGGCCCGACCGGATGTCCTCGATGGCCTTCTCGATACTCGAGAACGTGGACGGCGCAGACGATCTCACGGGCGCTCCTTCGCGTCGGTGTACGGGCGCGTGAACGCCTCAACGTATTTTGCCACCAGGTCGACCTCCAGGTTCACGCGCCGACCGGGCGCGCATTCCCCCAGGGTCGTGGCCCCGAGCGTGTGCGGGATGAGGGCGATCGAGAACGCGTCGGCGTCGCGCCCCGCCACGGTCAGGCTGACCCCGTCGACCGTGATGCTGCCCTTGCGCACCACGTAGCGCAGGATCTCGTCCGGCGCCGCGATGCGCATGATGACGCCGTCCCCCTCGGGCGTGACCGCCGCGACCACCCCGGTGCCGTCCACGTGCCCCTGCACGATGTGGCCGCCCAGGCGGGCTCCGGACACCAGGGCCCGCTCGAGGTTGACCCGGTCGCCGGGGCCGCGCTCGCCCAGCACGGTGCGGCGCATCGTCTCGGCCACCGCCTCGATGGAGAACGTGGCGTCGTCGTGCGCGACCACGGTGAGGCACGCGCCGTCGACCGCGATCGAGTCGCCCAACTGGACGCCGTCCAGCACGTTGGTCGCGGCGATCGAGACGCGCACGCCGGGTCCGCGCGGGGTGACGTCCGCGACGCGACCCACCTCCTCCACCAGGCCGGTGAACATCTAGCGGTCCTCCTGTGGGTCTCCGGGGAGCGGGGTCAGGCGGCCGCTGACGAGGGCGTCGTCGCCCACCTGCTCCACGGTCACGTCCCGCAGCCGCGGGGCATCGGCCAGGGCGCCCCAGCCCGGGCCCGCGACGGCACCCGGCGCGTCGGCCCCGCCCAGCACCACCGGGGCCGCGAACCAGCGCACCTCGTCCACCAGGCCCGCCGACAGCAGCGCCCCGGCCAGCACGGGCCCGCCCTCGACGAACACCGACTGCACGTCCTGCACGGTGAGCATCCTGAGCAGACCGGGCAGGTCGACCCGGCCGGCGCCCGCGCACACCACCCGCACGCCGTGGGCGTGAAGCGCCTCCAGGCGATCGCCGGGCGCGTCCTGGGCGGCGGCGACGCACACGGGCGACGCGGCCGCATCGGCCACGAGCGCGCTGTCGAGCGGCAGGCGCGCCTGGCTGTCCACCACGATGCGCATGGGGGGACGGAACGGCGCGTCCACGTCGCGGGCGTTGAGCAGGGGATCGTCGGCGAGGGCCGTGCCGATGCCGACCATCACGGCGTCGTGGTCGGCGCGCCACTGGTGTACGCGGGCTCGGGAGGCGGGGCCCGAGATCCAGCGCGTCTCCCCGGTGTGGGTGGCCACCTTGCCATCGAGTGATGCGGCCAGCTTCAGCGTGACCTGGGGGCGCCCCAGCGCCGCGGCGCGCAGGAACGCCGCGTTGAGCGCCCGGCACGCACGCTCGTCGTCCCCGTCGGCGACGGCGACCTCCACGCCCGCCGCCGACAGCACCTGGAGCCCGCCGGCCCGGCCGTCCTCGAGGGGGTCGCGGGTGCCCATCACCACGCGGGCGACGCGGGCCGCGATGAGGGCGTCGGCGCACGGGGGCGTGCGGCCCTGGTGCGAGCACGGCTCGAGCGTGCACACCATGGTCGCGCCCCGGGCCGCGTCGCCGGCGGCGGTGAGGGCCATCGCCTCGGCGTGCGGCAGGCCGGGCCCCTCGTGCCAGCCCTCGGCGATGGTGGCCCCGTCGGGCGCCAGCAGAACGGCGCCCACCAGCGGGTTGGGGCTCACGCGCCCCCGCCCGCGCAACGCCAGCTCGCGCGCCCGGCCGAGGGCCGCGCGCTCCGCCTCGGTCACGCCCGTCACGCGTCGCCGCGTGCGCGGCCCGCGAGGTCGCGGAACGCGTCGATGGGGTCGTCGCTGCCGAACACCGCCGACGCCGACACCATCCAGTCGGCACCGGCGTCGCGGGCCTCGGCGATGGTGCCGGGCCCGATGCCGCCGTCCACCTCGATCACGACGTCCGCGCCCACGAGCTCCCGCAGCCGCCGCACCTTGCCGGGGGTCTCGGGGATGAACGACTGCCCCGCGAACCCCGGGTTGACGCTCATGCAGTTGACGTAGTCGAGCAGCGGCACCAGCTCGGACAGGGCGACCACCGGCGTGCCGGGGTTGATCGCCAGGCCCGCCATCAGGCCCTCCTCACGGATCTGGCCCAGCAGGCGATGCGGGTGCGGGTCGGCCTCGACGTGCACGCTGATGGCGTCGGCGTGGGGCGCGAACAGCGGGATGAGCGCACCGGGCCGCTCCACCATCAGGTGGACGTCGATCAGGATGCCGTGCGGCCGCGCGGCCCGGGCGCAGGCCGCCGTGAAGTCGGGCCCCACGGTGAGGTTGGGCACGAAGCGGGCGTCCATCACGTCGACGTGCACCGCGCGGGCGCCGGCCGCGGCCAGCGCGTCGATCTGCGCGCCCAGGTGCAGCATGTCGGCCGACATCAGCGACGGCAGTACCTGGCGGCGGGGAACGGAATCGGGATCGCGTGTCACGCCCCGATTCTGTCAACTCGCCCGCCGGGCGGCCTGGACCCCGGGTCAGCGGGTGCGGCGGACCAGCGGGCAGCGCGGGACGCCCGAGAGCTCCACGCGGCACATCGTGCCCTGCGCGCGCGCCCCCAAGGTACGCACGCGGTACGCCACCCCGGTGCCGCCGGCGCGGGTCACCCGCAACTCGACCACCGCGCCGCGCCGCAGGCGCCACGACTGCACCGCGGGCGGCAGCGCCAGCGTCACGCGCCCCCGCGCCATCCGGGCCGTGACGCGGCGGGTGCCGCGGCACACCTTGAGGCAGCGCACGCCCGCGCGCAGGCCGCGCAGGGCACGCCTGCCCGTGACCGCACGCCCGGCGGGGTCACTGACGCGCACGGTCAGCGCCGTGCGACGGCTGATGGTGCAGACGCCCGCCCGGCAGACCATGCGCACGCGGCCGGCCAGCACCAGCTTGCCCACGCGGGCCGTCGACACCCTCTGCACGGGCCCCTCGGTGCGGACCCCGTCCACGATGCCCACCAGCCGGTAGTGGTAGGTCGTCCCGGGGCGCAGCCCCGACAGCCTGGCGCGCACCGAGACCAGTCCTCCGTTGGCCACCGTGCGCGTCGCCGTGGCGCGTCCGAGGGCGGGCGACGTGCCCCACTCGAAGAACCAGCGGTTGACCGTGCCCGACGGCGCGAACGTGCCGGTCATCGTGAGCGATTGGCCGGTGGCCGGGCCCGGGGGTGCCGCCTGCACCACGGGGGTGGACGACACGGAGGCCGACGGGACGGGACCCGGCGCCGTCACCGGTGCGGGTGCGGGCAGCGCGAACGCCACGGGCGGCGTGCGGGTCTCGCCCCACGGGTTCGCGACCACCACCTGGTACGTGTACTGCGTGGACGGGGACAACCCGTCCAGCGGTACCTGGAACGGGTGGGGTGCGCTTCCGTCGTCGCCGACCTCCTGCGTGGCCGTCTGGGGCCCGCCTGCGGGCCCCCACAGCACGTACCACGTCGACGGCGCGCCGCGGCCGTCGATGGTGCCGCTGACGGTCGCGGACGACGGTCCCGTGGCCCCGGCGCCGGCCGCCGCCGCCGGCGGCGGGAACGGTGGCACCAGCACGCGTGCGCTCTTGTCGTCGGGTGCCACGTCGCTGGCGAGGGTTCGCCCGGTGCCGTCCGTGTAGGCGGTCTCGAACCACACGCGCACGGGGCGCCCGCGCTGGATGCCCAGCTGGGCCGGCGACTGGGTCCACTGCACGCCGCCGTCACCGACCGACACGGGGATCTCGCGTCCGTCGCGGGGGAACTGGCCGTTCTGGGCGAACTTGACCCAGCCCTTGGTCGGCACGCCGGCGGCCGACCCGAACACCACCACCAGCGCGTCGGCCCCCCGCCCCAGGTCGCCGCGCGTGGCACCGGTCGCGGGGTTGTTGTCGGTGTCGATCCACCAGCTCACGATGCGACCGGAGTAGATGCGCGTCTGCGTGCCGGGATCGGTCGAGCCGTCCACATCCATGGTGCCGCGCACCAGGTCGTCAGCGGAGGTCTCGTCGGCGCCGCCCTCGTACGCCAGGCCTGCCCGGATGATGTCGGGGGCGCGCCACTGCGGACCGGACGGGTCGACGGTGACGTCGCCCACCGTGTCCATGAGCGCCACCGCGGCGTCGGCCGCCAGCGCGGACGCCGAGCCCCACACCAGGAGTGCCAGGGCAGCCCCGGTCGCCAGCCCGCACCCGCGGCGGCGGGCGAGGGAGCAGGGTGTCGCCGGGGGGCGCCGTGCTTCAGAGGTGGGGCGTGCCATCACGTCACCCGATCCTGCACGCTGGGGTGCCCCACGGTCAACCTTCCTTGCGACACCCGCGACACGCCGCGCCGACGAATCAGCGCAGGATGCGCGCGACGAAGAACCCGTCGGTGCCGTGCAGGTGCGGAAGCGTCAGAAGCGCGCCCGGCAGGCGGGGGTGCCCGAGGCCCGGGAACCGGGTGGTCAGATCGTCCAGCGTGCCGCCCGCCGCCCGCACCACATCCTCGTTCTCGGCGGCCAGCACGGTGCAGGTGGAGTACACGACGCGCCCTCCGGGCCGCACCAGCTCGAGCGCGCGGGCCACCAGCTGCGACTGCAGCTGCGCCAGCACGGCCGGCGTCTCGGGATCGCGCCGCCAGCGCGCGTCCGGGCGCGACGACAGCACGCCCAGGCCGGAGCACGGCGCGTCCACCAGCACGGCGTCGAAGCCACCCTCCAGGTCGACCGTGCGGCCGTCGCCGACGCGCACGTCGAGCCGCGCGCCCATCCGGCGGGCGAGGTTGCGCAGCGCATCGGCGCGCGACGCGTGCTGCTCGACGCACACCAGGGTCACGTCGTTGCGGGCCAGGGCGGCGATGTGGGTGGCCTTGGCCCCCGGTGCCGCGCACAGGTCGAGCACGCGCTCACGGGGACGCGGATCGAGCGCGTGGGCGGGCAGCATGGACGCACGGCTCTGGGGCATGGCCCGCCCCCGCTCCCACGCCGCGGTGTCCTCGAACGCCAGGGCCCCCTCCAGCACGACCGCCTCGGGCAGCAGCGGGTCGCCGTGCCACGGCACGCCCAGGCGGTCGGTGACGGTGACGCGCGGCCCGCGCAGGGTGTTGACGCGCAGGGCCGACTCGGCCGGCTCGTTGGCCGCCGCCATCAGCCCGTGGGCGTCCTCGGGCCCGAGATCGCGCACCAGCGCGTCGACCATCCAATCGGGGAACGAGAACCGCACCCCGGCCGGCGTCGCCGGATCGTCGAGGCGTCGGCGGAGCGCGTCGACGTCGCCGGCGACCTTGCGCAGCACCGCGTTGACGAGGCCCGCGCGCGCCGAGGCGCGGCGGGGGTCGCCGGGCACGGCCCGGGCGAGCCTGACCGCCTGGTCGACGGCGGCCGACGCGGGCACGCCGTCGCTCCACACCAGCTCGTACGCCCCCAGGCGCAACACGTCGCGCACCGCGGGCTCGACGCGCTCGGGCCGGTCGAGGTGCGCGTCGACGATCCAGTCACACGTGCGGCGCCGCTGCACCGTGCCGTACGCCAGGCGCATGGCGGGGCCGCGCTGACGCGACGCCAGGCCGTCCCGGCGCGCCTGCGCCGCGAACGCCCGGTCGGCGTACGCCCCCTCCTCGACCCGCCGCAGCACCCGCAGGGCCGTGAGGCGCTCGGGGCTCGCGTCGGTGCCGGGGCGGCCGGATTGCCGCCGCGGCCGGCTCATCCGTCGAGCTCCAGCCCACCGCGCCAGCCGCGCAGGAAGTCGGCGGCCGCCATGCGTCCCTTGCCGGGAGGTTGCAGCACCAGCAGCTCGGCCGTGCCCTCGCCGCAGCCCAGGAGCAGGCGTCCGTCCACCACGGACAGGCCACGCGGAGCGGCATCGTCCACGACGCGCGCCCGCCAGAGCTTGAACGGCTCGCCCCCGATGCGGCACTGCACGCCGATGTGGGGCGACAGCGCCCGGATGCGGTCGACCACCGCGGCCGCGGGCGCGGAGGCGTCGAGGAGGCGGTCGTCGGCGAGGATCTTGGCGGCGTGGCTGATGCCGTCCTCGGGCTGGGGCGTCACCGCGAACGTCCCGTCCGCGATGCGGTCGAACGTATCTTCGAGCGCGGGCCCGGCCAGCGCGCACAGCCGCTCCATCACGCTGCCCGCGTCGTCGTCGGCGCTCACCGGCGTGGTGACGATGCGCTCGATCGGCCCGGTGTCGAGGCCCGGGTCCATGCGCATGATGGTGACCCCGGTCTCGGCCACCCCGTCCATCAGCGCCCGCTCGACGGGAGCGGCGCCGCGGTACGCGGGCAGGATCGAGAAATGCACGTTGATGCAGGGCCAGCCGTCCAGCACCGGGGCGCGCAGGATCTGGCCGAACGCGACCACGCACAGCGCGCCGACGTCGGCGTCGCGCAGCCGGGCCAGCACGTCGTCGGCGTTGATGGAGGCCACCGGCAGGCACTCGATGCCCCGCGCGGTCGCGGCCTCGGCCACCGGCGTCGGGGTCGGCGTGCCATGGCGCCCCCGCGGCTTCGCGGGCTGCGTCAGCACCAGGGCCACGTCGTGGTGCCCGTCGGCGAGTTGCCCCAGGATGTCGGCGGCGGGGGCCGGGGTGCCGGCGAACGCGATCCTCACGTCGCCTCGGCCCGCAGCTCGCGCAGGGCAGCCCGGCGCTGGTCCTTGGACGTGCGGTCGAGGATCAGGATGCCGTCCAGGTGGTCCATCTCGTGCTGGATGACCCGGGCCTCGTAGTCGTCGGCCTCAAGCGTCAGCGGCGTGCCGTCGACGTCCTTGGCCTCGACCGTGATGGACACCGCGCGCGGCACGTCCATCAGCACCTCGCCGATGGACAGGCACCCCTCCTGGTCGGTCTCGGTCTCGTCGGACGCCCGCGTGACCCGGGGGTTCACCAGCACCCGGGTGGGCCCCTCCTCGGCCACGCGGTACACCAGCACGCGCCGCAGGGCGCCCACCTGCGGGGCGGCCAGCCCCACGCCGCGGGCGTCCACCATGATCTGCGCCATCCACTGCACCTCGGCGGCGAGCTCGTCGTCGAACTCGGTCACCTCGCGGGCGGGCGTGCGCAGCACGGGGTCCCCGAACTGGCGGATGGAGCCCAGCGCGGCCAGGCGCCGGCGCTCGAGCTCCTCGTCATCGAAGGCGCGCGACGACACCCGCTACCGCCGGGGCGGCAGCGCCGCACGGGCACGGTCGACCAGCCCCGAGCGCGCCCCGACGTACGTGTTGCGCGACTCAAGCGTCAGGTCGTCCCCACCCGGCACCGTCACCTGCGGCAGCCCCCCGTCGCCCATCGCCACCGTCACCAGCGGCGTGCCGTCGCGGGGGTACTCGATGACGCCCGCCGTGTCGGACGTGTTGCGGATGGTCGGCTGCGGGCACACGTCGTTGAGGTCCATGTACAGCGACATCACCGAGCCGCGCGCGGCCGGGTCGACGTGCACGATGAGGTTCTCGAGCCGGTACAGCTCGGCCACGCGCGGTGACAGGAAGTAGTCGCCCTCGCGCAAGAGGAACGCGTCGGTGCCGGTGACGCCGCCGCGCTCCGGGCGCTCCTGCACCCAGTCGCGCACGCGCTGCCAGCTGCGGTGCACGATGGTGCGCCCCTCCGACGCCGCCACCACGTCGGCGGGCGGCTTGCGGTCGGGCGTGATCGCCACCAGCATCGCGTTCTCGACGTTCGCCGCCAGCGCGTCGTAGATGCCCTGCCACATCGCCGCGCGGTCGATGTCGAAGCCCAGGCACCCGTGCACCGCGATGCCCCACTGCTTGCCGGAGCGCACCACCACGTCGGCGACGACGGGGGCCTGGTCGCCGGCCACCAGCGGACGGCGCTCGCTCACCTGCGCGTCGGCGGCGCCGGCCACCTCGTCGCCCGTCAGCTCGGCGAGGAACGCGGCGCGCGTCTCGGCCTGCGTGAGTCCGATCAGCGAGGCGACGACGTGCATCCACTGCTCGCGCGGCAGCGGCGGCACGTCGAACAGGCGCGGTACGGGCATCGGCGGTCTTCCTTGGCGGTGGGAACGGGACAACACAGGATACCGGGCGGCGGGCGGTGCGGTCGGACGGCCCCGGTCGGCGCCGCCGTATCCTGGGTGCGTGTGCACCCCTGCGTCACCCCGGGACCGCCGTCCGCGCACGCCCAAGGGGCGGGCGATGGCCGTCGCCGACGTGCTGGCCGAGGAGTTCCCCACCTACCGGGTGCCGCTCGACCACGGCAGCGCGTTCCAGCTGCTGGCGGCCACCATCCTGTCGGCCCAGTGCACCGACGCGATGGTGAACCGCGTCACGCCGGCACTGTTCTCGCGCTACCCCGATGCCACCGCGATGGCCGTCGCCGACCCCGCCGAGGTGGAGGAGATCATCCACCGCACCGGCTTCTTCCGGGCCAAGACCCGCTCGCTCATCGGCATGGCCACCGCGGTGGTGGAGCGCCACGGCGGGGACGTGCCCGGGCGCATGGCCGAGCTGGTGCTGCTGCCCGGCGTGGGCCGCAAGACGGCCAACGTGGTGCTGGCCCAGTGGTTCGGCGTCCCCGGCATCGCGGTGGACACCCACGTGTTGCGCGTCGCCCGCCGCCTGGGGCTCACCACCGAGACCGACCCCGTGAAGGTGGAGCGCGACCTGGGCCGCCTGTGGCCGCGGCGGCTGTGGAGCGACACGTCGCTGCGCCTCATCTTCCACGGCCGGCGCACGTGCACCGCCCGCGCGCCGAAGTGCGGTGCGTGCCCCATGGTGGGCTTCTGCCCCCGCATCGGGGTGGACGCGCCGCTACTGCGGGTCGACGTCGACGCCGACGCGGACGCCCGCGTCGGCAAGCGCCTTCCCGCGGGCGGCCAGTAGCGCACCCAGGGGCCGCACGGCCGTCGCGGCCCGCGGGGCCCGCAGCGTGACGGCCCGCCGCCAGCGGCCGCGCAGGCGGTGCATCGGGGCCGGCCCCAGCACGTCCAGGCCTTCCGCGCCGAGCGCGACCAGGTCGGCCGCCAGGCCCGCGGCGGCGTCGAACGTCGAGGTCCGGTCGGGCCCCTCCACCACCAGGCGCACCAGGTGCGAGAACGGCGGCATGCGGTGCTCCTCGCGACGGCGGAGCTCGCCGTCCAGGAACTCGGCGACGGCCGCGTCGGCCGCCAGGCGCACCGCCCGTGCCTCGGGCTCGAGCGCCTGCACGATCACCGTCGCGGGTTCGCCTCGGCGTCCGGCGCGCCCGGCGGTCTGCACGATCAGGTCGAACGTGCGCTCCTCGGCGCGGAAGTCCGCCCGGGCCAGGGCCGCGTCGGCATCGACGATGGCCGCCACCGTCACGTCGGGGAGGTCGTGCCCCTTCGCCACCATCTGCGTGCCCAGCAGCACGGCCGCGCCTGGGCGGGAGAAGTCCTCAAGGAGGGCGGTGACGGCCCCCCGCGAGGCGGTGCTGGACGCGTCGAGGCGCACGCGGCGCGCGTCCGGGACGATGCGCGCGATGGCCTCGTCCAGGCCCTCCGTGCCCACCCCGGCCCGCAGGATCTCGGCGGCCCCGCACGCGGGGCAGACGGTGGGCACGCCGGCCTCGAACCCGCAGTGGTGGCACACCAGGCGGGGCGGGTCGCGGTGGTGCACCAGGGCGACGTCGCAGTCGGGGCACTCCGCCACCCAGCCGCAGCCGCGGCACACCGCCGACAGCGAGAACCCGCGGCGGTTGAGCAGCAGCACGGCCTTCTCGCCCCGCCCCATGGCGTCGCGCAGCGCGCGCGCCAGGGGCCGCGAGACCGGCCCCGGCGGCTGCGTGCGCATGTCGACCACCCGCACCCGCGGCGGCGACGAGCCGTCGACGCGGGCCGGGAGCGAGACGCGGGGAAGCGCGCGCCACGTCTCGGGCCGGGGCGTCGCCGAGCCGTAGACGACCAGCGCCCCCGCCTGCTGCGCGCGCCGGTACGCCACCTGGCGGGCGTCGTAGCGGGGTGAGGAGTCCTGCTTGTACGAGCCGTCGTGCTCCTCGTCGGCGATCACCAGGCCCACGTCGGCCACGGGGGCGAACACCGCGCTGCGGGCGCCCACCACCACGTCCGCCTCGCCCGAGCGCAGGCGCGCGTACGACTCGGCCCGCTCGGCGGGCGACATCGCCGAGTGCCACAGCGCGACGCGCTCGCCCAGGCGTGCCCGCAGCCGCGCCAGGAGCTGCGGCGTCAGGCTGATCTCCGGCGCCAGCACGATGGTGCCCTTGCCGCGGGCGCGGGCATCGGCGATGGCGTCGAGGTACACCTCGGTCTTGCCGGATCCCGTGACGCCGTGCAGCAGCAGGGCCTGGTCGCCGCCGTCGATGGCCGCCCGGATGCGATGCGCCGCCGCCGCCTGGTCGGCCGTCAGCGTCGGCGCCTCCACCGGGGCGTGGGCACCCGCCAGGGCGTGCGGCGCGGGGCTCCCGTCCGGTGCCTCGAGGCCGAGCGTGAGGTGGCCCGCGTCGGCCATGCGGCGCAGAGTGCCCATGGTGGTGGACGCCCGTCGCACCAGCTCGGCGGCTGCCAGCGCGCCCCCCGCGGCGGTGAGGGCCGCGGCCACGTCGGCCCGCCGGCCCGTCGCCGCGGCGGCGCCCGGAACGCTGCGGGCCACCAGGCGGGGGGCCGGGCCGCGCGCGGGCCGCGCCAGGCGCCACGCGCCGTCACGGTCGCGCCGCAGCGCCCCCTCCGCCCCCGGGGGCAGCACCAGCCGTAGGCACGCGCTCACCGGCGCCGCGTAGTAGCGCGCCGTCCACAGCGCCAGGTCGACGAGCTCGGCGGGAACCGGTGGGCAGTCGACCACGCCCGCCAACGCCACCACGCGCCCCTCGTACGTCGCGGGCTCGGTGCCCAGCACCACGCCCACCAGGCGCCGCGGCCCCAGCGGGCACGCCACCAGGCTCCCCCGCCGCACGGCGAGGCCGGCCGGCACCCGGTAGTCCAGCGGGCGCTCCAGCGCCCGCGCGTCGGACAGCAGCAGTACCTGGCAGGCACCGGCGTCCGCGCCGGCGCCCGCCTCACCCACGGGTCAGCCCGCCTGGGCGCGACCGATGTCGGCGTTCTCCCACGTGAACTCGGGCCGTTCCCGGCCGAAGTGGCCGTACGCCGCGGTCGCCGAGTAGATGGGGCGCCGCAGGTCGAGCTGCTCGAGGATGGCGGCCGGCCGCAGGTCGAACTGCTCGGACACCCACCGGTCGATGTCCTCCACCGGGCGGGTCTCGGTGCCGAACGTCTCGACCATGATGGATACCGGGTGGCTCACGCCGATGGCGTACGCCACCTGCACCTCGCAGCGCCGAGCGAACCCGGCGGCCACCACGTTCTTGGCCACCCAGCGGCACGCGTACGCGGCCGAGCGGTCGACCTTGGACGGGTCCTTGCCCGAGAACGCGCCGCCGCCGTGACGGGCCATGCCGCCGTATGTGTCGACGATGATCTTGCGCCCCGTCAGGCCGCAGTCGCCCTGGGGACCGCCGATGACGAAGATGCCGGTGGGGTTGACGTACTCGCGGATGCCGTCGCGCCAGAAGCCGAACTCCTCGAGCACGGGCCGGATGACCTGGGCCGAGACGGCCTCGCGCAGGGCCTCCTGCTCCACGTCGGCCGCGTGCTGGGTGGAGACCACCACGGCGTCCACCGCCACCGGCCGGGTGCCGTCGTACCGCACGGTCACCTGGCTCTTGCCGTCGGGGCGCAGGCCGGGCAGGGAGTCGTCGTGGCGCACCGCCGCCAGGCGCTCCGCGATGCGGTGCGCCAGCGTGACGGGAAGCGGCATCAGCTGCGGCGTCTCGTCGGACGCGTAGCCGAACATCAGCCCCTGGTCGCCCGCACCCTGTGCGTCGAGGTTGTCCTCGGCGCCCTCCTCGCGGTGCTCGAACGCGTCGTCGACGCCTTGGGCGATGTCGGGGCTCTGGCGGTCGAGCGCGATCGACACGCCGCACGTGGCGGCGTCGAAGCCCTGGTCGCTGGCGGTGTAGCCGATGCGGCGGATGGTGTCGCGCACGACGTCCGGGTAGTCGACGCGGGCGGTGGTGGTGATCTCACCGGCCACCATCACCTGACCCGTGGTGACGAGCGTCTCGCACGCCACGCGCGCCTGCGGGTCCTGCTCCAGGATGGCGTCGAGGATGCCGTCCGAGATCTGGTCGGCGATCTTGTCCGGGTGTCCCTCGGTCACCGATTCCGACGTGAAGAGGTGCTCTGCCATGCCCTACCTATTCATTGGGAAACGGCAGCGAGCATAGCAACGCGTCCCCGCGCGCCTCCCTCGCGGGAAGGCGCCCGGCACGCGGACGGGGCCGCCCCGGTGATCCGGTGGCGGCCCCGTCGGGGTGTGCGTGGACGCGGCCCCGGGCCGCTCCGGCTCAGGCCGGGTTGAGGCGGAAGAACATCTCGAACGTCTGCTCCTTGCCGCCCGTCGACCACCCGCTGATGCTGGCGATGCGACGCAGGTTGGCGACGGCCTCCGGGTCGTTCTTGAACGCCCCCGCCGCCTCGCCCAGGCGCACGGCCTCGCCGACGTTGATCCACACCACCGACGTCACGTCGTCGGGCATGCCGGCCAGCGCCTTCTTGTAGCCGTCCGACTCGGCCAGCGGCTGGGTGGGACGCTGCACGGCCTTCAGGATGGTGGGGCTGGACCCGATCATCGCCAGGTTGCCGTCGACGCCGTACGTCACGTGGCCCGTGGGCGAGATGGGCAGGTCCCAGCCGGTGACGCCACCCTCCAGCGGCACCTGCGCCCACTGGGCGCTGGGGTTCGGCAGGTTGGCCTGCTGCAGCAGGCCCGGCGACGCGGTGCGCAGCGAGTCGAGCGTCTTGGTGGCGCGCGCGCCGTCGTCCACCTGCAAGGCAAGCGCGACCTGCGGGTACGGCACGCCCGGCACGACCACCAGCGCGTGCTCGTTCTTGGACAGCGCCTTCAGGTCGTCGAGCGTGATGCCCAGCATCGACTGCATCTGACCCGCGGCCATGTTGGCCTGGTCCATCACCTGCGGGTTAGCGCCGGACGCGGCGTACTGCTTGAGCGACTGCCCCACCTGGGCCTGCAGGTTCTTGAAGCCGAAGTAGGCCAGCGCGTTGGCCGGGACGCGGGCGTTCAGCGTGGGGCTGAACGACGTGTCCGCCGGGCCCTCCGGGCCGCCGATGGTGACGCCCTTCACGCGGGCGCCCTCGGCCTCGGCGGCGGCCGACGTGGCCATGCGCATGTCCTTGTACATGTCCAGCATCTTGGCCTGCGACTGCAGCGCGGGGTTGGACGCCGCCTGCATCTGGATCATCTTGCCGAGGTCGACGTAGCCCTGGGCGAACGTCTGCTGCGGCAGCTTGCCGATGGCCTCGGTGTAGCGGCTCGAACCGGCCAGCGTGGCGCCGCCGCCGTTCTTCTTCGCGTCGATGGCGGCCTGGAGCTGCTCGGGGCCGGAGCCCACGAGGATCGCGCCGGGCACCACGGTGGCGACGCTCTTGTCCTTGGTGTTGGAGTACACCTTGAGCGAGCCCACCTGGGACACCGTCGCGTCCTTGGCGATCAGCTTCTCGGCGTCCGCCTCCTTGCCGGGCTGCAGCTCGATGGCCGCGACGAACTTGCCCTTGTCGGCGGCGTTGCCGATGGCGTCGATGTTCGGGGTGGTGCCCGTGCCCGTCGGCGCCGTGATCACCATCTGGGTCGTGGACGTGGCCTGCGGGATCTCGACCACGCCGATGGCGGCGCGCTTGCCCAGCACCGGCTTGATGTCACGATCGAAGTCGACGCCGTCCTTGGCCATGCTGTCGTCGAGCTCCTTGCGCAGCTCGGGGTAGGCCGGGAACGTCTTCGCGAGCTTGTCGATCTGCTGCCACTGCTCGCCCTCGAAGTCAGTGGACATCTCGGCGTACACCACCGCGGAGCTGGGGATGTAGTTGGCGACCGACGCCGCGTCAGCGCCCGGCACGGCCTCCTTCTCGCTGCCACCGCAGCCTGCGGCGATCAGCGCGACGCTCGTCATCGTGATCGCGAGGGGCGCGACGACACGTGAACGGCGGGACTTCAGTGCGGACGAGCGCATCAGGAATGGCCTCCGTGGCAGGAATCGGCTCGGTTGAGGTGTTCCGAAGGTAGCAACGCCTCGTCCCGGCACCAGCAACAGGCAGTAAAGGGTCGGTCAAGCAACCCCGCGCGGCGCTGCGCCGTTACGTGCCGTCAGAGCTCGGCGGACGGGGCCCGGGTCATCAGGTCGCCCATGCACTCCAGCACCGGCTTACCCGCGACGGCGGCCGCCACCTCGGCGCAGATCGGCAGTTCCACCCCGTGCCCCTCCGCCCGCTCGAGCAGCCGCGGAACGGTCCACAGGCCTTCGGCCACCTGCCCCAGGCGCTGTTCCACCTGGTGCGGCGCGAGGCCCTGCGCGATCAGCTCCCCCGCCCGCCGGTTGCGGCTGTGGCGGCTGGTGCACGTGGCCACCAGGTCGCCCATGCCGGCGAGGCCCCCGAACGTGGCGGACGCGGCCCCCTCGGCGGCTCCCAGGCGGGTCATCTCGGCCAGCCCGCGGGTGATGAGGCTGGCCTTCGCGTTGTCGCCGAAGCCCACGCCGTCGCACATGCCGGCCGCGATGGCCACCACGTTCTTGGCGGCCGCGCACAGCTCGACGCCCAGCAGGTCGGGGTTGGTGTACAGGCGGAAGCTGTCGCCCGAGAACAGCGCCTGCAGCCGCGCGCACAGGGCGTCGTCGCCCGCCACCACGGCGGCGGACGGCTGCCGCTGCGCGACCTCCTCGGCGTGGTTGGGGCCGCTGAGCATCGCGTACGGGCGGCGGGGTCCCAGCGCCTCGCGCCAGACGTCCGACAGCATGCGCCCCGACGACGGCTCGAGGCCCTTGGTGAGCGAGAGCAGCCCGGCGTCCGGGGGCATTGCGGCGGCGATGCGCGTGGCCTCCGACACGATGGTGCGGCTGGGCAGCGCCACCACCACGACGGCGGCCCGCTCCAGGGCGGCGCCGGCCTCCGACGCCGGCACCGGCGTCACCGTCGCGGGCAGCGCTGCGCCCGCCAGGTAGCGCATGTTCTCGCCGTCGCGGCCGATGGCCTTGGCCTGCATCGCGGTGCGACACGCCAGCGTCACGCGCAGGCCCTGGTTGGCGGCCAGGAGCGCGAACGCGGTGCCCCATGAGCCCGCGCCGTAGACGACCACGTGCTCGGCCATCAGTCGCCCCGGTCGCGCACCTGCAGCACCAGCGGCACGCCGTCGAGATCGAACCGCTGGCGCAGGCGGTTCTCGAGCCAGAAGCCGTAGTCGCGCGTCATCAGCGAGCGGTCGTTGACGTCGAGGCGCAGCACCGGGGGGCCCTCGGACGTCTGGATGAGGTAGCGCAGCGACAGCCGCCGCCGCCCGCGGCGGGGCCCGGGCCGCTCGTCGGCCAGCGTGCGGATGGCGTCGTTGAGCGCCCCCGTCGGGATGCGCGCGGTGTACTTGGCGTACAGCCGCAGCGCCGCCGGCAGCAGGCGGTGCAGGCCCTCTCCGGTGGTCGCCGAGCACACCTCGATGGTGGGCCGCTGGCGGCTCTTGGCGCGCACCATCCCGCGCAGGTGGTCGAGATCGGGCTGCGCCGCGTCCCACTTGTTCATCACCAGGATGGTGGCGCAGTGCGCGCGGGCGGCCTGATCGACGGCCTTGAGGTCGGCGTCCGTGACGCCCTCCGTGGCGTCGCACACCACCAGGGCCACGTCGCTGCGCGCGGCCGCCTCCAGCGCCCGGATCTGCGCGTAGTGCTCGACGTCCTCGCGCATGCGCCCGCGCTTGCGCAGGCCCGCCGTGTCCGTCAGCACCACCTGACGGCCGTCGACGTCGATGAGCGTGTCGATGGGATCACGGGTGGTGCCGGGCCGGTCGTGCACCACCAGCCGGTCCTCGCCCAGGAGCGCGTTGATGATGCTGCTCTTGCCCACGTTGGGCCGGCCGATGATGCACACGTGCGGCACGCCCTCGGGCCCGCGCAGCGGCGGCTCGTGCTCGGGCAGGGCCAGCACGATGGCGTCCAGCAGCTCCCCGATGCCGAGCCCGTGCTGCGCCGACACCGGGTGGACGTCACCCAGCCCGAGGCCCCACAGCCCCTGCGCCAGCAGCTCGGTCTCGCGGCGCTCGCACTTGTTCGCGACCACCAGGATCGGGACGCCCGCCGTGCGCAGCCGGTCGGCCACCTCGAGGTCGCCCGCCGTGGGCGCCGTGTGGGTGTCCACCACGAACAGCGCCAGGTCGGCGTCGTCGAGCGCCCGCACGGCCTGCGCCGCCACCTGGCGGCCGATGGGCGTCGGGTCCTGCTCGTCGATGCCGCCCGTGTCGATGATCTGGAACTCCCGCCCCACCCACTCGGCGCCCGCCTGCCGCCGGTCGCGCGTGACGCCGGGGACGGGGTCCACGACGGCGTCGCGGCGCCCGGTGAGCCGGTTGAACAGCGTCGACTTGCCCACGTTGGGGTAGCCCACGATCACCACCGTCGGCTGGCCCTCGGCCACGGTCGCGCCCGTCGGGGCGCGGCGGCGCTGCGGGGGCCGGCGGGCGCCGCGCGGGCGGGCCTCGTCCCCGGGCGCCCCGGTGGAGCCGGGATCGGTCATGCCGACGCGTCCAGGTCGCGCAAGAGGGCGCCGATCGCCTGCATGATGCGGTCGGCGGCGGCCTGGCTGCGGACGCTGCGGGCGCCGTCGAGGTCGCCCAAGACCAGCGGCGCGCCGAAGCGGACGCGGACCCCGCGGTCGCGCCAGCGGTTGGTGCCGCGGATGGCCACCGGGATCACGGTGACGCCGTCCATCAGCGCCAGCGACCCGGCCCCGGGCCACGCCGGCCCCAGCGCGCCGTCGGTGCTGCGGGTGCCCTCGGGGAACATCAACAGGCGCCCGCCGGCCGCCAGCACGTCGCGCGCCGTGCGGAAGGCCTCCCGGTCGGCGCCGCCCCGCTCCACCGGGAACGCGCCGCAGCGCGAGAAGAACCATCCCGCCGGGCCGCGAAAGAGCTCCTTCTTGGCCATGAAGTGGATGCGGCCGGGAAGCTGCGCGACCCCGATGACCGGCGGGTCGAGGGTGCTGATGTGGTTCGCCGCCAGCAGCACGGGGCCCGCGGTGGGGAGGTGCTCGCGGCCGTCCACCCGCAGGCCGAACGCGAAGCGGCACACGGGCCGCAGGATGGCGGCCGAGATACCCACCAGGAACGGGTTGATGGGCCTCATCGGGCGGCCTCCACACGGGCGTGGGCGATGCGCGCGATGGTGTCCACCACGTCGTCGATGGCGGCCCCCGTGGTGTCGACGGTGACCGCGTCGCCGGCCGCGCGCAGCGGGCTGTCCGCCCGGGTCGAGTCGAGGTGGTCACGCCGCAGCATGTCGTCGCGCACGTCCTCGAGCGGCTGTGGTTCCCCCCGGGCCACCATCTCGGCGTGACGGCGGCGGGCCCGCTCGTCGGCGGACGCCACCAGGAACACCTTCACCTCGGCCTCCGGCCACACCACCGTGCCGATGTCGCGGCCGTCGCACACCCACCCGCCGTCGGCCAGCAGGGCCCGCTGCGCCGCCACCCCGGCAGCCCGCACCCGCGGGTTGGCGGCCACCAGCGACACAGCGGCCGACACGGCGCTGGTGCGGATGGCCTGGGTGACGTCGCGGCCGTCGATCCCGACGCGGTTGCCGTCGGCGCCGGGCGTCAGCGTCACCGGGTACTGCTCGGCCAGATCGGCGACGGCGGTCGCCGCCGACGGGTCGACGCCGCGGTCGAGCACGAGCCACGTGACGGCGCGGTACATCGCCCCGGTGTCCATGTAGCCGAGGCCGAGGCGCGCGGCCAGCAGCCGGGCGACGGTGCTCTTGCCGGCGCCGGCGGGGCCGTCGATGGCGACGATCACGCGCGCCCCCCGCCGAGCGTCGCCAGGTCACGGGCGAAGCGGG
This sequence comes from Actinomycetota bacterium, assembly GCA_963169235.1. GTDB lineage: Bacteria > Actinomycetota > Thermoleophilia > Miltoncostaeales > Miltoncostaeaceae > JAGQUM01. The sequence continues at coordinate 11,342 of CAUJCX010000047.1, read as the reverse complement.
GGTACGACACCTCGCACGCCTCGAAGCCCTCCACCACGACGCCGTCCTCGGACACGAGGCCTGCCACGGCCCCCAGCATCGCCAGGCGATGGTCGCCCGCCGCCGCCATCGCGCCACCCGGCAGGCGCCCCGTGCCCCGCACGCTGAACCCGTCGTCCAGTTCCTCGGCGTCGACGCCCATGCCGCGCAGGGCGGCGACGACGGTGGTGATGCGGTCGCTCTCCTTCACGCGCAGCTCGGCGGCGCCCCGCACGGTGGTGACGCCCGACGCGAACGCGGCCAGCAGGCCCACCAGCGGCAGCTCGTCGATCATGCCGGGGACCTCCTCGGGGGCCACGTCGGTGGCGCGCAAGGCCTCCACCCTCCGCACCACCAGGTCGCCGCACGGCTCGCCGGCCACCGGCAGCGCCTCGTCGACCGAGACGTCCGCCCCCATGCGCCGCATCACATCCACCAGGCCGATGCGGGCGGGGTTGAGGTTCACGCCTGCCAGCACCACCTCGGGGTCGGCGCGCAGCGCGCCCGCCACCAGGTGGAACGCGGCGGACGAGAAGTCGGCCGGCACCACGACGTCGGGCAGCGACAGCCCCTCCACCGGGCCGCGCACGCCCACGGCGCCGGTGCCCGGGTCGCGCAGCAGCGGCACGCCGGCGGCCTCGAGCATGCGCTCGGTGTGGTCGCGCGACGGGGTCGGCTCGGTCACCCACGTCTCGCCCTCGGCGTACAGCCCGGCCAGGAGGATGGCGCTCTTCACCTGGGCGCTGGCCACCGTCAGCTCGTGATGCATGCCGGTGAGGCGCGCGCCGCCCATGATCACCAGCGGCGGGGTGCCGCCCGGTGCGGTGAAGATCTGGGCGCCCATCTCGCGCAGCGGGCGGGCGATGCGCGCCATGGGACGCTGCCGCAGGGACGCGTCGCCGTCGAGGATCACCTGGGGACCCTCTTGGCCCACCAGGATCCCCGAGAACAGGCGCATCAGGGTGCCGGCGTTGACGCAGTCGAGGGCCGGATGCGGACGCAGGCCCCGCAGGCCCCGGCCCGACACGGTGACGGCCCCGCTGAGCAGCCCGTCGACGTCGGCCCCGCACGCGGCCACCACGTGCGCCGTGGCCGCCGTGTCGGCGGAGTCGAGCGGCGTCGTGATGGTCACGTCGCGGTCGCTGATGGCGCCCAGCATGAGCGCGCGGTGGGTGATGGACTTGTCCGAGGGCACGCGGAGCGTGCCCGCCAAGCGCGCGGCGGGATCGGAGCGCAGGGTCGCCATGGCCCCAACCCTAGCGATCGGGCCCCGCGATCCCCCCGGCCCCGACGATCGGCCGCCGCGCGCCCGGCGCGTCAGGCCAGCCCGCGGTCGTCCTGCTTCAGCGCCGTGTCGACCGACAGGGCCGACGCCACCACCAGCGAGCGCAGCGGGTCGGGCAGTTGCCGGTGCAGCTGCACCACGTAGTTGTCGGCCGTGGTGAACATGGTCTTGGCCATGCCCTCCCACGTCTTCGTGATGCGGGCGACCTCCTGACCCTGCGCGTCCTCGATGCTGAAGTTCCACGCGCGCCAGTTCTCGGCCTTGATCATCCCCACCTGCTGATCGCCCGCCACCAGGCCGAAGCGGATCTTGCCGATCATGTTCTCCTGCACGATGCGGCCGATCTCGGCGCCGTCGCCGCGCGACACGATGATGGTGCTCTTGAACACCTTGCCGGGCCGGTGCAGGGCCAGCACCACGTTGCCGGCCACGTCCGTGATCTCCAGCTTGGTGCCGAGGAACTGGTCGAGGCTGGTGAGCAGGCGCAGGGCCTTGCGCGCCGTGCCCTGGCCCACCTGGTTGACCGACGCGATCTTCGTGCCGTGCTGGTCGAAGACGCTGTACTCCTGCTTCAGCTCGATCAGCTTGGCGCGCTGGTTCACCACCAGGATCGGCTCGGTCAGCACCCCGCCGCCGCCCTGGAACGCCGCCGCGCCCACCTTGGCGCTGCTGTGCTTGCCGGCGCCGTGCAACTGCTTCTGGATCTGATCGGCGCGGCCCGCGTCGCCGAACGTGCCCACGTTGTCGAGCATGTCCATGACGCCGCCCGCGCCGCCCTGGGCGCCCGGCTGCGGGGACGCGGCCGCCTGGGCCGTGGCCGCCTGCGCCGGCGCGGGCCCGCCGGGCGGGTCGACGGACTGCACGCCGTCGTCGGCGACGTGCTCCGTCCAGCTGGTGCCGTCCCAGTAGCGATGCTGGTGCCGGTTGCTGGGGTCGGGGTACCAGTCGGGCGCGGGTCCGCTCATCTCGTCAGCCTTCTGCGTCGGGTGGAGGGGGTGTGTCCGCCAGTATGGCGGCCCCGTGGCGTCTCAACCATTCCCGGTGACCCTCGAACCCCGGCAGGTGTTTCCGGACGAGGGCCCAGAACGCCGGGGAGTGGTCCATGTGCACCAGGTGGCACAGCTCGTGCACCACGACGTACTCGGCCACCGGGGCCGGGGCGAGCGCGAGGCGGTGGTTGAGGCTGATGGTGCCCCGGCGGGACGCGCTGCCCCAGCGCGATCGCTGCGAGCGCACCACCACGCGGGTGGGCGCCACGCCGACGCGGGGTGCCCAAGCGTCGACCAGCGCCACCAGCGCCGGGCGGGCGGCCGCGCGGGCGCGCCGCTCGTCCCCGGGACCGGGCGCCACCGGGCGCGCGGCCAGCGCGTCATCGATCCACGCGCGGTGGGACGCGACGAACGCCCGCGCCTGCATGGCGGGCGTGCGCGCGGGCATCGTCACCGTGACGCCGCGCTCGTCCACCCGCAGGCGCAGCGCCCGCCAGCGCGGGTGCCGCAGCACGCGCACGGGCACGTCGCCGTCGCGTCCCCGGTGCATCACGGGCGCCGGGTCGCGGCGGCGTCCCCTCACCCCCGCCACACCAGGTCGGCGCGGTCGGCCGTCGCGGCGATCTCGCGGGCGTTCACGTCGTCGTTGGACGTCATCCAGGCCTTGGCCTCGGCGTCGCTGCGGCCGAACGCGACGTGGCGGGCGTGCAGGCGCGCCCGGCGCACGTCGTCGCCCGGGTCGACGTACCAGCACGCATCCAGCAGGGGCCGCACCGCGCGCCACGGCTCCTCGTCGCGCCCGAGGTAGTTGCCCTCGGTCACCACCAGCCGCGTCCCGGCCTCCACGGCGATGGCGCCCGCCACCGGCTCCTCCCACGCGCGCCGGAACTCGGGCGCGTACACCGTGTGGCCGCCCGCCCGGATGCGCTCCAGCAGGGCGACGAAGCCGTGCGCGTCGAACGTCGCGGCCGCGCCCTTGCGGTGCGCCAGGCCCTGGGCCACCAGGACGTCCTGGGCCAGGTGGAAGCCGTCCATGGGCACGACGACCGCGGCCGGGGCGCCTCCGGCGGCCGCGGCCACGGCGGCCGCCAGCGTCGACTTGCCCGCGCCCGGGGGTCCGGTGATGCCCAGCAGCACCCGTCCCGGACGCGCGAGGAGCGCGTGGACGCGCTCCTCAAGCTCGGCGGGCAGCGCGTACGGGATGTCGGGGGCGGCCACGCGGTTAGGCTAGAGCGCATGGATCCCGTCGGCCCCTCCACGCTCGACGTCGGCGGCATGGGCGTGGCGTACGACGAACGCCCCGGCGGCACGCCGATCGTGATGCTGCACGGCCTCACCGCCACGCGCCGGTACGTCGTGCACGGCTCGACGCTGCTGCCGCGCGAGGGGTACCGCACGCTGGCCTACGACGCGCGCGGGCACGGCGACACCGACCCCGCGCCGGACGGGACGTACGACTACGCGCGCCTGGCCGACGACGCCGCGGGCGTGATGGACGCCGCCGGCATCGGCCGGGCGGTGCTGATGGGCGTGTCGATGGGGTCGGCCACCGCCCTGGCGCTGGCGCTCGGGCGGCCCGAGCGGGTCGCGGGACTGGTGATCGTGACGCCGGCCCACCGCGGAGCCCCCAGCTCGAACCTCGCGCATTGGGACGCGCTCGCCGACGGGCTGGAGTTCGGCGGCGTCGACGGCTTCCTCGAGGCCTACGGACCCCCCGCCGCGCCGGAACGGGTGCGCGCGTCCATCGTCACCGTCATGCGGCAGCGGATGGAGCGCCACCGCCATCCCGCCGCGGTGGCAGCGGCGCTGCGGGGCGTGCCCCGGTCGGCGGCGTTCGCCGGGGTGGACGCGCTGCGCGCGATCGCCGTGCCCACGCTCATCGTGGCCAGCCGGGACACCATGGACGCCGAGCACCCGCTGGAGGTCTCGCGCGAGTACGAGCGGGTCATCCCCGGGGCGCGGCTGGTGGTGGAAGACGAGGGCGAAAGCCCCCTGGCCTGGCGCGGAGGCTCGCTGTCGCGGGTCGTGGGGGCGTTCCTCGCCGACGCGGATCTGGGCCCCGGCGCATCCGCCACCGTCGTGCGCTGACCGGCATCCGCGCGCGCCGCTGCGCCACCGGGCAGGATGCCCCCATGAAAACCCTCCTCCCCCTGGCCACCGCCGCCGCGAGCGCCGCCGCCCTGTGCGTCGCCGTACCCGCCGCGACGACCGCCCCCGCCCCCACCCCCACGCTCACGCGCACCAGCCTCGGCAAGATCACGCTGGGCATGAGCGTCGCGCAGGCCACCCGCGCCAGCGGCATCCGCTTCACGGTGGGTGACCCCTCCAACCCGTACTGCCGCTACGCGCGCGCCACCGACCGGCGGCTGGGCGTGTGGCTGATGCTGACGCGCCGCGGCCAGGTGGCCCGGTTCGACGTGTCGCGCCCGGCCGTCACCACGTCCACCACGGTGGGCGTCGGTTCCACCGAGGCCGCCGTCGTGATCGCGTACCCGAAGGCCATCACACGGCCCCACAAGTACGTGCGGCGCGGCCACGAGATCTGGGTCGGCGCGCGCCCCGGTGCCCGCTCGGGAGCGGCCCTGGTGTTCGAGACGGACGGCAAGCGGGTGACCCACGTCCGCGCCGGCAAGCTGCCGCAGGTGGGCTACGTGGAGGGCTGCTCGTAGGCGCTCCGCACGTGCGGGCGGGTCACGCCTCGTCCACCTCGACGCGGTAACCGAGGTCGGCGATGTGCTCGGCCGCCCGCACTGCCGCGCTGCGGCCGATGACGCCGAGCACCAGCTCGCCGCCCTCGGACGACGCCGGGTGCAGCGCCAGGTCCTCGATGTTGATGTGGGCGTGCCCCAGGGCGGTGACCACCTGCGACAGCACGCCCTGCCGGTTGGGGACGCCCACGACGATGCGGTGGGCCCGGGCGTCGGCATCGCCCCAGTCGCGGCGCAGGCGCGCGCGCCCCTCGGCCCCGCGGGCCACGAAGTCCACCAGCCCGTCGCGGTCGCCGGCGTCGATGAGGTCCTCCACCGCCTCCAGGCGGGCCCGGTAGTCGCGCAGCGCGTCCAGCAGGGCACCGCCGTTGGCCAGGAAGATGTCGGCCCACAGCTGGGGGCTCGATCCGGCGACGCGGGTGAGGTCGTGGAACGACGGCCCCGCCGAGCGCAGCGCCTCGCGCCCCTGGGGCGTCGTGGCCGCCCCCTGGTCGACCAGCGCGGCGGCCAGCACGTGCGGCACGTGGCTGACCAGCGCCATCAGGCGGTCGTGCACGCCCGCATCGATCGCCACCGGCCGGGCCCCCACCGCCGAGATGAGGCCGTGCACGCGCTGGAACAGGTCGTCGCGCACCTCGGGGGTGGGCGTCAGGAACCACGTGGCCCCGTCGAACATGCCGTCGCGGGCCGCGGCGATGCCCGAGCGCTCGCCGCCGCAGATGGGGTGGCCGCCCACGAAGCGCGACCGCTGCCCCGGCGGCACCGACGCGACGATGCCGGCCTTCGCGGAGCCCAGGTCGGTCACCACGCAGTCGGGTCCCGCCGCGGCCAGCACGTCGGCCACGACGCCGGGGATGCGGGCGATGGGCGCGCCCACGACCACGGTCCCGGCACCGTCGACCGCGTCGCGCACCGACGCCGCCACCGACGTCAGCGTCCCCAGGCCGACCGCCTCCGCGGCCACCGCGGGGTCGGGATCGACGCCGCGGATGTCCCGGGCTCCGGCGGCCACCAGCGCACGCCCCAGCGATCCGCCCATCAGCCCCACGCCGATGATGGCGATAGGGGCCTCGAGCGGGGACGGGCGGCCGGCGGGCCGCCCGTGCGTCATCCCGTGATCAGGCGTTGACGGCCACGGGCTCACCGCCCGCGATCACCTTGCCCATCACGTCGACGATGCGCTTCACGTCGGCGACCCAGGCGGCGAACTTGTCGGCGTACAGCGCCTGGGGACCGTCGCACAGCGCGGTCTCGGGGCTGGGGTGCACCTCGACGATGAGGCCGTCGGCACCGGCGGCCACCGAGGCCATGGCCATCGGCAGGATGAGGTCGCGCTTGCCCGCGGCGTGGGACGGGTCGACGATCACCGGCAGGCCCGACACCTGCTTCACGGCGGGGACGGCGCCGATGTCGAGCGTCGAGCGGTACGCGCCGGTCTCGAACGTGCGGATGCCGCGCTCGCACAGGAGGATGCGCTCGTTGCCCTCGCGCGCGATGTACTCGGCCGACAGGAGCCACTCCTCGCACGTGGCCGACATCCCGCGCTTCAGCAGCACCGCCGTGCCGGTGCGCCCGACCTCCTTCAGCAGGTCGAAGTTCTGCATGTTGCGGGCGCCCAGCTGGATGACGTCGGCCACCTCGACCACGTCCTCGATCTGGCGCACGTCCATGACCTCGGTGACGATGGGCAGCCCGGTGCGCTCGCGGGCCTCGGCCAGGATGGTGAGCGCCTCGCGGCCGAGCCCCTGGAACGTGTACGGCGACGAACGCGGCTTGAACGCGCCGCCACGCAGCATGGTGGCGCCCACCGACTTCACCACGTCGGCCGTGTCGAGCGTCTGGGCGCGGCTCTCGACCGTGCACGGGCCCGCGATGAGGCAGAAGTTGTCGCCGCCCACCAGGCGGCCGGCGATCTCGACCGGGGCGTCGCCGCGGAAGTCCTTCGACACCAGCTTGTACGGCTTCAGGATGGGCACCACGCGCTCGACGCCACCCTCGCCCTCGATGTCGAGAGCGGCGATCAGCTCGCGGTCGTCGCCGATGGCACCGATGACCGTGACGAACTCACCCGCGCTCACGTGCGCCCGGGCGCCCGCGCGCTCGATGCGCTCGATCACCGCGGCGACCTGCTGTTCCGTTGCGTCGCCCTTCATCACGATCATCAACGTGGCTGCCGTCCTTCCTTGCCCGCCAGAGCGGCGGTGTTGGTGTTGTCCTGTCGCCGAGGCGACGCCTGTACCGCGTCCAGTGCGGTGAGGAAAGTGTCGTTCTGGCCGGGGTCGCCGACCGTCACCCGGATGTGGCCGGGAACCCCCAGCGCCGCCCCGTCGCGCACGATCACGCCCTGGCGCAGCAACTGCTGGTGCACCGGCGCGTCGTCCTCCCCGCGGTCGAACGGCCCCACCAGGATAAAGTTGGCCTGGCTGGGGGTAAAGGGCACGCCCCGGGCGGCCAGCGCCGCTTGGACGCGCTCGCGCTCGGCCACCAGCGTGCGCACGCGCTCATCCAGCGGGCCCAGGCGCGCGAGGGCGGCGAGCGCCGCGGCCTGCGCCACCGACGACACGTTGAACGGCGGGCGCACCCGTTCGATGGCGTCCACCCACGCGCGCGATCCGATGCCGTAGCCGACGCGCACGCCCGGCAGGCCGAACGCCTTGCTGAACGTGCGGGTGAGCATCAGGTTGGGGCGCGTGCGCGCCATGCTGAGCACGCGGCCGCGGTCTAGCTCGGTGACGAAGTCGTGGTAGGCCTCGTCCACCAGCACCGCGACGTCCTCGGGGATCGCGTCCAGCAGCGCCTCGATATCGGCGGCCGGCACGTACGCCCCCGTGGGGTTGTTGGGCGAGCACAGCACCACCAGCCGCGTCCGCTCGTCGACGGCGGCGGCCATCGACCACACGTCGTTGCGGCCGTCGTCGTCCAGCGGCACGGCCTCCGCGTCGGCCCCCGCGGCGTGGGCCAGGTGGGCGTAGAGCGCGAACGACGGGTCGGGGTACACCACGGATGTGCCGGCGTCGAGCAGGGCCTGGCCGGCCATCAGGATGATCTCGCCGGACCCGTTGCCCAGCACCACCTGCGACGCGTCCACCCCGTGCAGGTCGGCGATCCGCTCCTTGAGCGCGCGCCCGCCGCCGTCCGGGTAACGGTTGACGCCCGCCATCGCGTCCGCGACGGCCGCCTCGACCCCGTCGAGCGGGCCGAACGGCGACTCGTTGGACGACAGCTTGACGGCGTCGGTGACGCCGTACCGCGCGAGCGCCTCGGCCGTGGACATCCCCGGCTCGTACCGGGGAATGCGCTCGAGGCGCTGGGACACGCGGATGGCCATCGTGTGCGGACTCTAGCCCCGGGCGCCCGCGGGGGCCCCGTACCGCGGTCGCGGCCGCCGTACGGTCAGGCGCTACTCGCCGTCGGCCTCACGCAGGTAACGCTCCAGCTCCGCCGCCAGATCGTCGCCGGACGGCAGCGGCCCCGTGTCGACCGGCTCGGTGTCGGCGGCGGCCTCCAGCTGCTCCACCAGCGTGCGCAGCCGCTGGTCGGACGACACCGCGTGGGTCACCTGCTGCTCGTACGCCAGCGCGGCGGCCTGCAGCCCCGCGGCGCCCAGATCGAGCCCCGTCACCGTCTCGGCGGCCCGCAGCAGCGCCATGCTCGCCTTCGCGTTGCTGACGCCCGCCGCGTAGTGCGACGACGGCGCCCAGAACGACACCGCCTCGAGACCGCGCTTCTCGGCGTAGCCGTGGAAGATGCCGGTGATGCCGGTGGGGCCCACGTACTGGGGCGGAACGGTGCCCAGCGACGCGAGCAGGCCGGGGTCGGTGCTGATGCCCGTCAGCCGCACCGGACGCGTGTGGGGGACGTCGGCCAGCAGCGACCCCAGCGTGACGACCGTGGTGGCGCCGAGGGCCTCCGCGGCGTCCAGGAGCAGCGCGCAGAACGTGCGCCAGCGCATGGACGGCTCGGGCCCCGAGATCAGCACCAGGTCGCGGGTGAGCGCGTCGGGCTGGGCGGCCATGACGTCCACCTCGGGCCACGACACCGAGCCTTCCCCGCCCTCGGACAGGTCGATGTGGGGTCGCGACACCTGGAAGTCGAAGAAGTCCTCCGGGTCGAGCCGCGCCGTGACCCGGGCTTCGTGGCGGTCGGCCAGGTATGCCACGGCGCCGGACGCCGCCGACGCCGCGTCGTTCCAGCCGCGGAACGCGGTCACGACCACGGGCTCGCGCAAGCGTTGCGGGGGGGTCGTCCAGATCAGCTCGGCCATCCGTGCATCCTTGCACGCCGCGCCAGACGGGGGGCGCCGCACGACGCCCGTCCGTCAGTGGATGGCGACGTCGCTGCGCCCGTACAGGTGGTCGCAACCGATGTGGTCGACGCCGCGGCCGAGGAAGCCGAACCCATGGGCCTCAAGGTGCTCCGCGACGGCGCCGCGCCGCTCCCCGAGGTGCAGGTGCTCGAACGACAGGAGCTCACAGTCGACGCGGCTCCAGTCCGTCGACAGGATGACCTCGGCGTCGATGCCCTCGATGTCGAGGCTGAGGAGCGCGATGGGCGCACCACCGACGGCCTCGTCGAGGAACTCGTTGAGCGACAGACACTCCACCGTGGTCTGAAGCAGCTCGGCGTCGGGGTAGTGGTTGCGCACGTGCTGCGGGTCCAACGAGAACACGTGGAACGTCGGGCCGTCCTCGGCCGCGTAGTAGAACGTGAGCGACCGCGCGGCGGCGGATGGCGGGCAGATGCCGATCGCGTAGATCTCCGCCTGCGAGTAGCGCCGCCAGGCGCGGGCCAGCGCGGGGAGGTGTACCGGGTTCGGCTCCACCAGCAGGATGCGGTCGTCCGGCGCGATGGTGCGGGACTTCACGTACTCGCTGAATCCGTCCCGGCCCTCGAACGCGGTGTCCCGATCGCCGACGCACGCTCCGATCTGGACGTAGATCTTCACGCGGCCTCGCGCTCGGCGCCCGACGCGGGCGCGACGGTCGGCGTGATGTCGAGCGTGTCGCCGAACATCGCCGCGCCCGCCGCGATGTTCTCCATGAACCGCGTGGCCAGCGCCCGCGTTGTGAGGTGCTCCTCGGTGAACGTGCGGAAGTAGTCGATGTGGCGGTCGTAGACCTCGGCCGGAGGTTCGCCGGCGTCGATCTCACGCACCACCTGAAGGCAGCGTTCCTTGGGGAACGACGCGAGGGTGCCGTTGGGACACTCGGCCACGTCGAGGAACAGCGGGATGCAGCCGTTGCCCAGGATCTCGTAGTGCCGCAGGCAGTCCCACCCCGCCTTCTTGGTGGTGACGCCGAACCGCGCCTCGCCGTACCCGCGGAAGTACGAGGCCTCGTCGTCGTAGATGTACGTGCTGGTGTCCCGCGGATCGCAGATGGCGAAGTCGCGGGTCTTGGGCTCGGCGAAGTTGACTTTTCTGGTGGGGAACCCGAACTGGATCGGCCACACCGGCACGGTCGTCCACTTCCAGTCCATCAGCTCGCGCTTGAAGTACTGCATGCCGAGGCCGATGACCGGCCGGATCCATGGGTCGTCCTCGCCGTCCACCATCGCCACGCGGTGCCCGGGGTAGTACTCGCCGACCATCTCGATCAGCTGGAAGTTGCGCGCGATCGATCCGTACACGATCAGGTCGAAGAACCCCGCGCGGATCTTGTCCTCGATGTTGCCGCGGTCGACCGCCACGTCGGCCACGGAACGGCTGATGGTCATGCCGCGTCCGTAGAGCCGGTGGGTCTCCTCCTCGGGGAACGTGTCGTAGATGTGCCAGTGCCGCAGCGGGTCCACCACCTCGCCGCCGTACAGCTCCTTCAAGCCGATCAGGAGCGCGTCGTTCTGGTAGTCGAGATAGTTGCCGTTCGCGATGAACAGGATCTTCATGGGCACCTGTGCAGAGGGGGGACGTCGGTCCGTACCTCGGCAGCGGCGGCCGCGGACATGAGCCCCGGGTCAGGCGTACGCCCGTGCCTCTGCGGCGGCCCGCGCGCCGTACCCGCCGCCGAAGAGCGCCGCGTGCACCAGCAGCGGATGCAGCGTGTGCAGGCCGCGCCGTTCGTCGCGTCCGGGCGCTGGGGGCGCCACGTCGTCGTACGCCGCCACGACGTCGTCCAAGTGCGGGCAGCCGAAGAGCACGAGCATCGCCAGGTCGGTCTCGCGGTGGCCCCCGTGCGCGGCGGGGTCGATCAGCACGACGCCCGTGGGCGTCCACATGACGTTGCCCGACCACAGGTCGCCGTGGATTCGCGCCGGCGGCTCGCCTGGGTCGAGCTCACCGTCCGCGGCGCGGCGGGCGGCCGCCTGGCACGCGGCGGCCTGGCCCGGATCGAGTGCGCCCCGGTC